>CBDCXY010000015.1:0-172980 GCA_965223995.1 Pontixanthobacter sp. | reverse complement strand
ACGAAAACTGCCCCCGCTACCATCAGCAGGGTCGCGCTCGCTTCCGCCATCTCGAGCAAGCCAAGCATGATAATCACGATGGGAGCGTGCTCGGCCAAGTTGCCATGGCTGCGGCTTGCCGCGATCAGTCCCGCGTCGCCGTGGTCGCCAAAGGCCGCCTTTAGTCGCAACCGTTGCCGGACGGTGGCAATCGCCGTGTAAAGGAGCAGCAATGCGCACAGCGCGGCGACGGTTGCAGTAATTGGTAGGGTCATGTCTCTCTCCTGGGTGACAGGCTCCGGCTTTTGCTGTCGCTAGACAGCCTCTTTCCCGTCCTGCTCTGCAACGGGCAACGCCGTAACATTGTCGGCCGCAAATCCCGGCCTGATGCCGAATTTCCCCGCTTGCTCGACCATTTCGTCATGCTCGGCGAAGATCGTTTCGATCTCCGAGCGACGTTCAAGGAGCATTGCCGCTATACCCGGCGCGAGACTATCGCCGTCACCAATACGACCAAGCAAAGCCGACAGATCGCTGGTGGTCGCCTCTTCGGGCGTCTTGAAATACTGGTTCCTGTTATTGAAGAAACCGATTCCTTGATGAGCCATAAACGCCTCCTGCAGCAGACAAGATGCGCAAATCACCGACAAAGCCTAGAACTCGACCGGTCGCCCTCCACAGTTTTGTTGGACGATTGGAACTATCACACAGAGCAGTGAAAGATAATTCTATTCGAGTTCTAGAATCACAGCATCCACCGCAAGACTCTCGCCTTCTTCGGCGTTGAGTTTGGCGATAACACCTTGTTTTTCGGCGCGAAGGATATTCTCCATCTTCATCGCTTCGACCGTTGCCAAAGGTTGCCCTGGCTGCACTTCATCGCCTTCGCCGACATGCAACTTCACCAAAAGGCCCGGCATCGGGCAGATCAGCATCTTGGAAAGATCGGGTGGCTCTTTCTCGATCATATGCTCGGCAAAGGGGGCGACATGCGCGGGCAGGATGCGCAGCGAATGCGTGCCCCCTCGCGTGATAATGTCAAAACCCGTACGCGTCTTCGCGAGCTGGATGGTCAAAGCCTCTTCTTCGACCTCAACATCGATCATCGTCTCGCCGGGTGTGTATTCCAGGTCGAGCGCTATTGTTTCTCCATCAACCGTGATCGCCTCTTCCTCGATCGCGACCTTATAGTCCGTATCGCCAATCCGGACCGACCAGTCGCCAACCGCAAACGACCTACCGTTCAGCTGCTGATCGACCCGGCGCGACCGGTCATCGTCGATGGTCGCCAGAACACCGCCAATCGCCGCGAGGTTGCGTTTGAGTTCATCCGAAGCTGCCGCACCCTCGAATCCTTCGGGATATTCCTCGGCGATAAAGCCGGTGGTCAACTCGCCCGAACGGAAACGCTGATGCTGCATGATCGCGCTGAGAAAATCGACATTGTGCCCCAGCCCCTCGATCCGGAAGGCATCGAGCGCCTGCACTTGCAGATCGGCTGCCTCGTCGCGCGTTTTGCCCCAGGTAATCAGCTTGGCGATCATCGGGTCGTAGAACATCGACACTTCGCCGCCTTCGTAGACGCCATCATCGACGCGGATACCGTCGATCCCACGGCGACCATTCTCGGCGCCGTCGTCTTCCCACGGTTCGACCGGCGGGGTGTAATGCACCAACCGCCCGGTTGATGGCAGGAAGCCGCGATAGGGATCTTCTGCATAGACCCGGTTCTCGATCGACCAGCCGTCGATCTTGACGTCTTTCTGCTTGATTTCGAGCTTTTCACCCGCTGCCACGCGGATCATCTGCTCGACCAGATCGATACCCGTAATCGCTTCGGTAACCGGATGTTCGACCTGCAGCCGTGTGTTCATTTCGAGGAAGTAGAAACTCTCGCCGCTCTTGTCCGCGCCGCTGACGATCAGCTCGACCGTGCCCGCCGAATGGTACTCGACCGCCTTCGACAAAGCGACCGCCTGCTCGCCCATCGCCTTGCGCATCTTGGGCGTGACAAAGGGTGATGGCGCTTCCTCGACCACCTTCTGGTGCCGCCGCTGGATGCTGCATTCGCGCTCGTTAAGATAGATCACGTTGCCATGCTTGTCGCCTAGCACCTGGATCTCGATATGGCGCGGATCCTCGATAAATTTCTCGATGAATACGCGGTCGTCGCCAAAGCTGTTCTTGCCTTCGCGCTGGGTGGCTTCGAAACCCTCGTTCACATCGGTGTCGTTCCAGGCGAGCCGCATCCCCTTGCCGCCGCCGCCCGCGCTGGCCTTCATCATCACCGGATAGCCGATTTTGTTGGCCCATTTCAGCGCCTCTTCGGTGGTGTCGATGGCGTCGGGCGAGCCGGGCACGGTATTGACGCCCGCTTCCTTGGCAAGCTTCTTGGATTCGATCTTGTCGCCCATCGCGGCAATCGCGCCGACCGGCGGGCCGATGAAAGCAATATTCTCTTTCTCGAGCGCCTCGACGAAACTCGCGCGCTCGGAAAGAAAACCATAACCCGGATGCACCGCCTCGGCCCCGGTCTGCTTGCAGGCGTCGATGATCTTGTCGGCAATCAGATAGCTCTCGGCCGCGGGAGCCGGACCAATGTGAACCGCCTCGTCTGCCATTCGCACAAACGGCGCGCGCGCATCAGCGTCCGAATAAACAGCGACCGTCGCGATCCCCATCCGCCGCGCGGTTGTGATCACACGGCAGGCAATTTCACCGCGATTGGCGATCAGAATTTTCTTAAACATGGAGCCCCTATTGCTCGATCAGATATTGCAGCGCTTGCGTGCGGTCTTTGGTCAATTTCGTCTTGCATGTCGATACCAGCAAGGGCTCCAGCGACCCACCGCGTGCGTAATAGCCCTCGCTGGCGCAATGCTTGTCGCGGTAGAGTATCCAGGCACGCTGGGCGGCGAGTAAAGTGTCGAAATAGCCGGGCCGGTCGTCATATTCGCTGTCCCAGTCTTCGTCGCGCTCTTTCATCACCGCTGCGGTCTTTTTCCACTGCCTGTTCAATTCGGCATCGGCGGCAAGATAGTCCTGATAGGCGCAATAATTCATACCCTGCTGAGTCATCTGGTCGACCGAACAGTCGAACGGCGCATCGGTGGCGGCAAACATCATGGCAGGTAGCAGGAAGATCATGGCATGGCCCTTTCCAGCCCCTCATTATAGCCAATCAGCGCGTCGGCAAAGTGGCTTGCCGAGCGGCGATCGCCCTCGCCGTCGAGAAGTGTCGAAACCGCCTCGGACAGCATCGCCACGTTCCCCCGCGACAAATCAGCCAGCGGCGCAACATAGACGCCAATCGTGAACAGGATTGCGCCCGTTTCGGGAAGGCGGCGTAATGTCTGCCGCTCGCTGCGGACGAACAGCCTCTCCCCCGCATTCTTGGTATTGACCCCGGCGAAGGCGATCGCGGGATCATCGGCGATCCAGCGCATCTCGGGCGTCGGCGCGATAAACCAGTTGCAGCGCCCGAATATCTTGCCGGGCTTGAGCTTGGCCATGAAGTAATCGACCCCGCTGGCGAGCTGCTCTTTATACCCTTGGATTGGCGCGTGCATCGCAGCGAGCGGAAGGCCCATTTTGTCCTTCGGACGCCAATCGGTCGGCCACGCGATGGCAGCGCCGACAAGCCGGTAGATGTCCTCATGCGGTTCGCGGGTCAGCAGGCACATATCCTCGTGATGCGCTTTTGCCGCACCGGGCAATCCGCCGGACACGCCGAGCATAGCGGCGAGTTCATCGCCTGCGGCCAAACCGTCGTCAGACAATTGGACGCTTTCGGGATGTTCGAGGAAGCCAGCCTCACGCGCCGCCAGATCGGGGTCGCGCTGCAACCATTCATCTTCGCTCAGCGAGCAAAGCCCCATCTTGAGCTGCCCGCCTCCACGAGCTTTTGGCAGGAGTTCATCGACAGAGAAGCCGAGGGTCACACTACACCGTCATCGCGAGGAGCCACAGGCGGAGTCGAAGACGGCTCATAGAGCCACCCGGCGATCCATGGCACAGCACCTTGGATTGCTTCGCTTCGCTCGCAATGACGGGATGGAGTCGTAGTGCATTTACTCCGCCGGCTCAGCCTCCGCCACTTGCCTGCTCGCCGCCTGACCGCCGCACGCCCTCATCGGCTCTTCGCCCTGCAGTGCAGTCATACCGAGCCGCTCGAACAAAGCCGCATCGCTATCGTCGCCCGCATTGGGCGCGGTCAGCAGCTTTTCGCCGGTGAAGATCGAATTCGCCCCGGCCATAAAGCACAGCGCCTGCGTTGCATCACTCATGCTTTCACGGCCCGCGCTGAGGCGCACCATGCTCATCGGCATGGTGATCCGCGCCACTGCAACGGTGCGGACGAATTCGATGTCGTCGATCTTGGCGAGCGGCGTATCGTGCAGCATATCGCCCAGCACTGTGCCCTTCACCGGCACCAGCGCATTGACCGGCACGCTTTCGGGGTGCTGTTCCAACGTCGCGAGCGTATGGACGAAGCCCACGCGGTCCTCGCGCGTTTCGCCCATGCCGATGATCCCGCCGCTGCACACATTGATGCCCGAATTGCGGACATTTTCCAGCGTATCGAGCCGCTCGTCCATCGTCCGGGTGGTGATCACACGCTCGTAATATTCGGGGCTGCTATCGATATTGTGATTGTAGTAATCGAGCCCCGCCTCGGCGAGCATATCGGCCTGTTTCGGCGTCAGCATGCCCAGCGTCATGCAGGTCTCCAGACCCATTTCGCGCACGCCCTTCACGATCTCGACGATCTTGGGCATGTCGCGGTCCTTCGGATTACGCCACGCCGCGCCCATGCAGAAACGCTGGCTGCCATGATCCTTGGCCTGCGCCGCCGATTGCAGCACCGCCTGCACATCCATCAGCTTGGTCGCCTCGACCCCGCTATCGGCCTCCACCGACTGCGAACAATAGCCGCAATCCTCCGGGCAGCCACCGGTTTTGATGCTGAGCAAGGTGCAAAGCTGCACCTGATCCGGCGGATGGTTCTCGCGGTGGACCGAGGCCGCCTGAAACAGCAGCTCGGTGAATGGGAGGTTGAACAGCGTCGCGATTTCGTCGCGGGTCCAGTCGGTGCGGATTTGGGTCATTCAAACGGGCCTTCAATATCAATTCGACGGACAACGCCTTTTGCAAACCAATGACAAAAAAGCACACATGCCAGAGCATACACAATCATAGGAATTGCCTGAGCAGCCCACTGAGCGCCAGCCGCAACCGCCGTTTGTTCCTCTAGCGCGAATATTATCTGAACAAAACTCGCTATCCCCATCCAATATAGCGCTGAGATCAACGCAAAGCCCAGCGACGCAAAGCGTACAAACCGACCGATCATTCTTGTATCCCTTTCGTCATTGCGAGGCGACGCAGTCGCCGTGGCAATCCAGAGCTAGCGCGCACCACTCTGGATTGCCGCGCTTCGCTCGCAATGACGTGGTTTTGTGTGGTTACGCTCACTCTGCTGCCTCCAGTTCCTCGCCTACAGGCGGCATATTATGGCCCAGCAGGCGCAGCATATCGGCGCCGCATTCCACCACATTGGAACCGGGGCCGTAGATGCCCTGCACGCCTGCCTCACGCAGGAAGTCGTAATCCTGAGGGGGGATCACCCCGCCTGCGGTGACCTTGATATCGCTGCGCCCGGCCTCCTTGAGCAAGTTGATCAGCTCGGGTATCAGCGTCTTGTGTCCCGCCGCGAGCGAGCTTGCGCCGATTGCATCGACATCGTTCTCCAGCGCCATTTCGAGCGTTTCCTGCGGGGTCTGGAACAGCGGGCCGGAGACAACCTCAAAGCCCATATCGGTAAAGGCGCTGGCGATCACATTGGCGCCGCGATCGTGGCCGTCCTGACCCATTTTCGCGATCATGATTTTCGGCTTGCGGCCCTTGCGGCGTGTGACTGCATCAACCCCGTCGACCACCTGCTGCCAGCGCGTGTCGTCGGCATAGGCGGCCTTGTAGACGCCCTTCACTGGCGTCGGCATCGTATCGTAGCGTCCGAACACATCGCCCATCGCCGAGGATATTTCACCGAGCGTTGCACGATGGCGGGCACATTCTACGGCGTGGGCGAGAAGATTATTCCCTAAATCCGCTTGTGCTGAGCTTGTCGAAGCACTGCCCTTCTCTTCCGAAGATAAGGACAACCCTTCGACAGGCTCAGGGTCAGCGGAAGAGTGTTTGGCCGCTTCCCGCAACGCATCCAACGCCGCCTGACACTTCGCTTCATCGCGCCCCGCACGGTTCTTCTTGAGCCGCTCGATCTGGCCCTCGCGGACCTTGTGATTATCGACTTCGAGCGTCTCAATCGGTTCTTCTTCGGAAAGGCGGTATTTGTTTACCCCCACAATCACCGTCTCGCCGCGATCGACGCTGGTCTGCTTTTCCGCCGCCGCGCGTTCAATAGCCGCCTTGGGCGCGCCGCTATCGACATATTTGGTCATCCCGCCCGCCGCATCGACTTCGGCCATGACCTTCTCGGCTTCCTCAACCAGTTTCGCGGTCAGCGCCTCGACATAGTAGCTGCCGCCGAGAGGATCGACGACATTGGTAATTCCGGTTTCTTCCTGCAGAACCAGCTGCGTGTTGCGCGCAATGCGGGCGCTGAAATCGGTCGGTAGCGCGATGGCTTCGTCAAGCGCATTGGTGTGGAGCGATTGCGTGCCACCGAGCGTCGCCGCCATTGCCTCCACCGTGGTCCGAATAACGTTGTTGTACGGGTCCTGCTCCTGCAACGAGACACCCGAAGTCTGGCAATGCGTGCGCAGCATCTTGGAGCGATCCTTCTTCGCGCCCAGATCGTCCATCACTTTCCACCAAAGGGTTCGCGCGGCGCGCAGCTTGGCGATTTCCATGAAGAAGTTCATGCCAATGCCGAAGAAGAAGGACAGGCGGCCCGCAAAGGCATCGATATCGAGCCCCGTTTCCATCGCGCTTTTCACATATTCCTTGCCGTCGGCGATGGTGAAGGCGAGCTCCTGCACCGCCGTCGCGCCCGCCTCGTGCATATGATAACCCGAAATCGATATGCTGTTGAAACGCGGCATATTTTCGGATGTGTAGGCGATGATGTCCGACACGATCCGCATGCTTGGCGCGGGCGGATAAATGTAAGTGTTGCGGACCATGAATTCCTTGAGGATGTCATTCTGGATCGTCCCGCTGAGCTGCTCGGGCGAGACGCCCTGCTCCTCGCCCGCAACGATATAGAATGCGAGCACCGGGATCACCGCACCGTTCATCGTCATGCTGACCGACATTGTGTCGAGCGGGATCTGGTCGAACAAGATCTGCATGTCCTCGACCGTATCGATCGCCACACCCGCCATGCCGACATCGCCAACCACGCGCGGATGGTCGGAATCGTACCCTCGGTGCGTAGCGAGATCGAAGGCCACCGACAGGCCTTTCTGGCCCGCTGCCAGATTGCGACGGTAGAACGCGTTCGATTCCTCGGCGGTCGAGAAGCCTGCATATTGCCGGATCGTCCACGGACGGCCTGCATACATCGTTGCCTTCACTCCGCGCGTGAACGGCGCGAAGCCGGGCAGGCCCGGATCGGCGGAATCATCCTCCGTATAAAGCGGCTTTACGTCGAATCCTTCGGGCATCTCCTTGGTGAGATCGCGGCCCTTGGATTCCTTGTCAGCTAGGTCTTGCCAGTCGGAAACGGAAGGTTTGTCGGTCATGGCGGCGTCCTAGCGTGAGGACGCCGCCTTGCCAATCTGACGCCGCGCTATTTGCCCTGTCGGACAAACCTGCGCCCGAGGAAATTCACCGCATCGATCGCGCCTTCGCCGTTGCGTTCGAAATCCATACGCTCGATCTCGTAATCGGTTGCGAGAACTGCGCCAAAGACATCAGTCTTGGCTGGCTCGAGAGTTGCCGGCATTCCGTTGAGCCGAGCATTGATTGCGCCGTCAACCAGTCCCACCTCCAATATCCCGAGAGCCGGGTCGGAGTAGGTTCCGGTGTAGAGGGCCAGATCGCCGACAGTGGGCTGCCATTGCCAGCCGCCCCACTGATCCTGGCCCCGCTCCTCCTCGGCTGCATCGACCCGTCCTGCATCGAGCCGGGCCACGCGCTGACCATACATCTCGGCGAAGGCAGCCGGCGGGGGCAGTGCTTCGGCCTGTCCTGCATAAGCGGCCAGGAATGTTAGCATCAACTGCCCGCCCAGCCCTCCGGTCATGCTGTCGCTGTTGAACATCGCGGCAAAACCGACGCCATGTTCGGGCACAATCACCATCTGGCTGCGCATACCGGTGTAAGTCCCGCCATGCTCAAGGAAAGAGAGGCCGAAACCGCTGCATTGACGCCAACCGAACGAGTAGCCGGTGCACCGCATCGGCCCCTGCCGCATATCGAAATCCACCTGACGGGTCTGTGCTGCAACAAAGGTCGATTGGTCGATCACGCTTGCCGCGCCAGTATTGGCCGAAAGCCAGCGGCTCATATCACGCGCAGATATAACCAAACCGCCAGCGGCGTGCATCACCTCGTCCACCTTGGGCTGGTAGCGCGTGAGCTTCCCGCCCGAACGATAGTGCGAATTACTTACCTCGGCAAAATCGCTCGTGCGCGCGGATGTATGCTGCATATTGAGCGGCTCGAACACCGTGTCTTCTATCCACGCGCGCCATGCCCGGCCTGTTCGTTTCTCCAGCGCTGCGCCGTACAGTACATAGCCGAGATTGCTGTAGCGAAACTCTTTATCGATCTTCACACCCGCAGCGTTGATTATCGCCGAATAGTCCGCGACCTTTACTCGGTCGGTGTAGGCCGTGCGCATCGTCAACGGGGACGCTTGAAACCCAAGCTGGTGGTTGAGCAGGCGGCGCATGGTCAGCTGGGACATATCGACACCTTCGACCGCCATTTCCGGAAAGACTTCGGCAAGCGTCGTTTCCAGCGGAAAGGTGCCATCCTGATCGAGCCGGACCGCCATCAGACCAACAAATGCCTTGGTCATCGAAGCAATGTAAAACGGTGTATCTTCGGTAACCACTGTGCCGCCATCTTGCCGCGTCACACCTTGGGCATCGACTATATGCCGGCCGTCTGATTTGACCATGACTATCGTGCGCCCGGGAATGCGCCCCGGCACCGCATCGATCAGCGCCATCCGCTCCTGAACAGCTGTTGCGGCACGATCAAAAGACGGATCCTCGCCGGCAGCCGCCGGGGCAGCAATAATTGCGGTCATTGCCGATAGTCCGGCAAGCAGGTGGTGTTTGTAGCGCATAGGATGGTTTCCTCCATAGTTGGTGGAGACCTATGCCGGCGCGAGAGACAATTCTTGAACGGAGGTAACACGGTCAGGCAAATAGCAGCATCCGCAATTGCCCGGGTGCAACGCCTGCAAGCACGCGGCTGGCGCGCGTCCAATGCGCCTGGTCGGCAAAGCCTGCCGAAGCAGCGGCCATTGCCGGGCTTTCATGGTGATCGATCATTCTGTGCAAAGCGCGCGTGGTCTTGCAAAACAGGCGATAATGCGAAGGTGACAGGCCGAGATATTTGCGGAATGCCCGTGACAGGTGCACCCGGTGGACACCCGCCTCGTACGCGACTTCGCTCACGTCGCTCAACGGGTCATCGGCAAATCGCTCTGCAGCGCGTCTAAGCCAGATCGGCGCATGGTCCAGACGCACGCTGCCGGGGGCACTTTCGATCTCCAGCCCGCCGATCAGATCATCGACCACCTCGTCAGCAGGCGCGCTATCGGTGAATATCAGGCGGCAAAGATCGGTCACCCAGCGGCCATTTGCATGCCATCCTTCCGGAGCGGCGCGGACGCAGCTCGGATCGTAAAAGTCCACCGAGAAAATCAACGCGCCGAAACGTCCGAAATCGGCGCTGTGCCGCGATCCGGCAGGGCGAAACTTGTGCAGCGGAGAGGTGGTCTCGTAGTCGCGATTGCGCTCGGTTTCGGCATAGCCGCCGCACAGCAGAAAGCTCAGCTGCGCACGGCTATGTTCGTGTTCGGGTTGGTAGATACCTGCGGGATAATAGCCGAGCGCCGCCGTATATTCATCGGTCGCGCAAAAAAGCCGCGAGCGTGTGCCATCCGAGGTGACACGAAGGTCCGACGATGTTGCAAGCGCCAAGCTCATATTGCCGTGTTACTCGTATAACACAGCTATGACAAGCCGACTACTTCCCTTTGAACTCGGCCTTGCGCTTCATCAGGAAGGCTGCACCACCCTCCATCGCGTCGGCGCTGTCGCCCGCGCGGCGTTGGCCGACGGCTTCCTGATGCAAGGCCGCCGGATAGTTATTCTGCAGCGCGAAATTGATGTTGGCGCGCATCTGGCCGAGCGCGAGCGTCGGGCCATTGGCAAGGCGGGTCGCAAGCGCTTTCGCTTCATCCATCAGCGCATCATCATCGACGCATTTGTAGATCATGCCCCAATCCGCCGCCTTCTCGCCGGGAATTTTCTCGCCAAGCATCATCATCTCGGTCGCGCGTGCCTTGCCGATCATGCGCGGAAGCATCCAGCTCGCACCGCCATCGGGCACCAGGCCGATATTGACGAAGGCCTGAAGGAAATAGCCGCTCTTGCCGGCAATCACGAAATCACCCGCCAGCGCAATCGAGCAACCGACACCCGCCGCCGGACCATTGACCGCGCACACGATCGGCACTGAGCATTCGGCCATCTGGATCATCAGCGGATTGTAGCTCATGCCAAGCGAATCGTAGGCACCGCGTCCGCCGGTGACCGGACGATCACCACGCGCCGCAAGGTCCGCGCCAGAGCAGAAGGCCCGCCCCTCGCCCGTAATCACAAAACAACGCGTCTCACCAATATCGGTCAGCGCATCGCGGATTTCGACCGCCATGTCGGGTGGACAGGCGTTGAGCCGATCCGGCCGGTTGAGAGTAATGGTGGTAACCGGGCCATCGCTTTCGACGATGATATGTTCATAGCTCACGCGGCTCTCCCTGAGGTTGCGATTTGCGACCGACCTAGCGGGGCAAAGGGCTGCTTAGCAAGGACGTTACGGCGCGCTGCGTCATGTAAACCCGTCGTCATCAAGCATCCGCCCTCGTCATCCCAGCGAAGGCCGGGATCGCTGTCAGGGTATCGCGGACCTCCAACCGATCCCAGGCTTCGCTGGGATGACCGGGTACTATTTGGGCGTTTCCATAATCTCGGTCAGCATCCCCTGCATATCCTTGGGATGGAGGAAGAAGATCGGCGTGCCATGCGCACCAATCCGCGTGGGGCCGAGGATGCGTTTGCCCTGCCCCTCAAACCACTCGCGCGCCGCCGCAATATCCTCGACCTCGAAACAGACATGATGCTGCCCGCCCAGCGGGTTCTTGGCGAGAAAGCCGGTGATGGTTGAGTTTTCATCGAGCGGCTCGATCAGCTCGATCTGCGTGCCATTCATGCCGGAGTGAGTGGGCGTGTTGACGAAGCAAACCTTCACCCCCTGCTCGGGCAGATCGAACGGCTCGACGATATCGGTCGCGCCCATCGTCTCGCGATAATGCACGATGGAGTCCGCGATGGACGGCGTTGCAACGCCGATGTGATTGAGGCGGCCTAGTTTCATTCTTCTTCCTTCGTCATTGCGAGGAGCCGCAGGCGACGCGGCAATCCAGTTCAACGTTACCCGTGTGCAATATCGTCATACAAATCGCGCCATTCGGGATTGTCAGACTCGATCAATGCCAACTTCTTCTTGCGGCTGCCAGCCTTGATCTGTTTCTCGCGCAGGATCGCGGATTCCATCGTTTCGTGCTGTTCGAACCATACCAGCATCTTGCAACCATATCGCTTGCTGAATCCGTCAACGACCCCTTCGCGATGCTGCCATACGCGCTGCGGCAAGTCGGAGGTCACACCTGTGTAAAGCGCCCCGTTTCGCTTGTTCGCCATGATGTAAACGGCGGGGTTAATTTCTCTCGTCACCACCTTTTACCCGTCATTGCGAGCGTAGCGAAGCAATCCAGTCCCGCACTATCTGGATTGCCGCGTCGCCTGCGGCTCCTCGCAATGACGGTTGAGGCGACCTAGTTTCATGAGGATTCTTCTCGCGAGCCAAATAGCAACTGCACAAGCTCCGCTTCACCAACTGGATCGCGACGCTTTCCTACATCTTTCCGCATTGCATTGAGTGCCCGAGCCAAAGCCGCTTGCGAGGACGGATCATTGAACTCTGCAAACTTGAACGTTTCACCCACAGCTTTGATCACTTCAGACGATCCTACAATGCCAATGCGACCGCGCAATTGGGCCATCAGAGACATCGCATTGATCCGGCGCTCACTACCCCCTTCAGAAAAGGCCAATTCGCCCAGCGTAATGAAGTATTTTGTATAGAGGTCCCATTTGCTTTCTTGTTCGAACTTATACCGCTCGAAATCCCGCGTTGCGAAGGCATGAATCAGGCCACCAAGTATCGCCGACACAAGACCGACAATCGCAACCAAGATCGCTGAATCACCCATCACAACGGAATGTTATCATGCTTCTTCCACGGGTTCTCGAGCTGCTTGTTCCGCAGCTTCCTTAGCCCCAGAGCAATCCTCCGCCGGGTCGAGTGCGGGTAGATGACATTGTCGATATAGCCGCGCTGGGCCGCCACGAAGGGGTTGGCGAAGCGGTCTTCGTATTCCCTGGTACGCTCGGCGATCTTGTCGGGGTCGCCGATGTCCTTGCGGAAAATGATCTCCACCGCGCCCTTTGCGCCCATCACTGCGATTTCTGCCGTAGGCCAGGCGTAGTTGAGGTCGCCGCGCAGGTGCTTGGACGCCATCACGTCATAGGCACCGCCATAGGCCTTGCGGGTGATCACGGTGATCTTGGGCACGGTTGCCTCGGCATAGGCGAACAGCAGCTTCGCGCCGTGTTTGATGATGCCATTATGCTCCTGCGCGGTGCCGGGTAGGAAGCCGGGCACATCGACGAAGGTCAGGATCGGAATCTCGAACGCATCGCAGAAGCGCACGAAGCGCGCGGCTTTCTTCGAGGCATTGATATCGAGCACACCCGCAAGCACCATCGGCTGGTTCGCGACCACGCCCACGGTGCGTCCTTCGATCCGGCCAAAACCGCACAGGATATTGCCCGCATGCGCTGGCTGGATTTCAAAGAAATCACCTTCATCCAGCGTCTTACGGATGACTTCGTGCATATCGTAAGGCTGGTTGGCATTGTCAGGGATCAGCGTGTCAAGGCTCGGTTCCTCGCGATCAAACGGATCGGCGGTCGGCCGCTCGGGTACTTCCTCACGGTTCGACAGCGGCAGGTAATCGAAGAAGGCCCGCGTCGCGACCAGCGTTTCGATATCGTTCTCGAACGCAAGGTCGGCGACCGAGGTCTTGGTGGTGTGCGTTACCGCCCCGCCCAATTCCTCCTGGGTGACGACCTCGTTTGTCACGGTTTTGACCACATCCGGGCCGGTGACGAACATGTAGGAGCTGTCCTTCACCATGAAGATGAAATCGGTCATCGCGGGGGAATAGACCGCCCCACCCGCACATGGGCCCATGATCAGCGAAATCTGAGGCACCACACCGCTCGCCAACACATTGCGCTGGAACACATCGGCATAGCCGCCAAGGCTCGCCACGCCCTCCTGAATCCGCGCGCCACCGCTGTCGTTGAGGCCAATCACCGGAGCGCCATTCTTCATGGCGGTTTCCATCACCTTGCAGATCTTCTCCGCATGGCGCTTCGATAGAGAGCCACCGAAGACGGTGAAATCCTGCGAATAGACATAGACCAACCGCCCGTTGATCGTGCCGCTGCCGGTGACCACGCCATCGCCTGGTATCTTGGTGTCGGCCATGCCGAAATCGACGCAGTCATGCTCGACATACATGTCGATCTCTTCAAAGCTTCCCTCGTCGAGCAGCACGTCGAGCCGTTCGCGCGCTGTCAGTTTGCCCTTGGCGTGCTGCGCGTCGATCCGCTTCTGGCCGCCACCCATCCGGGCAGCCTCGCGGCGTTTTTCCATTTCGGCGATATTGGCTGACAATCGAAGTCCCCTGAAAACTGGAGCGAAACGCCTAGCCAGTGCGCTGGGGCAGCGTCAACATTTCAACCGCCGGCGCTATCTTCAGGACGGTATTCGAGGATGTCACCAGGCTGGCAGTCGAGCTCCTTGCACAAGGCATCGAGCGTCCGGTAGCGCACTCCCTGCACCTTCCCCGTCTTGAGCAGCGAAAGGTTCGTATTGGAGATACCGACGCGGTCGGCCAGCTCTTTCAAGCTGACCTTCCGCTTCGCCATCATCACATCGAGATTGGTGATGATCGGCATCAGACGACACTCTCGCTGTCTTCGCGATAGACAGAACCGGCGCGCAATGCTTCGGAGAAAAGCAGCGCCAGACCACCCAGCGTGAAAGTGAACAACGGCACGTCATAGTGTAGCCAGATGTTCTTCACCCCTTTCACGTCCCACGAAATCGCCGGGTGCAGCACCATGCCATCAGGCAGCGTCACAGCAGCCAATATGATGGGCTGGAGAATTAGTGCGTGCAGAACCGACAGACCGCACACAGCAAGCAGCAAGATACCGATCTTCCGGAGCGCGGCAGTATTGGCGTCCACCACGAATTCGCCCTCGGCAAAACGGATCAGCACCTTACGCAAAGCAAGCAGAGCAACGACAAAGATTATCAGAGTCGCGCAGCTGACCAGCAAATCGACTGCGTATGCCATTGGCTGGCCCGGAACGACCAGCAGACCATCGTCGAAGCGTATCAGCGCATCGCCGGTCAACGGCACACGATCTCCGATTGCACTGGCCTGGACCGGCCAGGTCAGTGTTCCGAAAGCTCCGCCAAACGCAGCGGCGACAAAACGGATAATGCGGATGGCGATACCGATCACGAATATCGCGACGAACAACTCGACCAACCGGCGGACAAATTTTGCAGACATAGTGAACTCCCTGTTTCCAATCTGGGAGCGCTGATAAACGTGTTTTTGTGATTTGCAATAGATAATTTATGTTTTACGTAAATTTTTTGATGTGAATTCGTTCTCGCTAAAACCGCAACATCACCTTGCGTGCAATTGCGGGGGATACCGAATGGACATGTTTGAGCACCTTCACCATCCCGACATTCGCCTCGTCATCATTGTTCTCCAGCGCCGCGATAATCTGCCGCGCGCATTCTTCGGGAGGCATTTTCTTGTTCTTCCGGTCGGCGGTCATTTGCGTGTCCACTACCGGTGGAAGAGCTTCGATCACCTGGAAGTTCAAGCCGCCGACCTGCGCACGCAGCGCCTGCGTGTAGCTGCGCAGTCCGGCCTTGGTCGCGCAATAGACCGGACTGCCCGCACGCGGTGCGATCGCTAGCCCGCTTGTGACGTTGATGATCGCCGCCTCCGACCGCTCATGCAGTCGCGGGAGCAGTGCGGTGATCAGCCGTATCGGCGCGTTGAGATTGGCATAGACACACCCGTCCGCCGCATCCGGATCGGGCTTGCCCTCGCGGAAGTCGTGATCGACGCCCTGCCCGGCATTGTTCACCAGCACGTCGAGCTCGCGATCACCCCATGCTTCGATCAACGCATCGACGCCCGCAGCGTTCGACAGATCGGCGGAGATCGCGACGAAGCCATCCTTGCGCATCGCTTCCAGCCGCTCCTCATTACGTCCGGTGATTACGACCACCGCGCCCTTGGCTTTCAGCTGCCACGCCATTGCGCGGCCAATCCCTGCGCTGCCTCCGGTCAGGAGGACGACTTTGCCCGCAACGTCCATCAGACTTTGACCACTCCATGCTCGATCAGGCTTTTTGCGCAATCGATAATGCTTTCCTCTTCGGATCGCGTTTCCCAGCCCAATCGCTCTTTCGCGTGGCTGGCATCAACATCGCGGGTCTTGCCGACCTCGCTTTTGATCGAGCGCACTTCGGCATTGAATAGGGAAAAGAGGCTGACCATCCACCCGGGCATGACCTTGGTCGGGACTTTGTCCGCCTGATCACCCAGCGCCTCGCGTAGCACTGCCCCGACTTCGATCATCTTCATAAACCGGCCCGACCCGATAAAGCGTTCGCCATCGAGACCCGGCTCTTCCAAACAACGGACATGCAAGTCTGCGATGTCACGCGTATCGACCACTCCAAATCCCAGATCGGGTGCCATCGGCATCGATCCGTTGAGCAATTGCTTGATCACCACCACCGAAGCGGAGAAGTCTGCGCTATCGACCGGCCCGAGAACAAGGCTGGGGTTGACCGAACAGAATTCCATGCCCTCGCCGTTTTCTTTCATCCAGTCGCGCGCTGCGCGCTCGGCGATGGTTTTGGATTTCACATAGGGATAGGCGTCGGGATGATCGACGTTGGTCCAGTCACTCTCGTCGACCCGGTAGTTCTTCTCGTCGCGGCCGTAAGCAACCGCCGCTACCGAGCTGGTCTGCACGAAACGCCGAACGCCCGCTTCCTTTGCAAATCGCAATGCCCGCAAAGTGCCTTCGCGAGCAGGAACGATCATCTCGTTTTCGTCCTTGGGCGTTCTCGTCGAAAGCGGAGACGCGACGTGAGCGACATGCGAACAACCGGCATTTGCATCCGCCCATCCGTCGTCGCTCATCAGGTCGGCCTGAAAAACCCTCAATCGATCATCGCCCGGATTACCGAAGCGCTGCTGCAAAGCCGCCTCGCTCCTTACCGTGTCGCGAACGGTGGTGTGTACCGTCCACCCTTTGGCCAGCAATTGCTTGATCAACTCGCCGCCAATGTAGCCCGTGCCGCCCGTTACCAGAACCGTGCCTGTCATTCGCTCTCTCCTCTGCTGGAAAGGCTAGGTGGATAGGTTGCGATTGGCAATGTGTGTCCCAGCGGAGGCTGGGGTTCGACTTACTTCAGCAGCACCAGCTCCTCCGCCATCGTTGGATGAATCGCGGTGGTCGCGTCGAAATCGGCCTTGGTCAGACCCGCCTTCACCGCCACGGCAAAACCCTGCATGATCTCGGCGGATTCGGGTCCGATCATATGGATGCCGACCACCTTGTCGTTCGCAGCATCGACAATCATTTTATACAACCCGCGCTCGTTTCGCCCTGCGACAACATTCTTCATCGGGCGGAAATCGGACTGATAGACTTTGATGTTGCCCAGCTTGTTGCGCGCTTCACCCTCGGTCAGGCCGACTGCGGCAATCGGTGGGTGGCTGAACACGGCGCTCGGAATGCAGCTATGATCGACCGTCTTCGAATCGTCATTGAACACGGTATCAGCAAAGGCCTGCCCCTCGCGGATAGCGACCGGAGTCAACTGAACGCGGTTGGTCACATCGCCCACGGCATAGATGTAATCGACATTGGTCTGCGAATATTCATCGACCAGGATTTCACCGATCTTGCCCTGCTCCACGCCGACCGTTTCAAGACCAAGTCCGCGAACATTGGGATTGCGCCCCGTCGCGAACATTACGCAATCGACGTCCATGTCGTCCGAACCATCCAGCTCGACATGCAGCGAACCGTCATCGTTTTTGGTGATACTCTTGAAGGTCGTGTTGAAGTGGAAATTGATGCCCTTCAGCATCGATATACTCAGCAAGCGGTCACGCAGCGCCTGGTCGTAGCTGCGCAGCAACTGGTCGCCGCGATTGACGAGGCAGACCTTCGCGCCGAACTCGTTGAAAATACCCGCGAACTCATTGGCGATATAGCCGCCGCCCGCAATCATCACACGTTTGGGCACTTCGTCGAGGTGAAATGCCTCATTCGAGGTAATCGCGTGCTCGCTGCCGGGAAAATCAAGCCGCGCAGGCTCCGCGCCGGTCGCGATCAGGATATACTTGGCAGTAACGACCTTGCCGCTCGCCAGCGTGATCTCGTGATCGCCGGTGATCTCGGCGCGCTCGTGGAAGATCGTAACGTCGTGGTTTTCGAGCGTTTCCGTATAGAGCCCGTTGAGCCGGTCGACATCGCCCAGCACCGTATCGCGTAGCCGTTTCCAGTCGAATTTCGGCTCTTGCAGGTCCCAACCGAATTGCTGCGCATCCTCCAGATCCTCGGCAAAATGGGCGCCATAAACGAGCATCTTCTTCGGCACACAGCCGCGAATAACGCAGGTCCCGCCCACGCGGTATTCCTCGGCCACGGCGACTTTGGCGCCATGGGCGGACGCCACCCGCGAGGCGCGCACACCGCCCGAACCGGCACCGATGGTAAAAAGGTCAAAATCGTAATCTGACATTCAAATTCCCCAGAAAGTAAGGAGCTTGCTCAGGCTAGCCCCGCGGCATCGAGCAGTCTTTCGGTACTCGGGTCAAATTGGTTACCACCCGCCTCGATCTCTTTCGCCATCTGCTTGCCAAGCTCGACGCCGAACTGGTCGAAGGGGTTGATGCCCATCAGCATTGCATTGGCGAAAGTGCGGTGTTCGTGGAAGGCGATCAGCGCGCCCAAGGTCGCCGCATCGAGGTCGTCGCATAGCATCGTCGCGCTGGGACGGTTGCCCTCGAAATTGCGCGCGCCGTCCTTTGACGATTTGCCCGCCATCAGCGCAGCGCCCTGGGCGAAGCAGTTGGTCAGCAGGATGCGGTGATGCCCAGCACCAGACAACGCGTCGAGATCATCGCCCGGTGCGATCGCGGCGATGAAATCGACCGGGATCAGGTGTGTGCCCTGGTGGAGAAGCTGGAACACGGCATGCTGCGCGTCGGTCCCAACCCCGCCCCATGTGATCGGTGCAGTCGGACCATCGACCGGTTCGCCATCGGCAGTGACACTCTTGCCGTTGCTCTCCATCTCCAGCTGCTGGAGATAGTCGGGCAGCAGACCAAGCCTCTCGTCATAGGCGAACACCGCGCGCGTCTGGCAGCCACGGATACGGCTGTAATACTGGTCGGCGAAGGCCGCGCGCAGCGGCAAATTCTCACGGCCATCCGTGCTTCGGAAATGCAAATCGACCGCCTGTGCTCCGGCGAGGAACTGTTCGAACTCCTCCCACCCAATGGCCAGCGCCACCGGAAAGCCGATGCTCGACCAGAGCGAGTAGCGTCCACCGACCGTCTCGCTAAACGGCAGTACGCGCGTTTCGTCGACGCCCCATCCGACCGCCTTCTCGGGGCTCGCCGTCAGCGCCACCACCCGGCCCGACGGGTCACCCACTCCGCCTTGCTCCAGCCAGCGTAGCGCGCTTTCAGCATTGGTCATCGTCTCGATGGTGGTGAAGGTCTTGGAAGCAACCGCGATCAGCGTGGTTTTGGGATCACATGCGGCAAAGGCCTGTTCAAGCGCCAGCCCGTCAATGTTGGAAACCACATGCACATCGACCAGCGCCAGATCGCGGGTCAACGCATCCACCGCCAGCGCCGGCCCCAGCGCGCTGCCGCCGATGCCGATATGGATCAGGTGTTTCACTTCGCCCAGCGCGCCATCATGGATCGCCTCGACCAGCATCTTCATCCGCGCATGCAGCGCCATCGCTTCTTCGACCGAGCTTTCCGTCCCGACACCACGCTGCGCAGTATGCTCGGCCGCGCGATCCTCGGTGTTGTTGATCCGCTCGCCCGCAAACATCGCCGCGCGCTTGCCGGTAAAATCCATCGCCTCGGCCAGCTTCTCGAACCCATTGAGCAGCGCGCCGTCGAGATGCGTTTTTGACCAGTCGAACTGGATGCCACCCGCAGTCTCGCCCTCGCCCCATTCCAGGCGACCGGAATAATCCGCCACGCGGTCCTTATCCTCGAACAGCTCGGGTAAGGTCCGCACCTTATGCGATTTCAACTCGTCCCAAATCGCGGCAACCGCATCGCTCATGCAAAAAACCTTTCCTTGTGCGCACCCCTCCGAGTAAGGGCTGGCGGAATGATTTGGAACCCTTTGAAATCCGCCGGATACGAATTCGGTCAAACCGCTGGAGCCGTCTTATGACCGAGGCGACCGCCGAACCCGAAATCACGCCCGAAGACAAGATACCCGAAACCGAGGGCACCGAACCCGAAGGCAAGAAGGAAGACAGTTTCGTTGTGTTCCTGCTCAAGCTGGTCGTGGTGGTGATCGTCTTCCGCAGCTTTGTCTTCTCGCCCTTCAACATTCCCAGCGAGAGCATGCTGCCAACACTCGCGAATGGCGACTATCTGCTCGCGGCGAAATGGCCCTATGGCTACTCGAAATATTCGCTGCCGGGTGAAGTCCCGCTGATCCCCGGACGCATCCTCGCCGGGCCGCCCGAAGCGGGCGATATCGTGATATTCAAACACCCGGTCGACGGCACAGATTACATCAAGCGCGCCATCGGCCTGCCCGGCGATACCATCGAAATGCGCGACGGCCAGCTGGTGCTCAACGGCACTCGGGTACCGAAGGAACCCATCGCCAATTTCGAAATCGAGATCACCGCAAACACACGCTGCCATCCCTATGCACTGGTCGTCGAGCGCGAAGACGACACAAAAGTCTGCAGCTACCGCCAGTTCCGCGAGACACTCCCCAACGGCGTGAGTTACAACGTCCTCGATTTCGGACCGGCCGCGCAGGACAATTTCGGTCCTCAAACCGTCCCCGAAGGCAGGATTTTCGTGATGGGCGACAACCGCGACAATTCGCAGGACAGCCGGTTTGAAGCTGTGCCGCAGATGGGCGTCGGCCTGGTTCCGCAAGATTTGCTGGTCGCGCGCGCCTCGATGATCATGTGGTCGACCGATGGTTCCGCAGAGTGGCTGCTTCCCTGGACCTGGTTCACTGCCCTGCGCGGCGACCGGCTCGGCAATGGCCTATGAACAAACCGCTTGGCTCACTCGATCCCGCAGCACGCAGGTGGCTCGAAAAGCACGGCTTTGCCATCGGCAATGAAGCGCTTTGGGTCGAGGCACTTACCCATGGCAGCAAGGGCGAAGAGCGCGACTACCAACGGCTGGAGTTTCTCGGCGACCGGGTGCTCGGTCTGACAATCGCCGACTGGCTATTCGAGCGCAGTCGCGGTGCTGAAGGCGCGCTGGCACAGCGGCTCAATGCCTTGGTCAGCAAGGGCGCATGCGCCGATGTCGCGCGCGATATCGGCGCGTCAAAGCATATCCGGCTGGGCAAGCAGGCTCGCGACGATGGCGCAGCGGAGAGCGAGAATGTGCTGGGCGACATCATGGAATCGCTGCTGGGTGCAAGTTTTATCGAGACCGGGTTCGAGGCGACCAAAATTCTGATCCACGCGCTATGGGCTGCGCAGGTTGAGGGGGCTGCCGGCACCTCCAAACATCCCAAGAGCGCATTACAGGAATGGGCCGCCGGAAATCGCCGCAAGCCGCCCGAATATCAGCTGCTGAACCGGGCTGGCCCCGATCACGCCGCCGAGTTCACCGTGCGCGTTTCGATCAGGAATGTCGGCGAGGCTGAAGGCACCGCCTCGAACAAGCGCGACGCCGAAACGGCCGCCGCGAAAGTATTTATGGAGAAATTCGGGTGAGCGATAACGCCAACCAGAAATGCGGTGTCGTCGCCGTGATCGGCGCACCCAATGCGGGGAAAAGCACGCTGGTCAATAATCTCGTCGGGCAGAAGGTCGCGATCACCAGCGCCAAGGCGCAAACCACCCGCGCGCGGTTGATGGGGATTGCCTTGCATGACGAGGTGCAGATTATCCTGGTCGACACGCCAGGCATTTTCGAACCCCGCCGCCGCCTCGACCGCGCCATGGTCAGCGCGGCATGGGAAGGCACGGAAGAGGCCGATGCGATTGTCCTGCTGGTCGATCCGATCAAACAGCGGCGGCATGAGTTGGAGCCGCTGATCGAGGCGCTGATGAAGAGGCCCGAACGCAAGATCCTCGTCCTCAACAAGGTCGACAAGGCGAAGAAGGAGCCGCTGCTCGCGCTGGCGCAGGAGCTGAACGACAAGGTCGCGTTCGAGGAAGTGTTCTTCGTCTCCGCACTGACCAGCGACGGCGTGCCAGAGCTAAAACAACACCTCGCCTCGCTGATGCCCGAGGGGCCGTGGCACTACCCCGAAGAGCAGGTCTCCGACGCCAGCGAACGCCTGCTCGCCGCCGAAATCACCCGCGAACAGCTCTACCGCCAGCTGCACGAGGAACTGCCTTATGACAGCGCCGTGCGCCCCGAAAGCTACACCCGCAAGCCAGACGGCAGCGTCGAAATCCGCCAGCAGATCGTGGTCGGCCGCGAAAGCCAGAAACCCATCGTACTCGGCAAGGGCGGTCAGCGGATCAAAAGCATTGGCGAAGAAGCCCGCAAAGAGTTGGCTGAGGTGCTAGGCCAGAAGGTGCACCTGTTCCTGCATGTGAAGGTCGACGAACGCTGGGCCGACGACAAAGAGATTTTTGAGGAAATGGGGCTCGATTGGGGGCGGTGATAGGCCGGATGTTTAGGGGCTTCATGATTCTGGCTGGAGCGATAGCTATCGGTTTAACGGCATTCGTTATTCTGCCTTTACCAATCGTGCCGAAATCTTCAGACATAGAGCGTATTGAGGACTGGGCTTCGAAGCAAAGCTGCGTCAGAGATCTTTCACTGTGGCAGAGAGAGTATGTATTTCTCGGACATGCTACACTGTGGCCGGACAGGTCACACATCAGTTTCTTTTATTCAGACCCGGATATGAGCAAGCCTGACGGAACACCTCGCGCAGCAGGACTTTCCATACCTTGGCGGCCATCCCTCCTGTTCAACAGGTGGTGGTCCGATGATCGCCCCCAAAGGGTAGTCTCCGGCCTATACGACGTTACCAGCAAGCGCGTGACGGAGTGGCATTGCAGTTGCAACTCGCCGCCAGTTCACGTCACGGAATTTCCTGTTTGCGAAGGGACTTAGTGTCGCCAAGGCGTCACCCTGAACTTGTTTCAGGGTCCATTTCTAGCCAAACTCTGCCTTATGCAGTTCGAGCGCTATCCTTGCGTTTATATCCTCGCCAACCAGCCTCGCGGGACGCTGTATATCGGCGTCACGTCTGACCTGATCGCTCGCCTTCACCAACACCGGACCGATGCCGTTCCCGGCTTCACCAAGCGTTACAAGGTTCATAGCCTCGCTCGCTTTGAAATGTTCGACGATATGGAAACTGCGATTGCCCGCGAGAAGCAGCTAAAGCGCGGGCATCGGCAATGGAAGATCAACCTGATCGAGAGCGAGAATCCCGACTGGCATGATCTTGCGCCGGGTCCTGGATTAGAGCCGATTGCTCCGCGCGAGAGGCGGGATGGATCCTGAATCAAGTTCAGGATGACGAATGGCAGGCCGGTCGCAAAACTTTCCTACACAGTCTAATTCTGCCACCAAGCAAATGGCTCTTTCACATCGTCGTTTCCGTCCGCAAAAATTTCTCGCGGGCAAAGTGTCACCTTCTTTGAGTAGCTGAAATCCATTTATTTCAGCATCTTGCGCGAGGTGTGTTAGGTTACAGGTGTAACCTTGAAGGGAACTTCCTGATCACGTCATTGCGAGCGCAGCGAAGCAATCCAGCATGGCGAGCGCTGACACTGGATTGCCGCGGCGACTGCGTCGCCTCGCAATGACGGTTACTTCTTCGCCGCAGCCTTCTTCTTTTTCGCGGGCGTTTTGCGCTTGCGTTTCTTTTTCGCCGGCCCCTTGGCCGCACGCGCGTCGATCAGTTCGATGGCCTGCTCCTCGGTCACATCCTCTGGCTTCATATCCTTGGGGATGGTCGCGTTGGTTGTGCCGTCGGTGACGTAGGGGCCATAGCGACCGGGCATGACTTTCATCTCGCCGCCGCTGGTCGGGTGTTCCTTGAAGGTCTTGATCGGTTCGGCCTTGCCGCGGCCGCCGCCTTTGCGGTTGGCGGCCTGTGCGATTAAATCGACCGCACGGTTCATGCCGATCTCGAAAATTTCGCGCGTGCCTTGCAGCTTGCCATATTTGCCATCGCAGCGGACCGCAGGGCCGTAGCGCCACAGGCCCGCCTCGATTTCCTTACCCGTTTCGGGATGCTCGCCGACGATGCGCGGCAGTTCGAGCAGCTTGATCGCCCATTCGAGATCGAAATCGTCGAGATCCTTGGGGATGCTCGCGCGTTTGGCGTCCTTGCCCTCGCCCATCTGGATGTAGGGTCCGAAACGGCCCGATTTGCGGTGGATTTCGAGCCCGGTTTCAGGATGCTCACCCATCACCGCGTCCTGGCTGCCATCATCGCCATCCGCGCCCGGCTGCGCGAAACGGCGGGTGAATTTGCATTCGGGATAGTTGGCGCATGCGACGAACGCGCCGTAGCGGCCACCGCGCAGCGCCAAGCGGCCATTTGCGCGGCCCTCCTTGTCGCAGAGCGGGCAGAAGCGCGGGTCCTTGCCGTCTTCACGTTCGGGGAACAGGAAGTCGCTGAGATACTCGTCGAGCACCTCGGTCACTTCGGAGGGCTGACGCTCCATCACCTCGTCGGTCTTGGATTTGAAGTCCTTCCAGAATTTGCCGAGCAAATCCTTGTAATCCTCGCGCCCGTCGGAGACGACATCGAGTTCGTCTTCCAGCCCGGCGGTGTATTCATAGGCGACATATTGCGGGAAGAAGCGTTCGAGAAACGCTGTCAAAAGGCGCCCCGATTCCTCTGCAAAGAAACGGTTTTTCTCCATCCGCACGTAGTCGCGATCGCGCAGTGTCTGAATCGTCGAGGCATAGGTCGAGGGGCGCCCGATCCCGAGCTCCTCGAGCCGCTTGACCAGCGATGCTTCTGAAAAACGCGGCGGCGGCTGGGTGAAGTGCTGGTTGGCTTCGACTGCCTTCTTGGCCGGCGCATCACCCTTGTTCATCACCGGGAGCAAGCCGTCTTCGTCGTCTTTCCGGTCGTCACGGCCTTCTTCGTACACGGCGAGGAAGCCGGGGAATTTCACCACCTGACCGGTCGCGCGAAGTTCGTGCAATCCGGCGGGATCGCGCAGGGTTACGGTGGTACGCTCAAGGCTTGCCGATTGCATCTGGCTTGCCATCGCGCGCTTGAAGATCAGGCTGTAGAGCTTGGCATCGTCGCCCGAACTGGCGGTTGCTTTCAGGAAACTGGTCGGACGGATCGCCTCGTGCGCTTCCTGAGCGTTCTTGGCCTTGGTCGAATAATGACGCGGTTTTTCGGGCAGGTAATGCCCGTCATACCGGTCGGCGATGGCTTTGCGGCAGGCGGAAATCGCGCTGCCATCCATCTGTACGCCGTCGGTCCGCATATAGGTGATCAGCCCCGCCTCGTAGAGCTTTTGGGCGCAGCGCATCGTGTGGCTGGCATTGAAGCCGAGCTTGCGTGCAGCCTCCTGCTGGAGCGTCGAAGTGGTGAATGGCGGCGAAGGATGCCGCTTGACCGGCTTGGTCTCGATTTCCTCGATCGTGAATGGCGCATTCTCGATCTTGGCCTTGGCCTCGCTAGCCGCGCCTTCATTGCCGAGCGAGAGCTTATCGAGCTTCTTGCCGTCATATTTGACCAGCCGCGCATCAAAGCCGGTGCCGTCCTGCTCCAGCTTGGCGATGATCGACCAGTATTCGTCGGGCCGGAAAATCTCGATCTCGTGCTCGCGCTCACAGATCAGGCGCAAGGCCACCGATTGAACGCGCCCCGCACTCTTCGCGCCGGGCAGCTTGCGCCACAGCACGGGCGACAGCGTGAAACCGAACAGGCGGTCGAGCGCGCGGCGCGCGAGATAGGCATCGACCAGATCCATATCGATATCGCGGGGGCTACCCATCGCTTCGGTCACGGCGGGTTTGGTGATCGCGTTGAAAGTCACCCGGTCGACATTGTCGGGCAGTGCCTTGCGCTTCTTGAGCAGCTCGAGAACGTGCCAAGAAATCGCCTCGCCCTCGCGATCAGGGTCGGTCGCGAGAACCAGCCGGTCGGACTTCTTCGCCGCATCGACGATGGCCTTGACCTGGTCCTTGTTACGCTTGTCCTGATAGACCTGCCAGGTCATGGCGAAATCCTCGTCCGGGCGAACCGCGTCGTCCTTCTTCGGAAAATCGCGGACATGGCCGTAGGATGCGAGGACCTTGAAGTCCTTGCCCAGATAGTTCTCGATAGTCTTCGCCTTGGCGGGCGACTCAACGATTACAAGTTGCATGGAAGTTAGTGACGTCCCTTATGTGTGCCCAAACGGGCCTACGTGCGTATACGCGCGAGAGTGGGGACGCGCCACCTCTTCCGTCAACCCCTGATCAATTGGACTCTTTTTGCCGCCGCTTCTGGCTGTAATCGCTCGGCAGGATACATTTACCCGCATCATATTTGCCGACACTGCGGATGATTTCATTATCCTCCGGTTCAATCCTGCGGCCTGAGATCTGGCTGTCGATCACCCGGCGCAGCAAAGCATCAAGGCGCGTGACCAGATAGCAGTCGATGGCCGGCTTCGCGTGCGGATTGCCGATGCCGCTATCGTCGGTGAGGAAGGTGTAACGCGACTGGGTGGCCGCAGCCATTGCGCGCATCACATATTCTGCGGTGTCAGCAACACCCGATGCGCCAACAGGAACAATATGCACGCGGTCGGCGCGCAAATGCTCGGCCGCGCGCCAGGTCATGCCGATCTGGTTGTTATGCGGGGGAGCGTCGGCAACGAGAAGCAGGGATTTCACCGCATCATCACGCCAGGGCTGACTGGCCGCGCGGATCAGCGCCGTATGCATCGCCTCGGGGTAATCGCCCCCGCCCATGGCCCGTTGCTGGGCGATCCGGCGTTTGGCGAGGCCGATATTGCGATCCAGCGCGAAAGTCCGGGTGACAAACTCGTCACCCCTGTCCCGATAAAATGTAAACCCGACTCGAATGTCCAGCCCGCGATGTCGGCGGTTGAGCTGGTCGACGATGGAAGTTAGTTCGGCTTGCAGATAGCTGAGTTCATCGGTCATCGAGCCGGTCACATCGACCACCAGCGCAAGATCGAGCTTGCGAACAGCATCGGCGCGGCTGTTCAGGGTGAAACCGATTGTCTGCGTGCCGTTGCCCGACGACAAATCAACCGTGCGCCACGCACTGTTGCCCGCCCTGACCTGAACACGGCTGCCAAGACGGTCGAGCTGAGGGAAGAACACCGAGCGACCATCGGCTACGGTGTCGAGCTTGATGCTCCGGCCATTGGCACAGCGCACCTCGACCGGGACGAACGGCATCGGCTGTCCGCGACTGTCCTTGGCCTCGATGGTTAGGAGGCGCCCGGTATCGAGGCGCGGTATATCGCGCGCGAATTGCCCGACATTCGAACCTCGGACATATTCGGAATAGAGCTCGGGATTGAGCAGATCGTCATGCTCGCCCGCCGTTAGCAACCCGCTTTGCGGTTGCGGTGTCGGGCGAGGATGCGGGATCGGTCGCGGCATGATGGATGTTTCATCCGAACTGCGCGCCTCGCCTTCGCTGCGCGACACACGCGATCCGGTGGCAACGACCGAAGAATCCGCAGCCGATTCGGCCATAACCGGCGAAGGTGGGGGTGCCATGCTTGGAGGAGAAGCAGCAGCTCCCGCTCTGGTCGTCTTGTCATGGTATTGCTGTTGCTGCTGTTCGACCTCGCGGCCCAATCGGGGCAGTGGAGCAGGCTGACGGCAAAGATCACGCTGCGGTGGAGGCGCTATGCGGCGCTCGCTTTGTTGGGCGAAACTCGCCGGAGTGGGCGCAAGCAGCGCCAAGACACAAATCGATCCAACCAGTTTCCGCATGAATATTCCCCTCAGGTACCGATCGATGTGATACTATCTCATCAGCCTGAATGGTTGCTGACCTGCAACGTGAGGAAGCGTTCAGGAAAACACCTCGGTCGTCTGCTCGGTTGAATCTGCAATTAGATGGTAAACGGCAACTCCATAGGCGACCAACACCGCCGAGAAGAGGTTGGACGCGATATTGGAGACCGCCGAAGATACAAATGTAAACTGCAAATCAGCGGAATACACCGCGCCGCCGGACACTACGGCGACCAACACACCGCCAACGACAACGATCACCAGTACGCCACCGAAAATATGCCACGAGCGCCCGCTTGTCGCATCCCAGCTGGCGGACAAAGATTCGGTTACACCTCGACGACCGCCGATCAGATAGCCGGTCGATGCGATCCAGCGGACCAACAAGATGATCCCGGGAACAATCAGAAAAACCAAACCGGCGAGGAAGCCAAGCGTAAACAGGATGGAAAGTCCCACATAAGCCCAAATTCTGGTCCCGCCGGCTTGCAGCTCGCCGACCACATCAAGCATGCTCGCGGTCAGGAAGTATTGAGCAACCACCATCACGGCCAGCGCGGCTACAGCCACTGCAATTGCTGCAAATATGATCAAGGCAGGGTCAAGATCGACCAGATTTGCGGGATCCGCACTGAACCAATCGCTCGCGACACCCATCGCGGCCATCACAAGTACAAAAAGCGCTATCGGACCCGGTGTATTTCTGACGATCTCGAATGTTTGCGAAAGAAATCCGCCAATATTTGCGTCACGTTGCATAGGTATCCCGTCCCTTTACGCCTCACCCCGCCAGCGAGACTTTCCCACCCGCATGCCTGACCAATTCGCCCGCAATTTCAAGCTCCAAAAGCGCCATTTGCACCGATGCGGCGCTTTGGTCGGACTGCCGGACAAGCTCGTCGACCGCGACGGGGGCGCTGCTGAGCAGCGAACCGAGGTCGGCAGGTTCCACATCAACCAGTTCGTCGTCAACCAGATAGTCGCCTACGCTGCCATCATTTACCGAAGAACGGGCAGACCCGTCGAAGTTGGATAGCAACTCGACCACGTCATCGACCGACTGGACCAGAACGGCACCCTCGCGGATCAGCGAGTTGCAACCGGTCGAGCGACCGTCGAGCGGACTTCCGGGGATCGCCATCACCTCCCTGCCCGCTTCTCCCGCAAGCCGCGCGGTTATCAGCGAGCCCGATCTGGGCGCCGCTTCGACCACCAGCGTTCCCGCCGCCAGTCCGGCGATGATCCGGTTCCGGCTGGGAAAGTGGCTTCCGCGCGGTTCGGTGCCGGGCGGTTGTTCGGCCAGCAGCAATCCCTCACCCGCAATCCGCTCCTGCAATTCGGCGTGCTGCGGCGGATAGGCAATCTCGATGCCGCTTGCGATTACGCCGATAGTGGACGGCATTGCGCCTTCATGCGCTGCACCATCTATCCCGCGCGCCAGACCCGATACGACAGCAAAACCCTGGTCGGCCAATCCCCGGGCAAACTCTCGCGACAGCTTGATTGCCGCCGCAGATGCGTTGCGCGCACCCACCATCGCAACGGTTGGTTTCTGCGCCAGCGCCAGATCGCCGCGCCATGTCAGGATCGGCGGAGAACTTACCAGCTCGCGCAGCAATGGCGGGTAATCGGACGAATCGTGGAAGAGGTATTTCGCGCCAGCGCTCTTCGTCGCCGCAACTTCATCCTCGATCCTGGCGCGGTTGGCGGGTCGATAGGATCGCCCGCCGCGCTTGCCGAGATCGGGCAATGCCTCAAGCGCGGACACTGCATCGCCAAAACGTCCAAGCAACTGGAGGTAGGTTACCGGCCCGATATTGGGCGAGCGCAGAAGGCGGATTCGGGCAAAGGCCTCGGCTTGCGAAAGAGCCATCAGGCGTGGCTCACTTCTTGCTACCGACCTTGGGCTCCGTCCCGGCGATCAACCGACCGATATTCGCACGGTGGAGCCAGATTATCAGCAGAGCGATGGCGATCAGGTAGGGCATAAAATCGATCATGCCGAGCTGCCAGGCTGCAATCGGGGCGGCGACAACTGCCGTCATCCCGGCGAGCGAACTGATGCGAAACAGGGCGAGGATCAAAAGCCAGGTTACCGCGTAGGCCGCACCAATCGGCCAGGCGAGACCGAAACAGACGCCGGCATTGGTCGCAACGCCCTTACCGCCCTTGAATTTGAGCCAGACGGGAAAGCAATGCCCGATGACAGCTGCCAGCGCGGCGATCCCGGCCGCGGTTGCTCCCCAATATTGCCCCGCAAGCCATACCGGCACGAAGCCCTTCACAAGGTCGAGCAGCAATGTCAGCGCCGCGAGCCCCTTGTTGCCGGTGCGCAGGACATTGGTCGCCCCGATATTGCCGCTGCCGATCTCACGAACGTCACCCATCCCGGCAAGCTTGGTCAGGACCAGACCGAAGGGGATCGAACCAAGGGTGTATCCGAGCAACGCTGCAAATAGGTTATCCATCAAGCCACCTTATCCGTTCGTCCTGAGCTTGTCGAAGGACTGCCTTGCTTCTACGCAGGTTCATGAAGAAAAAGCAGGCCTTCGACAAGCGCAGGCCGAACGGTATCGGAGTTATTTTTGAGCACTGAACCCACGGCCCCGATCCTGATTTTCGACACAGGCGTCGGCGGGCTGACCGTGCTGGCCGCGCTGCGCGAAATCCTGCCGCAAGCGCCGGTGATCTTTGCAGCCGATCAGGCGGGCATTCCCTACGGCACCAAAACCGAAGCCGAAGTCGCCGCCCGAGTTGCCGGACTCCTTGGCAGGATGAGCGAGCGTTACCGCCCCCGCCTCGCCTGCATCGCATGCAACACGGCCTCGACCATCGCGCTGGGCATGGTGCGCGAGGTGCTGGAGATTCCGATCGTCGGGACGGTTCCGGCGATCAAGCCTGCATCGGCGCTTACAAAGACCGGAACAATCGGTCTGCTCGGAACAGAGGCAACCATCCGGCAGGTCTATGTCGACCGGCTCGAAGCCGAATTTGCAAGTGACAAGCGCTTGCTGCGCTTTGGCGCCCCTGGCCTGGTCATGCCTGCAGAAGAGAAGCTGCGTGGTGGTAGTGTCGATCCAATTGAAATCACGCGCGCTGTCAACGGACTACGCAAGCAACCGGGCGGCGCAGAGATCGATACGGTGGTGCTCGCGTGCACCCATTTTCCGCTACTGTCCGACGAGCTTCAGGCAGCTTTCGGACCTGACGTTACGCTCGTCGACGGAGCCAGCGGTATTGCCCGTCAAATCGTCAGGCTGTGCGATGGGCAGGACTTCGCCAACGGCAGTCAAAGCCTCGCTGTAACCACCGGATCGCTTGAGAATTTCGCAACGCTTGATCCGGCTCTGAAACGCCATGGACTGGATCGTATGGAGCAGTTTTGATGTCTGCCGAGATCGCCGAACGCAGTCTCGAACGTCTCTCTGCCGAACGCGGCGACGTAACCCGCGAGGTCATCGCCCGCTTCTATCACGCCTTCCCCGATGCCCGCGCCTCTTTCGAGCAACACGGGCTGGGCGATGTTGCAGGGCTCGAAGGGCGGATGGTGGCCGAAACCGCCTTTCTCCTACTTCAATGGAGCGAGAGCCCCGAAATCGCGCGGATAGATCACGGAACTGCGGTGCCGCACCACAATGACACGCTGAAAGTCGGGCCGCACTGGTATCTCGGCATGGTTGATGCGCTTTTTTCGATACTATACGAAACGCTGCCTGCCGGCGCGAAAGATGAACGGGACCATTGGGACAAGGTGCGCGGCGAGATCGTTGATTTCTTTCGTAGCCTGACGTCCGAATGCGTGATTGCGGTAACCGGTCCCGAACTGCCCAAAACGCTTGAAATCGCCCGTTTCAGTTGAGAATAATTCGCAAAGATGAAGGTGGAAATCCGTTTCACCCGTCGTTAAGTCCCCAGCCAGGACATGCCGCTTCCAGCGGCGCTGAGCGCAAGGTATGCGATGAATTACGACCAGATCTTCGACCAGGCGATTGATCGCCTGCATGCCGAGGGCCGCTACCGCGTTTTTATCGACATTCTGCGCAACAAGGGTGCATTCCCAAACGCACGCTGCTTTGCGGGGCATAACGGGCCCAAGCCGATCACCGTGTGGTGCTCGAATGACTACCTCGCGATGGGTCAGCATCCCAAGGTGATCGAGGCAATGGAAGAGGCGCTGCACGATGTTGGCGCGGGGTCGGGTGGCACACGCAATATCGGCGGCAACACGCACTACCATGTCGAGCTGGAGCATGAGCTGTCGCAGCTGCACGGCAAGGAAGCCGCATTGCTGTTCACCAGCGGCTATGTCTCGAACGACGCAACGCTTTCGACCATCGCCAAGCTACTCCCCGGCTGCGTAATTTTCTCCGACGAACTCAACCATGCCAGCATGATCGCCGGTATCCGCAATTCTGGCTGTCCCAAGCGCGTATTCCGCCACAACGATCTCGACCATCTGGAAGAATTGCTGGCCGAAGAAGATCCCGAGACACCCAAGCTGATCGCTTTTGAAAGCGTCTATTCGATGGACGGCGATGTCGCGCCGATCCATGCGATCTGCGATCTTGCCGAAAAGTACAATGCGCTGACCTATATCGACGAGGTCCATGCGGTCGGCATGTATGGCGAACATGGCGGCGGGATTTCGGAGCGTGACGAAGCCGCCGACCGGATCGATATTATCGAAGGCACTTTGGGCAAGGCATTCGGCGTGATGGGCGGTTACATCGCGGCCGACAAGAAGATCGTCGACTGCATCCGTTCCTACGCGCCGGGCTTTATCTTCACCACCTCGCTTAGCCCCGCCCTCGTCGCTGGCGTCCTGGCAGCGGTGAAGCATCTGAAAAATTCGAGCGAGGAACGCGAAGCGCAGCAGCGCAACGCGGCGATGCTCAAAGCCAAGATGAACGACGCGGGCTTACCCGTCATGCCTAGCGAAACGCATATCGTCCCGCTGATGGTCGGTGACCCGGTTCGCGCCAAGAAGATCAGCGACATCCTGCTTGCCGAATACGGTGCCTATGTGCAGCCGATCAACTATCCGACCGTGCCGCGTGGCACCGAACGACTACGCTTCACCCCCGGCCCTGCACATTCCGAGGAAATGATGGATGAACTGACCGAGGCATTGGTCGAAATCTGGGACCGGCTCGAGCTGGAACTGCGCAAAGCGGCCTAAGCCACTTGAACTAACCGAAAATCTTAAGCCGATGGTAACCATGTTCTCCTAGGGAGAGAGCATGTTGAATTGCATGTTCTTTTTCGGGAAAGCGGCCTGATGGCTGCGAAGTCATTCCTTCGCAGCCTGACCGGTGGCAATGGCCCCGGCTCTGCGTACGAGCCAGACGGTGACGATCTGCGTATGCGCGTGCTCGATGAGTTCGATCGTGCGGGCATCGGATGGATCTGGGCGACCGATTCAGAAGGAAAGCTGATCTACCTCGCCGACCGCGCGATAGAGCGACTGGGCTGCGGTTCAGAAGCGCTTATCGGCGAACCCATCGAAGACCTGTTCGAAATCGATGCCGAGAATTCTGCAGAAAGCAGCTCGCGCTCGCTCAAGTTTCAGATCAAAGCTCGCAACAAGATCCGCGATCAGGTCGTCCGTCTGACGTTCGGCGAAGCGAGAGCCGACGGGCCGCAAACATGGTGGTCGCTTTCGGGCTTCCCCGTGCGTGACGAAGACGGCGAGTTTGTCGGCTATCGGGGCAATGCCATCGATGTGACGGTGGAGTATGAGCGCAAGCTGGTCGACTCCAAGCTGGCCGAATTCGACTCGCTCACCGGCCTCGCAAACCGCCATCAGATGGATCGCCAGATCGACCGCGCACTGACAGCTGTAAAATCGAGCGAGCGGCCCTGCGCGCTGCTGATGATGGATCTCGACAAATTCAAACGTGTGAACGACACGATGGGGCATCAGGCGGGCGACACGTTGCTCGTCGAAGTTGCAGAACGCCTGCGCTCGATTGTCGGAGAAAAGGGCCAGATCGGTCGTCTGGGCGGTGATGAATTCCAGATCGTGATCGCCGATGAAGATGATCGCGGAAAGCTCGGCGAACTGGCCGACAAGATAATCCAGATCGTTTCGCAGCCCTACTCGCTCGAAGAAGGCAAACGCGCGATTATCGGGGCCTCGGTCGGCATTGCAGTTGCACCGTTCGATGGCACGACGAAGGACGAGCTTGTCAATGCGTCGGATATGGCTCTCTACGCTGCCAAAAATGGCGGACGCGGCCAGTTCCGGTTCTACGCTTCCGATCTCAAGAGCGAAGAAGAAGTTCGCCAGATCATGCTCGACGAGTTGCGGATTGCTCTCGAAGAAGGCCAGCTCAGCCTGCGCTACCAGCCGGTAGTGGAGATCGACTCCGGAGAAGTGGTCGGGCTCGAAGCACTGCTGCGCTGGGACCATCCCGAGCGGGGCGTGATTTCGCCGGGCACATTCGTTCCGATCGCCGAAGAAAGCGACCTGATCAACAATATCGGTGAATGGGCGATGCGGACCGCCTGCGAAGCGGCAGCAAAATGGCCGACCTCGCTACGCGTCGCTGTCAACGTTTCCGCCGTGCAGTTTGCCAATCAGGGGTTTCCCACAGTCGTCACCAACGCGCTGGCCCATTCGGGGCTCGATGCCGGTCGGCTCGAGCTTGAACTGACCGAGAGTATCTTTGTCGGTGGCAGCGAAGAGATCGAGCAAACTTTCAAAGCACTCAAGCGGATCGGTGTCCGGCTCGCGCTCGACGATTTTGGCACCGGATATTCCTCGCTCAGCTATCTACGCTCGGCCCCGTTCGACAAGATCAAGGTCGACAAGAGCTTCGTTGAGGATTGCACCCAGAAAGATCGCAACAGCGCCAAAATAATCGCCGCCATCGTCGGTCTTTCGAGCGCGCTCAACATGGAAACTACGGTCGAGGGCGTCGAGGCGTTCGACCAGCTCAAAGTGGTGAAGGCAAATGGCGCAAAGCTCGTCCAGGGTTTCATCTATTCGCGCCCGCTCACCGAAACTAACCTGCTCGATAAAATCGAGAATGGCGACCTGACCATCAAGCCGCACGGTCCCGAAACCTATCGGCCTGACCGCCGCTCGGTCCTGCGCCGCGTGGGTGTGATCCATGAAGACTATTACTACAACGCCGTCATGCGGAACCTGTCGCGCAATGGCGCCGGACTTGAGGGCATTGTCGACATCCCGATCGGAACCGATCTGGTGATCGATTTTGGCGACGGACAGCTCGCCGTCTCGCGTGTCATCCACAGCCGCTCCGAAGAATTCGGCGTCGAATTCGAAACCCCGCTGACCAGCGATGGCTCAGGCGGCTTATGCACACGGCACCGTGTCTCGTCCTATACCATCGCCTCGGCTGGCCTCCCTGCAAAACCGGGAACCGCAGGCCCGACCGAGGGCAAGCGCGATCAATCCTCTCCGCGCTTCCTCGAAGTCGACAAGGCCGCCTGACTTCAATCTCGCCGACGGCGAAAAAGTGCTTTCCAGTTCGGTCCGTTTTTGCAACGGGTTGCGCAAGGACAGATGGAGAGCAAACGCATGGACTATGATGAGGTTGTAGGCGGCAGGCGGAGTATTCGTGGTTATCTCGACAAACCTGTCCCCCGTGCATTGATCGAGGAAGTGCTGGCGCTGGCAATGCGTTCGCCGTCATCGATGAACACCCAGCCCTATTACTTCCATGTCATCACCGGAGAACCGCTCGACCGCATCCGCAAGGGCAACACCGAACGTATTCTTGCGGGTGAACCCGACAGCCGCGAATTCCGCCGCGGCGAGCCCTTCGCAGGCAAGCATCGCGAACGCCAGATCGGCTGCGCGGTCCAGCTGTTCGAAGCGATGGGAATCGAGCGCGACGACAAAGAGAAACGTCAGGACTGGGTGCTGCGCGGCTTCCGCCAATTCGACGCGCCGGTCTGCGTTATCGTGACCTATGACAAGGAATTGTCAGGCAGCGACGACACCCCTTTCGATTGCGGAGCGGTTACCACTGCGCTGGTCAATGCGGCGTGGTCGCGCGGGCTCGGCTGCGTGATCAACTCGCAAGGCATCATGCAAAGCCCCGTCGTTCGCGAACATGCGGGCATTCCCGACGATCAGGTGATTATGAAGGCTGTCGCGATGGGCTGGCCCGACCCCGACTTCCCGGCCAATCCGGTGAAGATCAGGCGGCGAGAAGTTGGCGAGGCAGCGACGTTTGTGGGGTTTGATTAACGTCTCGTTCTGGAGGCCATCTCGATAGCATTCCTATGCCCTCTAGGAACCACCTAGCAAAATTATCCGGAGGCATAGTCTGTAGTCAGCACATCGACTATCTACCGCAGATTCACCACATTGTCGCTCTCGCGCCCTAATGCTCTGGGGTCGGCGCGGTCGCCCCGGAACAGGCTCGCCATGGGCTCGTCGGCAACATCGACCTGCTCGGCATCGCCGAAGCCGTTGAAGCCGGTTTTCATCGCCGAGCCGTAGGCGCCTAGCATCCCGATCTCGATATAGTCGTCGGCCTTGATATCGCCGGGCAGCAGAAACGGGCCCTTCATAAAGTCGGCATCGTCGCAGGTCGGTCCGAAGAAGCTGAATTCTTCCAGCGGATCGCGCAGATCGTCTTCCAGCGCAGCGACGGGGAAGCGCCAGTCGACATGGGCGGCGTCGTAGAGCGCGCCATAGGCTCCGTCGTTGATGAACAGCTCGTCGCCGCGACGTTTTTCGACGCGCACAACAATCGAGCTGTATTCGGCGCACAGCGCCCTGCCCGGCTCGCACCATAGTTCGGCGTTGTAGGCCACCGGCAGTGCCTCGAAATGGCGGTGGATGACGTCGAAAAAGTCCTCGAGCGGTGGCGGCTCCATATCGGGATAAATACTCGGGAAACCTCCGCCAACATCGACCATGTCGATCACCACGCTGGCGTCGGCAATCGCGGCACGCGCACGCTCGAGCCCCTGCACGAAGGCAAAGGGTGTCATCGCCTGGCTGCCGACATGGAAACAGATGCCCAGCCAGTCGCAATGCTGGCGCGTTACCTGCAACAGCTCACCCGCTTCGGCGAGGTCGATCCCGAATTTCGAGGCCAGCGATAGCTCCGCATGCTCGCTCGATACGCGGATCCGCACCAGCAAACGCAAATCCTCCGCCGGATTGCCCTGCTCATCCGAACAGGCGGAGACGATCTTCTCGAGTTCCTCGGCCGTATCGAGGCTGAAGGTTTTTACGCCGTGCTGGTGATAGGCCTCACGGATCGCGCGCGCGGTTTTGACCGGGTGCATAAAGCACAACTCGGCCTCTGGTACGGCTTCATGCGCCAGTCGCACCTCGGCGATAGAGGCGACGTCAAAATGCGTGATCCCGTTCGCGAACAGGATCTTGAGCAATTCGGGCGACGGGTTCGCCTTCACCGCATAGAGCGATTTTCCCGGAAACTTCTCGACAAAGAAGCGGGCAGCGCGGGCGGCGGCATGCGGGCGGTTGAGGATGACCGGTTCGTCCGGCGACAGATCGCGGACTACAGCAGTGGCGTCTGGATAGATGTGCAACTCAAGGGACCCCCTGAAGGTTGTGACTGTTCAAGGCTGCCTTCGGTTTAAGTCCCCCGATCAGACGGGTCCGGCAGTGGGCGCGCAAATAGTGGCGCTCAGGCGATTGCGCAAGCAAAAAGCGCTGCTTTCGTAGCCCTAGAAGGCGACGTCGGGCACCTGGTCGACGACGCCTTTCTCGCTATCGTCGAGGCGGTGGAAATCGGCCTGCTGGAAGCCCAGAGCACCTGCAAACAGAACCGCGGGGAAGCTCTCGCGTGCGGTGTTGAAGCGCGAAACAGCCGCGTTGAGCGCACGACGTGCCGCTGCCAGCTTGTCTTCCACATCACCCAGTTCGCGCTGCAATTCCTGGAAATTGGCGCTCGCCTTGAGATCGGGATAGGCCTCTCCCAGCGCCAGCAGCTTGTCGAGCGCAACGCGCAGCTGCGCCTCATCCTGCGAAGAGACCGCGCCATCGGCGGCCTGGTTGCGCGCGGCAATCACCGAATCGAGCGTTTCCTTCTCGTGGCTGGCATAGCCTTTCACCGTGTTCACCAGGTTCGGGATCAGATCGTGCCGCTGGCGCAGTTGCGCGTCGATATCGGCAACACCCTGATTCACATTCTGCCTCAGGCCGACCAGACGGTTGTAAATACCGACCAGCATCACGCCCAAAAGCACCAAAACAACGACGAGAACGATAAGTGTGATCACGGCTGTTCCTTCTTTGGCCCCAAATTTGCTTTTTCAACGCTACTATAGCAGCAGACGATTAAGCAAATCTGCGAGGGGCGGTTCACATGAGAGCGGTGCGATGAGCGTCTATCCCAACGCCGAAGAGCTGATGGCCGGACCGCTCGGCCAGTGGCTGGAACAGCAGACAGCGGTTCGTGAAGAGGCGAAGCAGCAGTCGAAGGACCGGCTCTACAAATGCGCGCTGTTCGGCCTTCCGGTCATCGCCGTTCTCGCGATCCTTGTCCCGGTCGATTTCGATCTGAAAATGTTCCTCGCCTTCTTCGCGGTGGCAGGTGCATGGGGCTGGTCGCAGATCCCCAAGATGAAGGCGGTGAAAGCGGTCAAGATCGGGATCAATGACGCCATCGCGGAAGCGCTCGGCCTGCGCTACGAGCACGATCTCGAAGCCGGTCGCGGTTTCGAGCAGGCGAAGGCCTACAGAATGCTGCCTTCGCACGACCGTTCCAGCTTTGAGGACGGGTGGAGCGGCCATTATGACGGACACTATTTCGTGCTGCACGAGGCGCATCTTGAGGAACGGCGCGGCTCGGGCAAGAACCGTCGTTGGGTAACCGTCTTTCGCGGTGCGATCATCACTATCGGACTTGCAAAGGACGCCTACGGCACCACACTCGTGCAGCGCGCCGGCAAGCACAGACGCTTCTTTGGCGGAGTGAAGGATGAGGTCAAGCTGGATGGGCAAATCCTCCAGCATGTCGACATGGTCCACCCCGATTTCGAGGACATTTTCGACGTCTTTTCAACCGACCAGGTGGAGGCGCGCTATCTGGTCCATCCCGAATATGTCGAACGGCTGATTGCAATCGAGCAGGCCTTTGACGGCGATGATGTGTGCTGCCTGTTCGACGGCGACGAGCTGGTGGTGGTGATCGACAGCGGTAATATGTTCGAAAGCGGCTCTATCAATGCGGCCGATGACCGCTATCGCCTCGAAAAAACCATCGACCAGTTTGCCACGCTGGCGGATCTCGCCAAGTCGCTCAACGAACCGGGACGCGGACATAGCTCGGCTAGCTGAGCCGGTTTCGGAAATCCTCGTAACCGAAGCTCTTGACCAGCTCGAGATGGTCGGTCTCACTGTCCCACAGATAGATGCTGGGCAGCTGCACGCCGTTGAACGTGTTGGTTTTGACCATGGAATAATGCGCCTGGTCGAGAAAGGCGAAACGCTGTCCCGCCTGACACGGCACCGGCAGACGATAATCGCCGATCACATCACCCGCGAGGCATGATGGCCCGCCGAGGCGCACCGGGATATCCTCATCACTGGTGCTCTCATTCAACATCGCCGGACGGTACGGCGCCTCGATCACATCGGGCATATGGCAGGTCGCCGAAACATCGGTCACCGCCAGAGGCACCTCGTTGAAACCTTCATCGAGGATCGTCCCGACCAGTATCCCGGCATCGAGGGCGACCGCCTCGCCCGGTTCGAGGTAAATCTCTGCCCCTGTATCTTCCTTCGCGTCACGCAGAAATTCGACCAGCTCCTCGCGCTGGTAATCGGCCCGGGTGATATGATGCCCGCCGCCCATATTGACCCATTTGAGCTGCCCAAAATAGGGCTCGATCGCGTCGAACACCTTATCCCAGGTCTGCGCCAATGGCTCAAAATCCTGCTCGCACAGATTGTGGAAGTGAATACCGTCGATCCCCTCCATATGCTCGTCGGTCAGCTGGTCGATGGGGAAGCCGAGCCGCGAACCGGGTGCCGATGGATCGTATTTCGCCACCTCGCCGGTTGGAACCATCGGATTGATCCTGAGACCGACATCGAAATCGCCGCCCGTCGCCCTACCCTGCTCCAGGATCAGCGCCGCGCGCTCGAACTGCTTGGGCGAGTTGAAAATGACGTGGTCGGACAGGCGGCAGACTTCCTCCAGATCCTCCGGCTTGTAGGCGGTCGAATAGGTCGCGATTTCGCCATCGTAGAATTCCGACGCCAGCCGCGCTTCCCACAGCCCCGAGGTGCACACTCCGTCGAGATACTCGCCGATAATCGGCGCGACCGAGAACATGCTGAACGCCTTGAGCGCGGCGAGCACCTTGATCTCCGCAGCATCGCGTATTTCGGCGAGGATCTGGCAATTCGCCCGCAGTTTCGCCGCATCGACGACGAACGCCGGACTGTCGACGCGGTTCAGATCGAATTGGGCAAAAGCGCCCGGATCACCCGCTTTGGTTTGCATGGTCATGCTGCCTCCTTAGCCAAATCGCATCCTTTGTCATCGGGTCATGTCATCAAACAACTCGGCCGCGCTTGGCAACGCACCGATACATGCTAGGTCCGCGAGAGGCTGTGAGGGGGATACGATGCGGCGGATCTGGGCATTGCTGGCACTGGCTTTCGCCACAGCGCTCCATGCGAGCGTCCCAAGTGGCAGCATCGAAAACTTCATTGAAAATGAGATGTCCGTGTCGGCGGTACCCGGCCTCGCTTATGCGGTGATTGAGGACGGTGAGCTTATCGACAGCGGCGAATACGGCGTCAGCGAGGAAGGCGGCCCTGCCATATCGCCCGGTACGACCTTCATTATCGGCTCCGTGTCCAAGAGTTTTACTGCATTAGCCGTTATGCAGCTGGTCGAGGCCGACAAGATCGGACTTGATGCACCGATCAGCCAGTATTTGCCCGAGTTCAAAGGTCGGCCCTCCGGCACGATCACTCCGCGCCAATTGCTCAGCCACACCAGCGGATACTCGATCTATCAAGGCAATCTGTCGCAAACCGATATCACCATCGATAGCGAAGCGCTGACACGCCGCGTCGCGAATGTCGCCGCTATGGAACCAGCTCATGCAGCTGGCACCAGATGGGACTACTCCAACGCCAATTACCAGGTGCTCGGTCGATTGGTCGAAGTGGTGAGCGGGCAGGATTATCCGACCTATGTCGAGAGCAATATCCTGCAGCCGCTCGAGATGACGGATAGCTATGTCCATTCGGGTGAGAAAACCGCTTCGCTCGCGACCGGCCACCAACCATGGTTCGGTGGAAAACGTCCACTGGAGGAAAATCTGACGGGCGTTGGTTCGGCACCGCAGGGCGGCGTCGTCGCTAGCGCTCGCGATCTCTCCCGCTACATGGCGATGATGATGAACGGCGAGGATGATATACTCAGCGCCGAGGGCAAGGCCCGGATGATGAGCCCCGCGAGCGAGGCCTCTCCGAATTACGGATTCGGCTGGTTTCTCGAACCCGAAAATGGCGTCGTCTCACACTCAGGCTCCAACCCCGGCTACGAAACGATGGTCACCATGGTCCCCACCGAGAAAAAGGGTGCCGTAGTGGTCGTAAACGGCGGTAGCGGAACCGGCTTTGGCGACACAAACCAGCTGCGTTACGGCCTCAACGCACGGACACTCGGAATCGAGCACGGCGGAAGTGGACAAAACTGGAGCGCAAAAGTCACTTTCCTCGGGCTGGTGGCGCTGCCGATCATCTATTTGGTCAGCATGATCTGGGCGTGGCGGAAGCGCGATGAAATTCGCGCAAAAAAGGGCCGGTTGAGGACATTCAGCCTGTGGTTTCCGCTGGTTATGATGCTCGCTCTGGCCTGGGTGATCTTCAAGCTCGTACCGAGCCTGTTCGGCGCACCTTTTGGAACGATCCAGCTATTTCAACCCGATATGGCGCTGGTCATGGCATCAACGGCTGTGATGGGCGTAGCCTGGGCGATTTTTAGACTGGTAATCGGTCATACGAGTAACCACCAACAACGCTGATCACGCAGCCGATTCTGCGAGTATCAATCGCCACCTTTACCCGTGTCGAACTTCATCGCGCCGAGCGAACCCGTGAATATGATCGTTACAAAAGAACTCAACAGAGTATGCCGTTCGATGTCGTCGAATATATATCCGAAGGCACCAAGCGTGAATGCATATAGCAGAAACGCAAAGATCGACACGCCAACCGCGATCAGTTTCGGCGAACCACCAGTTGCCGTCTGGGTGGCGAAATACCGGAGTACGCCCATAAAGACAGCAATGAAAATCACCATACCGATCAAAATGTTACGATCATCACCCGCAATACCCACCGCAAGCGGATACAAAGTTACGCCTTCAACCGGGAAAAGGCGCGTCAGCCGATCAATATAAGTTGACCGACCGCCTTCATCTTCGCCGCCAGAACTTTCCGAAAGAGTTGTTTTTCCTTCAAGATCAACCGCCCTGGGCGATGGTCGGAGCGTTCCCCTGATTTGCATTTAATTCCTCCCCAACAGATACTAGAAATCAACTGGGGAGCTTAACTCTTTTACTTGCCATGGCAAGCCATGCTCATTCAGCATCTCCATGAACGGATCGGGGTCCATCTCTTCCATATTGAACACGCCGTCTCCCGACCAGGTGCCCTGCATCATCATGGCGCTGCCGATCATCGCAGGGACACCGGTGGTGTAGCTGACGCCCTGATTGCCGGTTTCCTCATACGCAGCTTCATGGCTGCAAATATTGTTGATGTAGAACGTCTTTTCGCCCGACCCGCCCAGCGCTTCGCCGGTGGCGATCACTCCGATATTGGTATTGCCTGTAGTCGTCTCGCCCAGTGTTTCCGGCTTTGGCAGCACAGCCGCGAGGAATTGCAGCGGAATGATTTCCTGGCCCTGATATTTGATCGGTTCGATCCCGGTCATGCCGACATTCTGAAGCACGGTCAGGTGTTTGATATATTCATCGCCAAAGGTCATCCAGAAGCGGCCGCGCTCTAGCTCGGGAATGAACCTGGAGAGGCTTTCCAGCTCCTCGTGATACATCATATACATGTTCTTCGGACCAACGGCTTCAAAGTCGAATTCGACACGCCTGCTCAGAGCCGGCGTCTCGATGAACTCACCATTTTCCCAATGCCGTGCGGGTGCGGTCACTTCGCGGATGTTGATTTCGGGATTGAAATTGGTTGCGAAAGCCTGACCATGATCGCCGCCATTGCAATCGAGGATATCGAGCTGGCGGATGGTCTTGAGCTTGTGTTTCTTGAGCCACATGGTGAAGACGCTGGTCACGCCCGGATCGAAGCCCGAACCGAGCAGCGCCATGATCCCGGCTGCCTTGAACCGGTCGTGATAGGCCCACTGCCACTTATATTCGAACTTGGCCTCGTCCTTCGGCTCGTAATTGGCCGTGTCGAGATAATCGACACCCGCATCGAGGCAGGCGTCCATGATCGGCAGATCCTGATAGGGAAGCGCTAGATTGACCACCAGCGAGGGCTGAACCTTCCGGATCAGGTTGACCATCGCCGGGACTTCCTCGGCATCGATCTCGTAAGTGGAAATGTCCTGACCGGTGCGACTTTTGACACTCGTCGCGATGGCATCGCATTTGGCCTTGGTCCGGCTGGCGAGGTGGATATCGGAGAAGATATCATTGTTCCCAGAAGCGACTTGGGCCATTTTGTGGACGCAGACCGAGCTGACGCCTCCGGCACCGATTACGAGAACTGTGGACATAGAGTTTTGCCTTTTGCGATTCCCCGCGCAGGCGGGGATCTCAGTGAAATATGCGATGCGCCAGCGGCCTGAGGTCCCCGCTGTAGTTTATCCCGAGCGGCTGGTGCAAGCAGCCAGCCGAAGGGCGGGGACTCACATAGAGAAAAGTATTAGGACCGCAATACGATCCGGGCTTTCCTACTTCGTAGCGAGAAGGCATATCGCGTGCATGGACACCTGCCCTCCCCAATCCAGAAATACATTGCGCATGGACCCGCTTAGCCAAGCCGGTTTTTTTCCTTCAGGACACTGGTCCATGTGGTCCATCTGTTCAGGAAGGTATCCGCAATGCTGAACATCGAGCGGATGCCGGCTCACGAGGGTGTGGTGGAAGCCGCGGGCAAGATCGCCGCGATTCTGCCGCCGACACCGCTGCTCCCGGTCGAGATCGGCGAAACGCAATGCTGGGTGAAGGCCGAAAACCTGCAACCCATCGGCGCGTTCAAGATACGCGGCGGCTGGCATCGGCTGAGCGCATTGCCCGACGATGAGCGCGAAAGCGGTGTGGTCGCGGTTTCGAGCGGCAACCATGCGCAGGGAGTCGCATGGGCAGCGAAGCGGCTGGGGATCAACGCGACGATCGTGATGCCGCGCGACGCGCCCAAGGTGAAGCTGGAGGCAACCGAAGCGCTGGGCGCGGAGATCGTGCTCTATGACCGTCCCGGAGAGGATCGCGATGAGGTCGCAGCGGGGATCGTCGAGGAAACGGGGGCGGTGCTGGTCCATGCCTTTGCCGATCCTTGGGTGATCGAGGGACAAGGCAGCGCAGGAATCGAGATTGCGCAGCAGTTGGGCAAGCACCCCTCGCGGATCGTTGCCTGTTGCGGCGGCGGCGGACTGACGGCGGGGCTGTCGCTGGCTTGCCCCGATACGGAGATCGTGCCGGTCGAGCCGGTGGGGTGGGATATGGTCGGGCAAGCGCTTGCCAAAGGCGAAATCGTGAGTGCGGCGGATGATGCCCCCAAGACGATCTGCGATGCATTGCAGCCCATATCCACCAAACCGATCAACCTGTCGGTCCTGCAAGGCCGTGTGCCATCGGGCGTGACGGTAACCGATGACGAGGTCCGCACAGCCCAGCGTTTCGCGTTCACGAAGCTGCAACTGGTGCTCGAACCGGGCGGCGCAGCGGCACTTGCAGCGGCACTCGCGGGCAAGGTCGAGCTGGATAGCGACACCGTCATCATGCTCACCGGCGGCAACACCGATGCGGCAAGTTTTGCCGCGACAATCACCACTGGCGACTAGTTGCATTTGACAATCGACCGCCTCGAAAGCAGGGTCGGCGCAAACAGAGGGACACTCAATGCAAGCTCAAATCCTGGCCCCCGCCGCCGTGCTGGTCCTGTGGTCGCTGATCATGCTCTACTGGACCGCCGGAACGCGCTTTCCCGCCCTCTCGAAAATGGGCAAGGATGCACCCAAGCCCCGCCCCGGTGTACGCGGGCAGGATCTTGAGGGTCTGCTGCCCGACAGGGTGATGTGGAAATCGCACAACTTCGTCCATCTGATGGAGCAGCCGACCATCTTCTACCCCACCCTCCTGATCCTTGCGGTCATGGGCGCGGGCGCTGTCGATGTAGTGCTCGCATGGGTCTATGTTGCGCTGCGGATCGTGCATTCGTTGTGGCAGGCATTGATCAACAAGCTGCCGGTGCGGATCGTGCTGTTCACCCTCTACACCATCGTCCTGACGATCCTCGCAGTGCGCGCGGTAATCGCCACCCTTTTTGCTGATCCGGGAGTCCTTTGATGATCGAAGCTGCCATTCTCAAACCCGTTGTCGCATTGATGATCTGGACGATGATCATGTGGGCATGGATGTATGCGACGCGAATTCCGGCGATGTCGAAATCACCCGATATCGACACTGCGAATTTGAAGGGTGGTACCGGCAAGGATCTCGACAATCTGCTGCCCGATCACATCCAGTGGAAAGCACATAACTACAACCACCTGCACGAACAGCCAACGCTGTTCTACGCGGTCGCGTTGCTACTCGCAATGATTGGCCACGGCGATGGACAACACGCTCTGCTGGCGTGGATCTATGTGGGCTTGCGTATCGCACACTCGCTGGTGCAGGCGACCGCGAACAAGGTCATGGTCCGTTTCGTGCTGTTCGCGCTATCGAGCCTCGTGCTGATCGCGATGATCTTCCACGCGGCGACGGTCGTATTCGGCTATATCGAGTAGCGACTACTCGGCCGCTTCGACCGCCGTTGCCTCGTCTTTGGCGTAGTCGAGCGTCGCAAGGAAGCGCTCTGCATCGAGCGCCGCCATACAGCCGGTTCCTGCAGCGGTGACGGCCTGACGATAGGTGTGATCCATCACATCACCGCAGGCGAACACACCCGGGATCTCGGTCTTGGGCGTGCCCGGTTCGACTTGCAGGTAACCACCGCCATCCATCGGTAGCTTGCCCTTGAACAACTCGGTTGCCGGAGCATGGCCGATCGCGACGAATGCCCCATCAGCCTTGATCGTCGACTTGTCACCAGTCTGAGTATCGACCAGATCGAGATGATCAAGCGCCCCGTCCTCGCCCGCAACAAAGCGTTCGACAGCCTTGTTCCAGAGCGGCGTGATCTTGTCCGATGCAAACAAGCGCTCCTGCAGTATCTTCTCCGAGCGTAACTCGTCGCGGCGGTGGATCAACGTCACGTCGTCCGAATGGTTGGTCAGGTAAAGCGCCTCTTCGACCGCCGTGTTGCCACCGCCGATCACCACGACCTTCTTGCCGCGATAGAAGAATCCGTCGCAGGTTGCACAGGCCGAAACACCCTTGCCGCCCAGCTCCTGCTCTCCCGGAACGCCAAGCCACTTGGCCTGGGCGCCGGTCGCGATCACCAACGTATCGCCGATATATTCGTCGCCGCTGTCGCCGACCGCGCGGAAGGGAGAGCCGCCTTCCAGATCGACCTCGACAATCGAGTCCCACATCATCCGCGTGCCGACATGCTCTGCCTGCGCCTGCATCTGTTCCATCAGCCACGGACCCTGGATCACATCCTTGAAGCCGGGATAGTTCTCGACATCGGTGGTGATGGTCAGCTGTCCACCGGGTTGAAGGCCCTGCACCACGATCGGCTCCAGCATGGCTCGCGCGCCGTAGATCGCGGCGGAATAGCCCGCCGGGCCCGAGCCGATAATGAGCATTTTGGTACGGTGGGTCGCCATGTCAGTAGTTCCGTTTCAGGCTCGGCTGAACAGACCGAGCAATGTCTGTATAGTTGAGTCTGATCTGGTTATGCTTCTACCAGATGCAAGCGCAACGTTTCGCGTTTTGCTTCATCGACCCCCAGCACATCGGCAAGGAAGGCGTCGAGAGAACCGTGCACCTCCTCCACAGCTTTGCGCATCGCATGCAGATATCGAGCATCGACGCCCATCAATATGCGGATTGTTTCCTCGCTAATGTTGCCCCAACGTGCCCGCACTGCATCGGCACCTGCAGCAACGCGGGCATCGATATTGCCCGCCGTGTTTGTCAGCAGGAAATCCTCCATCGCATCATCGGGATGCACGCCAAGCGCATGGTGGAGCAAGGCCACCGCCATACCCGTGCGGTCCTTGCCCGCGAGGCAGTGGACAAGGCTCGTCCCCTCTCCCTTGGAAAGCACATCGAAATAGCGCTTCATCACCCATAGCACCGGCTCGCGATTGGGAAGATTCCGGTAGATGCGTTCCATCGCCGCATGCGCGGCATCCTCGTCCATCGCGCCCGTCGCCGCCTCCAAATGCGGAGCCAGATTAGCGGTCTCTCCTTCATAGAAGTGCACTTCGGCAGTGAAATTTCCCGGACGGCGGCAGGGCGAATGCATTCTTTCGCTTCGCCCGCGAAAATCGACGACATGACGCAGCTCCAGCGCCTCGATTGCGGTCAGGTCGTCGTCATTTGCGTCGACATGTTGACCGGAGCGATAGAGAAGGCCGCTTCTCACGCGCCCTCCGCCGGCGACCGGATAACCGCCATAGTCGCGAAAATTGTGTACGCCGCCAAGCGGCAAAACCCTGTCTGTGATCATGCCGCGCGAGTGCCACCGCCTGCACGCCGTGGCAAGCACGATGCACCCTCGTAGCAATCCCTAGCACAGCCTTTAGGCCGTATTTCGGCGGATACGCTACGACGGAACCGCGCCGAAAAAGGGAGCATAGACATGGCCCATATACTGATCATCGATGATGACGAGATGATTGCCGAGATGGCATCCGAGGTGCTGATCGCGGCGGGCCACGCTTGCGGCTGGGTTGTCGACGGCGAGGAAGCGCTCAAGCTGGTCAAGTGGAAGCGACCTGACCTCCTGTTGCTTGACCAGGATATGCCCGGATTATCGGGATCGAAAGTCCTGCGGGCATTGCGCAGTTCGGCAAAGCTGTATGACCTACCCGTGATCATGTTCACCGCCATCACCGGCGCCGAAGACGAATTACAAGCGCTGTATCAGGGGGCGCAGGACTACATACGCAAGCCCTTCGATCCCAAATTTCTGGCCTGGAAAGTCAATCAAGTTCTGAAAGCACGGGCGCAGCGTCCCAAGCATGTCGAATTGGAGGAAGTTCTGCGGCTCCGCGCCGGACCTGACTCATATCTCGATACATCACACCGTCCGTTGCTCTAACGGAGCGACCTCAAAACTCGCCGCGCAGGCCCAAAAATACGTTGCGCCCCGGTTCGGGAAACCCAGCGGTCCGCTCGAGACGCGCATCACCCAGGTTGCGCACGCTGCCGGTTAGAACAACTCCATCGGCAACCGCCCACTCGGCATCCATCGACAGGATCTGGTATCCAGCATTCCTGACGAAACCTGTCGGAACCGAGGAATCAGTGAAACTGCTCGAAAACTCGCCATGAGCGGACAGAGCCAGTTGGGGCAAAGTTTGCCAGCGAAGTGACAGCCGCCCGGTCCAGTTGGGCCGAAATCGCAGCTGCGCTCCGTCTTCCGATCGCGCTGACTGATATGTAAGCGCTGCCCGTGCCGAAACCGGTCCGGCGGTCCGCGACAGCGATGTCTCGACGCCCTTAACCGTAACCCTGTTGCGGTTCACATTGGTGAAGAGTTGCGGGTCAAAGTCGATCAGGTTGCGGTAAACCGACTGGAATCCCGCAATCGAACCACTCCAACGGCCATCCTCAGAGCCATACTCGATCCCGATATCAGCAGTCTCGCTGCGCTCGTCTTCCAGATTTGGGTTAGCAATCAGCGGATAACCAAGCGCGAACAGGCTTGGCCGTTTGAACCCTCGCGCGTAGTTGGCGAACAACGACACTCCGCTATCCGCGACGGGTACGCGAACACCCAATCGCGGTGTCCAGCGTGCCAAACCATCTTCAGGCCAATCTACGCGCAGGCCTGCGGAGAAACTGAAGCCTTCTGCGCTTTCGGCCACGAAAGTCGCAAACAGGCCAGGCATGTCTCGCGAAATCGAAAACTCGGTCGGTATTGAGAAACCAAAATCGACCTCGCCAGTGCTGTATCCCGTTTCATCGACGAACGAAGCGCCTGTTTGGACGACAAGCCAATCGGTTGGTCGAAGCGCAAGACTTGCGACCGTTTCGAACCGCTCGAACCTGCTGTCGGTGACGATTGGCGGGACGCCATCGAGAACACCCGGCGCAATACCGGGCGAGTTGGACTCGAAGTCGCTGCGCGAATAGCCGGTGCGGATTTGCGCGGTAAGCGCCGGGGTCAGCATCGCTGCAAATGTGCCGCCAACCGCCAGTTGCTGGCGATCGCGCTCTTCCAACTGCCGAAGCACCGCAAGGTCGGGGCCGCCGCTATCCTCGGGAAAACCATCGCTTTCGATCGTCGCGATCATCCCGAACACGTCGAGCGCAAGATCTGGTCCCAAATCAGGCTTGGCAGAAAACAGCACGTTGAAACGCCGGTTGCTGCTACCGGCGAGAAAACCATCGCTGTCGGAATGTCCGGCTGCAAGCGTGGCCTCACCGGCACTACCGGAAAGCGCCAAATGGCCGCCGATCTCGTAGCGACCGCCGGTACCGAAGCCGCTTCGCAGACCACCAATGCCCTCGCGCGCGCGCGCGCCCGTTTCAACACTAACAACACCAGACAAGGCATCGGCGCCGTAGATCGTTGATTGCGCACCCGACACGATCTGCAACCCGCGTACAACCGACGGTTCAAGCAGCGAAAAATCGAAACCTCCGCCCGAAGAATTGAGCGGATCGTCCACCCGCACGCCATTGATCACGACCAGCCCGAAATTGGGTTCTCCACCACGGATCGAAAGATAGGTGCCACTGCCAACGCCGCCTTTTTCGAACGCGACAACGCCAGGGAGGAGCGCGAGGTTCTCGACCACTGAGGCCGGCGCCGCAGAGTTGATTTCTGCGGCATCCAGCGACTTAACTGCTGAGTTCGTCTCGCTCGACGGGTCATCGAGCGTAGCCTGCACCACGATCTCGTCAGACGTATCATCCTCAGCGATTGCCGGAGTAGCCGCCAGGCCAGCCGCACTCGCGAGAAACACCGCACAGCCCGCCCGGGACCTGTTCCCAATTCGTTGCATCTTCTTTTCGTTGAGCACCAATCGATCCTGCCGACCTGCATTTTCGGGGTTTTCGCCGCTTTCGGCTATTCGCAAGCGCGACCAAAAGGGTTAATGCGACAAAAAGACAAGAGTGTAGCGAGACTTATGCAAAGAATATCGAGTATTTTGATCGGCATGGTGATTGTCGCCATCTCGCTGGCGGCGGGGGCGTTGCTGGCAGATGCAACCCATGTGCTGATCCGGGTAATCCTGCCGCTTCCGGTTGTCGAACTATCGACCAACGACGTGGTGACAACGGCAAGCTACCTGCTCGGCGCAAGCCTCGTGGTGTTTGTCCTGCTGGCCTTCATCCGTTCGAAGCGCTTGCCCGAATCGGCAAGGCGGACAGCGGTCCAGATCTATGGCTGGGGCACCGCCTGGGGGATCGGTTCGCTCGCGCTGTTTTTGACCAGCAGCAGCGTCTTTCCGCATCAGCTGCTCGTGGGCGCGTTCGTCGTCGGCGTTGTTCTGTTTTGCCTGTATTATGCGATCCGGGGCGAAAATGACGGAGAAACGCCGATCGCCCGGTTGAAAGCCGTCGTCCTGGCACTGTTCGCGTTGCTCAAAACCCCTTTCGCCTGGCTCGCCATCCTCATCACACTCCTGCCGCTCGCCGCCGCAGCAGCCTATGTCAAAAGCCAGGAGTTCCGCGATGCTGTGGCCGAATTTCGCGTAAGCCAAAATGTCTCGGTTGATGGTGACTGGGTGACCGTTCCGGTCAACACAAAGACACAGTTGCTCCAGCCGATCATGATCCGGATGCAGCCGGGCACGACCGATCGAATGTTGGTGCTGGAACGCGCGGGCCGTCTCTACCGGATCGGCTATCCCGATGATGGGACCAAAGAACTGCTGGTCGATTTTGCCAGGCAGGTTGGCGAGGTAAATCTCGAAAACGGCGCGATGGGTTTCGATTTCGATCCACGGTTTGGCGAGGACGGACGCGGCTTCGTCTATGTCTACTTCACCAGTTGGACCGCAGAGGCCCAAACCAACTACCTTGCGCGTTTCGATCTGAGCTCGGGCGATCCTGAGACGATCCTCGCGTCCCAAACCAACCTGATCGAATTGGAACGTCCTCCGTCGCAATACCACAATGGCGGACATGTCGAGGTTGGCCCCGACGGCATGCTCTATCTTTCGCTGGGAGAGATGGACATGCCTGACAAACAGCAGACCATCGATACAACGCTGACAGGTGGAATCCTGCGGATCGACGTGCTTCAACAGGGCGGCGATATATCACGCGCCATAACGCGCCAGCCGGAGAATGGCCGCACACAGGGCTACTACATCCCGCTCGACAACCCGTTCGCCGATCAGGAAGGGGTGTTGGGAGAATTCTACGCGCTCGGTCTGCGCAACCCGTTCCGCTTCGCATTCGACCCGGCAAATGGCAGCATCTGGGCGGGCGATGTCGGATCAACGGTGTGGGAAGAAGTCAACGTTATCGAAGGGGGCAAGAACTATCAGTTCCCTTACATCGAGGGCCGCGAACGGACCACAACCGAGCCACCGGCCACCATCATTGGTGAGGAAAAAGGTCCGACCTACACCTATCGCCACACAGCCTACGACCGTTCGATCATTGGCGGCATCGTCTATCGCGGTTCGCGTTGGCCCGAACTCGACGGGAAATACATCTTCGGTGACAATTATTCGGGCAAGTTCTGGGCGATGCGCGCGATCGACGAGATAACCGAGAATGTCGACACGCTCGGTCAGGCCGACAAATATGCCCAGCGCGGCTTCACCTCTATCATCCAGACACCCGATGATCGCATCCTGATCACCGTTATGGGGTCATCCTCGTCACCCAATGGCGCAATTGTCGAACTGGTGCGCAGAGATGGTGCCGAAGAAGCCAGCATCGGCGGCGGAGAAGCCGCTGCAGCCGCTGCAGCTACCGCCCTGACAGAAAACGACATTCGCGAGAGTTACGTCACAAATTGCGCACGTTGCCACGGCGAGACCGGCAGAGGCGATGGACCGGATGCCGAACTGCTGCTCGAAGTCGTCGGCGCTGCACCCAGCGACTTTCATTCCGACGACTTCGCCGGTCGTTCGCGTTCGCAGGTCCGCATGGCAATCGCCAAGGGAGGAACAGCGGTTGGAATGTCGGAGGCGATGCCGCCGTGGGAAGGCCTGCTCGAGGACGAAGAGATCGACGCGTTGACCGACTACATCCTGGCCCTCTCAGAGGCGGAAGAAACTGCGGAACCCTAGTCGAGCCGCACACGAACCGAGCCCGATGCGCGGACCGGCATGTAAAGGCCATCACCTGTCGCCTGAACCGGACCATGCTCGATATCGGCAATGTCGAACCTCAGCTCGATCCCCTTGAGCTGGATCGATGATGCGCCGACACGCGCCTTCTCGATCACCTCGTCATAATCTTTCTTGAAATCCTCAACGAGGGCCTTCTCGATTTCGACGGTCATTTCCGGGCCGCTGATCAAACGAACAAGCAAATCGCCCGTTGTGCGATCCATATCGCCAAAGATCTTGAGGTTTTCGACCCTCAACACCTGGCTGTCCGACTGGGTTACGGGCGTGGCGGTCAACCATATTTCGCCGCTTGTTTCGCTCCAGATACCACCCGTCCTTTGCCCTATGGGCTTAACCCTCGCAGAGACGCCAACCGCTATGCGCCCCTCCCCGGTGGCATAGAGCCGAACGCTCTCGAATTCGACATCCAAACGACCGAGATTCTCGTATTCAACACCGCGATCCGCCAGTTTCCGCAGCGCGCGTAGTATGACAGGTTCCAACTGGGCGTAATCGGCAAAAACCGGGATCGTGGCGTTGAAGCCGGGAGGCGTATCAACCGATGCATTCTGTCCCAAAGGCGTCGATGCCGGAGCCTCGGGCCTCTCACCCACCACAATGCGTGTGTCGGCGACGACCATAGCATCGGTAGTGATACGCCCACGAGAGACGCGAAACGCCCCCATGCCAACCTGTTGTGGCTCGATCCGCATCCAGACCGGAGGGTTCTGGGCATTGAGCGATTCAACCGAGAAAGCCTGCGACCACACATCGGCGACTTGAGAACGGACATCCGTCCTGCCAATCTGCCGCTCCAGGCTTTTTTCTATCGTCGCGATGATTGGTCGAAGCTCGCTGTTCGCGCGGTCGGTAAATCTGATCCGTTGCCCCAGAAAATCGATCCCCGGCTCCTTTCGCCAGCGATAGGACAGATCGACATTGGCCCGCGCACGCCAGTCACGGTTCACGGACAGTCGCGCCCGCAACTCAACCGTTGCAGAGCCGGTCGCGGTCTCGCGTTTGATGATCCCGCCGATATCTTCAGCCCTGATGGTTGCGCTGATCGGGAAACGGGCGACCAGCATATTGCCACTGCCTCCAAGCGTGATCCGCCCCCGCCGCACATTGCCGACTATTGTGCAACTGACCTTCGGTGTGCGCGTGATGTTCTGGCCAAGCACACGGACCTGCTTGCGCGGAACGCACTCCTCCAGCCGGCGATTGATCGACCAAAGTTGCCGCGGAACATCATTCTCCAGCTGCCTTCTGATGTCCGAAAGCGGGATGCTGACTGGCGCCACGATGACCGATTTCTCATCCGGCACTGTCGCGGCTGCATCCGAGCGTGGCGGCACCGGATAGGATGTGATCGGAACCTTGATCAAAAGCACATAGGCCGCAACGCATATCGCAAGCGCGAACAACGCGCCCAATATGACAGCGATATGCCTCATCGTCATATCGCGATCATGGAGCCAAGCGGCTGATCATACAAGATATCGAATTTGGTAGCGGAGGAGGGAACGAGAAGGAGTGCATAAGCCCCTGATAAACAAAGACCCTTTATTTCTCCGTCCCGAAAATACCCCCAGCGATACCCCCAACCACCGGTGGTTGCGGTAACCAGTTCATCCTCCGCGACGAACCGATTCCCTAGTATAAATTGGCCGGCATCTCACCTTCATTACGGCAGGGCTCCTGCCCCTTGATGGACCGTCCACCATGTCAAAACTCGGCAGAAGAACCGATGTTTCCCACGCGCGTAAGCCAGACCGCGAGCTAAACAATTTCAGCCAGCGCCGAGCATGCCTGTCTTGGTCCCATGGTGCTTTGAGTGACCTCGCTGAACCACACTGAACACTGAAGTACTGGCCGCGATAGTCGCGAAGCGCACTTCGTGCAGTGGAATTTATCTCGATTGTCGGGTCACCGACTTCGCTAGCGCCTCATGGCTCGCGGAACGCATCACCCCTGTGATGTTCCGTCCCCTCTTCATCGTGCTTATCCATATGCGCGTCTCGCAGGATATCGATGCCGCCGTAAAGAGCGATCCCCGCAACGGCGACACCGACAACAAGATCGGGCCAGTTCGAGCCTGTCAGCATGACAATGATCCCTGCCAGAATAATGCCACCGTTGGCGACGAAGTCGTTAAAGCTGAAGGTTGTTGCAGCGCGTAAGTTGACGTCCTTTTGCTGCAGCTTCTGAAGCAGGCGAAGGCAAACTAGGTTCACCACCGCAGCAACCGCGGCCATGGCCATCATCATGATGCCGCCCGGTTCCGATCCCTCCACAAAACGTCGGATAGCATCGGCGATCACGCCTCCTGCGAGCACGAGAAGAAGAATGCCTGACAAGCGCGCGGCGTTTCTTTTCCATGTGCGTGTTCGTGTAAGCGCGAGGAGGCTCAGGACGTAGACGAGGGCGTCAGAGGAGTTGTCCAGTCCATTGGCGATGAGGGCGTTCGAGTCGGCGAAATAGCCGAAAATAAAGAAGCCTACGGCCAGCGCGACATTGAGCCAGAGAACGACCCATAGCGTTCTTCGCTTGTCTGCGGTTTCAAGATGCAGCTCGCCTTCGCCGCTCATTCCGAACCTCCTAAATCGTACTCCCCAACCTCAGTCTCACACGTGCAAGCCGGTAGCGGTGAGCAATTTTCAATCAATGCCCGCTCTGCCCTTTGGGCGCTTTGAGCGACGTGGCCGGGCAGCGATGGAAAATACGCGCCACACCGCGATAATTGCGCGTGACCAACCGCTCGGAACTGCGCTCTTCGATGGTGAGATGACGAACCCTCATCGGCCGTTCGTGCCCTGCGAATGGCATATGCGCGTGGGTATAGGCGATTGCATCGCCCTCATCCCGCCAGATACGCAGGGCAGCAGGCGCTCCGTCCGGAAGCTGCACTTCTGCGTAATAGCCATCTGCAAAGAATACCCATGCCGGACCGGATTCGCACGACGCCGTTTCCCCTAGGCTCCAGACTCCGGCGAGAGGCGCTGGTGTGACATCGTTTTGTGCCAGGGCCGGACCGACCATCATGCCAGGGCCGGCGAGCGCTACTGCTATCTTGAATTTTCTCATCTTTTTTCACCTTCAATCCAACTTCTCGCCTTGCGTCACGTTTCTTGCAGCGGACGAGACGGCGCTTCGATGGTCTCGCCATCATCCGGAGCGGCTGCTTGCTGCAATGTCTTCCTAAAGATCAGGCTGACAATGGCGGGTAGAACGAACAGCGTCAGCGCGGTTGCGGTAATCAAGCCGCCGATCACCACGGTAGCGAGCGGTCGCTGCACTTCGGCTCCAGTCCCGGTGGCCAGTGCCATGGGGACGAAACCAAGCGACGCGACGAGCGCTGTCATCAGGACCGGGCGAAGACGCGCCAGGGCACCATCGACGATCGCATCGCTCAGCTCCAGCCCCCGCTCCAAACGTTGTTTGATGGCAGTGATCATCACGAGGCCATTGAGCGTGGCCACGCCGGACAAAGCGATGAAGCCCACGGCTGAGGAAATCGAGAACGGCATGCCGCGAAGCGCGAGGAAAAACACACCGCCGGCCAAAGCCAGCGGGATCGCGCTGAACACCGCCAAGGCTGACGTCCAACTCCCCACTGCCGCATAGAGGAGCAAAAGGATCACCGCGAAAGCGAGCGGAACCACGATGAAGAGGCGTTGCTGTGCCTGCTGCAGGTTCTGGTATTGCCCGCCCCATTCGATGAACGAGGCCGACGGCAGATCGACGTTTGCCGCCACTTCCGCCTGGGCCTCGTTGACGAAGGAACCGAGGTCGCGTTCGCGCACATTGGCGGAAACGATTACCAATCTGCGGCCCTGCTCTCGCCGAACTTCCGCGAGACCGTCAACCACCTCGAAGTCTGCAACCGCGCGCAATGGAACGCTGTCTCCATTCGGGAGTGCGATCGGCAAGGTTCCGAGCTGATCGAAATCGTTGCGATCGGCATCGGACAACCGAACCACGATATCGAACCGGCGGTCACCCTCGAACACCAGTCCGGCTTCACGGCCACCAAGCGCCACAGCCACCGACTGCGCCACATCTTCTACCGTCAGTCCGTATCGGCCGATTGTCGCTCGGTCGAACGCGATGTCGAGCGTTGGGAAACCCGAGACCTGCTGAACCTTCACGTCGGCTGCGCCCTCTATACCATTAAGGATCGCCGCAACTTCGTTGGCCGAAGACGTCATGGCGGTGAGATCGTCACCATAAAGTTTCACGGCGACATCACCGCGCACACCGGCGATCAGTTCGTTGAAGCGCAGTTCGATCGGTTGGCTGAATTCGTAGAGATTGCCGACGAGGTCGCCGAGCGCTTCTTCCATCTCGCTAACGAGATCATCCTTGGAAAGCGAGGGGTCTGGCCACTCGTTTCTCGGCTTGAGGATGACATAGGCGTCCGAGATATTCGGCGGCATCGGATCGGTCGCGACTTCGGCCGTCCCGGTCCGGGAGAAGACCAGTTCGACCTGCGGAAACTGCTTGAGACGGCCTTCGACCTGCTTTTGCATATCGAGTGAACGCTCGAGCGGGGTTGAAGGTATACGCAGCGATTGAACCGCCAAATCCCTCTCATCGAGCTGCGGCGTGAACTCACTCCCCAGAAAGGTGAAGACCAGCGCCGCGAGTGCAAATACTCCTACACCCGTCCCGATTACCGGCCACGGGCGAGCGAGCGCCTTGCGTAGCAGGGGCCCATAGCGCTCTTTGGCCAAGCGGATCGGCTTCATTTCCGTCTCGCTCACCTTTTTATTCAGCAAAAGTGCAATCATTGCCGGCACAAAGGTGAGCGAGAGGATGAAGGCCGATGCCAGCGCGAGCATCACGGTGATGGCCATGGGCGAAAAGGTCTTGCCTTCGACCCCGCTGAAGGTGAGCAAGGGGGCGAAGACAAGCAGGATGATCGCTTGCCCATAGACCGTCGGTTTGATCATTTCCTGTGCGGCAAGGCGTGTCTCGACGAGCCGCTCCGACAGGGTTAGCAGACGGCCCTCATGCTCCTGCCTGGCGGCAAGACGGGCGATACTGTTCTCAACGATGATGACGGCGCCATCGACGATCAGCCCGAAATCGAGCGCGCCAAGGCTCATCAGATTGCCCGATACGCCCAGCCGGTTCATGCCAATGGCTGCCATCAGCATAGAAAGCGGGATCACCAGTGCGGCTATGATCGCGGCACGAATATTGCCGAGCAGCAGAAACAGGATCACGATGACCAGCAGCGCACCCTCGGTCAGGTTGTTGCGCACAGTCCTGATCGTCGCGTCCACCAGAGTGGAGCGATTGTAGACGATTTCCACCGTCACTCCTAAGGGCAGCGACCCGCGCACTTCTTCCAGTCGCTCGGCGGCACCGGCGGCGACCGTGCGGCTATTTTCGCCCGCGCGCATCAACACTGTGCCGATGACTGCCTCTTCACCGTTGAGCGAACCTGCGCCTGTTCGCAGATCACCGCCCACTTCAACCGTGGCAATATCGGCCACGCGAATGGGAATGCCCTCGCGTGTCGCGACAACGGCCTGTTTGATATCTTCAACGGTACCCAGCCGTGCATCGACCCGGGCGAGCAAGGCCTCCCCTGCGCGCTCGACGAAGTTCGCACCTTCGGCTTGGTTCGCGGCTTCAAGCGCCGTGATGACCTGCTCGATTGAAACGTCGTAGCCCGCGAGGCGATCTGGATCGGGCTGCACAAGATACTGTTTTACGTAGCCACCAATCGTATCGACGCCCGCAACTCCATCGGCCGATCGCATGAGCGGAGCTACAATCCAGTCCTGAACAGTACGCAGGTATGCCGCTCTCGCCACCTCGGTATCCAGCACCTCACCGTCATCGGTGACGAAGCTTCCATCGGGTTGCCATCCCATCGGTCCGCCGCTCGGCGTATCGTTGCCGTAGGCCCCATCGAACTCGACGGTGTACATCAGGACTTCACCGAGCCCGGTGGAGATTGGCCCCATCGAAGGTTCGGCACCCTCAGGCAGCGAGGCGGCAAGTGTAGCAAGCCTTTCTTCCACCTGCGTCCGCGCGAAATAGAGGTCGGTGCCCTCCTCGAAAATCGCGGTTACCTGGCTGAACCCGTTGCGAGAGATCGAGCGGGTCATCTCCAGCCCTTCGATACCCGCCATGCCGGTTTCGACCGGGAAGGTAACCTGCGTTTCGATTTGCGAGGGAGAGAGTGCCGGAGCCTCGGTGTTGATCTGCACTTGCACATTGGTGATGTCGGGCACCGCATCGATCGGCAGACGCGCGAGGTTGAATGCACCCCAGATCGCGACGCCGAGAGCGATAACCACAACTGCCCAACGGTAGCGAACCGACAGATCGAGGATAGAACCGATCATTCCTGATCGGTGCTGCTGGTCGGGCGCGAGCGGAGAAGGACTATCAATGGCCATGCTCGGCTTCCTCCTTTCCGAGTTCGGCCTTCAAGAGGAATGCGTTCCGAGTGGCGATCCTCTGACCCTCTCGCAGGCCCGACCTTATCTGGATACGCCCCGCTGACCTTGCCCCGGTCGTCACCGGCATTGCCTGGAATCCGCTTGCCATGCGAACGAAGACGACCTGGCGGCCTTCGACCATCTGCACAGCCTCTTCCGGAACGGAAATCGCGGCAACATCGGCCTCATCCGACGGTCGGATCCGGGCTTGCAAGAACGCGCCCGGACGCAGTTCCGGCACCCCTCCCCGCAGCGCAATGATAGCGGTAGCGCTGCGGCTCTCCGGATCGAGTGCGGGTGTTACCGAACGCACGCGCCCTCCGATCTCGCGGCCCTGCCCCAATTCGAGCGTGGCCTCATCGCCAGGACTGATCCTTGCCGCATCATTGGCGGGTAGCGCCACTTGCACCTGCAACCCACTGGCATTGACGACCTGAAACAGCTCATCGCCAGCAGAGACATAGGCTCCGAGCACGATTTGGGCGCTTGTGACCTGGCCGGAAATCGGACTGGTCACGGCAAGCGAGCGTCCGTTGCCACCAACGCCTGCGGCGGCGGCAGCCGCCTGCGCCCGCGACAATTCTGCTCGCGCGACCTGGAGGTTGGCCTGCGCAGCTTCGAGATCCTGCCGCGCCGTCACATTCGCTTCGAACAGCCGGCGCTCACGGTCATAGAGCGCTGACAATTCACCCACGCGCGCTCGTGCTGCCGCGACTTGCGATGCAAGAGCGGCGGCATCGGCACTCTCGATACTCGCGATCGTCTCGCCCTTACGGACATAGTCGCCAAGCGTCTTGTTGACGCTGCGAACAACTCCGGATGCACGCGCGTCGATCCGCGCGCTCGCGTTCGGAGCGGCGGCAACGGTCGCCGGGAACACCAACTCGGTGGCGGAGCCTGCCTCGACCGTCTCGATATCGATCGACGAGGCTTCGATCTGCTGGTCGCTGATCGGCACGATCCCTTCTGGGGCATCGGCAACCTCGCTGTGCTCGTCTTCGGAATGGTCCTCGGAATCATTAGGCCAGAAGGCCCAAATGGCGGCAGTCGCGAGAAGAACGACCGCGACGGCTATGAGAATGTTACGTTTCATGGGAATGGACCTCACTCTGCAGTGAGCCAGATGAGGCGGGCGGCAAGTACGCCTCGCGTCTCTTCTGCCTGTATCAAGTTTTCACGGATGGCATCCCGCGCCTCGGCGGCGGCCAGAACTTCGATCAGTGGAAACCGCCCATTGCGGTATCCAATCTCGACCAGTCGAAGCGCTTCCTCGGCTTGCGGAAGGCTCGCGCGTGACAAGGTTTCAACCCTTGTCTCGGCAGAACGATAAAGCGTCAGGGTGCGCTCGAATTCCAGTCGATAATCGGCTTCGACAATCGCTTCCTGTGCCTGCGCAGCACGCGCCTGCGCTTCGGCGGCAGCGATATTGCCTTGATTGCGGTTGCCGAAAGGAAGCGGGATCGTAACGCCGACAATAAAGGCCTGGTCGTTGCTGCCTTCGAAGCGCCGCACTCCTGCCATGACACTCGGGTCCGGCACACGAAGCGATCGTTCGCGAGCGATCTCAGCCTGCGCGAGTTCGGTGCGAGCACCTGCCAACCGCAACGGCAGCGGATCAGATGCATCATTCGGAGCGACGGGTGGGCTAATGTCAGGGAAAGAAGACGCGACACGCCAGGGTTCTTCTGTGGGCACCCACAGCGCAGTGAGGGCCTGGCTCGAAGCAATCTCGTCAGCTTCGGCAGCCTGCAATTGCGCTTCCGCTTCGGCAAGCGATGCCTGGGCTCGCATGGCCCGTAAAGGAGGCTCTCGCCCGACCTCGACCAGCACGGTTGCGATACGCGCAAGTTCGCGATTGCGCTCGACGATTTCACGCGCGAGTTCGACGCGTTGTCCAGCGGCGACTGCCGCAATGTAGCGCTCTCTCACGGCCAGCGCGAGTTCAGCGGTCGACATATCCCGGCGAACCCCAGCAATCCTCGCCGATGCTTCCGCGCTTCCGATGCGCGCGCGGCGCTTCCCGCCAAGCTCGATCTGCTGTGCGAAGCCCAGCGTATACTCGCTGGACTGGAGACCGGAAAACGCTCCGGTTCCCGCGACATTCTCCGCCTCGAAGCTCAGCTCCGGATTGGGTCGCAGCCGCGCCTGCGTGATGGCTGCGCGCGCTGCTTCTTCCTCCGCTAAAGGCCCGTAGACCCTCGGATTGACAGAGGCTGCGTCTTCCGCGCCTGTACCAACGCCAGCGCGTTCAAGCGCTTCGTCGAGCGTAATCGTGTTTTGTGCCCATGTTTGCGAGCCGATGGACGCGGCCATAAGTGCCGCGGCCAGTGCAATGCACCGCATTTCGTATCTCCTGACTGAAACCTGGCGAGCGAGATTGCGCTCGCCACAAAAAAGGTCTCGGTCAGGCCTTCGGGGGCTGTTTGGGTACGGACGGCATGCGCGACGCCAGGGATGCTACACGCAGCGGTCGCTTCAACGTTTCTCGATGCCAGAAAGCGTTTGATACGAGGTTGCCAACTTCGCTCAAATTGAAACTGCAATTGTGATGGTGGCCACCCGCGTGGTCCTGCCGGGTCTGATCATCATCAGGGACGTCGGCATCGAAGTGCTCTGCGCCATGCGCGTAGACATGGTCGGCGGCGTGCGCAAACGTCTCTCCCTGTTCGGCATGCACATCGGGCACCATCAGCAGATTGCTGAAAAGGAGCGCGACAAACGCAAGAAAAGGCAAGATAAGACGTCGCATTACGGCGCCGCTACTAGGGTTTCGGCGCGCATGGTGCAAGAAACTATTCTGGCAAGGTTGTTTGGGAGTTTGCTCATGTCGTTATCGCCTATGGACCTGGTCAGGTAGCGAGAATATTTCTGCAAGGTCATCCGGGTACGGCATCGGCGTGAAGGCATTAACGTTGGACCGTCCCGTGTTACCCCAAGGCAGCCTGCCCGTAATATTGCCGAGCGGCGCCAGAACCAGTCGCACGAACTGTCCGAGAGCTTCGCCGATCTCCCCTTGTGTGAGAGCAAACCTGAGCATCGCAATATGCGATCGGATATGCTGCCAGAAAAATGCCTGACCGAGGATGTGCTCGCGCCCAAGTGCCCTCCACGCCGCGTCACAATTGCCTACCTGTTTTGCCTTTTCGAAAGCGGCTCTTTCGATTTCGATCAACGAGAGGATCTGTTCCTTTGCCATGATGGTCATCGGCTTTCCCCTCTTTCTAGATGAAGGCGCTCAGACCTAAGCTCAGACATCGCCTGCCGCGCGATGGCGATGGACGACCGGAGGAACAAGCCTGCCAGCATGATTGCCACGAGCAAATCCGGCAAAGCACTCGCGGTCGCGGCGACAAGAAGGCCCGCGACGATCACGGCGACATTGCCAATCGCGTCATTACGCGAACACAGCCAGACCGAGCGGACATTGCTGTCGCCGTCGCGCCATTTGAGCAGGATGATGACGCTTGCAACATTCGCGCCGAGCGCGAGCAGTGCGACCAAGCTCATGGTCTGCGCTTCGGGCGGCACGCCTTCTGCAAACCGCAACGCTGTCATTCCAAGAACTGTGATGGCGATAAGCGCGAGCGAGCCGCTTTTGATCAAGGAGGCCATAGCTCTGGTTCGAATGGATGCGCCGATCACAGCCAGGCTAAGGCCATAAGTCGCGGCGTCCCCAGCGAAGTCGAGGGCATCGGCTTTCAGAGCTTGCGAGCCGGAGGCCATACCGGCCCACATCTCGATAACGATCATGGTCGCATTGATCGCGATCACTATGATCAAGGCCCGCTTGTAGGCCGGTGACAGCCCATCGAACACTTTCTCTTCGCAGCAGCCTGACATTGTTCTTTCTTCCCGAGTCGTAATGACAGGCAGCTTGATACAAGCTACAGTGACTGTAGCTTCAAGCGAGAAATGGTAAGTCTATGAAATCTATATCAATTGGGGAGCTTTCGAAGCGATCCGGCGTGAAGATCACGACGGTACGCTACTACGAGCGCGTGGGACTAATGACGAAACCCGAGCGCAGCGCCGGCGGGCAGAGAATGTACCGCGAAGATGATGTAAAGCGCATCAGCTTCATTAAGCATTCTCGCCATTTGGGCTTTTCTCTGGATGCCATTCGCGAGATGCTACAGCTTCAAACGACCCCAGCGATGGATTGTTCTACGGCGAACGAGATCGCTGAAACGCAGCTTGCGCTTGTCCGACAGCGCATCGCGCAACTCACATCTCTCGAAAAAGAGCTGGAGCGTATCGCCAAAGCTTGCGGCGGTGGGGCCGCAGCGGATTGCAAGGTTATCGAAGCTCTCGGCGATCACAGCCAATGTGACACCGAGCGGCACGAGAAGGTCGAGGGGCTCTGAGCGCTCGGCAGATCCGACACGTTCGGCATAAAACGCGATCTCCCAAACCATTGTTCGTCTATTATCTAAAGAAAGACAGGCTCGGGCAGCACCGAAGTAGCCAATCCGATCAACTTGTAGTTGACGGTTAACGGCCCTCGGGACACGCTAATGGGCGATGGGACGAACGACTTGGCTTTTCCTGATTCTCGGCTCCCTGATTTCGTTTGTCTGGGAAAGCTACCAGATGCCGTTCTTTGAATCAGGTAGTTTGACTTCCTACCAACAGACGATCCGTTGTGGGATTGCCAGCCTGGGCGATGGGGTCATCCTGTTGGCAGCTCATCGCCTAGCCGTTTTCATTGGCGGAGCTGATTGGTGGGCCAGCTCGCGCAAATCTGCATATTTTACCTATTTCGGCTTCGGTCTCGCCGTTGCGGTGTTGGTAGAACTGATCGCCACATCGTTACCGCCCGATAGTGTCTTCGCGTGGCGATATAGCCGATTGATGCCGATCGACCCTGTTTTAGGCTTGGCGCTCGTACCGATAGCCATGTGGGTGATTGTTCCCGGAGTGACCCTGGTTCTGGTGCGTTTTACCACAGCCAGGACCGTCTGAGCCACCATTCGAGCGCCGCAGGTTTGTCGGCTACCTCTTTCTAACCCGCAGCCTTGGCATTCGGTTTGCAAGGAGAACAAAGCCCGACAGGGCCATGACCGTGCCGCCTATACCAAACAGGAGCAGCCACCAGCTGTTGATGCGGTCACGCTGGGTCCAATCCATGATGTGCAAGCCCCAGATGAAATCGAACAGGCGCCAGGTATCGCTGCGTGCCGCCCCGACTGTACCACTCGAAGCATCGACATAGATGCGTGTGGAAGCCTCGTCCCCGTATGTGACCTGCCAAGCCGGAAAAGGTCCGCGAAATTCTGTCCCCACTGGCTCGTCAACAAGTCGCGCGGACTCGATCGTCGTTCGAGGTCCAGTCCAGGCGCGCAGGGCAACCGATTTCGCTGTCTCAGCCGAGATTGGCGAGAGTTTTCGCCCGGTCGCCGGATCGTGCAGGCTAACGCTTCCGTCGATCAGTTGGATCTCTGTTACCGCTTCGCCATCGAGCGAACGCATCGTCACAGCAGCAAGGTTGCCCTTGTTTGCGACCCAGGCAGGGAGCGGGGCGTCGGCAGACAGCGCTTGTGGTTCACGCGAAACGACGTGCTCGGAGCGAACCTCCTTGATATCGAGAAACGACATCAAGGCACCGGTTCCCATCCACAATAGAACCTGAAGACCGACCAAAATCGCCAGCCACTTGTGAATCTTGCTGCCCAGCACATGCAGGCGCAGCTTTACCGAACGCGTCACCAAGCTTCGCTACCCTCCCAGCTTTTACTTTCAGTTCCGCGGTGCTCGCGATGACGAATGGTACTGCACAATTTTCCAGCCCGAAGCATCGTGCGAGAGTACCGATGTCGCAACACCATCACGATCGAATACGCGCCCATCCTCCAGCTCGATCCGATACCCGTAAGTTTCATAGCCATAAGCCATATGCCCCATACGCGTCACGGTCAGCGTCGGATCGGAAAAGGTGAAGCTCTTGATCGCATGAAGCTCGGGGCCGAGATGATGCTCCATATAGTTTGCGAAGCTACCCTCTGCCTTGCCGTTTTCGAAAATTGCGGACGATTCCGCGAAGAGCGCGGACATCGCGTCGGCATCGCGTGCTTCCAGGGCAGTGCGATAGGCCTTCAGCACATCTTCCGCTCCCGCAACATCGTCGACAGAAGCGTCCATGGCTTGCATCGGGTGGCCTGCATGGGATGAATGATCCATCTGCTGCGCCGATGCAGCCGTTGGCATCAGCGCAAGTGCGAGCGCGGTCGATACGATCCGTGTGACAGCCTTGTTCATTTTTCTTGTATTCCTTCTCTATACATTCAGAACCAGAACCTTACGCCGACGACATAATTGGTGACGCTTGGATCCTCTCCGACGGCCCGCGCAAAATCCTCGCTGCCGCCGATGCGCCATTCCTGCGAAACGCCGACATAGGGTGCGAACTCACGTGCGAACTCGTATCGCAGACGCAGGCCCGCCTCGATCCGGTCGAGACCGGCACCGATGCCCAGCTCCGAAATGTCCTGCGCAGAAAGCGCGAGTTCGGCTCTCGGTTGGAGGATCAGTCGCTGCGTGATGCGCTGGTCGAGTTCAGCCTCGATCCGTGCGATCACATCGCCTTTGGTGGAGACGAAAACTGCGGCATCGACTTCGAACTGGTAAGGCGCGAGCCCTTGGATACCGATCACTGCATGGGTGCGCTCGGGGCCAGTCAGATCCTGGCGGACACCGGCTTGAAAATCGAAGAAGGGTGCAATGGCGCGGCTCCAGAGCGCCTGGACCTCGGCACCCTCGATGGACTCCCCGAAGCTGCCCTCGCCTTCCGACTTGAACCAGAACTTGTCGATATCGCCGCCATAATAGCCCTGAACATCCCAAAGATAACCGTCGCCCCCTTCGCGGGCGCGGAATTCTAGCCGGTCGCCCTGGAACCAGAATTGGATGCCACCATCGGTCTCGCGGATGAGTTCGCGCCGCGCTTCGTCCATGGCGTCCTCGCCCCAGATAGAAGCTGCCGCACGCGCGGGGCCGCTACCTGCCTCGGGAGGAGGCGGCAGCAACCGGATATCATCGTCCGAGCCCATCTGCATCGCCGAGTGGTCCATGCCCTGCATGTCCTGCGTGCCCGTCTGCCCATGGTTCATCTGGCTATGATCCATCTGCCCGTGATCCATCGACGAGCTGTCGGCGTCCGCCTGCGGCATCGAGCCGTGATCCATTTCCGCGTGGCCCGCGGAGGACGAACTTGGACCGGCAGCATCCATCGGCATCGTCATGCTCGACTGATCATCCTGAGCGGTCATCGAACCATGATCCATGGTAGAATGATCTATGCTAGGGTGGTCCGTGGCAGCTTCAGGCTGGGCAGCGGGTCCGCATCCATCTTCGGCTACCTGATGCCCCATCGCGCGATGGGGCTCGGCTTCTTGCTCGCACTTTGTCTTGGCAGCGGCCTGCGGCCCGGCACCCTTCTGCTGCGCCATTGCTGAATGATTGTGATCCTGCGCCGCGGCGGGCACCGCAACAACTGAAACGGCCGCAACCGAGGCGAGCGAGCTAAAGACAGGAGTCTTCATGCTGTGCTCCCATCTGGGTTGGCAACGGTAACGATTTGAAACATACCGGCATGCATGTGGTAGAGTAGGTGACAGTGGAAAGCCCAGTCGCCCGTCTCGTCCGCCGTCAGGTCGAACTGCGCGCTGCCGCCCGGCTGCACGACAACCGTGTGTTTGAGCGGTTGGCGGTCTCCAGGCGCGCCATTGACCAATTCGAAAAAATGGCCGTGGAGGTGGATGGGGTGCGCCATCATCGTATCGTTGATTAGCTTCACGCGCACGCGCTCGTTATAGGCAAAGCGGATCGGTTCGTCGGAGACGGCGGAGAACTTCTTGCCGTCGAACGACCACATGTAGCGCTCCATGTTGCCGGTGAGGTGTATTTCCATCCGCCGTGAAGGAGTTCGCGGATCCTTGTTCGGCACCAGTGCGCGAAGCTTGCGGTAGTCGAGCGTTCGATGGGGAACATCGGCAAGACCGATGCCGGGATCGCCCATTCGGTCGACCGGATTCATCGACACCATGTCGAGACCCGGCCCCACCTTCACATCGGGCGGCAAGCGCGAGGTATCGCGCATTTTCATGCCCGACATGCCGGCCATGCCAACCATTTCGGTATCGCCGGAGGAACCGTGATCCATCCCCGCCATGTCGCCGCCATTGCCGTGGTCCATTCCCGACATGCCGGCATCGCCGCCCGAGCCGTGATCCATACCGCTCATTCCCATGTCTGCCATGGTCAAGAGCGGCGGATCGCGCAGGGGCGGAATTGCGGCGCGCGCACCGGGTGCGCTCGCAAGCGTGGCGATCCCCATGCCCGAGCGGTCCATGGATTCCGCCACCAGTGTGTAAGCTTGTTGTTCGCCCGGCGTAACGACGACATCATATGTCTCGGCAACGCCAATCTGGAACTCGTCGACCTCGACCGGTTCGACATCCTTCCCGTCCGCCTGCACGACAGTCATCGGCAGGCCGGGAATACGGATGTTGAAGAAGGTCATGGCGCCGGCATTGATGAAGCGCAGCCGCACGCGTTCGCCAGGCCGGAAAAGGTATTCCAGATTGTCGAGCGGGCCATGACCGTTGAGAAGGTAGGTGTAAGCCGCGCTCGACACGTCGAGGATGTCGGTCGGCATCATGCGCATTTTCGCCCACATCCGGCGATCCTCACCCGAAAGCGGGTAGTCGTCGGTCCAGGTGTTCTGATTGTAGTTGAAGTAGCCTTCGCCCTTCTTCAGTTTGTCGAAAATCGTGTGCGGGGACATGGCGCTGAACTCGCTCAGAACCACGATATATTCGCGGTCAGCCTGAACCGGATCGGGCCCTTCCGGATCGACCACGATCGCGCCGTAGTGTCCGGCCTGTTCCTGCAGGCCGCTATGCGAGTGCCACCAATAGGTGCCCGCCTGACGAACCGGGAATTCTGCGGTGAAGGTTTCTCCCGGCTTGACGCCGGGGAAGCTCACGCCCGGCACGCCATCTAGCTGAAACGGCACGAGCAGGCCATGCCAGTGGATCGAGGTATCTTCCTGGAGTTGGTTGTGCACATTGAGCCGGACTGTCGTACCTTCCTGCAAGCGCAACAGCGGGCCGGGGATAGTGCCGTTGACGGCAATGGCACCGCCGCGCCTGTTACCCGTCGCGAAGGCCGACCGCGCAACGGTGAGGTCGATATTCGGCCCGGACACTTCGTCCAGCCCTTTGCGGGCATTTCCCGCCGAGATATCCGCGCCGCGCGCCCAAGCGGGCATGGCGCCGCTGAGACCAAGCAAGCCCAAGCCGCCAGCGCTTGTGCCGAGGAATTTTCTGCGATTTACGATTGTCATCCTAAAAAGGCTCCTGAGGGGTTTCCTTCCGTTACGAACGGAAGGACCTAATCCCTCAGAACTTCTCGAATTTTTCGCGCAGGCGCTGCCTTGCCCGGTAGACGCGGGTCTCGATCGCTTTCTCGCTCACGCCTAGCAGACTTGCCGCTTCTGCCTGGCTGCGCCCATCGATACTCACCAGCACAAGGGCTTCGCGCAGCCGGACCGGGAGCCGTTCGATTTCGGCTCTAAGCAAGCTCAGTTCCTGACGGGCCGCCGCGCGGTTTTCCGGATCGGGACTTTCATCCGCGACGAGAGCTGCATCGTCTGCCGACACCAGTCCAAAGTAACGTTTCGCTTTTCTGGTTCTGAGCCGGTCGCGGCACTTATTGAGGACCACCGTAGTCAGATAGGGGCCGACTGGTCTTTCAGGGTCGAGGCGATGCCTCGCGACCCAAACCGATGCCAGGCCGTCCTGGACAGCGTCTTCGCCCTGTGGTTGGCTTCCAAGCATACGCGTCGCGAGGGTCAGCAGTCGGCCAATATGTGGCTCAACCAGCGCAGTGAACGCGGCTCTGCTTCCCTCGACAGACTGCCGGACCAACTCCTGCTCGTGGTCGCTTCCGTGCGAAGACACGGTCGATCAGTCGCGCGGAGCGTTGGTCAGAGCATCGGAGACCTGACGGTCGAACAAAAGCTTTTGGTCCGGGTCGAGCAGTTCGCGCATATCGAAGACATGGCGCACGGTCGCTTTCTGGAGTGCGCCCATCTTCTCGTGGACGTCATCGATCGCGGCGCTCACTTCGGGGCCGTATTCGTGTTCGGCCTCCATTGCCCTTGCGAGCCGGGCATTGGCCGCGCGCAGCGAGGCTTCCAGTTCTGATTTTTCTACGGCATAGCGGCTTTCCAAGGCTTCAAGCCGTGAGTTTTGCTCGGGGCTAAGCTCTAGTTCATCATGAACGAACTGGTGCAATCCGCCGCTTGGTTCCCCGTCGCGCCAATAATCCGATGCAAAGGCACCGAGGCAACCAGCGAGCGCTGCAAGCAGGATGGCGAAGAGTATATGCTGCGTCTTCAATTCTAGCGCCCGCCTTCCAGAAGGGCTGCCGGAGACAGCCTTTCGCCGGAATCAAAACTGGCGACAGCAAGCTTTGCCGAAGCATCGAGGTTGCGCGGGACCTCACTCGCTCCGAACCCTGCGCCCAGACCGACGACGAACAATCCGGAGAAAAGCGCTGCGCGCCGGCGCCTCTCAGCGATTACGCCCAACTCTCCAGCCCGGTGCCACACCCCATCCATGAGCTGATGGGGGTCGCTCGAACCGGTTTGCTGAGCCAGCGATGCCAGCGCGGCATCGAAAGAAGGGTGCTTGGTCATGTTATACTCTTTGTAGCGATACACACAGCTATACGCTGAACTTCGCGCAAGCCCTTAAAGAAATTTGAGGGCTAGGCTCAGCGACTGCGTATCAAGGTTATGCAAACCCGGCGACATCTGACCTTCCTTGCTCTTCTGATCGCGACCTTTTTGGCAGCGCCTCTCGGCGCGCACGAAGGTCATAAATCAAACATGTCCGATGAAGAGATGGTGATGATGGAAGCCAGCTCCACTGATGCAAAAACCAATCACGGCACTGGTGGAGCAATTGCACACAGCCATAGTGCGAGCGCCGAACACAGCATGTCGGCCGACCAGATGATGCAACAAAAGATCGAGGAGAACCGCCTTACCTCGTTCAGTGATCTATTGGCCAGACTGCATCCGATTGCAGCCCATTTCCCGATCGCGCTCTTTCTGGTCGCTGCGCTCACGGAGTTCGGCCTGATCCTCAGGCCCAGCCTGGGCCTTCAAACCACGGTTCGTTTTCTGGTGGCCGCAGGTGCAATTGGCGGACTTGGCACCGCCGCTTTTGGCTGGTTCGCAGCGGGCTGGCGACTTTCTGACCGATCCGAGACGTTGGCCATCCATCGTTGGAATGGCACTGCGATTGCGGCCGCCGGTCTGTTAGCCTGGTGGCTGAGTTCACCGGGCAAAAACCGTTGGTGGCTCAGACTGGTGCTGGCCATCATCGCCGGGGCGCTCATCGTCCAAGGCTATTACGGCGGCGAAATGGTTCATGGCCCCAACCATATGGGGGTCATGTGATGCGTGATACGAGCCTGCCAAGGGGAGATCGCAGTTTCACTCCGGCCCTGGGCAAGGTTTGGCTCACGCCGGTATACGATGCAGCGATCGCGCTGTTGACCCGCGAGCATGTCTGGCGCGACGCCGCGGTCCGCGCCGCCGACCTCAAGCCCTTCGACAAGGTGATCGATGTCGGCAGCGGAACCGGCACCCTTCTGCGTCAGATGATGTCGAGCTGCCCGCCTGCTGAATACCTCGGTGTCGAACCAGACCCTGACGTCTTAGCAATCGCCGAGCGCAAATGCGGCAGCGTCTCTCACATGATCCAGTGGCACAATGGCTTTCTTGACACCCTCGACCTCGGTCGGGGTTGGCAACCGAACAAGATCATAAGCAGCCTCGTTCTTCACCAAGTCTCCCCTGAGCAGAAGCGCGCAATCCTCGAACAAATCTCGGCGTTGCTAACGCCTGGCGGCATGGTGTTGATCGCCGACTATATGCGTCAGGAACCGCCGCTGATGCGTCGGCTTTTCAGAATGACCGTCCAACAGCTCGACGGGATCGAGGATACCCAGCCCAATGCGGACGGGCTCATCGAAGAACATCTGCAAGAAATCTTCGAGGACGCTGAACGCCTGCGAGTTTTTCCCACCGCAACCGGGGCGATTTCGCTTTGGCGCGGATACACCAAGAAGGTCCCCGACTCATGAAAATCCGGTTTTTGGTCCTACCTAAAAGGTCGCTTGTGGCATCCGCATTGTTGTTGCTGGCAGCCTGCTCAAACGCTGCCCAGGCTGCGACCTACACGATGTTCCGCGATCCCAATTGCGGTTGTTGCCTGAAATGGGCTGATCACGTCGAGCACAAAACGGATGCCGAGGTGACCTCGGTCGATACGACCGAAATGGCACGGATCAAAACCGAGCGCGGCGTGCCGCAAGAGCTCTGGTCGTGCCACACGATGGAAATCGAGGGCTACATGATCGAGGGCCATGTACCGGCAGATGCGATCGAACGATTGCTGCGCGAACGGCCGGAGGGCGTCACCGGGCTGGCCGTTCCCGGCATGCCCGTCGGCTCGCCCGGCATGGAATTCGAAAACCGGATTCAGCCATTCGATGTGATCGCCTTTGGACCTAGCGGCCAAAGCGTGTTCGCATCCTACCCCTGAAACTCAAACCCTATCGGAGAAACACGACGAGATATCTTACGGCGATAAAAATGACGAGCACGAGAGACGGCGGAGGAGGACAAGCCGCGAGCGGGTCACGATCATCACTGATGCGAAACGCTGCCAGGGTCCTTCCCCTCCAAATCCCCATGCCTTGGCGGCGTAACCGATATCTATTTGGCCATCTTTTCGACCAATGCGACAAGTTCGGCGACTTTCTCCGACTGATCGGCCTTATCGTCCGAAGCGATCGCTTCTTCGATGCAATGTCGGGCGTGAATGTCGAGGACCTTGATACGCGCTTGCCGCGCCGCCGCTTCGAGCGCGATGATCTGCTGGAGAATATCCACACAATAGCGGTCTTCCTCCATCATTTTGACAATACCGCGAGCCTGCCCTTCGACACGTCGCATGCGGGTTATGGTGTTCGCAAATTTGCTGCTTTTTTTGTCGCTCATGGTCGTTTCTCCGTTGGCCGAGACCAATCCCCCAAATCCTAGACGCTTGCAATCCTGCATCGCAAATACTATACCCCCCTATAGTATATTTCAATTGGAGCTTATAATGTCTGATACGCCTTTGAGAGCCTCGATCATGACTTGGGGATGGACGCTGAGCGTCTTCCTTCTCGCCAGCTACCTCATCTGCATTGGTTTTGGGTTGCTCGCCCCTGCGCAATTCCGCATGCACGAGGCCTGGGCGCCGTGGCTCCCTGGGTTTGAATGGCTCACGCTGACCGGTTTCATCGCCGGGGCGATCGGCAGCTTTCTTTACGGTTGGTACATCGCGGGGCTGGCCGTGCCGCTCTACCGCTTCTTCCGAGCTCGCAACCGATAGCACTGATTGCATCTCGCTATCCGCAAGCTCGGTAGCATCATATGAACGAACGGAGCCGATAATGGACCACGCTCATTGCGCGCATCAACATGGTGACACCGCGGCAGCTGACGACGGACGATACGACGCCGTTCCAGCGGACTATGAAGGCCCGGTTTACACCTGCCCGATGCACCCCCAGGTTCGCCAACCCAAAATGGGTTCGTGTCCGCTTTGCGGCATGGGGCTCGAACTTGAATCGGCCGCTATGGTCGAAGAGGGCCCCAACCCCGAACTCGTCGACTTTACCAGAAGGTTCTGGATCGGCGCGGTGCTCACACTCCCACTGCTGGTGCTCACAATGGGGCCATTTCTGGGCTGGCCAGGAGTGCGCGACATTCTGGGCGAGCGCGCCACCTTGTGGACCGAATTCGTCTTGGGAACCCCTGTTGTTCTGTGGTGCGGATGGCCGTTTCTTGAACGGGGTTGGAACTCGTTCAGGACTTGGAACCTCAACATGTTCTCGCTCATCGCGATGGGCGTCAGCGCGGCTTGGATATTCAGTGTTGCAGCGATTGTTGCCCCCGATATTTTTCCCGACGGCTTTCGCGATGCCGAAGGCCACGTGGGTGTCTATTTCGAAGCGGCAGCGGTCATCGTAACTCTGGTCCTGCTAGGCCAGGTGATGGAGCTGCGTGCCCGTGAAGGCACCGGCAAAGCCATTCGTGCGCTGCTCGATCTCGCTGCTAAGACAGCCCGTGTGATCAGGGACAATGGCACCGAGGATGAAATCCCGCTCGAAGAGGTCGTTGTCGGCGACAGGATCAGAGTGAGACCGGGCGACAAAGTCCCGGTCGATGGCGTGGTTCTCAAGGGGCGCTCATCAATCGATGAAAGCATGATTACCGGCGAGCCCGTTCCGGTGGAGAAAGTCGAAGGGGACGGCGTCACAGGTGCAACAATCAATGGTACGGGCAGTCTCGTGATCGAGGCTAAGCGCGTCGGCTCCGATACGATGCTTGCACAGATCGTCGATATGGTCGCCGCCGCTCAGCGCTCGCGCGCACCAATTCAGAAATACGCCGATAAGGTCGCTGGACTGTTCGTTCCGGCAGTCATTGCGATTGCCATCCTCGCTTTCATCGCTTGGGCTGTCTGGGGACCGCAGCCTGCCTTGGCCTACGCGCTGGTAGCAGCTGTTGCCGTTCTGATCATTGCCTGCCCGTGCGCTCTTGGTCTTGCAACACCGATGTCGATCATGACTGCAACCGGCCGAGGCGCTCAGGTCGGAGTGCTCATCAAGAACGCCGAAGCGCTCGAGCGCTTCGAAACCATCGACACGCTGATTGTCGACAAGACCGGTACGCTCACCGAAGGAAAGCCCAGACTGGTTGCTGTCACCGCCGAGCCAGGGTTTGAACAAACGGAGCTGTTGCGCTTGGCGGCCTCGCTCGAACGCGGGTCCGAGCATCCGCTTGCAGAAGCGATCGTCCGCGGAGCCGAAGAGCGCGGTCTCGAGCTTGCAAGCGCGGAGGATTTCGAAGCGATTACCGGCAAGGGCGTGATTGGCCGCGTGGCCGACAAATCGGTTGCGCTCGGCAACCTCGCACTCATCACCGATATGGGCCTTGATGGCAGATCGCTGAGCGAACAAGCCAATGTCCGGCGCGATGACGGTGAAACCGTGATGTTCGTGGTCGTTGGCGGCCAGATCGCAGGGCTCGTTGCCGTTGCCGATCCGATCAAGGAATCAACCCCGGATGCGATCCGTTCGCTTCATGAACTCGGTCTCACGATCATCATGGCTACAGGCGACAATGAACGCACCGCACAAGCGGTCGCGGCCCGTCTCGGTATCGATGAGGTAAGAGCAGGCGTATTGCCCGAGGATAAGGCCAAGCTCATCCGCGATTTGCAAATGAAAGGCACCAAGGTTGCGATGGCAGGAGACGGGGTCAACGACGCGCCGGCGCTTGCGCAAGCCGATGTCGGCATCGCGATGGGCACCGGAGCCGATGTTGCGATCGAGAGTGCGGGTATTACCCTGGTGAGGGGCAATCTCGACGGCATTGTGCGCGCGCGCAGGCTCGCGCAGGTTACGATGCGGAACATTCGCCAAAACCTGTTCTTTGCATTGATTTATAATGCTTTAGGCGTGCCGATCGCCGCAGGTTTGCTCTATCCTTTCTTTGGCATCCTGATCAGCCCGATGTTCGCGGCCTTTGCGATGAGCGCATCCTCGATCTCAGTGGTGGTCAATTCGCTTCGCCTGCGCGGCGCAAAGCTCTGACCAGCATGGGGCAGCATTGCGCAGTCACACCTGTGGCCAATGTGGTGAATATCCAGCCCTGATAAGCGAGTCTTTATCCAGAAGATATTGATTGCTCGAAAATTTCTTGAGGGATGCGATCGAAATATTCGTACCGGGTCTTGAAACCTTCGCCCGCCTTGAGGCGAATCACGGGGACTGTTTTGCAAACGCACGAGCACGACGACCAGACGAGCGGCACTGGCTCAATAAGCCTTCTTGGCGGTGTCGCGATGGGCACGGGCGTGATGATTGGCGCCGGTATCTTTGCCCTGACGGGCCAGATCGCGGAACTGGCCGGGCCGCTCTTCCCTCTATCATTCATCGCCGGCGCGCTTGTCACGTCGCTTGCCGCATACAGCTACATCAAGATGTCGAACCGCTGGCCTTCATCCGGCGGCATCGCGATGATCCTCCAAAAGGCGTACGGCCCCGGCGTTGTTGCCGCATCGGCCTCGCTCCTGATGGCGCTGTCGATGGTTATCAACGAAAGCCTCGTCGCTCGCACTTTCGCCACTTATGCTCTGCGGCCGTTCGAGTTGGAACAAAACGGTTTGCTGGTTTCAGTCCTGGCGCTGGGGCTGATCGTCTTCGCCTACCTTGTGAACGCCGCTGGAAATCGATCCGTCAGCGGGTTCTCCTTGGTCATGTCAGCTATCAAGATCGGCGGGATCGCCGTGTTTGCTATAGCTGCAATCTGGGTCAGCGGCTTTGCCTCGGGCGCGTTCAGCGAACCTGCCACGACGTCTAGCGGCGAGGCTCTGTTAGCTTCGGTAGCGTTCTCGATCCTGGCGTTTAAGGGGTTCACCACGATAACCAATAGCGGGGGCGAGATTGTCGATCCCCACCGCAATGTCGGCCGCACGATAATGATTTCGATCGCGGTTTGCGTCGTTGTCTATTTGCTGGTCGCGGTTGCTGTAGGCTCAAGTCTCTCGATCGCCCAGATCGTGGAGGCGCGTGACTATTCGCTCGCTGCTGCTGCAGAACCCGCGTTGGGAGACCTCGGCTTTTACTTCACCGTCGCAATCGCGATCACCGCTACGGCTTCTGGTGTCATCGCCAGCGTTTTCGCCGTGTCACGAATGCTGACCATGTTGACCGAGATGGAGATGATCCCGCATAGCCATTTCGGAATGAGTGGCGGCATACGCAGCCATATGCTTGTCTATACGGTGGTCGTTGCAGGCGCTCTTGCGGTGCTCTTCGACCTCTCTCGCATCGCCGCCTTGGGCGCCTTCTTCTACCTTGTAATGGACATGCTCGTGCACTGGGGGGTGTTTCGAAACCTGCGTGAGGAAATCGGCGCGCGCGCATCCATTCTGTTGGCCGCGCTCGCAGCAGACGCGGTGGTTTTAAGCGCATTCACATGGGTCAAACTGAAAAGCGATCCGGCGATCGTCCTCTATGCCGTTCTTGGAATTGGCGCTGTGTTCATCGCCGAGTGGTTCTACCTCGCGCGTAGATCGTCGCAGGCGCAAGATTCCTAACCCAAGATCTCTGTTGAGGAAAGGTGGCGGCCACTCAACCGCGGCCGAGACCATGAGGAAAGTTTCATCAATTTTGAAACTTCTTCGGACGGTTTGGGTAAGAATCCACAACGTCGGAATGAATGAAACGAGGCCTAAATGACCACGAAAACTGCAAAAGTTTACCGGATGGTGATGGACGATCACACCTGTCCCTATGGAATCAAGACGGTCGATCTTCTCAAGCGCCAGGGCTTCGAAGTCGAAGACCATCACTTGACGAGCAGGGACGAGACCGATGCTTTCAAGGAAAAGCATCAGGTCGAAACCACACCGCAAACCTTCATCAACGGAGATCGGATCGGCGGCTATGACGACGTGCGCGTACACTTCGGGAAAAGCCGCTCGCAGCCCGAAGAAGGCGAGACAAGTTATCAGCCTGTAGTGGCGATTTTTGCGGTCGCACTGCTGCTGGGGCTTGGCCTAAGCTGGTCGTTCTTCGAAACGCCTTTCACTGTCCGTGCAGCCGAGTGGTTCGTCAGCCTTTCTATGACGCTGCTCGCGCTTCAAAAGCTGCAGGATGTTCGCAGCTTCTCCACGATGTTCCTGAACTACGACCTGCTCGCCCAAAGGTGGGTGCCCTATTCCTTTATCTATCCCTTCGGCGAGGCAGCCGCCGGAATTTTGATGACTGCGGGCGCCTTGACGTGGCTTTCGGCACCGCTCGCGCTCTTCATCGGGACGGTCGGCGCAGTGAGTGTCTTCAAGGCTGTCTATATCGATAAACGTGAATTGAAATGTGCCTGTGTTGGTGGCGGGAGCAACGTGCCGCTCGGTTTCGTCTCGCTGACCGAGAACCTGTTCATGATTGGTATGGGCCTTTGGATGGGCTTCAAGGCCTTTGCATGATTGGCGCCCTGCTTCTCTCGGTTGCCCTCTTCTTGTTGGCGATTGCCTCACACTTAACGACGCTTGGTGCCGCGCACAGACTTGTCGATAGGCGAACCGATCTCTCTGCGAAGATGGCGGTTTCGCTCATGGTGCTGTTCTCGCACCTCCTGGTTGCGGCCTTGTTCGGTTTTGGGTTCTGGTTCGGCACCGCGTGGGGGCTGGGTAGCTTCGACACACCGGACGCCATGACCTGGATGGACTACTTCTATTTCTCCCTCATCAACGTGACCACGCTCGGATTGGGAGACATTTATCCCACCGATCACCTGAGGGTGATCGCTGGAATCGAGGCCCTGACAGGCTTCGCCTTGATTAGCTGCTCGGCCCAATTGTTCTGGAAGATGATGACACAAGGAGAAACACAATGACCGATAAATCGCACTCCTCTCACGAGGGTGGAGGAGGCAATTACTGGCGTTTCATGGCCATGGTCGCGACATCGACCGCGATCATGTTTTTCCTGATGTATTCGAACACCTTTGACGCCGACGATCTGTTCTGGAGCGAAACGCGCTTTTGGATGACGTTCGTGATGGGCGGCATGATGATGATCGTCATGCTCCTCTTCATGTGGGGCATGTACAAGGATCGCACCAAGAACTTCATCATCGTTGGCGTCGGCGCGCTCACCATGGCACTCGCTCTCTGGCTTGTTCGCAGTCAGACGACGGTCGACGACACGGAATACATGGCGGCCATGATCCCGCACCACTCCATCGCGATCATGACCAGCGAGCGAGCAAGCCTCAAAGATCCCCGTGTGCGCGAACTCGCGAAAGCGATCATCGTCGCGCAGCGCCGGGAGATCGCTGAGATGAAATACCTTATCGACGACATCGAACAAAACGGTCCGCGGACCGAAGAACGTTTGCCTGAGGAGATCCAGCAATGAGAAGCGCCGCTATCCTAACCCTGGCGACCCTTGGCCTCGCTGCGTGCAACACAAACACCGCCCCCGGCAACGACCGCGAGGCACATCTCGATCCGCCCGTGCAAGCAGCTCCCATTGAAGATGCAAGCACCGCGCTTGCCAATCTCAGCCCTGGGCTGATGCTTCCTGAAACCATGACTGATGCCGATCTGGCAGCCCTCGATGCAGAAGGCGATTGCCAATTCCGGCTCACCGAGGTCGCCTATCCCTCATTCGTGTATGACAGCGAAGGGCAAGGAGCGATCAAGATCAACGGTCGGCTCATCCCGGTCTCCAGAGATGAACAAGGGAACTATTCGAATGGCGAGCTTCGGGTGACCACCCGCTTGCTGGATGATGAAGGCACAGCTGGGCTCCGTATGCAGGAAATGATCGTCGTCGCGCCTCGTGCTTCTGATGAGTTTGGTTTCTGGGGCTATACTACTTGCGGGACGGAAGGTGCATGAAACCGCGAGCGCTGATCATGATCGCGCGGCCTGATGTCGCGTTAGCGACAGGCTCTCATGAGATCGCTGCAGGCGGTCCCTGCCTCCTTTCTTGCAGAGAAGAGACAGGGCGGCTTGTGAAACCAGAGCTTAGCATTTAGCGTAAAGACCAAGCATGGCTTTGTATCGAACCTTTCTGACGTTGTTCCTCTGTTTTGGCTTGATCTTCCAAGGGTCAGCGACAGCAGCTGCGATGCCTCAGACAGAGCCGATGCTGGCTTCTGATTGCGCTCAGATGATGCACCACTCGGAAAAAGGTGAGGCCGCTCATCACCATGGCGATGATACTGACGCCCCGTGTGAGAACATGTCGGTTGATTGCTTGCTGGCAATGAATGCGGTTTCTGCTGTTTGGGTGGGGAGCGATGCGCCTTCGCATGTTGTTAAGCCATTTTCCGACGGCCCTGTGTATTTGTCGAACATTACCTCACCTCTGCTCAGTCGCGCTTCTGCGCCCGATTACCCCCCTCCACGAATCTGACTTGATTGAATAACCTGAAGGCGAATTGCCCCTTCTGATTGCGCGGTCTCAGCGCTGCAATGCACCGTCATTGCCGCCGGACCTCGGCACGCACATCAAGTGAGATTTTTCCATGAAACGGTCCATAGGCGGTATCCTTGCCGCCGCCCTGATGCCAGCGCAGGTGGTGCTTGCGCAGCCAATTGGCTATGAAGAAGCCTTGCGAGCAGCGCGCGAAGATCAGCCGCTGCTCCAGGCCGCGCAATTGCGTATCGACGGCACGCGAGATGCCTCGGAAGCCGCAGATGAACTGCCCGATCCTGTGCTGCGTGGCGGGATTGCAAACTTGCCAATTACAGGGCCAGTAGCGTTCGAGTTTGATCGCCAGCTTCCAACGCAGATTGCTGTTGGCATTGAGCAACCAATCCCGAACCTGGCCCGGCGCAGAGCCCGTCGAGACGTAGCGGAGTCAGATGTAGCGCTCGCGCAAATGCGATTTGGGGTTGCGCAGCAGCGGATCGATATCGCCACGTCAACTGCCTGGATCGACCTGTATTATGCGGAGGAAAAACTCGCCTTCGCGCATACGGCTCTCAGCGATCTGCGCAGGCTTCAGCCGGTGGCGAACAGCGCCGTCGCTTCGGGATCGGCTCGTCCGGCCGAAAGCCTCGCCATTCGCCGCGAGCTTCTGGTCATCGAAGATGCGATCACAAGAATTGAAGCCGAAAGAGATGCCGCACGCGCCATGCTCTCGAGCTACATTCGAACGGACAGCCCTGCGGTCGCAGGTAATGCGCCAGCGGCCAATGTCGACAGCGACAGCCTTGAGCAAGCTCTGGACTTCAACCCCGTCATCCGTCTTGCCGACGCAGCGACCGGACGAGCAGAGGCTAGCGCTGACCTGGCGCGCGCTGACTTGCGCCCCGATTTCGGAGTCAGTGTGAATTATGGCCGGCGCGATCCTGCCTTCGGTGATGCATTCTCCGTCATGGGATCGGTCACCCTGCCCATCTTCACCGATCGGCGTCAAAAGCCGCGCATTCGTGCCGCCGAAGCTGAGGCCGCCGCCGCACAGGCGGAGCGCGACGATCGATTGCGGGCGCTGCGAGTCCAATTCGAGTCCGATCTTGCCTCATGGCGCAGCGCGAAGCGCCAATGGGAACGCGCGCGCGATGAATTGCTGCCTCTGGCCCGGCAGAGAGTCGAACTGGAGACGGCGAGCTTCGCCGCCGGAAACGCGGACCTGATCGACGTGATTGCAGCAAAGGCGGATCTAGCTTTGCTCGATCTTGAAATCTTTGAACGCGAAGCTGCGACCGTGGAATGGGCCGAAATGCTTCGCTTGACCTATGGGGAGCAACAGCCATGAGCGATGCGATCAAGAGCTCGGGTCTTTCAAAACGGACCTATGCAATCATTACAGCCGTCGCGCTTGTCAGCCTCGGTGTCGGATACGCGCTCTCGCTCCTAGGAGGTGAGAGCGAGGGTGGGATGTCGGGCTCCTCGGAGACGGAGTGCGAAGAGGTGCTCTACTGGTACGATCCGATGGTGCCGGGACAGCGCTTTGACGAGCCCGGCAAGTCGCCCTTCATGGACATGATGCTGGTTCCAAAGTGCGCGGGAGAAGCGGCCGAAGCGGGCGTGCGGATTGATCCCGGCCTGGTCCAGAATTTCGGCATCCGCACTGCAGCGGCCGAGTTCGGAGTTCTCGAGCCGGAAATCACCGTGACGGGCGTCCTGGCCTACAACAGCCGAGACGTGGCCATCGTCCAGCCAAGAGCAGGCGGTTATGTCCAACGAACCTACGGCCTTGCCAAGGACGACGTGGTGGGTCGAGGCGCTCCCATCGTCGACATTCTGGTCCCTGACTGGGGCGGCGCGCAGCGCGAGTACCTCGCCGTGCTGGATACCGGTGATGCAGCGCTCGCAGATGCCATGCGGCAACGCATGCGCCTGCTCGGCATGACCAATGCAATGATCGCGTCTGTCGAGCGAACACGCCGTGCCCAAACCACAATCACCGTTGCGGCGCCTGTGGGCGGCGCTGTTACCATGCTCGGCGTGCGACCAGGCATGACGGTGATGGAAGGTCAGACACTGGCCGAGATTACCGGCTTCTCCCCGATATGGCTGGAAGCCTCTGTGCCCGAGACACAGGCAGCAAATGTACGGCAGGGTCAGACTGTCAGCGCCACTCTGGCAGCATTTCCCGATGAACGATTTGCGGGGCGCATTACCGCCATTTTGCCCAGCGCCGATGCAGCTAGCCGGACGATCACCGTACGGGCTGAACTACCGAACCCCCGCGGCAGACTGAAGCCGGGCATGTTCGCGCAGGTGTCGCTTTCGCCCGACACGCGTCGTGCGCTGCTGGTGCCGTCGGAGGCGGTCATTCGAACCGGACGCCGCAATCTTGTGATGCTCAAACAGGATGAAGGCGCCTTCCTGCCTGCAGAGGTCGAAATCGGACGCGAGGCGAATGGCAGGACCGAGATCCTGGCAGGCCTTGCCGAAGGCGAAGAGGTCGTCACATCCGGGCAGTTCCTGATCGATTCCGAAGCGAGTTTGGCCGGGATCGATGTCAGGTCGATCGACGGAAGCATGGATATGGCATCCGACGGCCCGGCAAAGATGAAAACCTACACTGCCACGGGAAGCATCACGAAGATTGCCGGAGCTTCGATCACTCTCAATCACGCGCCGGTGCCGGCACTCGAGTGGCCGAGCATGGTCATGCCCTTCGCCCTAGCCGACGCCTCTCTGGTCGAGGGTCTCGAGCCGGGCGATGATGTCGAGTTCACATTCTCGCAAGCCGACACCGGTCCGCGCATCGAGTCCATTCGGAAGGTCGAACGATGATTGCGCGGATTATCGACGCGTCGATTGCCAATCGGTTCTTCATCGTTCTGGCAGCTATCGCAGTCACGCTGGCCGGCTTCTGGGCGGTGCGGGCAACGCCAGTCGATGCAATCCCGGACCTGTCCGACGTGCAGGTCGTGGTGCGCTCGAATTATCCGGGGCAAGCTCCGCGCATCGTCGAGGATCAGGTCACGTACCCGCTTGCGACCACGATGCTGTCGGTGCCGGGCGCGGAAACAGTGCGCGGCTATTCGATGTTCGGCGACAGCTTCGTCTATGTGATATTCGAGGATGGGACGGACCTCTACTGGGCACGTTCGCGCGTACTCGAATATCTCAACCAGGTGCAAAATGAGCTGCCCGAAGGAGTAACCAGTTCGCTGGGGCCGGACGCGACGGGCGTCGGCTGGATATACGAGTATGCTCTGGTCGACCGAACAGGAAACAGCGATCTGGCTGACCTTCGCAGCCTTCAGGACTGGTTCCTGCGCTATGAGCTCCAGACCATTCCGGGCATCGCCGAGGTCGCCAGCGTCGGCGGCATGGTCAAGCAATACCAGGTCGTACTGGAACCTTATCGGATGGCTTCGCTCGGCGTCACCCATAGCGATGTCGTGCGCGCAATCCAGGCGTCCAATCAGGAGGCCGGCGGATCGGTGGTCGAGATGGGTGAGGCGGAATTCATGGTCCGCGCTTCAGGCTATCTAACGTCTTTGGAAGACTTCAGGCAGATTCCGCTCAAATCCGTTGGGAACGGTATCCCTGTCACCTTATCCGATGTCGCCACGATCCAGCTGGGCCCCGAAATGCGACGAGGAATCGCCGAGCTCAATGGCGAAGGCGAGGTCGCAGGCGGCATTGTCGTGCTGAGGCAAGGCGAGGATGCACGCGCAACCATCGCGGCTGTCGAAGAGAGGCTGGAAGTGCTCGAGGCAAGCCTTCCCGAAGGGGTCGAGATTGTCACGACCTATGATCGTTCGAAGCTGATCGACGCTTCGATCGATAATCTGACCGGCAAACTCATTGCCGAATTCATCATCGTCGCGATCGTATGCGCGCTGTTCCTGTGGCACGTCAGATCCGCGTTCGTCGCCATCGTTACGCTCCCGCTAGGGGTTCTGGCCGCCTTCATCGTGATGCGTTTTCAGGGCGTCGATGCCAACATCATGTCCTTGGGCGGGATCGCCATCGCCATTGGCGCGATGGTCGACGCCGCCATCGTCATGATCGAGAATGCGCACAAGCATATCGAGCATTGGGAAGAGGAACATCCCGATGAGGAACTGACCAACAATGAGCGCTGGAAGCTGATTGCGGAGGCGTCGAAAGAGGTGGGGCCAGCGCTTTTCTTCAGCCTTCTCATCATCACGCTTTCGTTCCTCCCGGTCTTTACTTTGCAGGCCCAGGAGGGGCGCCTCTTTTCGCCGCTGGCCTTTACCAAGACCTATGCGATGGCGGCGGCAGCGATCCTGTCGGTGACACTGGTTCCTGTACTGATGGGCTGGCTGATCCGCGGCGAGATACCCAAGGAGGATACCAACCTCCTCAATCGTGTCCTGACCAAGGCCTACCGGCCCGGTCTCGATTGGGTACTCAGCCGCCCCAAGACCACTCTGGTCGTGGCAGGCCTCGTATTTTTAACAACACTGGTCCCATTCACCCGTCTTGGTGGTGAGTTCCTGCCGCCGCTCGACGAAGGAGACCTCTTGTACATGCCGAGCGCGTTGCCCGGGTTGTCTCCTGGGGAAGCGTCGGCATTGCTTCAGCGTACGGATCGGCTGATCAAAACCGTGCCGGAAGTGGATACGGTATTCGGAAAGGCCGGCCGTGCGGATACGGCCACCGACCCAGCACCCCTCACGATGTTTGAGACCACGATCCGCTTCAAGCCGCGCGAAGAGTGGCGGCCCGGGATGACGCCAGAAAAGCTCGTCGAGGAGCTTGACCGTGCGGTGCAGGTGCCGGGGCTTGCCAATGTCTGGGTGCCGCCAATCCGCAACCGCATCGACATGCTTGCAACCGGTATCAAGAGCCCGATCGGCGTAAAAGTGTCTGGCGAGGACCTGGCCGAGATCGAGCGCGTGGCGTTGCAGGTCGAAAACGTCGCTAAACAGGTTCCCGGCGTCAGCTCCGCTTTGGCGGAGCGGCTGTCCGGAGGCCGCTATGTCGACGTGGACATCGACCGGGTCGCTGCGGCGCGCTTTGGTCTGAACATCACTGATGTGCAGCAGATCGTGTCAGGCGCGATCGGCGGTGCGAATATCGGACGGACCGTCGAAGGGCTGGCCCGTTATCCAATCAACGTGCGCTATCCGCGCGAAATCCGCGACAGCGTCGAAGAACTGCGCGCGCTTCCTATGCTAACCCCATCAGGGCAGCAAATCACGCTCGGAACCGTCGCGCAGGTGAGCGTCAGCGATGGCCCGCCCATGCTCAAGAATGAGCAAGGACGTCTTATTAGCGTGGTTTATGTCGACACGCGCGGGCGCGATCTGACTTCGGTCGTAAGCGATCTTCAGGCAGCAGTATCAGAGGGCGTCGATCTGCCCGCGGGCGTGAGCATTTCTTACGCAGGCCAGTTTGAATATCTCACCCGCGCCAATGAGCGACTGCAGGTCGTCATTCCAGCAACGCTCGGCATCATCTTCGTTCTTCTCTACCTGATCTTCCGCCGCTTCGACGAAGCTTTTCTCGTCATGGGTACGCTGCCCTTCGCGCTCACAGGCGGCTTCTGGCTCCTCTACCTGATGGGCTACAATCAGTCTGTCGCGACATCGGTGGGTTTCATTGCCCTAGCCGGCGTATCAGCCGAGTTCGGCGTCATCATGCTGATCTACCTCAAGTCCGCGCTCGCCCGGCGCAAAGGCGCACTCGATGCGGACGGCGTGGGCGAAGCCATCAGGGAGGGCGCACTCCTGCGCGTCCGCCCCAAGGCGATGACTGTGGCCGTTATTCTGGCCGGTCTCTTCCCGATCCTGATTGGAACCGGCGCAGGTTCGGAAGTCATGAGCCGCATCGCCGCACCCATGGTGGGCGGCATGATCACTGCGCCACTGCTTTCCATGTTCGTCATCCCCGCCGCATATCTCTTGATGCGGCGCCCACAGCCCAAGCGGCCAACACAATCCAAAGGAGAAATCGAATGCGTACCTCAAACCTAATCATCTTGCTGGCCGCGCCCTTGGCCCTCGCCGCTTGCGACAGCGGGCAGGAAATGGAGTCCATGGACGAAATGGGGACGGACGAGATGTCGATGGAAGGACACGACATGTCAGCGATGGAAGAGAGCGCGGGAACAAGAACGGCCAGCGCTGTCGGCACCGTCACCGCCATTGATGCCGAGGCAGGCACGCTCACCGTCGATCACGAACCCGTCGCCGAACTGGGTTGGCCTCAGATGGTGATGGCTTTCGACGCCAGCGAAGAGGTGCGCGGCGATGTGGTCGTTGGCGATAAAGTCGAGTTTACGGTCGAGGCGACCGATGAAAGCAACACGATCACCGCGCTGACCAAGCAATAGAATTGAAAAGCCCCGTCCGCGAGGAAATTGTCACCCTTGGCCGAAGTATCGTCAGTTCGGCCAAGGGTGTCTGTTTGGGACAAGGATCTCGCAATCGCGATTGCCAGAAGGACCAGCTCTCGGTGCGTTGTGGCAATACGTCGTATGGCCTTGTTTCATGCCTCTCGCGATAACCCGAAGTTGCTGCGTGTTTGGGGATGCGAATAGTAACCATCTCTGACAACATTCGCTCGGGTTAGAAGCAAGCCTGGCCCAGACAGTTCAAGTCCTTGTTACGGAGGAAATCCAGTCGTTGACTTCTGACTCCACCCACACTGTGCAACGAGGTCCAAGCGACCTCGATTGCGGAAAACGCCCCTCCCTCATTCTTTGGTAGATTGCTGTCCGCCTGAGCCCAACGCGTTCCATGACCTCGGGAAGCCGCAGAAGTCGCTCTGCTGACCCGGTGAGATCGTCAACGGTGCTTGCGGGACCACCCGAGGCTGGAGTTTGCGTTTCAGCCATCGGCGCTTTCGTATTGGCCGTCGATATAGAGCGCGTCTCTTCGTTCAAGATCGTCAATGTGTTCGGAGAGGAGGCGCGCAAGCCTTTGCGCCGTCCCCCTCGCCCAACGTGGACGCACCTCCTGCAACCTTGAGCCGAGCTCGCAGGTCAATGCGACCGGCAGTGCAGTGAGGAATGCGCCAAGGAAGGTGCCGACCTCGGTATCGATCCACTCGCTCGCCAGGTCGGCGTCGGTCAGTATGAAAAGCGCCAGAGCCAACTTCGGATCAACCTCGCAGGCGCTCAGAATGCTTGATGCTTCGGCAAGTGTCGCAGGCCGTTCGCCGGTCAGGATCCGGCGCAATGCATCCTTGTGAATCGATGTTTGCCGGGAAATCTCGGTGCGAGTCTTGCCGCTGTTCGAGACATTGGCCGCCAGCAAGCTGGAAAGGCCTGCGTGCGACTCTTCGCCTCGGGATGTGTCGGGACTGACCAATGGATCTTCCTAAGGGTTACTCAACAAAGACTCACGCTAGGCGAGCAGGAAGACTGTAGGAAAGAAAAAAGAACAGACAAAGAACATGTAGGATGATGAGAATCTCTGCCGATCATTGATTCGCGCATAATCCGGTCGTGGGCGCGCAATTGCCGCCCGCTCTTGCGCGGATTGCGGTCAGCAGAGCGCGAGACAGCAGACCGGAAGCGCAACTTACGGTGATTGGCAGCAAAATGTCGCTTTTTGCTTGGTCGATTGCCAGCTCGTTCCGCTTTCCGTTTTCCTACACCCAGCCTTCCGATCGAGGACAGAACATACAGCGAACACATCGCTGCCAATGTTCGATACGGAGTACCTCGATGACCAAAGCAATCGCCCTTCCCCGACAAGCGAAGAACGGAGTTCGCGCCCGCGACTACCTTCTTCCCGCTGCCATCGCTCTTGCCTGCGCCAGCGCAGCCTATGCCGGCGCTGATACGACCTTCGACCCTGCGCTGCAGAAGTTCACCGACTTCCTCGAAGGATCGGGCGGCAAGATCATCACCGTCCTCAGCCTTGCCGGCGGTCTTATCGCACTTGCGTCGGGTCGTTTCGCGCTCGGACAGGTAGCCGTGCCGGTTGGTGTCGGGATCGGTGTCGGCACCGGCGTACCGATCGTCACCTCGGTCGTGACCGCGACCATCTGATCGCAGGTCTCGACAGGAGGGCGGCATGGCCAACACATACCTCGTTCCACGGCGGCTCGACGATCCAGAACTGATCGGCTTCTGGACCATCGACGAGTTTGCGGGACTTCTCGTTCCGTTTGCCTGGGGCATTCTCGCGCAGCACATCATCATCGGCACATTCCTTTCCGGAATTATCTGGTTCGCCCTTCGAAAGGCGAAGGCGTCAGGTGCAGGGTCGAAACTGGTGCACGCTGCCTACTGGTATCTGCCGGGAAGTTTCCTCGGGCTGAAAGCCACGCCGCCCTCCCATTGCCGCCTGCTCGCAGGCTGAGGGAGGACATCCATGAAACACGAATTTGCCTACGAGGAAGCGCAGCGGCATCTGAAGCAGCGCAACCGCTTTGCGGCGCTTGCCGGTGTACTCGGTCTCACCACCGTACTTGCGGTCGGCGCGGCAGCGACGCGCGAAGAGACACTCGTGCTCGTGCCGGTCACGTCGGAACGGATCGCGCTCAGCAGTGGCGGGATCGAAGCACACTATCTCGAGCTTGTTACCCGCGACACCGCGCTGATGCTGCTCAACCGCGCGCCCGAAACCCTCGACTACTGGATGGAGCAGATCCTGAAGGTGGCCGATCCGGCCGCGCGCGGACACCTCAAGGCCGAACTGGTCAAGATCGTCGACGAGCAACGCGGCTCGGATATCAGTCAGGCTTTCGTCATCGCGTCGATGCACGTCGATACCGAGGCGCTGACCTCCACTGTCACCGGCACGCTCAAGACCTTCGTCGGAGCGCAGGTCATCGCGAGCCAGGAGCGTAGCTTCGAATTCACCTGGAACCGCCGCGGTCTCAGCCTGGGCCTTGCAGGTTTCCGTCAGCTTCCAAACCCCAACGAGGAGGAAGACCTATGAATCTCCTTGTCCGTCCCTTCCCGGCAGCAGCGACAAGTATCGCGCTCGCCGCCCTGACCTGCGCTTTCGCTACGCCAGCCCGAGCCGACCAGTTCGTCGAAGCGGCCGATGGCGCGTCCATTGACTGCGTGCTCGCCCGCGGCGCGCTCACCCGCATTGCGCTTATCGAAGACGGCTTCGCCAATGTCTCGAAAATGGCGAGCGGCTTTCCCTACAACGATTTCGAAGTGACCCACGAGCCGGTGCGCGGCGACATCTATGTCTCGGTGCCGCTTCAATATGCCAGCGCCAGAGTCAGCTTCTTCGCGACCAGCAGCGCGGGCCATGTCTACAAGTTTGCCTGCCGCGTCGAGGGTGAGGAAGCGAGCCAGCTCTTCGTCACCAACCCGGCGCTCGCCAAGTCCGATGCCGCCGAGTGGGAGGAAGGCGCACCGAGCCGCGACGGCGCTGCCCTCCGCCTGATCGAGACCATGGCACATGATGCGGTGCTGCCCGGGTTTCGCGCACGGGCCGCGCTTTCGCGACCGCGCCGGACGGGCAGCCTCGAGGTCCAGCAAGTCGCCGAATACGAAGGTGCCGAGCTGACCGGCCAGGCCTTCACCCTGCGCAACCTTGGTTCCGAACCCATCGATCTTTCCAGCGAACGCGAAGCGCCTGCGGGTGCACTTGCCTTTGCCTATGGCCGCGATGCGCTTGCTCCCGGCGAGACGACGCAAGCCTTCCTCGTCTTCGCCAAGGGAGGGCTCGAGTGATGGCCGACAATACTTTCCCGACATCAGGGAACCCACACGCCAAAGACCAAGGCAGCGCCAAGCGCGCGAAGCTTAATTCCGCAATCGCGCAGCGCCAGAAGCTGCTACTCGGCGGTATTGGTGCCCTCGCACTGATCGCCGGTTCGATGTTCATCTTCGGCGGCGATGATGCGCAGGACGGCGAAGAAGGTGGCGCAACCACCATCGACACAGGCGGCCTCGTCAATCGCAACCTGTCGCAGCGCGAGTTCGTTGCCACCTACGGCAACCGCCTCGACGCGCAGGGCAAGGCGATCAAGGACCTCCAGGACGGCCAGATTTCCAAGAGCGCAATCGAGCAGGAGCTTGAAACGCTGCGCGGCGAAAACGCGCGGATGCTGAGCGATGGCCAGGCCGCGATCGATGCGATCTCGGCGGAGAATGCGGTGCTGCGCAGCGAGCTCGAAAATGTCCGGGCCAATCCGCCCACCGCACCGGTTGCTCCTGTCAATCCGCGTCAGGACGGCACTTCACCTTCACCGCTCGAACCGACAACGCTGGGCGAGCCAAAAGCGAGCTTGCTGAGCTTCGAGGGCGAGAAAGCAAAGGTTTCACCTGCGAGATCGAGCGATGGCTCGCCGCCGCTGCTGCTCGAAGCAAGCCGCGATTACCTGCCGCCCAACAGCTATGCGCCCGCGACCGTGATCGTCGGCGTCGACGCATCGACCGGTGTCACCAGCCAGAGCGATCCGCTTCCCGTGGTGCTGCGCATCACCGGACCAGCCCGCTCGGTGCTCAAGGGCAATCGCCTGCTTACCACCGATCTCACCGGCTGCCTCGTCAACGGCGCAGCGCGCGGCGATCTCTCGGCCGAGAAGGTCTACGTCAAGCTTGTGCGCATGACCTGCGCGCAGCCGGGCGGACGCTACGCGGTCAGCGAGGTCAAGGGGTTCATCGCCTTTGCCGGAAAGTCCGGCGTGCGTGGCCGCGTCGTCAGCCGCGAAGGCAGCCTTGTCAGCCAGGCGCTGCTCGCCGGGATCGTCGGCGGCTTCGGCCGCGGCTTCTCGGCCAACGCCAACGGCGTCTTTGCAGGCCGTGTCGGCGAAGACGGGACGCGCGAAGCACTCTCGCCGACCGACATCCTTGCAGGCGGCTTCGGCCAAGGCGCGGGCGAAGCGGCCGACACGGTCAGCAAATACCTCATCGAACGCGCAGAACAGTATCAACCCGTCGTCGAGATGCCGACCGGCATCGCAGTCGAGATCGTCTTCCTCGACGGCGTCCATGTCAGGAGCACTTCTCAATGAATTTCCATGAATTCCGGCCGGGCCTGAAGGCCCGCGTCGCCCACGTCTCGCTTGCCGCAGCCAGCGCAGCGGCCCTCCTCACCAGCGGCGTTGCGGTGGTCACTGCCATGCCGGCGCAGGCCGCCATTGCACGCGATGTCGCACAGGCATTGAAGCTGCGCCTCCCCAAGACGCCGATCGACGCGCTCGACTGCACGACGTTCGCGCCGTGGTGCGAAGTCGTCTCGGGCGAGAGCCTGTTCTATATCGACGAAGCGGCCCGCTACCTCTTCGTCGGGCGTCTTTACGACCTCGAGGAACGCCGCGATGTGACGGCAGCGCGGCTGCTCGAGCTCAATCCCGATCTGCTCGCTGCCGGAGCTGCGCGGTCGGCAGGCCGCGCGGATGCGCATTCTCCCGAAGCCCGAACCGCGCCCGCCAAGACCATGGTGGACCTCTCAGGCCTGCCCAAGGATGGCGCGGTCGTCTGGGGCAACCGCAAGGGTCCGCGGCTCGTTGTCTTCTCCGATTTCCAGTGCGGCTACTGCCAGCGGCTGACGGGCGAACTCGAGAAGGCCGGCGTGCTGGTCGAGGAGCGCCCGATCTCGATCTTTGGCGCTTCGAGCCGCCGCATGTCTGAAGGCGTGCTCTGCGCCAAGGACAAGGCAAAAGCGCTTCACGCTGCTTATGCCGGGCGCGCGCCTGCGGTAGCGCCAAATTGCGACGTCGGCGAAGAACTCGATGCTAATGAAGCCTTCGCGCGTGCCAACGGCTTTGCCGGTACGCCGGTCATCGTTCGCGCAAGCGACGGCGCAGTCCTCCACGGCTACCGCGATTCCGCAACGCTGCGGAAGTTCGCAGGCGCCAAGCCGGGAATTGATCAATGAGCCCGCGCCCCATCAAACTGGGCGCATTGGCAAGCCTTGCTTTGATAATCGGTGGCTGCGCGACGCTCGGCGGCAATGTCAAAGGCGATTTCGCCTGCCGCGCGCCCGAAGGCAGCTGTGCGCCGACCTCCGCGATCGACGAGCAGGCGACGGCCGCAATGCAACCGCAGGGCGCGAACGCACTTGCCTCGTCACCAACGAATGGTCGCACTTTGCGTGTCGTTCTTGCTGCCTGGCGTGACGCGGATGGCCGCGAGCACGAAGCGCGCGTCGTGCACTTGCCCCTTGCAGAGAAGCCTATATCGGACTGGCGAGCCCCGCTTTCGACCTCCGATGTCCTGCGCGCGCTCGGTCGTGCGAGCCAGAGCCAGAACGGCACTACCGACAGCGGCGACGCAACAGGCGCCGCCACCGTTCCTTCTTCCCTTCCCCAGCAGCTTCCGGACGTCCTGGTTATCCCCTCCCAGGGCGCGCCGGAGCTGCCCGGCGCCTCGGCGCCGGACCAAGGGGCACCTGGCCGTCCCCCCTCCCCCGGCCGGGTGCCCCACCCTGTTTCGCCTGAAGGAGAGACGCGATGAACATTTCGCTCGCCACTGCGCGTGATGCGCTGCTTTCCGGAGTATTTGGCGACGCCAAGCGCGCCGACCATCCGCAGGCCCATTTCTCGCTCGATATGTTGTCGGACTGGCTGCCCTACCGCGTCTACGACGAGGGCCCCGGTCTTTATCGCAACGCGCATTCGAAGGGCTTCGTCCTCGAAGTGACCCCGCTGATCGGTGCTGACGAGCGCACGGGCGAAATCCTTGGCCAGTTCTTCTCCGAGGGCTTGCCACAGGGTGCCTGCCTACAGGTGCTCAATTTTGCCTCCCCGCGTATCGGCGCGATCGTTGGACCCTGGTTCGCGCCGCGCTACGAGCAGGGCGGCATCTACGAAGCCATCGCGAAAGCACGCACCAACCGGCTCTATGATCTCGTGTGGCAATCGGGCTCTGCGCACGCGCCATTCCACGCGCGCCATGTACGCCTGATCGTCTCGCTCGGAGTTCCGGTTCCGGGCCATGTCACCGACGCGGAGCTGACCGAATGCCGCGACGGCCTTATGGGAATGCTCAATTCTTTAGGGCTCGCGTCGAACGCACTCGAACCGGCGGGTCTCCTCGAACTGGTCGATGAACTGACATCGCCGACCACAGCGCGCGAACCCGAACGCACGCACTGGAACCGCGAAGACACGCTCGATGTCCAGGCGATCCGGCGCGACATCGAACTCGAAGTCGAAGACGACCGGCTGATCCTGCGCACCGAGCGCTTCCGCGAGACGGGACGCACGCGCGATGGCGTGCCGCAAATGGGCGAATGCTATCCCGACCGCTTCGATGTGCGCCATTTCGGCGTGCGCTCGACTCCCGAGCGCTGGGCGCCGTGGGAATGCGCGCGGCTCATCGGCGACATGTTCACCGACAAGCTGCGTTTCCCTTGCCCCGCCGCCACGATGTTGTGTCTGCACTATCCCGACCAGGAAGCGGTAGCCGCGCGCGCGGGCTACAAGTTCATGCGCACCACCAGCCTTTCGGAGACCAAGAGCGCGCGCTTCCTGCCCAGGCTCTCCGAGCAGTCGGCGGAGTGGAAGCACGTTCAGGCCGAACTCCAGGCAGGCAAGAAGCTGGTCAAGCTCTTCTATGGTCTCACGACAATTTCGCCGCTTGGCGAGGGCGATGCGCATGAGCGCACGGTCAAGGCGATCTACAAGGCGGCCGGATGGGATCTTGCCGACGAGCGTTTCCTGCAGTTGCAGGGTCTCGTCGCCGCCTTCCCCTTAAGCCTTGCCGACGGGCTCGTCCACGACATGGCGCGCCTCAAGCGCTTCCGCACGATGCTTTCGACGACGGCGGCAAACATCGCACCGATGCAGGGCGATTATCTCGGAGGTGAGATACCCCACTTGCTGCTGCTTGGACGACGCGGCCAGCCCTTCTTTTGGTCGCCCTTCGAAAACAAAGCAGGCAACCACAACATCGCGATCTGCGGGAAATCAGGATCGGGTAAATCCGTGCTGCTGCAGGAGCTGTGCACCGCCTTGCGCGGTGCCGCCGCCAAGGTCGTGGTGATCGATGACGGGCGCAGCTTCGAACACTCGGTCAAACTGCAAGGCGGCCGCTTCGTCGAGTTCACGCTCGCCTCGGGCTTTTCCTTGAACCCGTTCTCGATGGTCGACGATGCGCGCGCGCATGAAGACGAGGACTACCGGCTCGATTGCTTTGCGATGATCAAGGCGATCGTGGGCCAGATGGCGCGGCCAAGCGCAGCCCCCTCGGACACCGAACGCGGCCTCATCGACCGCGCGATAACGCAGGTCTGGGAAGCGCTCGGCAGCGGCGGCGCGATCGACGATGTCGCGCATGCCCTTCTTTCGAGCGACAACGAGGCAGGCAAGGATCTTGCCACTGCGATCGCGCCCTTCTGCCGCGGTGGCAGCTATGCCGGGTTCTTTTCAGGCAAAGCGAGTTTCGCGCTGGAGGACGATTTCACGGTCTTCGAGATGAGCGACCTTGCTGCCCGCGAGGAACTCAGAAGCGTTGTCCTTTCGGCGATCATGTTCATGACCGGCCAGGCGATGACGCGCAGCTCGCGCGCGACCAAGAAACTGCTGCTGATCGATGAAGCCTGGGCGATGCTCAAGGGCGGCTCGATGGGCGAGTTCGTCGAGACCTACGCCCGCACCGCGCGCAAATATGGCGGAGCGCTTGCGACCGCGACCCAATCGCTCAACGACTACTACAAGTCCGACGGCGCGCGTGCCGCGCTCGAGAACAGCGACTGGATGCTGGTGCTCCAGCAGAAGCCCGAGACCATTGCCGATTTCCGGAAGGAAGCGCGGCTCGACATGGACGACCGGACCGAGACGCTGATCCGCAGCCTCAAACGCTCGGGCACCGAATACAGCGAGATCTATCTGAAGGGTCCCGAGATGGAAGCGGTCGGTCGGCTGGTGCTCGATTCGCTCTCGGCGACGATCTTCTCTTCCGATCCCGACACCTATGCCGAAATCCACCGCAATGTCGAAAGCGGCATGCCGCTGGAGCGCGCGGTCGCGCTGGTCGCAGATGTTGAAGGAGCTGCATGATGGCGCTCGAAACCACAACGCTCGTGGACCGCGTCCCGCTCCCGACTCCAAAATCGGCAAGGCCAGATCGTCAACCCATCAACTGGCTGGCGCTGTTCCAGGGCACCTGCCTCGTTCTGATAGAAGCGGCGGGCTTCGCGGCCAGCACGCTGCTGCTGGTGCTTGGGTTGCCGTTGTTCGTATTCCTCTTGCTCGCAGGCTGGGAATTGGGATCGCTCTTCGCCCAACTCGGCAACCTCGCCGACCATTACCGCACCGCCGAACCCATCGCCCGGCAGTTCTTTGCGCAGGACCTCCGGATCGCATTCCTCATTGCGACGGGTGGCCTCGCACTGCTGCGGATGCCTTCCTTCCTGCGCCGTCTCGATCGCCGCCTCAATGAAGGAGACCCAACGTATGTCTGATCAGGTAAACTCTCCGCATTCGCTCGCGCTCAAACTGCTGGCCACCGCAGCCCTGGTTGCGGCGCTGCTCTGGGGCGCCTGGGTCACGCGCGAGGTCGCCAGCTCCCCCACACAGCACATCGTTACCGTCCGCCTTGCTGAGACAATCGGAAGCTTCGTCGAGGAGGCTGCGCGCGCCGATGCCGATCCGACAGCGGTCCAGGCAGCAAGCCTTGCCTACCTCCAGGCCGCGGAAAGCGCGGTTGGCGAGATGGGGAACGATGGCCGCGTGGTGCTGATGGCCGAAGCCGTGCTTGCAGGAGCCGCCGAAGATGCGACCCCCGAACTCGAGCGCCGTATCGCCCAGAAGCTTGATCCCAAGACACTCGAAGATGGAGAACGGCCATGAGACTGCCGCTCCGGCTCCGCCGTCCCTTGCTCCTGTCGGGCCTCGTCCTGCTGCCTTTTGCATGGGCACCGCTCGATGCTTTCAGCAAGGACCACGCTTTTCTCATCAATGCCAGCCCGAGCCTCCCCAACTGGGCGTTCTGGCTCGACAAAAAGGCACCAATCACGCGCGGCAGCCTGATCTTCTTCGAACCGCCGCACAGCGAACTCGTCGACACACATTTCGGTCAAGCACCGCAAATGTTCGGCAAGCGCGTGCTTGGCATGCCTGGCGATATCGTGCGCCACGAGGACGACGGAGTGTTCATCAATGGCAACAAGGTCGCGACGCGGCTTGAGGTCACCCGCCTTGGCGTCCCGCTCACGCGCGGTCCCGAAGGCGCGATACCGGAAAATTGCTACTACACTGGAACGGGCCATCCCCGCGGGCTCGACAGCCGCTACGGCGAAATCGGTTTCGTGTGTCGCGGCCAAATTCTCGGCAGCGGGAGGGCGATCCTTTGATGCGCTCACTCCTTCCGCTCGGCGTGCTTCTTCTTGCTGCGCTCCCAGCCAGCCTGCAGGCACGCGATTACGGTCAGCGCGGAGCGGTCTTCCCGGTCATCGAACGCGACCTGCTCGAACAGATCCATTCGCGCCTCACGGCCATGGAAGCGTCGGGCGAGACTGCGCGGCTCAACCAGGAATTGAAGCGACGCACGATCGCGCGGGTCAACCGGCCTGACCCAGTCGCCGGCCTGATCCGTGCCAGCGAAAGCCGCAGCTGGCCATTCGATCCGACGATCACGCTTGCCTCCGATATCCGCGGGGCCAAGGGCGAGCTGATCCATCCTGCCGGAACGCGGGTCAATCCGCTCGACAGCGTCAAGCTGCGTGCCGACCTCCTGTTTCTCGACGGCGATGATCCGGCGCAGATCCAATGGGCGTTCAGGCAGGCCGCCAATGCCAAGCTGATCCTCGTGAAAGGCGCCCCGCTCGAGCTGATGAAGGCCCGCCAGCGCCGCTTCTATTTCGATCAAGGCGGCAAGCTCACAGAGAAATTCGGCATCAAGGCCGTGCCCGCGCGGGTGCGCCAGAAGGAGCGCGTTCTCGAAGTGAGCGAGATCGCGCTACCGCCCCGGAAGGCCAAGCCATGAGCAGCATCCGCGCCTTCGTGATCCTCGTCACAGCGACGTTGTCGCTCGCTCTCGCCTCGCCCGCCTCGGCAGATGCCGGGCCCGGCAAATGCACCGGGCAGTTCGTCAATCCGATCACCGACATCTGCTGGTCGTGCCTGTTCCCGATCTCGGTCGGCGGGCTAGAGATCTGGCCGAGCAATCGTCCCGATCCCGACAACCCCGACCTGCCCGTGTGCCTGTGCGGACTTCGCCCCGGCATTGCCATGGGGTTCTGGGAGCCGGTGCGGCTTGCCGATGTCAGCATGAAGCCTTGGTGCTTCGTGAACCTCGGCGGGATGAAGCTCGATCCCGGCTTCGATATCGGCTTCCGCTCCATCTCAGGGCCGTCTGCAATCGGCGGGGCAAGCCAGTACTATTCGAGCTGGCACGTCCATTGGTACGCCTATCCGCTCATCTATTGGATGGAGATCGTCGCCGATTTTCTCTGCCTAGAGCCGGGATCGATCGATATCCTCTACATCTCCGAGATCGATCCGCTGTGGCAAGACAGTGAGCTTACCGCAATCATCAATCCCGAAGCGGTGCTTTTCGCCAACCCATTGGCGCTCGCGGCCTGCGCGGCGGATTGCGCGGCATCGACCGCTAACCTGCCGCTTGACGAGATGTTCTGGTGCGCGGGCTGCCAGGGCTCGATGTACCCGATGAACGGCAATGTTTCGGCTTCGATCGGGCATGTCCAGGCTTCGCGGCTCGTGCTCTCGCGCTTCGCCTACAAGCTTCACCGCGAACTCGTCTCGTGGGGCACGATGGGATCGAAGGGCCTGTGCGGCAAGTACCTGATGCCGGTGATGCGCAAGCAGCAGTACCGCTTCCAGGCCACCAACCCCAATCCGGCGACCAAGGGCCGCTACGCCTGCCCGCCCATCGGTGCTTCCACCACCTTCCAGTCCCCCGGACAGGTCATCCCCGCCATCGGCGAAGACATGGGATACCTCGTCTGGCGCAAGAGGAATTGCTGCGCATTATGAGAAACGCCTTCCCCCTGCTTGTCGTTACCAGCCTGGCGACCGCCGCCGCCTTTGCCGCCGCGTCTGCGCAGGAGAGTTCGCCCGAACTCGATCTTGCCGAAATTCGAGCACGCGCCAGTGAGCATACTGCCGATGCCGAAGCGCTCGCCACGTCGGTGAGGACCAAGGCCGATGCGCTGGCAGAAGACGCGCGCGCAGCACAGCAGACTGCATTCGAGAACCGCGCCGCGTATGCAGCAACTGCAAAGGCGACTGCCGATACAGGCCCGCTCGATCTCGATGGCATGATCCGCGCCCAGGCCGATGCGGAAGTGGCGGCGATGGGCGAGACGCCCCGGTTCATTGCCTTTGCCTCGCTTGGAATGCCCGAGCCCTCATTGAAGGCGCTTGTTCGCGATGTCTCGAGGGCCGGCGGCGTGACCTTGCTGCGCGGGTTCCCGCAAGGCGACAGCGCCGGCTTCAAGAAGCGCATCGCTGCGATCTGGAGCGATGGCAGCGATGCCGGTGCGCTCGGGATCGACCCGCGGCTGTTCCGCGCTTTCGATATCGAGGTCGCTCCGAGCTTCGTGATGATCGCGAGCGACTTCGCCCCCTGCGACGGGTTCGACTGCAGCGAAATCCTCCCGCCGCACGACCGCATTGCAGGCAATATCAGCGTGGCCGAAGTGCTCGACACCTTTGCTTCGGGAGGCGGCCCGGGCGCGCAGCTTGCACGCATGCATCTCCGCCGCCTCGAAGGAGAGCGGCCATGAAGTTCACACAATCGCTAAGCCTGGGACTGTTCGCCCTTCTCGCAATCGCCGCGCCCCTTTCTGCGCAGCAGCAGAACGCGCGGGCCGACGGAAAAGCCTTTGGCGAAAGCCTGCGCGGCGAAGCGCAGGCAGCTGCCAGATCGCAACCCGACGCATCCACTCTCCCCAACTATGATCGCAATGCCGTGCGCGACCTCGAAACGCTCGCCGACGATCCCGACCGGATCGAGAGCAATGCCGCAGCGGCGGCCACCGGACACCAGGGTTATCGCGCCATGCGCGACAGCATCGCCAACCGTGCGCGTTTCGACAGCCAAGACATCGGAGACGTGATCGCGCGAAGCCTCGCGATCAACGAGACGCCGCTCGATTACACCAGCGGCATGGATATCTCAGGCGGCCAGGGCAATTGCGTTCCGTTGCCGCCCGGCTCGGGTTCGGCGGGAACCTACACCGCCACCTGCAACACCGGCACACGCATCGACCAGTCGGTGGGACAGTGCGCGGTGCCGCTTGTCGCCAATGTGACCCAGCGCCAGCAATGGCATTATCTCTGCAACGACACCGGCGTCTACCAAGGCCTCCCATGGTGCTCGGCATTCGATGGCGGCTCGTGCCGCATCGGCGGCTATCGCCCCGGCCCGTGCCTCCAGTGGCGGCAGGACCAGTTTACCCGCTACTGTACCGAGCCAGGTGATCCGATCGCTGAGATTGCCTGCGATGCGCCCGATCCTCGTTACACGCCCTATGCGGTGACCACCGACAGCACGGTCGATACCGTTCCCGATGAGAGCCAGTGCACGGGCTTTGCCGACAATGGCGATTGCACGCTCGACAATGAGATCTGCACCGACGCCGACCCGCGGACCCGCATGATCGATGGCGTCTCGGTCACCCGGCCGTGCTGGGAATGGCAGCGCAACTACACCTGCACGTCGCGCGAAGCGGCAACCGATTGCTCGGATATCGAGAGCCAGGGCACCTGCCGGTTTGTCCGCGAGGAATGCCTCACGGACGAGCTCCCGTGCGAGACCTGGGAGCGCATTTACGAATGCCCACTGCCCGATACCGAGAGCACCACGCAGTATGTTTGCGATGGCGATGTCTATTGCATCGACGGCAGCTGCGAGACGATCGAGCGCACCGCAAATGATGAGTTCAAGGATGCGGTCACCGCGCTTCATGCGATGGACGAAGCGCGCGGGCAATTCGATCCAAGTACGCTGACGCTATTCCGCGGAACCAGAAACACCTGCTCGTCCAAGGTCTTCGGCGTGCTCAATTGCTGCAAAGGCAAGGGTTTCCCTCTCATTCCGGGGATCAGCCTGCTGGTCGCGCTCGGCTGCGACCGCGAGGAAGTGCTGCTCCATCAGCGCGATGCGCAGGGGCTGTGCGCCTATGTCGGGACCTATTGTTCGAAGAAGTTCCTTGGCGTCTGCCTGACCAAGAAGAAGGCTTATTGCTGCTTTGAGAGCAAGCTCTCGCGCATCCTACAGGAACAGGGTCGCAAGCAACTCCCCAAGCCCTGGGACAAGCCCAAGGAAGAACAATGCGAGGGGTTCACTCTCGACGAGTTCGCGCAGCTCGATCTTTCCCGGATGGATTTCAGCGAAGTCTATGCCGAGTTCACCGAAGCCGCGCGGCTGCCCGACGAACTCGAGACCAGCATCCTCATTCAGCAGAAGATTGACGACTATTACGCAAGGGGCGGCCAATGACCCATCTCTATCGCATGGCGGCGCTGGCCCTGGGCCTGACTGCCCTTCCCGTGACCTCGGCCTATAGCCAGGAGCGGCAAGACACTCCATCGACCACTGCGGCCGACGCGATCTACTGCGAGCAGCGCAGGCTCGGCTACTGGTTCTACTGCGCGAAGCCCGTTCCCCAGGAAGAGCCGCAACAGGAGAAAGCCGAACCGGTCCCGGCAACGCAGGAACTCGACGCGATCACCTCCGAACTGCGCGAGTTGAAAGCACGCGCGATCCTCTATCCGACCGAAGCCAATGTCGCGGCCTATATCCGTTTCCAGCGCGCGCAGCTCGACCGCGCCTCGCTGTTCTCCGACGTCTGGCAACGCGCGATCTGGCAGGACCCGGAACTCGACTACACGCTCGAACGCCCGGTCGGAGCGGTCGCCAAGAAGCAGTGGCAGGATGCCCGCAGCGCCGAGCGCGATCACGTCATGGCACGGCTGTCGCAGCGCTACGGCCTGTTCTATTTCTTCAGTTCCACCTGCGGGCCGTGCGAAGTGATGAGCCCGATCATCAAAGGCGTTGCCGACCGCTGGCGGATCACGGTGCGTGCCATCTCGACCGATGGTGGACCCTCAAGACACTTTCCCGACTATCGCGTGGAAACCAACCAGCGCGCCAGGCTCGGTCTTGAAGGCAAGGCCACCCCGGCGCTCGTGCTGTGGGACAGCGCGACCAAGCGACCGATCCCGATCGGTTACGGCGTGCTCTCTGCCGACGAACTCCAGGATCGCATCTACCTTCTCACCTCGAAGGAAGCCGGACATGATTACTAGCATCCGCAATGCAGCGCTGACCCTCGCCGCTGCCAGCATGATCGTCTCACCTGTCGCGGCCAACGTTGGCGATAGCATGGACCGATTCATGGACGACATGGGCGCTGCGGCCAATGTAACCGGCCCGACCGCCTTTGAAGGCCAGTCGGCGGGCTATTACAGCCTCGGCAACGTCTGGACGCGCTTCCCGCAGAAGACGACCAATATCGCCAATCTTCAACTCCCTCGAGCCCGCGCCGGCTGCGGCGGGATCGATATCTTCGCCGGCTCTTTTTCCTTCATCAATGCAAGCGAGATGGTCGCGCTCCTGAAGGCCGTGGCGAATAACGCGGTCGGCTTTGCTTTTAGCCTCGCGATCGACACCGTTTGCCCCGAGTGCAACAAGATCATGCAGGAGTTCAGCCAAAAGGCGCAGCTCATGAATAACCTCTCGATCAACTCCTGCGAAATGGCGCAGGGGCTGGTCGGAGGCCTGTGGCCCAAGGGCGATCTCGCCGACAAGGCAATCTGCGAAGCGATCGGCAACTCCGAAGGTATTTTCTCCGACTATGCCGCCGCCAAGCACGGATGCGGCACGCGCGGCCAGCGCGCCTCGACCAATGAAGGCGCGGGCACTGACTATGCCGACGTCAATCCGGGCGTGGCGCGCAACTATACCTGGCACGTCCTGAAAAAGAGTGCGTTCTTCAACCCCGGCGGCAGTTTCGACCGCGAGCTTGCGGAATACGCGATGACGCTCATTGGCACCGTGATCTATGTGCCGCCCAAGGACGACGAGCCAGGCAAGTTTGTGCCTTTCGCCGGCGATGCCTCCTCGACGCTTGTGAGCGCGCTGCTCGACGGGACGCAGGGCCAGACGGTGCGCGTCTTCCGCTGCGACGAGATCGATCTTTGCCTCAATCCCACCTTCGAGCAAATGAGCCTTTCCAATGCCAAGGCGATCCGCCCGCGCGTCGCGCTCCTCATCGGCAACATGGTCGACGCCATCCGCACCGACACCGCGATCGGCAATGCCGAGAAGGAACTGCTGCAGGTCGCCTCGGTCCCCTTGTACAAGATTCTCACCGTCCAGGCCGCCTATGGTCGCGGCATGCCGACCGACGACCGCGACACGCTCGCCGAGATCGCCAGTATCGACCTCCTCTATGCAATTCTCGACCGCATTGTGTCGGAAGCCGGGCGTTCGATGGCAAGCTTCATCGCCGCCGATGAAGCCAAGCTCGCCATATGGCGCGGCCAGGTCGCCGAAGTGCGCTCGGGCCTCGTCCAGCGGCAGGCGACCGGACAGGCCAAAGTCTCGGCGATCATGCAGATCATCGAGAAGACCGCGATGATCGAGAACGCGCTTGCCGCCTCGATGTCGCCTTCGATGTCTGCCGCACTCGACTGGTCGCGTGGGCTCCAATCGCGCTCGATCGTCCCCTGAGGCGGGCACCATGGTCGAGATCTTCACCACCGGCGGCGGCGAGTATATCGTCAATGTCCTCAATGCGGTCGCCGCATGGACCGGCGCAGGTGGCTACAAGAGCCTGATCCAGGTCGCGCTGGTGATGGGGTTCGCGCTCGCGGTCATCGTCGTCGCGTTCAACCAGAACTGGCGTGCCTGGCTCAACTGGTTCCTCGGCGCGACGCTCATCTACATGTGCTTGATGGTCCCACGGATGGATGTGCAGGTCACCGACCGGGTCAATCCAAGCCTTGCTCCGGCCACGGTTGCCAATGTCCCGCTTGGCCTTGCGCTCATGGCGAGCTTCACCAGCCAGGCGGGCGATTACCTCACGCGTTCGGCCGAGACCGTGTTCGGGCTGCCGGACGATCTCAACTATTCGAAGAACGGCATGATCTACGGAGCCCGCCTGCTCGAAGCGACCCGGAGCTTGCGGATCGCCGATCCCGAGTTCGCCGCCAATTTCGACGAGCATGTCCGCCAATGCGTATTCTACGACCTGCTGCTGGGTCACTACTCGATGAAGGAACTGTCAGAGAGCAATGACATCTGGGCGACCATTGCGCCCGGGAGCGCGGCGCGTGCGCAGAAATTCCTGACCCGCGAGGCCGATGACAGTGTTACTGCATCGATCGTCACCTGCCGGGAGGCCTACACCGCGCTCTCCAACCAGTGGGCGGGCATGATCGACGACATGACGCTCATTGCCGGCCGCCAGCTCTATCCCAAGCAGACCGAAGCGCTCGCCAAGGCCAAGCTCATCGCCGATCTGCCGGTGGCCTACCAATATCTCACCGGCATCTCGAAGGATGCGAGCAGCATCTTTCGCCAGGTGCTGACGATCAACGCGATGAACCAGGCGATGCACGGATTTGCCGGAGCAAGCGGCGCATCGAGCGTCGATGTGTTCGCGCAGACCCGCGCCGACATCCAGACCGAGCGAACCTATTCTTCGATCGCGCACAATGCGATGAAATGGGTGCCGATCCTCAATGTCGTGTTGACGGTGGTCTTCTATGCGCTCTTCCCGGTGCTTTTCCCGCTGTTCCTCATGCCAAGGACCGGACCGATTGCGCTGAGAGGTTATGTCACGGGATTCTTCTATCTCGCCGCTTGGGGACCGCTTTTCGTCATCCTCCACATGATCCTGATGCTGAAAGGCGCAGGCGATGTTGCGGCAGCGGGCGGCGCGAGCGGCCTTACGCTCGCGACTTTCTCGGGAATGACCGACGTTAACAACGATATCGGCATTCTTGCCGGCTATCTTGTCGCCTCCATCCCGTTCCTAGCGGGCGGCGTGGCACGCGGTGCGATGGCGATCTCGGGCCAGGCGACGAGCTACCTCAATCCGAGTCAGAATGCGGCCGAAGAAGCGGCACGCGAAGCAAGCACGGGCAATGTCTCGCTGGGCAACACCAATCTCGACAATTCTAGCGTGTTTGCGCGGCAATTCGCCCAAGGCAGTCTCGCGCCAAACATCGCGTATGGCGCTGCACAGACGAGAGGAATTGGAGAGAGCGGAACACAAACAACCGGATTTCCTCAGGCAGAATTCGCGACCGTACCGACCTCCAGCTATCCCTTCACCCCGACGCTCGGTCAGGACTTCTCGAGCAGGCTGTCGACAATGGCGAGCGAGAGCCGCAGCCAGAGCGAGACTTTCTCCAATCTCGCCCAGCAATCGACCAGTTCGGCGGTCACGCGGTTCAGCGAGCTTCGCGATGCATACACCCGATCTCGCTCGAACGAGACGGTCAGCGGAACGTCGACCAATGACAGCATTGGAAGAACCTTCAGTGAGCTCAACAACGCGTCCAACACTTTGCAGCGGCAGTTTGGCCTGTCTCGCCGTGCATCCGACGACATCACGGTTTCGTGGTTCCTGAATGGCGATGGCGGTTTGGGCGTCAAAGGAGAGCGCGGGTCGGTTGCAGGGAACCTCGGACTCAAGGGCGGGCGCAATCAGAGCTGGACCGACAGCGATATCGGAATCGCCTCAGAAGATCGCTCGCGTATCGAGAATGCGCTCAGCCAGATTTCCGAAAGCCAGAATTGGTCAAGTTCGAGAGAAGGCTTCTTCCGAGAAACCAGCTCAAGCTCAGAAGCGCTCGTCTCGAGTAGCGCAGCGGGTGTCACAACTTCGCTCACAGAAGCGAATAGCTACACAATCGAAGCACGGCGCGCGGAAGAGATCGCCAATCGGCTCGAGAGCCAGGCCAGTTGGTATGAAAGCGCCAATGCTGCGGGAACTCTTAACCTCAGCCAAGCCTACCGCGAATGGGGCATGGCGGAGATCGACGCCAACCGCGACTACTATGGCCAAGCCCGCTTTGATGACATCAACTTCCAGATGAGCGCGCAAGGGCAACAACTGCAGGCGCGGTTTGTGGAAAGCTTCGCTGAGGGCCTCAATGATGAGATTGCGAGCGAATTGGTGTTGCCTGATGCAGCGCCAGTGGCTCGACCCAATGTCGGGAGCGCAAGCGGGGTGCGCGGTTCTGTTCGCCTTGGCGGCGTGCCGAGCTCTCTCGCAGATCCATCAAGTGGCCGAGAAGAAATGGCACAGGATGTTAATCGCAGGCAAAATCAGGGCTCTCTAAGCATCGAACAAAGAAGGAGAACACTTGATCGGACAACACGGGATGCACGAGGAGCATCCGCCGAAGCAGCCGACGATGTGAAGGAATGGTAAGTCAGATCAAATCATCATAGACAATGACGAAAATGACAAAGGCCGTGAACAGAACTCCAAAAAGGACCAAGCCGGCCTTTCCCCACGGATCAGCCCAAGTCTTCTTCCACGTGTACGATGTCAGGCGATCCTCAGCGATGGCGCGATCGATTTCGCGAAAGCCCTCCCAATCGCCTTTGCTCTCTGGCGGGGTTCTATCGGTATTGCTCATAGGTCAGTGTCCTTTCCCGGAAACCGAAGCCCCCTCTGCTCTATCAGCCTGAAAATGCATCAACTGGCTGATCATCACAATAGCAGGGCGATGAGCCGTCTGACTACGGCTGCCGCATCCCGGAGCGATGGGGACCCTTGTGGTCGCGGTCGCATGATTTGGCAGCTGCCTTTTCGCATGACGCGAGATAAGCATCCAGCCGTTCGACCGTTCTGCGACGCGGTCTGCGCCCCATTCGCAGGTCGAGGACAAATCTGGGGTCACCGACAGCACGCCTACCAAAGCGAGTTGCAGAAATGTGGTTTTCTTTCAGATGCTTCTCGATCCGCTCAAGCAAACTCATTTCCAAACTGCTCCGACTCGCATTTCGCTTGTGTTCTTGTTATGTTCCTACTAGGATGATTTCCGCGAGTCTAGGAAAAAATCCTATGACTGCATCCAAAGGACCAAGCTGATGGTAAATGTCAGAGAAGAGCTCGACCGCCTCATCATTCAGGGTGGATACGGCTACGCGTCGATTTCAAGGCTCCTCGGCCGCAACCCGAGTTACATCCAGCAATTCATCAAGCGTGGCTCACCGAAGATCCTCGACGACGATGATCGTAAGACATTGGCTTGCTTCTTCGGGGTTGATGAGCAGACCCTGGGAGGGCCGGCGAACCCGGTCTCAGACGGGATGGTTGAGATCCCTGTTCTCGAAGTTGAAGCTTCAGCCGGATTTGGCGCCATTGCCGAGAGCGAAAGCGCGCAGACGCGGTTCGGTTTCGATGAACGTTGGCTACGAAGATTGACGGCGGCAAAAAGCGCAAGCCTGTCGATCGTCGGAGTTATGGGTGATTCGATGGAGCCGACACTCAGCGATGGCGACGAGGTCCTTGTGGATGCATCCGACCACGGTTCAAAGCTCCGTGATGGAATTTACGTGCTGCGTGCAGACGAAGCTCTGGTGGTAAAGCGTATTGCCATCAAGCCTGGCGGCAAACAGGTCACGATCGCCAGCGACAACCCCGCCTACCCCACATGGCACGATATGGACCGGGCAGATGTCCATGTTGTTGGGCGAGTGATCTGGTTTGGGAGGGCTCTTTGACGGCATGGCCTTGGGCCGAAACCGGACGGTCCGCTCTCGAATGTCTGTTGGCGTTGAACGGACGCTTACTGATGCTCGATGGCTAACGCGTGATTATGGCAAGGCAGGCGGCATCTGACGATAGATGTTGGATTTGCGGCTCAAGCGTTCAAAAACGGAGCCCGCCGCGTCAACCCGGCGATCCTTTGGGATCTTTTGAGCGTGGGAAAGTCCGTTCCTCTTGGATCTTTCCGTCAGTCTTGTGGATACGGACCGACCCTCCGCTCTTACCGATAGCCTTGGAGAGCGCTCCACCTTTGGTTGCGTCGCCCTTGTTGTCAAAGATCTTTGTGGCCCGATCAGAGCCTTCTTTTTCAAGCCTCCAGTTGCCAGCCTTTTTATCATTGGTAAGATGGTATTTTGGTAGCTTAGCCATCACGCTTCTCTCTTGACTGCATTTCAGTGAAGTATGGCGTATCATCTGATGGCGCTCAATGCACAACATTGTCGGCGCCCGGAAACCAGCTGCTAGAAAGTCTGTTGAAAAGAGCCTTCCTATGTCGCGTTCGCTGACTCGGAGAAAATCGCCGCAGTCGGTGCTAGCAGAGTGCGGGATTACAGCCAGCTTTGTTGGGCGCTTCTTCCAAAATGAGCCAATAACAAATCTCGTCAAATGATCGTGATTTGATGCGTCGCGCCATTACTCGAATTCGTTAGAAAAATGAAGCGGATCACAGTCAGTTTTCCGCATATTTGTTTTTCGTTTGTTCCTTGAATTTCATCGTGGCGAAACCCAAGTCCACCAGAGTTCAAACATGCGCTGCGGGCGGAGGCGCAAGACACAAGGGGGCGGTATGGCCTGGAACAAAGAGCGCGCTATCAAGCGCATTGAGAATTTCATCAAGGATGTGCCGGAAGGCTCAATCGCCGTCGAGCAATTCAGTCAATACGCGCTGCGGCGTAAGATGGAAAAGGCGGCGGGAATTCTGCAAGAAGAGCGGGCGGGCCAGATCGTCATTCCTCGCAATCGCGCAATCCAAACACATGGGGTGCATGTTTACGCGAACCTAATGGACTTCAACTCGGTGCTCGAAGAGATTGGCATTGAGACGGTCGCTAGCCATCGTCGCGCACTCGAATTCCTGAACGCACACTATAGTGCTTGCGACGTGTTGACCGAGGAGTTCGGGCTTCAGCGCGTAGACTTTCATGGGCCGCGGCTCCACGCAGTGGTTCTAGCCCCAGAAGGGATTGAGAATGAAGCTGAGCGGATTCGCATTGCCATCGCGTTCTCCGCCGCTTTCCGGGAACTTGTAGCTGAGCTGAGTCAGAAACATCCGGAGTTTGAAACCCGCGTGCGGATCGGGATCGATAGCGGGCCCGCGGTCGCGATAAATGATGGCACGAGGTCCGACGCGGAGCCTCTTTTCATAGGAAGTCCGGCCAATAAGGCCGCTAAGCTAGCCGAAGGCGATGATCCGGGTATTTACTTTTCGGATCGTGCGGAAAGCGCGCGAGCTGGCGGTTCTCTCCTCAACGTAGGGCCACTGAGTTCGATCACGGAAGCGGAAGTCTTAGCCAAGCATTACCGACCAAGCGAAGACAAAGAGGGGACCGGCACGCTCCTGCGTGACGCTTATGATCAAGTCGAAGCGCGGCTTATTAAATCGGACAATAAGACTTTCGGTTCTGAGCCCTCATTTTCTTTCCACTACAAAGAACCCCCGCTTTCGACGATCAAGTTCAAGGACCATCCGCCAAGCAATGCGATCCGCATGGAGCTATGCTCGATCTTTGCGGACATCGACGGGTTCACCGCCTATATTGATGCGGCGATCATCTCAGGGACAGTCGCGCAGGCGGTCGCCAACCTGTTCGTTATCCGCCGGGAGCTCGCAGCTGTGCTGCAAGAAGATTTCCGAGGGCGGAAGGTGCGGTACATTGGCGATTGCCTCCATGGCGTTCTAGCTGAAGGTGACGCCCGCCAGACAGACACCAAGAAAACTATAAATCAATCGGTGCTGACCCTTGGTGCGCTGCGCTCGTCATTCGAACTTTGTCAATCCAAGCTGGCAGGGCTGCAGGACCTAGGAATCGCAATCGGAACTGACGTCGGCGAAACACCTATCTGCCGAGTTGGACTTCGCGGCGAGGCGAGTGTGCGGATCGCTGCAAGCCGTGCGACCTGCCACTCCGAAAACGAACAACGACGCTGCGACGGATCGCAATCTGCGATCGGCCAAAAGGCCTATGCCGAAGCATCGGTCGCTGTGCGACGACAATTCGGTGGCAACCGGATCATCGACAATCTCGACTATCCGTCCGCTCAGATGATGCTTGGCTTCGTGCCTGACGCTGAGCAGAACCTGGCTCTTGCTGAACCCAACCGTTCGCATGGAGAATCAAGCTTGCCACAACGTTCATACAGCCGGTGATACTTGAACGCGGCGCTGTGGCTTGCTCGAAGTTGCCCGAGATGGTTTGCAATCTCGGGATCGGGCAACTCGTACGTCAAAGGGACTGCCCACGTCGACTCAGCGCCTTGGGACAATCCTCTTGAGCTAACTGTCATGGGGCGATCGCAACCGATCGTTTCGGAAAGTAAGCCAGGCACCCTCTTTCCGGCGCGCTGTCCAGAACGACATATTGAGACCGGCGGGAGCTTCTGTCTTGGCCTCGACCGACCTGCAGTGGACGACGAGCAAACCGCTACTGAATGGTGGGAAGCACTGCGACACCATCTCATGTGCCAGAGAATGGCTCACAGAACAGGGATATGGCCCGAAGCTTTCGCTCTCGATCATGGTGACGCAGGCATTTGGCACAAGAAGGCTTTAGAACTAGCTGAGTCGCTCGAACTTGAGGAAGAATACGCTGCAGCGCACGCAGAAGAAGCCTCTTGGATTACCGGCGCGCAGTTCAAACTCGTGCACAATGACGGTCGGCCAATAAATGGCCGAGCGCCCTGCCATCTTGGGTGCACATGGAGAAAACGAGGCAGAATGGTTCCACGTCTCAGGGTCGAGTGCGACCGCCGCGAGCAAATTCTAGAGCTCGTCGCCATTGAAAAGAAGCGACGAGAAGAACTGGCTGAGTATTGGCGTTCAGTTCGGCGGGCTGGAACGACGTGTTGCGGAACCATGAGAAATTGCGAATTAGGAAAGGACCGAAATGATGACCCACCCGATTGATCGTTTTGTAGGTGAGGACAATATCTCGCGGCTCCTCAAGACAGTACTGAACCAAGAGATTGCTGGCGGCGACGAGGCTCTGGCCCAACGTCTAATTCAAGACGGGGACCTAAGGAAGATTGATGCGGGTGATGTTCTGATCCGGCAAGACGACTGGGATGCCACAGTATTTCTGATCTTAGCAGGTTCATTCGAAGTAGAGGTGAACGGCAGACATGTCGGAACTCGCGAAGCAGGCGTCCATGTAGGTGAAATAGCTGACCTAGGCACCAGCTTGAAGCGAACGGCCACCATTACTGCCCAAGAGGACGGTGCTGTTCTTGCAATCGGCGACAACGCTATGGACAAGATACGCGATGAGTACCCCCAAATATGGGAAGCGATTGCGAAGGTTCAGACCGAACGCCTCAATGCGCGAAACTCAATGATCGGCTATGTCAACGACATTCCGAAAGTCTTTGTCATTTCGTCAGGCGAGCAGCTGCCTGCAGCGAGACAAGTAGAACAGAAACTGGACTGCGCGGAAGTGGACGTAACGGTGTGGGACCAAGGGGTATTTGCTTTGTCCGATTACCCGATCAGTTCGCTTACCGACGTGATTGGCCGACATGATTTCACGATCGCCATCGTTGGCGCAGACGACCAGCTAGTCAGTCGTGGCGAAGCCAAGCATGTGCCTCGCGACAATGTGCAGCTAGAGTACGGAATTTCGGTGGGGATGTTGGGGCGCGGGCGTTCCATCTTGCTCGTTGATACTGACGAAGACATAAAATTGGCCAGCGATCAGGCCGGCCTAACAACCCTCCGGTTCAAGGGGTCCGACCCCGAGCGAACTATTCATAAAGCCTGTATCGCGGCTCGAAAGCACATCACCGACCTTGGCCCCCTTCAAGATCGGCCGCGGACTGCTCCTTAGGAATTCGACAGACGAAGAGACGAGAAGACTCTCGGAATTAACGGTGACGGCAGCTTTTGGGTGATCGTAGTATTCACGCAGATGACCGATATTGGGGCGCAAAACCGACGTCAAATCCCGATATCGAGGGTCTTGCTCTTCGTTCGAGCAAGTTCCTTCTCGACTTTCGGCTGACCGGGTTTGGCCTCCTCAATGGAATTGCCCTTAGCCGCTGCAATTCGAAGCCTCTCGGTCACTTCAAGGGCCGATGCTTTCTCACCTCTGTTTCGAGACACCGCTGCGCCGAGCTTTCGTGTATTGTCGATCACGAGGGTGAGGTGATCGCGAAGCCTGGTCACCGTTACTAGGAACGTCTTTTGATTCGAGAGATTGCGCTCACGGCTATCCATCACCGCAATCCCGCGGTCGGATGTTAGACCCTGCGCCATATGGGCGTTGAGAGCATAGGCAAGATCGATCCGTTTCAGCATTGGATCGCCCTTGGCCAGCGTCAGTTGCTCCCCGCTCGAGGTTTCGACGGTGACCTTTCCACGATTAATCGCCACCACTTTGGCCCGGTCAGCATTGAAAAGGCCGCGCTTGTGATCGTTTCGTGTCCAGCGGATTTTGTCTCCCTCATGGACCTCGAGCTTCCTCTCTTCGAACAGAGAGAGGCTGTCATTCGCTTGGGCCGCCTTGAGCCGGGAAGGATCAAAGCTGATTCGCCTGCCGCGCTTGTTCACCACGGTCACATTCTTGGTATCGCTTCGGCCATCCAAAATCCGATATTCTCCCGGCATAAGGCCGAGCGACTTTTCTCGCCGCAAGACCTCCAGAACGCGGCCTTCTAGATAGGAGGCCCGATATCGCAGCTCTTCGCGCGTGGTGTTTACGCGGTCGAGAACGCGCAGCGCCATCTTGCCTGGTCCGATTTCGCGATTGGCGAGGAGGCCGGTCTGGACGGCCTCGTTGACGGCAGAACGAATTTTGCGTCCCGATGCATAAATCGCTGTCCGATCACGCTCGGACTCGGGTAGAGAAAGCCACTGTTCGGCAGCTACAATGGCGCCATCACCCTTTGCCTCGATCGTGTAATCCCTCAGCCGCACCAGTGCATTTTTGACATCGCCCTTCTGGGCAGCAGCCTGAGCTTCGCGGACGACAGGATCTCGGGCGCGCAAATTGGTGTTCATGTCTGCCCGAGCAATCCCTGCCTTTTGGAGCAGGGCAAAGGGCTTGCCCGCATCGACCGCACCCAACTGCTTTCGATCACCCATCAGGACGAGCCTATGCACACCGGCAAGGTTAGCCAGTCGGACCAGCTTTTCCTTGTCCTCGTTCGAGACCATCGAAGCCTCGTCGAGCACCAGAACACTATCCTTGAGAGCCGATTGCGCTTCGGAGCGGTGCACGAGGTTTGCGGGCTCATCGAGTAGCTTCTTCCAGCCGCCGAGGAAGCGCGCCAGCGTTTGCGAGCCGATACCGGTGTCGCGCTCGAGCATCTGGACCAGAGTGTTCTGGATCGCGAGCCCGACGACCTGCCGACCCTCCTCGCGCAGGACTTGTGCAACAGGGGCCAAAACGCTGCTCTTGCCCGCTCCGGCAATGCCCTGGATTGCGACAGTTCGGTCCTGTGAAGTCAGGATCAGTCGGGCAGCCGACAGCTGGCCGTCATTGAGACGAAATCCGTGACCAATCTCGGCCGATGCCTGTACCCGATCCTCTGCCTGTTTCGGTGAGAGGGCGACTTCAACTTCCCCTTTTCCAGCCTCGACCTCGGCAATGATGCGCTGCTCGGTTTCAATGGCATCGCGGGATGCAAGCCAACCTTTGTGATTGCCCTTCCCGGCAACAAGGTGGCCTGTGCGCACGAGCGCGCGGGTGCGCTTTTCGACATCTGCAATGGTGGTCGGCAATCCGAAATCCAGCGCCGTCTTGTAGAGCGCTTCGCGTTCGAACGCCGCTTCGCGCTGCGACAGATGGCGCACGGCCGAAGCGACCGCCTGCGCGGCGGCGATGGTCTGCTTGTCCTGCCTAAGCACCGAAACCGGAACAAGCGGGTCTGCGGGGGGACTGCGCACGTGCGCTGCAAATTGCCTGAGAAGCGCACGGCCACGTTCGACCAGGGAGGTAAAGGCGCTTCCCGGCATACCGGCTTGCGTAGCGCGTCCCTGCGCGCGCTCGATGATTGGAGAGAGGTCAAGTCCGATCGACCTTGCGGTCTCATCCCAGACTTTGCCGAGCGTGTCCCGGTCCTCGATTACCTTCTTGGCAGCGCGCGTATCGAGCGCGGCGATCCGGCCTGCTTCAAGCCCCAGACCGCGCCGCGCTTCGAGCACCTCCTTTCGTCTCGAAGAGAACGCCATGACTTGGTCGCGGGAGACCCCTTGCGCTTCGAAATTACCGTGCTTGAGCGTCGGCCCCGGTTCGTAACCAAGCTTCTCGACCGCCACCCGAAAGCGCGCCATCGCGATCGAATTGAGGGTAGTGTTGAGCTGCCAAAGCCGATCGTTCTTAAGGGTTCGCCACTTGCCATCCTTGCCCTGCGTCACATTGGCGATGACCGCGTGAAAGTGGAGGTTGGGCTCCTGGTTGCGGTTGGTGTCGTGCTGGAACAAGCCGATCGCTAGGTTGCTAGTCGGTTGGGTAAGAACATTGCCATCCTTCACAATGCGGGTTTCGGAGGCGTTCTTCTCGGCCCATTGCAACGCTTCGACGACAGCCTCGCGGTAGGCAGTGATAATCCGTTCGTCCTTGCCGACAAGCGCGAGCAGCGACCAGCTCTTGGGCACGGAGAAAGTAAGATCGGTGCCCGGTCGATGCGCTTGTCCGGAATTGCCAACGCTCGTTCCATCGGGCAGCTCACCTCGCAATAGAGCGTCGAAGGCCTTGGCATCGACCCTCCCTTCCAGCCCAAGCCTCTTGGCGCCCTCACCGAGCCATTGCCCCGAACGGTCGGCATCCGCCTTGGCGTAGTAATTGTCGGACGCGAAGTAATTGGCCGCCGCTGAGGAGGAGCGGACATTGGCAACAGAAAGCATAGGTCAGCCTTCGCTCAAGACCCCTCGCTATCCCCAGTGCGAGCGATCAAATCTCCGCGTCGACGTCACCCAAATCGTGATCGTATTTGTCATGGGCCGCTCCGCCGAGAAGCGAACGCTGCTGTTCTTCCTGAAGCTTTCGGTCGACCTTTCCACGCTGATCATCGTCGCGCTGCCAAGCATCAGGATCGGGTAGATCGCTTCGCGGTGATCCTTCGCGTTCTTTTGCAACGTCCTGCGCCGTGTCGTCCCCGCCTGGCTTTTCATGAATCGGAAGCTCGCCTTGGCGTCGATCCTCCGGCGGGCGGTGCCCGACCTTTGGTTGGGTCTCATCGACCGCATTCGTGCGAGCCTGTTCTGCCTGCCTGGTCGAAGGCTTCTCTGTCTGATCCCGAACCTTCGGCTCGCTCTTCGAGTTGATATTGGCTGAGCGCGAGGGATGTCGTTTCGGTTCCTTCCTGTCCTTCATCTTGCGCGGATCACCCTCGTCGCTGTTGCTGGAAGCGCCGTCATCCGCACTCCCATCTATCGTCTCGGCGGTAGCATTCGCCGGACCACCTGTCGGTGTTGTGGTGGCAGCGCGCGCAATGAACCCTTCGGCTCGCCTAGGCCAATCGCGCGGGGACAAGGTGACGGGCGCTGCCGGAAAACCATCGGGAAATTTGATAAAACCTTCGAGGCTCCTGAGGCCCATAAATTCATCGGGCAGAAGCAGCGGCACAACCTGCCGGCGGGGTGTCAGGCTGACCGCATCGCGGGCGTTGTTGTAGCCATAACTGTACCCCTCCTCCATCTCGCGAACTTCCCGGTGACCGATAATGTCCGAGCACCATGTGGCGGTCTCACGATCGGCAGTAGCCAAAATCAACTTGGTCCTTGCAAGCGACGACAAAGTCATCGCCATGTTCTCGCCATAGACCTCCTTGAGCTTGGCAAAGGTGTGGACGCCCGTGACGATCGCGCCCCCGAAGTTGCGCGCAGTCTGCAGACCCTTTTCAAGCGAGGGCAATCGATGGAGCGCGCCCAGTTCGTCGATCAGGAACCACAGCTTCAAGTCGCGCGTACGCCGACCAGTCATGAGCGTGTTTATCGCTGTGTCGAGCCACAGTGTGAGCAACTGCGAGAGAACTGTCATGTCGACATAGCGCGCTGACAGGAACAGCAGCGATCCTTCCTTGCACTCACCTGCGACCCATTGACGGACCGAGAACGGCTCTCCTTTGTCGGGCAGCATCTGCATCGCCTTGGCGTTGACGTTGAACACCGCACGCACCGATTCCGCCATTCTGGCAGCGCTGGGCGTGCTGATCGGGCCGGCCATCGTGTCTCCGACAAGGCGATGCAGATCGGAGAGATCGGCATTCATCAACTCGTTAGCGAGCGCGGCATTGGTTCCGCGTCCTGCCTCCTTCAACTTTATGCATGTCTCGACGAACAAGGTGCGAGCGGCGAGCACCCAGAACTGTTCAGAACCGCCGCCATCATGAGGCACAAGCGACTCTGCAGCCGCATGGAATTCAGCACGCGAAGTGCAGTCGTCGAATACGCTCCACGCAGGACAACGCTGATCGAGAGGGTTGAGGATGATGTCGCGCTCGGGCTCATAGAAGGTCTCGACAAAAGCGCCGGTGAGGTCGAAAATTACCGCGCGCTCTCCCCTCTTCCTGATCTCTGAAACGAGTTCCGTGAGGGCGACCGTCTTGCCTGTACCGGTGGTGCCAACGAGCATGGTGTGGCTTTGTTCGCGGCGCCAAGGCCAGCTTACACCAGCAACATGAGCGGGCGAATAGAGGCCCGCCGATTGCAAAGCACTTGCTCCGGCAAACCGCCATTTCCAGCCGAGAGAATTGCCATATTCGCGGGCGCGTTCGACCCGGTTGTGCTGCCCGATTTCCTTTTCGAGTTCGGGCAGCGTCGAGAGCGACGCGCCGCGGACATGCTTCCTTTGTTTGGATCGTTCCCCGAAATGTTCAGCCACCCACCAGAAGAGGATAAACAGCGGCGCAAGAACAAGGGCTGAGGTGACAAGCGCGTCCTTCACCGATTCCTGAAAAAGGGCCATGGCCTCCCGCATTGGTGGGTACTCGGTGATCACCGAAATGGGGAAAGCGACCATGCTTCCATCGGCCAGTTGCAGGTTCACAAGCTTCTCAGGGTCGAACTCCATGAAGCCGTATCCCGAGGCATAGATGTGCATCCAGAGTAGGTAGGTCTGATGGTCACTCAGCCTTCCTGTCACCTCCCAGTAGATGAGACCCAGAACGACGAGCAATGTGACAATCAATGGTCCTTTCAGGCCTGCTGCAAACATGAAACCGAAGTGCCCGAGAAGCTGGCTTCCGCGGGTAAAATTGACCAGATTATGCTTCATCGCTGCCTCCAGCAGGACGAGGAGCAACGAGCCCGAGACGTTCAAGCCTGCGCTGGTACGCGGCGACGGTTCGATCGCGAAGATCGGTTTCAGGATGGTGCGTAAGCAGGGCGTCGAGTGCGACCGTTATGAAGATATTCTGGCGCACCGGATCAGTCGCGGGTGTCCGCAAATCCGCCTCGGTGGCGCGGTTCCAGGCATCGAAGATACAGTCTCCGATGACTATGCTTGAACTGACATTGCGCTCGCGCGCCTGGTCCCTGATCCAGTCAGCGATCAGGGGTGTGACATAAGCCACAAATCGTTTGTCTCTAGGCATAAACCCAAGCTCCTTGTGTCTCAAAGAACCTGGCTCACCCTTCGAAAGGCAAGTGCCATTCTATGCCAGTAGCCAAGGTGTAGGAAATCGAAAACTTTCTTCTGAAATTCCGCGACTTACATCAATTTGGACCAGTTCGGCACAGTCAGGATTGCAGCTGGACCGAGCCTGGCACAGAAGCGGACACCTCCCGTTTGCGCCGGAATTGCGCCAGTTTTCAGGCGGCATCGCTGCGTACGGTGTGCCATCCCTCTACAATTGCGCGGGCCGACCCAGAAATGATTGCGGCTCTCTGATCGTGGGGCTTGGCAATCCTTGCCAAAGGAGCGTGAGCAACCTTTCGCACGAACCGGTGCCTGCGAGCGGTCATGTCGAAGCTACACCCTCAACAAGAGGCAGCACCTGCGCAAGAGGGACCGGCAAAGGACCAAGTGTGAAGCGGCGGGAACGGGACCTGTCGGTCCTGCCGCGCGCGCTGGTCCGACCCGGTCGCGGTGCGCAAGTGCGTGCGGGGCCCGGAACAAAGACACCGCGCCCGCAGGAGCACCGCCGCAGGTGGTGCGGGACCGAGCGCGTCACCAGCCCCGCTCCACATCCCGCCCTCCTCTTCCACCAGCGAACACGAAAAAAGGGCAGGAACCGTCACCGGCTCCCGCCCTATTGGACGCTCAGAACTCGTCGAGCATTGCGCCATGCACCGTGTGCACCACACGGCTGGCCAGATGTGCTGGCAAGGCGTTGTAGTCACCTTCGTCGAGAGCGAAGTATCCAAGGTCGTCATCCTCGACGACGTGCTGGTCGAAGAAACTGTGCAAGGCCCGCTGTTCGGCAGTGGCGAGTGCTTCAAAGTAGCTGTTCGAATTCGATTCAATATTGCCAAGTGTAGTCATGATTTCCTCCTGATGTCTGTCGGTGAGACGACAGGAGGAAGGCGGATGGGCACGGTGCCGGCGGGTCAGGGATCGCCCATAGGGGCGACCGCGAAGCGGCGGTGGGGGCAACGATTTTGTTGGACCGCAGCGCAAGCGAAGGGAAGTCAAAATGGTGGGGCCCCGCCGTCCTTGACGCGTCGGTGCCAGGCCCGTCATCCTTGAAAGTCCGTGAGCCAGGCCCCTCCCCCGCCCGATAAAAGCGCCCGTGCCAGTCATCTGCAAAAGGACTTTCCTACAGGGTCTGGCCTGTTCCATTGGAGCCCGTGGGAGGAACGCGAAAGGGGAGTAAGGACGGACTCCAATGCCATCGAAACGAAGCGCTGTAGCCGCACTCCAGAAGCTGGAGGCTGACCGGCTGGCACTCGACCAGCGTCAGAAAGAACTCGAACAACAGGCGGCTCTTGAACTGGGCCATGTGATCCTCGGAACGGGCCTCGAAACGTTCTCGAAGAAAGGCCTGGCTAAAGCGGCCGTGGAGCTCGCAAAGCTGGGGGAGGATGAGGCGTTGAAGCGGCTGGGTGCTTCTATATCTTCTCCTCGCTCTCAACAAACGCCTGTGAAGTAGAACGATGAAAGGGGTCCTGTCCGGCTTGGACAGGACCCCTTCGGGAGAGAGATCGACGAGAGAGTTCAGTCGATCTCGGGAGCATCCTTGTTGTCGTCGTTCTCGCCGGAGCCGTTGCCGCGCGAGAGGAAGTCGACCTTGTCGGCGAGGATCTCGGTGCCGTAGCGCGTGACCCCGTCCTTGTCTTCCCACTGGGTGTAGTGGATGCGGCCCTGGACGCTGACCAGCTGGCCCTTGGTGCAGTACTGCCCGACGGTCTTGGCGAGGCCGTTGAAGCAGGTCACCCGGTGGAACTCGCTTTCCTTGGCGGTGTAGCCATTCTCGTCCTTGTAGGTCTTGCCGTCTTTGTCCCGTGCAGGGCGATCGGTGACGACGGTGATCCCGGTGACATTGGTGCCGCCCTTGGTCTCGCGAGTTTCCGGATCGCGGGCGATGCGGCCGGTGAGGATTGCGATATTGGTCATGGTTGTATTCCTTCAGTTCCTCAAACCGGAGACCATCTCCGGCTTGCGAACATCTGAAAGAAGCAGGGCATGGGAGGACTGCACCGCAGGCCTGAAAGGCCGAAGGGAAACCTGTTCATGACGGGTGGTGCGGGCAGGCGCGCGAAGCGCGACAACACGGCCGTCAAAGGAACGGGTTGCGGCTCCTCAGCTGACCTGGTTCAGGACTGTTCGCGAAGAAAGCCGGATGGGTATCGGGTGCGGGTCTGAAGGGTCATATGATCCCGCTGCAATCAGCTTTCGCCGTCCCTTTCCGATGCCGCCAGGATATCCATGAAGTTGCGGGCTGCTTCCCGGTCTTCCTCGTTCTCGAACGCCACATCGAGGTCGGGGGCGGACCCGAACATGTGCAGGAACGACCACAGTGCAAAGCGCTTGCCCCTGTCCTCTTCGAGGCCGAGGTCGACCCGGCAATGCTCAATCCCGGCTGCTAAAGTGTCGGGTGATATCTCAGCTATATTGGTCGAGGCAAAGTAGCGAAGGAGAAGATCATCGAGTTGCATTGGCATTCTTGTAGCTTGGTAAATCAGATGCGGGAACGATAAGTGCCGCACCGCTGCAATAAACAAGCGTATCCATCCACAAGGGAGTGGCTTCAGAGACGCTCAGCTATCCCGCGATGAGCAACGAAGTTGTTCCAAAGCGTACCTATGCGGGCCTGTCGTAACCCTACAATCGACTCAGAGACATCAAGTGCTTTGAAAGCTTCGCGACCCGAAGGGCTCGGAGCAGCAATGCAATGAGTTCTCTCCTTGTGGGCGGCCTCGAGATGGGCCGCCCTTTTTTCTGTTGAACGGGAGTTCATTGGCGAGAACGGCCAGAGAACTCCCGCGCGTTCAAGCGGGGCTGATGCCCAATGGCCCGCGACGATCAACAACCGTGATGCGCTGCTTCTTGGCCTCGATCACCAAGCGTTCGGTCACGCCATTGCCCGGAAATGCCACCACGTAGCGAGGGTTAAGACCGAGCATTTGCTCGTTGCGCTTGAATCCTGCGCAAGCCCCGAGACGGCGTTCAAGCCCGAATGTCAGCTGCTGCACTTCGTTACGCTCGGCCCAGGATGCAGCCAGTCTGTCGGCTCCCTTACCGTCGCCTCCGTGTACGAGAAAGAGATCTGGAACGACCTCGCGCACCTTGTCTAGCGTAGCCCAGATGTTGGCCGCGTAAGTCTTGGCGTCGGCCTCGCTTTCGAAGCGGTTGCGACCACCGGCAAACACGACCGGAGTACCCTCGGGTGCAAGTGCAGCCTGACGACGTTCCTTGCGCACGCGCAGGAAATCGCGGGCATCGATCACAGCCGAAGTCATGTTCTTCAAATGGCGCGCACGCGATCCCGATACGGGCTTCCACGAGGAACCGGTTTCGTCGCGATAGAGACCAGCTGCAACCTCACGCATCTGCTCGAACGCAAACATGCTGGCTTCAGCCGACTGGGCGCGCAGGGTCTGCTCTTCGAGGTTCGACGAATGCACTTCGGAGCCGTCGGCGGATGCCAGAAGGGCGCGGATTTCATCCGAGGCCCGGTCCACCTGGGCCAACTTGCGGCTGGCGGCGCGGTGGAAGAGATTGACAAAGCCCCAGGCGAGATCCTCAGCGTCAGCTTCGAGCGCGGTGTCGGCAAACAATGCGAAGAGATCGGACCAAACCGCTCCGAGCGTGTGAGACATGGCGTCCTCGCAAGGGAAGTCGGCCTCGTTGAAAGGGGCAGGCGTGATCGAGAAGCCGGATAGATCGAGACCGGCAAGCTGGCTGGCGAAACTGTCATACATCTGAGTAGTCCTCCTGAGACCGGCGAATGCCGGCAGAGGAATTTCCGCGCGGGCCTGTTCGCCGTGCCCGACAAGGACCGGGACAAGGGAACGCCGCACCGCGGCAGCGGGAAACCCCGCAAGGCAAGGCTGGCGCGGGCCACACGGGCCGCAGCCTTGCGCGGGTTGCGGTGGGACCTGACCGGTCCAGGGCACAAGGACCAGCGAACAGGCTCGCGCGGGATAGTGTCGGAGTGGCGCTGGAGTTGTTTGGGAGGAATCCCGGATCGGTTCAGGAGCGCTCCAGAAGACCGAATTGTCCCGGCGTAAACGCAAGCACTTCTGCATGGGGGAACGCTGCGATCACGGTCAGCCGATCACCTTCGTGGCGCAAGTGCCAGCCCCGCCCGTGAACGGGTTCCGATTTCGCGAAACCGGCCGGATCGAGCAGTGCGAGATTAATACCGTCCGGGTCCCGCGCGGAGCGCGCGCGGATGGCCTGACCGTCCGCCTCGCGCACCGACGCAGCAAGGTCCTGGCAATGCGAGTAATCGTCCGGGTCAAGCCATCGCTTGGCATTGGCCTCGAGCGGCGGTCTGGTCGTATCGGTCAACCGCGTGACCGATACGGCTACGCAAAAGCTCAGATGCTCGATGGTCCGATTGCCGGGAACGAACCCCGGCGAGCGGCTGTAGAACTTGAGCCGCCAGTAGGCGGTCTCGGTGATAGCGGTGCCTTCGGCTTCGCTTGCGTAGAAGATCCCGGGTCGCTCGTTTGCGCGGCGAAAACGGCTGGCAACCGTGTGGCCATAGCGAAAGGGTGAAGCAAGGAGATAGTGCAACCCGTGCGCGGACTTCGGCAAGTCCGGCTTGGCGCTATCTGCCAGTTCTTCAAGCCGCTGTTGCTCGCCAAGGTCGGAGGTCAATCGATTGGTCGAGATGCGATGCTGTGCTTCGACTACCCGCCATACCGTCCGGCGGTAGCGGCGGAACTCAGACGCGAGCGCGGTGGGCGTCCACATAGTCGCAAACGGTGATGAGACCCTTGAAGCTGTCGACGAGATCGATCGGACGCGCATCGAGATCGAGATTGGCGGTCGTCAGCCACGCGCGCGCAGACATGTCGTCGCTCCCGAGCAGAGCGTCGAGCGAGCGGAACAGTCGCAGGAGGAACTGAGCAGCTTCGAAAGACTTCGATTGAGGGTCGAGCTGGGCCTTGCCCGAGCGCAGGCGTGAGGCGGTCGATTCCGATACACCGAGGATTGCACCAAGCTTGGGATTGGTGAGGCCCCAGAACTCGGCGATGCGCGCGATAGCAGAGGTGAGGACCTTGCCATCGTCGGGCTGCAATTCGAGTGGCTTCGTCGCCATAGCCTGTCCTTTCATGTGCAAGATATACACAATTGTCCCTCAAATGCAAGATTTCTGGCGTTCGAAGATCGCCTCTCCGTTCGAGAAACGCCCGACCATTTTGAGTTCGCCGAACATTCGTTCGAAACGCGGCGCCACTTGGGCGATCCAGTGGCGCGCACGGGCCGCGCGCGGGTGAGAGAAGTCAGCTTCCCAAAAGCGAGCATCATCGCGAGGGGCGAGCCAGATCGCGGCAAGCCCGCAATAGGTCGATATCCCGCAATCGGCGAAGGCGTTGCGCAGAAGGATACGGTCCTCGCGACCGCGCCATCCATCGAAGGTCTCGAAGGATGGAAAGGCTGCCTTTGTGGTATCGATGATCTCGTCGACGAGGCACTCATAGACCCAGTCCGCATCGTCGTCTTCGCCGTCATCGAGCAGGCGAAAGGCTACCAATGAGCCGGTCGGATAGCTGACGGAACGTCCCATCTCACCGCTCCTTAGGCTGCACTAGCCAAATCGACGTCGGTCTCGCCTTCAGTTGATTGGAATTCACCCAGTTCGAGCAGCAAGGTGGCTGCCTCCTCGGCCTTTGCTGCCGCGGTCAGGATCGCGCGCTCGTCCGATTTGAGGATCTTGAGCCAAGACGCGATATAGCTCGCATGATGGTCGAGGTGGGTGACCGGAAGGCCCAGTTCAGCGCCAAGAATGGCAGACGATAGCTCGGCGATCAGTTCTTCAGCGGCATAGGCATCGCTACCGAAGCGGTTCTTGAGATCGCGATCGAGCCGCGAGGAATGCCCCGTCCAGTGCGACAGCTCATGCGCGAGTGTCGCATAGTAGTGGTCATAGGCTTCGAAGAGTTCAACAGGCGGCATGGTGACGCGGTCGCGCAGCGGCTCGTAGTATGCTTGCGCGCCGTGATGCCGCAGGTTTGCCTCGATCCGGGCGAAGAAGGCATCGAGCCGCTCTTCGCGGCCTTCGGGCTCAAGCGCGGCAACCAGAGGCTTGGGATGGTAGAATTCGGAAAGGCCATCGCACTGGTCGGCGTTGAATACCGAATAGGCCTTCAGCACGCGACGGTTCTCCGTGTCCTGCCCGCCGTCAGCGGTTTCAACTTCCTTTGTGTAGCTCTTGTAGAAGATCGCGATGGTCGACTTCTCGCCTTTGCGGACCTGACCACCGAGCTTCTGACTCTGGCGGTATGTCATCCAGTAGGGAGAGGTGTATCCGCAGGCATCGGCCACCATACACAACCAAAAGGTGTTCATGCCGCGATAGGGCGTCCCGCAGCAACGCAAGGGGCGCGAAACCGGCAAGCCACGCCACGGCTTGACCCAGGGCTTGGTGCCCTCTTCGAGCTTTTCAATGATGGCGGCAGTGATGCGTCCGGCTGGAGAAACTGAAGCGGTGCGGCGGGACTTGGTCATCGATCGTCTCCTGATCACCGGAACGGACGTGTCCGGGTTCAGGAATCAGGAAGCTCACTCTCCTCTTAGCTTCGATGTCGGCTTTGCGCCCCAGTATCGGACGTTCAGGCACCGTTATCCTTGAACAGAAAGCAGACTGAATGCGATAGAGATTTTTACGAAATGATTGTGCCATTTTGCGCCACGCAAGAAAAACTGATCTATCGTATTCACTCGCGAATAAGGATCGCCGCCCTCCAAATCATAGTTATGAGCCTTGAGGCCCATCGGCGCAGTACTGGTTTTGCATGACCCAACGTCCGGTATTGGTTAAAAACGGAAGCCATACTTTAAAGCAGCTTTTTGAAGACGCCCAAAAACTTGCCGGTTTTGTTGGAATAAGGGGGCAGCAATTGCCCCAGCATGTTCACACCGGACTGCCGAAAAACCGGTTTGAAGTGGGAAAAGCGCTCGAAGCTGGATGGCCCGAGATAGCTTCCGATGCCGCTATTGCCGATCCCGCCGAAAGGAAGGCTGCGCTGGAACACATGCATCACGGTTCCATTGAGTGTGACGCCCCCGGCATGAGTTTCTTCGAGAATGGCTTGCCGCGCGCGATTGTCCTTGCCGAAATGATAAAGCGCCAGCGGTCGTTCGCCCCGGTTGATGTATCGGATCACGTCCTCGGCTGAGCGATAGGGCATGACCGGCAGGATCGGCCCGAAAATCTCTTCCTGCATCAGCGCCATCTCGTCAGAAACATTCAACACGGCCTGCGGAGCCATCCGGTTGCGGTTGGGGAATAGCCCATCGCCATCGCCAGCAAGATTGATGATGGTGGCACCCTTGCTGCGCGCATCATCCAGCAGGCCGGTCAGGCGCTGATACTGGCGCTGATTGATAATGCTGGTGAAATCGGCATTGTCTTCGATGTCAGTGTAGCAATTGGCCACCCGTTCACCCATCTGCTCGACAAAACTGTCCAGCATGCTCTCATGAACGAAGGCATAGTCCGCCCCGATGCAGGTCTGTCCGGCATTGAGGAGCTTGCCGAATACCAGGCTCTCGCACACTTTGGGAAGCGATGCGGACGGATCGATGATAACCGGACATTTGCCGCCCAGCTCAAGCGTGATCGGAGTGAGATTGGCGGCTGCGGCTGCGGCCACCTTCTTGCCGATCATGGGTGAACCGGTAAACAGAAGATGGTCGAAGGGCAGCGACGTCATATGGCCGGCCAGCTCAGCCTGACCCAGAACCACCGCCAGTTCTTCTTCGGAAAAATACCTCGCTGCCAGCCGCGCCATCGTCTCGGCTGAGCGTGCGGATACCTCGCTAGGCTTGGCGATGATGCGGTTGCCCGCAGCCAGTGCCCCTGCCGCTCCGGCAAAGACTGTGCCGTAGGGGTAATTCCAGGTGCCCAAAATACCGACAACGCCCAGCGGTTGGGGGTGCAGATACGATTTTCCCGGCTTGCCAAAAATGTCTGTCTTGACGCGGCGTTTCTTCATCCATCTGCGCAAATGCCGCCGCGCATATTTCACCTCGGACAAGACCAGCATCATGTCGGTTAATACAGTTTCGTGGCGGCTACGAATGCCGAAATCAGCCGCCGCCGCCTGGATCATCTCCTCCTCATGCGTCTCGAACATGGTGCCGAGCCGGGCGAGAAGATCCATCCGCTCTTCATAGCTGCGCGATACACGCTCACGAGTTAGCGCTTGCTGCGTTTCGAACAGGCGCTGAAGCTCGGATGGCGAGGTTTCGGCCCCGCCGCTGCCTTTTGCATCACCATCTGTCATCAGCATCGTTCCTGCTATTTGTCCTGATTGCCCTCATCGGTTCTGATCCGCATTGTGCCGAACAGGCCGCCCAGCACGATATCGCCGCCCGGGAGCATGCTGATGACCGAATAGGCGCCATTATAGGCCTGGCTCTTGCCCATCCGCAGGCGTGTGACGACTTCGCCGCTGTCCCAGTCAACGCCGGTCACTTCCCATTTTCCATCGACAAAACCGTTGACATAGGCTTGGTTTGAGCCACCTGAAATCATCGGAACGGTTGACGGGCTTGCGAGATCGGGATTGGCCCAGGCGCGTATCCAGCTGTCGCTTTCGGTATCCCATTGGAACTTTTCTGCCCCGGTTGGACCTTCGCGCGTAAAGCCGGATGTCACGACATTTTCCAGCATGGTCGGCAGTGGTGAAGGCAGTGTGTTGTTCACCACCATCGCGCCATAGCCATAGACTGCGACAGATTGTTCAGACTGCGCGCGTTCCAGATTTTCCTTGCCGAATGTGACTTTCATCTGGTCGGCAATACGGCGTGATTTGGTACCCGGTTTCTGCTCGAAACCTTCAGGGATGTCGTCGCGCCAGAAGGCGACCATATTCATGACTTGCTCACCATCGGTAATGACGACGAGCTTGTCTTCCTCACCGCCGAAACCCATCAGCGAGGGTGTCGAGCCCGAGCCATTGCCCAGGCTGACACCGCCCAGCTTGCCTTCGAAGCTGTCATATTCGGATGACCACGCGCCATTGCTGTCGGTATGCAATTGCGTGCCGTCCCACACCATTTTGTGCATGCGCTTGTTGGAAAGCACGTAAATGCCGCCATCCTTGTCAATCGCGATGCTATTGGTGACGCTCTCCTCGTCAGCCAGGCGGTGGATGATCGGATCGCCCTCAAACTCGCGATCAACCACGGCCACCACACCGCCCATCGTCACCATGACTATCATGCCATCATATGTCATGCCCAACCCGAATACGGCATCGGGATCTTCCATAGTGGGGTTGAAATACTCCGTGGGCAGGCGGAAGCGCGCTTTCTCGACCATCGGAGAGCGCGGATTACCGGCTTCCTCATCGGCGAAAACCACCACATCATTGTTGACCACGGTGTAGAAGTTCCCGTCACGGTCAGAGATGTTGTAGATTGCCGCACGGGCAACAACCTGTTCGACATAGCGCGGGTATTCTGCGTTGAGAAATTCGAGAATTTCCGCTTCGGTTTCCGCTTCATCCAGCCGCGCGACGGTTTTGGCCACGTCCTCGGCTGACATATGCGGCTGGCCATTGATCGGTGTTTTGGCGATCAGTTCATATTTGCCGTCATTGACCAGAATTTTTGCCACCTGATTGTTGTTGGTGGCGATGATCACCTCTTCGCCGGACTCATATTTGGGCCCCTGAAGAATGGTGAGGTTGACCATCCCTCCGGCAACACGCTGAATCTGGCTTTCATCAAGCTCGTGAATGCCACGCGGCCCTTCGAAAGACAGCGAGTCCTGCTGTGCAGGGCCGAAATGGGTTGTGGCCAGTTCACTATCGACCAGAAACGGGTTCTTGGACGGCATTTGCGGGCTGCTGACCTCGGTCCCGCCATTGCAGGCCGCAAGAGCGAGCGTGAGTGGTAGCAGGGCGGTGGCGTTCAGGTGCATCTTCATTTCAGGTTCTCTCTTGATCAGTCAGTTTCTGTAGTGCTGGTATCTTCAAAAGCGAGCCATGCGCGTGACAGGAGAAAGTCCTCGATGTCGCTGACTTCCTCTTTGCTCAGCCGACCGTTGAAATTGGGCATGCCATTGGCTGCCGCTGCACCTTCAAGGACGAAGGCGTGGAACGCATCGTTACCCAATGTTGCCGAGTACCGCAGATCGGGCGTGGTGCCAGCCGAGATAGCTGCGCCCCCATGGCAGATGCCGCAGAAACGCCCGTAGAGATCGGTTCCGCGTGCGACGGCTTCAGTGGAGCTGGGGCGTCGTGCCGGACGTGGCAGCTCGCTCTTGGCGGGTTGCCGTAATGAGATTTTGCCATCGGCGCCGAGCTTGAACGCGATCACGCGCCCTTCGACCTTGCCGCCTTTGGGATCGACATAATATCCGGCCAGCAGGTTCGCGCCGCTGCCCCAACCGACCGAGACAGCGATATATTGTTCACCATCCACCTCGTAGGAAACAGGGCCGCCAACCATAGCTGCACCGACAGTGAAGGACCACAACGTGTCGCCAGTTTTGGCGTTGAAGGCGTTGAAAATCCCCTTGGTGGTTCCCTGAAATACCAGATTACCGCCTGTGGCCAGCGTACCGCCGTTCCAGATCCGTTCGTGCTCAACCCGCCAGACTTCTTTCTGTGCGACCGGATCCCACGCAACCAGCTGGGCGCGGATCATCTGCTTCATCAGCGCGCGTCGTTCGGCCTCTGTGTCGGGAAGCGGATCCGTCAGGCTGACGCCGGTGTTGAGACCATCGCGATCCACCCGCGCAATGTCGCCTTCGATCTGATCGCGATAAAGAAACGGCATATCCTGCGCCGGAATGTATACCAGCCCGGACTGCGGGCTGTAGGACATCGGGTGCCAATTATGCGCGCCGAACGGAGTGGGTTTGACCAGCGCCATTCCTTCCGGATAGCGCGCTTCCGGATTCTCAATCGGACGTCCGGTTTCAGGGTCAATGCCCTTGGCCCATGTTACCGGCACGAAATTCTCGGCCGAAATCAGCTTCCCGTCGGTCCGGTCAATCACATAGAAAAAGCCGTTTTTCGGAGCCTGCATCAAAACCTTGCGGGCTTCCCCGCCAATCTCCAGATCGGCCAGAATGATGCTCTGCGTGGCCGTAAAGTCCCAGGTTTCGCCCGGTGTTGTCTGATAGTGCCAGACATATTCCCCGCTATCGGGGCGCAGCGCGACGATGGAGGAAAGGAACAGATTGTCACCGCCGCCGGGGCTGCGAACTTTCTGGTTCCACGGCGCACCATTGCCAACACCGATATAAAGCAGATCAAGCTCGGGATCATAGGCCATGGAATCCCATACGGTGCCGCCACCGCCCAATTCCCACCATTCGCCCTTCCATGTTTCAGCGGCCATTTCCATGGCTTCGTTTTCGAACCCATCTTTGGGATTGCCGGGTACGGTGTGGAATTTCCATTCCTGCTCACCCGTTTCGGCATCATAGGCTGCGACAAAGCCGCGTACGCCAAATTCAGCCCCGCCATTGCCGATAATTACACGGCCTTTCACCACACGCGGTGCGCCGGTGATGGTGTGAGGTTCTTCAATCGGGAATGTGCGGGTTTCCCAGACCTGATCGCCGCTTTTCTGGTCAAGCGCAATCAGCCGTCCGTCAATCGTGCCAAAAAACAGCTTGTCCTGATAGACCGCGACCCCGCGATTGACGACATCGCAGCAGGCATGGCGCCCTTTTTCACGCGGGACTTCCGGGTCGTATTTCCACAACACCTCGCCGGTTGCCGCATTGAGCGCGATCACTTCGCTCCACGAACCGGTAGTGTACATCACGCCATCAACCACAATGGGTGTAGCTTCAATGCCGCGGAAACTGCCCAGCGGCGCTTCCCAAGCCAGACCGAGCTCGCCGACATTGTCCGCATTGATCTGTTCGAGCGGACTGAAGCGTTCTTCATTATAGGTGCGCCCGTGCGAGAGCCAGTTGGCTGCATCTTCCCCCGCTTCAAGCAAGAGTTGTTCGCTCACCGCACCGTCACTGGTACTTCCGCATCCTGATAATGTTGCAAGGCTTGCGAGCAGAATGGCGGGCGCGGCCCTTCTCAGGATTTGCGAAATATCAGCCATGTCAGTTTCCCCTGTGCGGGGCCTCTCCTTGTCCGCATTGCTTTTGCAAAGCGTTTTTTCACCCCTCAAGGAGACAGATAAAACACGGCAATTGCAATCTGCAAGACCATGCCCAATGCGCCAACTCACCGTCTCTTGGTGTTTTTCAACTCTTGGAGGATTTCATCGTCATGCTCGCCATGGCCCGGGGCAGGCGAGATGGAGAGGGGAGAAGAAGAGGCAAATCGTGGTGCTGAACCGGCTTGCAGATAGCCCTTGCTTTCATCAAAAATTCCGCGCGCCTGATTGTGCGGATGCTCTTTGGCGCTTGACGGACTCAACACTGGCGCAAAGCAGGCATCGCTTCCTTCCAGCAAGGTGCACCAATATGCGCTTGGCTGGGAAGCGAATAGCTCAGCAAGATGTTTGGCCTGTTCGGGCCAGAATTTCGGATCAAACTGGTTGGCGAATAGCGGATTGTCTGACAGGCCAAGCCGCTCCAGCAATTCGGCATAGAATTTCGGCTCCAGGCTACCCACTGTGATATGCGTGCCATCAGCACAGCGATAGGTGCCATACCAGGGCGCGCCGTCCAGCGCGCTGACCCCGCGCTCTTCCTTCATCAGCCCCTTGGGCATCAGATCGAAGATCAGGTTCATCATGTGGGCCGAACCATCGACAATCGCGGCATCGACAATGTCGCCTTTACCGCTTGCTTTGGCCCGGACAATTCCGGCGAGCACGCCGATGGTCAGATAGTTGGCGCCGCCACCCAGATCACCCACCATGGCGGGCGGAGGGAGTGGAGTTCCATCAGCAGTCCCGGCATACCAGCCAGCCGATGACAGCGCGACATAGTTGATATCGTGACCCGCCGCTTGCGACAGAGGCCCGTCTTGTCCCCAGCCGGTGATGCGGCCATAGACAAGCGCAGGATTGCGTTTCTGACATATATCAGGCCCCAGCCCCAGCCGCTCCATCACGCCGGGGCGCATCCCTTCGATCAGAGCATCGGCGCTGGCGACCAGATCAAGCAGAATTGCCTTGTCGCCATCATCCTTCAGATCAAGCGCGATAGAGCGTTTGCCGCGCTTGAGTATGCCAACCGGCATAGTCGTGCCCGGATCGCTGCTCTTCTCCTTGCGCTCGACCAGAATGACATCTGCACCCATATCGGCGAGATGCATCCCGCAAAAGGGAGCAGGACCGATCCCTTCGATCTCGACAATGCGGATTCCGGCAAGCGGCCTTTGTTGCTCGGTCACTACTTGATCACTTGAAGGCGGAAACACCAGTCAAACCGCGCGCGATCAGCAGTTTCTGGATCTCCGTTGTGCCATCGGGGATCGGCGTAATCATCGCTTCACGTGCAAGCCGTTCGACGATGAATTCCTTGGTCACGCCATTCCCGCCATGGATCTGAACCGCCTGCCGCGTCGCATCGACGGCGATTTCGGTACCATACCATTTGGCCATCGCGCATTCCACGTCGCAGCGTTCACCTGCGTCGATCATGGAGGCAGCCCGCAACGCCAGCAGCCGTGCGGCGTCAATCCGGGTGGCCATGGTCGCGATCTTGTCAGCGATCAGCTGATGCCCGGCGATAACCTTGCTGTGCTGTTCGCGTTCCTGCGAATATTTGATCGATTCCGCCAAAGCGCGTCTGGCAATGCCGTAACCCCAGGCGCCAACATGGATGCGCGCGCGTTCGAACAAGGTCAGCGTGTTCTTGAGGCCATCGCCAATGTCGCCGACAGTATTGCTTACCGGAACGCGCACCCCGTCCATAAAGACTTGTGAGGTCGATTGGCCATTGAGGGCCATTTTGGGGATGCCGCGCACCTCATAGGGGTGCTCGTTCCGGTCGAGCAGAATATGGGTGAGTTGATTGTCATCGGTGCGGCAGGTGCAGATGAAAATATCGGAATATTCGCCATTGGTGATCCAAGTTTTCTCACCGCTGATTACCCAATCATCGTCATCCCGAACCGCGCGGGTCGTCACGCCCGAAACATCAGAGCCGATGCCGGGTTCCGAGATACCCACTGCCGCATAAATCTTGCCGTTCAACAGCGGTTCGCCATAGCGTTCGCGCAGCTCATCTGAACCCAGTTTCAACACCATGGATGTTGCCGCAGCATTGACCAGCATGGCGACTGTCAGATCAGCGGAGCTATAGGCCAGTTCCTCGATCAGTTGCACATGCAACCGCCAGGACATGCCAAGACCGCCATGTTCGGTCGGTTGCGGGGCATTGATCATGCCGAACTGGGTCAGATGCCCGGCCCATTCAACCATCTTTTCCTTGGGGTAGAATGTGTCGCCAAGCTTTTGCAGCTCCGGTTCGAGTTGCTCGTCCAGATAACGCCGCAGACCGTCAATCGCCATCCGCTCGTCTTCGTTGAACAGGAAGTTGATATTGCTCATTATCCTTCTGCCTTTCCAAAAATGTTGACCACTGCGACACCTTCCTCGATGCCAACCAGACCACCACTGTTTTCGTGCACAGCGTGACGCGCGCCTTCGACCTGACGCGCACCGGCTTCGCCACGTAATTGTGTAGCCAGCTCATGAATCTGACCAAGGCCGGTTGCCCCGATCGGGTGACCTTTTGATTCCAGCCCGCCAGACGGGTTGATTGGAATGCGTCCGCCGACTGTGAAGTCTCCGCGTTCGGCAGCCGGGCCGGCTTCACCCATCGGGACCAGCATCAGATTTTCCGCATGCATAAGCTCGCCAATCGCCGTTGCATCATGCACCTCTGCGACATCCATATCCGCAGGAGAGCGTCCGGCCTTGTCATAGGCTTTCTGCGCGGCGAGGCACGCCATGTGATTTTCCGGCTCATCTGCCGTTCGTTCGGGATTGCCGCTCATCGTTACGCTGGCGAGAATCTCGACTGCGCGCGATTTGTCTCCGCCCAGCTTTTTAAGACCATCCTCGTTGCAGATGATGGTCGCCGCAGCACCATCCGAAATCGGCGCACACATGGGCAGCGTCAGCGGATAGGTGATTGGCGGAGCGGCAAGCACTTCCTCAATCGAATAGGGTTGCTGATATTGCGACAGGGGGTTGTGCACAGAATGTTGATGGTTCTTCGCCGCAATCGCCGCAATCTGGCGTTGGGTCGTTCCGTTGCGCTTCATGTGATTGAGGCCGAAGGCGGCATAGACTGACATGAATACGCTATAGGGATTTGGCGATTCTGAACCTTCCGGCTTGTCCATGCCTTCACCCAGACTGACCAGACGCTGCGTATTCTCTTCCGGTGTCGCGACATCCCACGCACCGTCAAAGACAGCGAACATCTTGGCCTTGTCAGGGATGTTCATTTTTTCAACGCCTGCCGCCATGACAATATCATGCATGCCCGAGGCTACACCCTGAGCAGCGAGATGAAACGCGCTTGAGCTGGAGGCGCAGGCGTTTTCGATATTGAAGACTGGCGTTCCAGAGAACCCGATCTGGCCAAGCGCGACCTGTCCGGGGATGAAAGTCTGCCCTTGCAGGAAACCCTGCGTCGAGCTGGAATGATAGATTGCGTCAATATCACTGTTGGCCGCGCCTGCATCCTTCACTGCATGGGCAATCGCCTCATCAAGAAGATGCGCAATTTCGCGGTCGGGATGTCGCCCGAATTTCGTCATGCCCACGCCGACGATATATGTCTTTTCCATGGTCGGGATTCCCTTCCTGTAAGCCTGCGATCAGGTTGTTATGTGCCTGTGTATTTGGGTGCGCGCTTTTCAGCGAAGGCTGAAAGACCTTCGAGAAAATCTGCAGATTGGGCGTGCTCGTCGAGCAAACGGCTTTCCAGCGCGAGCGCGTCGCGCGTGTCGAGCCGGGCGCCCTGATCGACCATCTCCTTCATCCGGGCGAGAACCAGCGGGCTCTTCTGGGCCAGTTTTTCGGCCAGCTTTCGCGCCTCGTCCAGCAGCGCATCATCATCATGCACCGCGCTGACAAAGCCCATCTTCTCGAACTCTTCTGCAGGCCAATTATCGCCAGAGAAAAGCAGCAGGTTGGCTTTCTTCTCACCAATGAAACGCGGCAAGATTGTTCCGCCGCCACCCCCGGGCAAGACGCCAAAATTGGAGTGGCTGTCACCGATCCGTGCGCTGCGGGCGGCCAGCACAATATCGCAGGCAATCGCCATTTCCAGCCCGCCCGCCAGCGTCATACCGTTCAGCGCGGCAATGGTTGGTTTTGGCAATTCGCGCAACTGGATAAGCACATCCTGAATTGCCTCCAAGAAGCCGGTAAAGCCCTCGGTCTTGCCCGTTTGAGTTTCGGCCAGAACACCCTTGAGGTCAGCCCCGCAGCAAAAGGCGCGGCCCGTGCCCGTGACTATCAGCGCGCGCAGATCATCATCCCCGGCAACAATGGAAATGGCGTTGGAAAGCTCCTCCACCATCTTTGCCGATATGGAATTCATTGCCTCCGGCCGGTTCAGCGTAATGGATGCCACCGCATTGCCGGTTTCAAATGATATCGTCTCATAGTTCGTCATCGTATATTTCCGGGTTTTGTCCAAACGGAACATGTGCCTCTGGATTGCACTGTCCGACACCGACAATAGTATGTGTTCGCCTTTTTGATATGCGCTTGACTTGCCATTGCACGCCAAAAACGCGTCAATGGGGCGTCGGGCCTGGTAGCGGCGCAGCTATTTGGCCCGTACCTCCGTTTTGTCGAGAAACTCATGCGGTGACTGGCCCGCCAACCGCCGGAAAGCACGCGAAAAATTGCTGGGATCGCTATATCCCAGAAGATAGGATATCTCCTTGATCGAATGCCGCCCGGCGCGCAGGTACCGAATTGCAAGATATCGGCGTATATCATCAAGCACGCCGTTAAAGGTAGTGCCTTCATTCTGAAGCTGGCGCTGCAGATTGCGGTTGCTCATTCCCAGATCGGCGGCCACGGCCTCTACCGACACATCACCATCCGGCAGCATTCTGACAATGGTGGACTGGATGCGCGGAATGATCTGCTGGTCATCGAAGCGGGCGATATATTCCATCGCGATCTGGTCATGATGGCGGACAATTTCCGAATTGGCCCCGCGAAGGGCCTGTTCGTAATCGGCCTTGGAAACATGCATTTCCAGTTGATCGCAACCATATTCAATCGGACAGCAAAAGAAGTCATCGAACTGGGCGGAGGTTTCTTTTGGTTCCGGTCGGCGCATTCTTACCAGCATGGGTGTAAAGCTGGAGCGATAGACCATGCGCGCAAAACGCAGCACGGTTGCAATAAAGGCGTCCTGCCTCAACGCAGGCATATCCTCGCGCAGCTTCAAAACATAGACCAGCCTGTCATCGCGCAATTCGATGCTGGCATCGGCGGCGTGGGATATCAGGCGGAAAAAGCGGGCGCAGCGGTTGAAGAAGCTGAGCAGGGTACGGCTGGCAAAGAGCGAATAGCCCAGCGCATGCATGGAGCCCGGGGTGAGCCGTTCGGCAAGCCGCAACCCGATTGCTGCGTCATCCGTCACCCGGCCTACAATCGAATAGAACCGGCTCATTTTCTCCGAAGGAACGCGTGCGCCCGGGTCATTGAGCAATTCCGGATCAATGCCGGCCTCGTCCAGAATCGCCTCGATCTCACTTTCAAGACCGAATTCCTCGATGATGGCAACAAGGTGGATCAGCCAGCTGGCAATGACTGACGGTTCTGCGCCTTGCAGTTCAAGATCATCGTCCAAAGCCAGTCTCTCCCTGCTCCCTTTCCGGAGCTTCACTTGTCAAACAACCGAAGTTGTCTGCGGCCCGATATCTGGTGGGGGTCATGCCACTATAAAGCAACCCGGCAACATCTCGCTAGCCCAAATCTTCACCGGAGGCCCGCGACCCGTTTGGGCCGATTTCACCCGTTCTGCGCGAGAAAAGACGGCAGGTTGGCGCAGTGTGACAGGCGTTCCTGCGCGCATTCTCCCGGCAATCTTCTAAACCGCTTGTGGGACTGTGACAGTTTTTTGTCATCAGTGAAGAGTCAGAAATTTGAGATTTCCAGGGAGAACATCAATGTCGTCGATCAATCGCAAAACGCTGCTTCTGGGTTCGGTAGCCATTCCGATGTCCATGCTGGCAGCGCAGCCGGCAGTGGCGCAGGATAACACGGAAGCCGCCGAAGAGAGTGGTGGTCTGGGCGAGATCGTCGTTACCGCACGTAAAAGGGACGAGACGCTGACCAATGCCCCGGTGGCCGTTACAGCCATCGGTGGCGCAGAGCTTGAAAGTCAGGGTGTCACCGGTCTTGAGCAGCTTTCAGCGCGTGTTCCCGGCCTGCAAGTCGGTCGTGCAGCGCAGACCAGTAACGTATTTATTCGCGGTGTTGGCTCGGGCATCAACAAGGGCTTTGAGCAGTCGGTCGGTATGTATGTTGATGGCATTTACCAACCACGTAGCCGTCAGTTTACCCAGTCACTGTTTGACTTGCAGCAGGCTGAAGTTCTGCGCGGTCCGCAGGGGCTTTTGTTCGGTAAAAACACCGTTGCGGGTGCTGTTAAGGTCGAAACCACAAATCCGGAGATTGGCACCGACATTGAAGGTTTTGTCGGAGTTGCGTGGGAGCCGGAGTTTAATTCGCAGCGCTATACCGGAGCTGTTTCTGCAGGGTTGGGAGACTCGGCGGCCATTCGTCTCGCCGGACGTTACACATCAACTGATGGTTATGTGACCAGCAGTTTGTTTGATCGTGATGAGGCTGATCGTGAGGACATCCTCGCCCGTTTGACGCTGGTTGCGGAGCCCGCTTCCAACTTCAATATCGAGGCGAAGGTGTCCTACTCCGAAATGGACGGTGTGGGTAAAGAGGCGACTATCTTTGCCGTTGATCCCGCACTTCCTACGCCTAACACTCTGGCGCTGTCGGGTTTGGTCGACCCCGATTTTGCTCCTGCGACGGCTGGTCGCCGCTACATCAATTCCATCGGGAATCTGAGTATGGCTCCGGGCGGAGATCGAGAAGAGCTTGAATCGATCAGCGGGTCGTTGAAAATGGACTGGGAGCTTGGGCCGGTTACGCTAACTTCGGTTACAGGCCTCTCCAATTTCAAGTTCCTGCAGAATCATGATGTGGACTTCCTTCCTGTCGATTTCATCCAGAATCGCGATCAGGAAGAGTTGGATATGTTCAGTCAGGAGTTGCGTTTTGCGACCGACTTCGACGGACCGGTCAACTTCCTCGGAGGCGTCTACTACGAGAAGCAAGATCTGAATCTGAACGCGATTACGCTTTTCAATGGCGACTTTGGCGTATTGCCTGCCTCGATTCTTCCCGGGGGTTTGCTGCGTGCAGGTCAGTTCACGAATTTTGACCAGAATGCCGAGACGATTGCGGCATTCGGTGAGGCTTCGATTGATCTGTCGGATACGCTGACGCTTGAAGTTGGTTTCCGCTATTCGCACGATGAAAAAGATGTCCAGAAACGAGTGGCGATTGGTACAGGGGATACCAACAACTTTCAGATTCTGGTCCAGCCGGAAGACACTATCGGATCACCCGATCTTCCGACCTATGTTGGAGCAGCGGCTGCCGCCGGTGGAGCCGATGGTGCAAATGCTGCTGCGACCTTCGCCGGGCTTTTGGGCCGATTTGCACACATTCTGAACGATTCACGCTCGGAAGATCATCTTGATCCTTCGGTCAAGCTGCGCTGGAAATACAGCCCCTATGGGTCTGCATATATCTCCTATTCGGAAGGCTACAAATCAGGTGGCTACAACTTTGGTCCTGAATCAGCCGATGTGGCTGGCAATCCACTGCCCGGCCACGAGTTTGAGGATGAAGGTGTTCAGGCTTGGGAATTCGGCATCAAGCATGAGTTTGGCAATAGCGCACGGCTTGGCTTTATCGTGTTCCGGAGTGACTTTGAAAACCTTCAGGTAACGTCGTTCAATGGCACGGCCTTTGTGGTCGGCAACGCAGCGGAGCTGCGGGTGCAGGGCGTCGAGGTCGACGGACAGCTACTGATTACTGATGATCTGGAACTTGGCGGTGCGATTGCCTATCTCGACCATGAATTCCAATCCTTCCCGACAGCAGGTTGTTCGGTTCTTGAACTAAACCTGGCGACCTGTCCGAACTCAGGCGGTCCGGGTACCAAGGATCTGTCCGGTCAGCGTGGCTCCTTTGCACCGGAATGGAGCGGGAATGCCTATCTCGACTACACTCGTGATTTTGACAGTTTCACGGTGTCTTCGCGGGTCACAGTGAACTTCAAGGATGAAATGTTCCTGGATACTGACCTTGATCCCAACGCTTACCAGAGTGGTTACGCCAAGATCGACGCGCATATCGGGGTCGAATTTGACCGCTTTGAACTGCGCGTATTTGGCCGGAACCTGACCAACAAGGCTACCTACACTGCGAGCGTTGACGCACCGCTTAGCCCGGGCGTCTATGTCGGCTGGATCGAGGAGCCGCGTGTAATCGGTTTCGAAGGTAAAATTAACTTCTGAGCTTCTCCCTGAACCGTCTCCCATACTTGTTGTGGGGGGCGGTTCCAACGGGCAAAGCCGATGCGGATTGTCTGCTGCTGGCAGCAGCGGAGAACCGCAAATGGAGGAATTCGCTATATGCAGTTCGCGGGAAAAGTAGCTGTTATCACTGGTGGCGCGTCTGGTCTGGGCGCTGCGGCTGCTCGCTATTTTGTCGAGCACGGGGCGAAGGTATCGCTGTTTGATCTCAATGAAGAGGCAGGCTCCGCGCTTGTCGGAGAGTTGGGGGCTGACAATGCGGTATTTCATGCAGTCGATGTGACTGATGAAGGACTAGTGACGCGTGCGGTGGATGCGACCGCAGCGCATTTCGGTGCCATCCACGTCAACGTAAACGCGGCCGGTATACCTGCGCCGACAAAAATTCTCGACCGCGAGGGCAATGCGGCGAACCTCGCCAAATTTGCCAAAGTTGTTAACGTGAACCTGATCGGTCTGTTCAACGTCATGAGCAAATGTGTGGCGGTGATGGCGCGCAATGAACCTGAAAATGGTGAAGAGCGCGGTGTTGTTGTCAATGTGTCATCGGGTGCGGCCTATGAAGGGCAGATCGGCCAATCGGGCTATTCAGCGTCCAAGGCAGGCGTGATTGGCCTCAACATTCCGGTCGCGCGCGAGTTGGGCGTGCTGGGGATTCGGGTCAATGCCATCGCACCGGGCCTCTTTGGCACTCCGCTGGTGATGGGGCTGGGTGAGAAAGTGGTTTCCTCTCTGGTTGAAACGATTGAGGCTCCCAGGAGAATGGGTGACATGCGCGAATTTGCGCATACATGCCGTTATATTGTTGAGAATGCGTATCTTAATGGAGAAACAATCCGGTTGGATGCTGCCACCCGGTTGAAAGCAAAATAGGGCTACCGATAACGGTCGCGCCCGATTTGAGAAGGGACAGGAATATGGGCTCGCAAGCAACTGCATCGGGTGATCAGGAACAGGTGCCAAACCCCTTCAACTACAGCCGGATCATGCAGGGTCTGGTCGAGTCATTCGGTGATCGCGAGGCGATTGTGAATATCGAGCGCAATCGTCGCCTGACATTCCGCGACTATCATGAACTGACCAACCGCTTCGCCCATGTTCTGCACGGCCCGCTGGGGCTGGGGGCGGGGGATCGCTATGTCTGCTTTCTCGATAATGATAATCTCTCGCTGTTTCACTGGGCGACTGCAGCCAAGGCGCTGCCTACTTGCTGCCATGGCAATTTTCGGGATAGTCTCGACACGCATTTGAGCCAAATCGAGACCGTCAAACCCAAAGCCGCGCTGATCGAGAATTCACTGATCGAAAGCCATGCTGGCCCGCTGGCCGAACTTGGCATTCAGGTCGTCTGCATGGATCCGCAGGAAAATGCCCGCGAAGGTGTGCTGGAAATGCCCGCATTGCTGGATGCAGCTTCGAGCGACAATCCCGATATCGAGATCGACAGACACTCGCATATCATTTTGATGCGTTTTACCGGGGGCACAACCGGCGACAGCAAATGCGCGCGCTATACCGCCGACAACATACTCGCCTGTAGTGAAAGCTATCAGGTGCTGCCGGGGTCGGATTTCTCCGAAGAAACGCGGACGCTTCATATCGCGCCGATCAGTCATGGCAGTGGCATGCTGGTCCAGCCGACCATGCTGCTCGGTGGTTGCACCGTGACGATGAACGAGCCCAGTCTCGAGCTATGGTGCCAATATGTGGAGCAGGAACGGATCACCCACGCGTTCGTCGTTCCCACATTGGCATATCGCCTTCTGGAAATGCCGGAGGCGGAGAAATTTGATCTCTCGACGCTAAAAACAGTGTTTTACGGTGCCGCCCCGATGAGCCCGTCCAAGGCGAAACAGCTTGTTGCCCGGTTTGGCCCGGTTTTCATACAAGCCTATGGTTCAACCGAACATCTCGCGGTTGCGCTCTATCTTGGCAAAGAAAAGCATGAGGGGGACGACAAGCGATTGGCATCAGCCGGACGACGTAACAATGGGATCGAACTGACCATTTGCGATGATGATGGCAATCCCGTCCCGCGAGGTGAAGTTGGCGAATTCTACATTCGGTCGCGCGGCACCTGTCAGGGCTATGAAGGCAATCCGGAAAAGACCGCCGAAGAATTCATCGACGGCTACTGGAAATCGGGTGATGTCGGCTATGTTGACGAGGCGGGCTATTGCTATCTGGTCGACCGCAAGAAGGACATGATCATCACTGGCGGCTTCAATGTCTATGCGACCGAAGTCGAAGCTGCGATCAATTCCTATCCCGGCGTTACCATGTCGGCAGTCGTCGGCATCCCGCATGAGGATTGGGGCGAAGCAATTCATGCCGAGGTCCTGCTTAACGGGCAGGAAGAAGTCGAAGAGCAGGCGCTTGTCGCCCATGTGAAAGAACAGATCGGATCGGTCAAAGCTCCGAAAACGGTTGCGTTCGTCGATGAACTTCCCACCAGCGTGGTCGGCAAGGTCATCCGCAAGGACGTGCGCGCGAAATACTGGAAGAGCCGAGACCGACAAATTGCATAGGTTCTGATGATAGGAGCATTCTGTTCGCCAGGTGAACTTTTCTGCGATTGCGCGTTTTCCTGTCGGGTCGAGGTCTGAATTTGGTCGCCTTTTTCATAGTAGAAGCCAGAAACCAGCGGGTCGTGTTTCCCAATCTCGACGCGAAGAGACAGTTCCTCTCCAACATTCCACGTGTCACGAATTCTACACTTGTAGATTTCGCCCCATAGTTCGATCTCGAGCTCATCGCCGATACCATCCCAATTTTTTTGGCAGCGGCGCGCAAAATAGTTTCGCCAATCTTATCGCGCTTCCTCCGGGACAACATGTCTACCGACGATTCCTTAATCAGCCCGAACATGCCGCTGTTGTTGAGGGTCAACTCAGGTACAGGCACCGAAGAAGCTGTGGTTGGTGGCGTTTCTACTATTAGCTAGGAAACAGTACGACTGCTTTTTTGCTCCTCATCTGTCAATTGCCGACAGTCCGCCATCGGCCCAGACCTGGACATGAAAAAGGCGGCCCGTCCCGAGAGGGACGGACCGCCCGCCGAGTAACCTGGACCTGTCAGGAGGGGTCAGGCAGCCGGCTCGGCAATTTCGTTCGCGGTCTCGTCCTCGGCCGGGTCCACTGTTTCATCCTCGACCGGCTCCTCAGGCGGACCGAAGCGCATGATCTCGGGCACCCACGCTCCCGCTCGCGTTTTCACATCCGCCTCGCCGATGAAATTGCCGGAGAAGATGCGCTCGGCTGCGCTCGCCAACTCTGCTTTCTTCGAACCTGCATAGCGACTGACGAGTTCGGGGCCGCCTGCTGCATCGAGCGCTTCGAGTGTACGCGCCTTGGCCACACGATCGAATAAGTTCGCCGCCGTCGGCCGCCACCAGTGCGCGGTCTCGATCTCGAGCAGCGACCCGAGGATTTCATGCAGCGGCGCCGAGCGATCGCCTTCACACGCAAGGCTCGCGACCAGCGTGCGGGATACGACATGACCGAGCCAGGCCGAACGTGCTTCATCGCTCAATGCGCGGAAGCGTTCGAACCGTTCGACATCGGTCTCGCCGGCGCGCCAGCTTTCGTCGAGCGAAGCGACAAATTCGGCGAGCGCAGCGCTTGCTGGGGCGTCCTTCGCCTCGAAGCCGACCACCGGTCCCGATGCTACCGAGCCGACCAGCGTCGATGCCTTCTTCGCGCGCCAGTCATGCCCATCGGCATCGGCGAGCGTGAAGACCATGAAGTCGAGCGCAAGCGCAGGATCATTGGCCAAGTGGATCGCCAGGATATCGCGGCGCTGCATCGCGAGCTCGTCGAGCAGTCGCTGCGAAAGCGCACCGCTCTTGCGCTTGGTATCAGCGCCAGCATCCACCGGTTCGACTGCTCCGTCGTCAGCGTTGACGACTTCAACTTCGGTGTAGAATTGCGGCACCAATGCCGGTTCGCCATTGCGAGAGAGCACGAGGAACGCTCCAGCCTCCGACTTCAGCTCGTCGGCAAGCACCGGCGGACGATCGTTGAGATCGCGCATCGCGCGGTCGATCGAGACCAGTTCCTCTTCCGCCTTGGCGATCTCGCTTTCGTCGCTGTCCTCATCCTCAAGGATGGCGGCCGTCCGATCGTAGTCGGCTTCAAGGTCGCTGAGCTCACGAGCCTCGTCTTCGGTTAGCGGAGCCGGTTCGCATGGGAGCCGATTGAGGCCCTCGATGAGATCGTGGCTGACATAGTTGCCAAGCGTGGGTCGCACCCAGGCAAGACCGTGTTCTTCCGCGACCTTCTTCGCAGCATCATCCATCGCTTTCTGGGCAAGGTCTTCGAGAAGCGCGACATCGATCCAGCTCTCGCTGGCTTCGTCGTCGAACAGTTCGCGTTCGATCCGGCCGCCTGCAGCAAGGTAGGCATCGCGCCCGACCAGAACCGCGCGCGGATCGGAGCCACGAACAGTGGCATCAAGCACCATGCGCCGGATTGTGTCTGGCGTGACCTGGTACCAGGCATCCTTCAGTTCGGCAAAGACGTGCGCCTGACGATCGATGTCTGAGATTGCCCCATAGGCCTTGGCCATGTCGAGCGTGATTGCGCCTTCGGCGAGCGCTTCAAAGACACAAGGTGCGAGGCCTGCCAGACGCAGACGACCCTCGACAAAGCGGGCCGTGAGACCGAACCGGCGGGCAACGTCTTCGGTACTGGCTCCCGCCTCGATGATCGCAGCAAAAGCCTGTGCCTCGTCGGCCGGGTTCATTGCGAGGCGCTGGAAGTTCTCGGCGAGGCTTGCTTCGCGTACTTCGCTTTCCTCGCCTTCGATGACGAGACAAGTGACTTCGTGATTCTTGGGAAGAGAGCCCTCCTCGGCCAGCGCCTGGAGCTGAGCCAGACGGCGACCACCGGCCTCGACTTCGAACTTGCCGCGCTTTGCTTTTCGCACGACGAGGTTCTGCAAGAGTCCGCGGGCGGCAATGTCCGCCCGCAGCTGCAGGTCGGCAAGTACGTCGCTCGACTTGCGAACATTCCGCGGGCTTGGGACGAGCTTTTTCAAAGGAATAGACTGGATCATGGATTGTCTCCTGATGGATTGAAAAGCCACGCGACGGTGCATGGCCCGACAAGCCACCGGCTCCCTCCCCTCTCTCACGCTTGGTCATGGATTTGCCCTTCAGGCCGCAATGGCTGGGAGAACAGAGGATGCCTTCGACACGGGGACGAAAAGGCGCGTGCGGTAGCGGATGATCTCGGTGAAACAGCCCTTGGTCTTATACCAGTCGAGGCGCTCAGGCGCATACCCAGTGAGCTCAAGTCGTTGCTCGCCGCCGACCAAAGAGCGCTTAACGGTCAGTGCATCATGACTGGCAAGCGGCTGGGGCGTTCCGCTCGAGAGGACAAGTTTCCCGAGTTCGGCTGGAGCCGGGCCGGACACACCCTTCAAGCCGAACGTCTCGGCAATCTTGGCCAAGTCGATATCGAGGACTTCGCGCCCGATGATCGATCTGCCATCCTCGGCGACAAGTCGCGTCACCCGGACATGCTCGCCAGGCAGCCGCTTCCAGACCGGGAGTAATAGCCCCGTCGCCAGATGCGCTCGTTCGGTCACCGGCGAGGCCGCTGCGGCGCTTTCTTCTTGTGTCCAGAGCTTGGAGAACTCGGTTACGCCGACCTCTTCCCACAAGCTTTCACCGAGCGCGTCGAGCGTCCAGTTGGCGGATTTAAGCGGTCGGAGAAGGCGACGGCGTTCGATCACCGCGCCGTCATCGGCAATGAGGCGCCGCGCCGGAACTGACAGGGCCACCTTGCCCGAGCGCGCATTGCGCAGGGGAATGGCCTGGGGGGATCCGATCTCGTGCATCCTGACGAGACGTTTGAAGCGCAGCGGGCGCAATTGGCGTTTCACTTCGAGCGAAACCAGGCGGGTTTCGGCGCCCGAAACAGGATCTGTGCGGAGAACTTCATCAGACAGCACCGTAAAGCTGTCGGCGCGGACCGTCTCCAAACCCAGATCGAGCGTGCCAGCCTCGCGTGCGGCCTCGATGCGCGCTTCCACAAGTCCGAGATATTCCTCGAAGATGGCGTTCTGCAGTGCGATCGGGAGCGCAAGTATGCGATTGAGCCAGCGTTGGATCGTGGGAAGGTTATCGCTCAGGCCGCCATCGGGGTTCTCGAGCTTGAGGCCTGTTAGCTCGACGAAGTCCCCGAAACCAACCGCCTCGAGTTTTCCATCGTAAAGCAGGTGGAACCAGCGCGAGAGCGCGTCCTTCGCATAATCGCTTTCGAGATTGTCGGCAGGGTCGAACAGGTTCTGTCCCCCTGTCTGACGCTGGCCGCGTGTGAGAGCGCCCAATGCGTCGAGCCTTCGCGCGATTGTCGAGATGAAGCGGCGTTCGCCCTTCACATCGGTCGTGACCGGGCGGAACAGCGGCGCAGAAGCCTGGTTAGTACGGTTTGTCCGGCCAAGACCCTGGATTGCATTGTCCGCGCGCCAGCCCGGTTCGAGGAGAAAATGGACGCGGCGCTGCTGGTTCTGCGCATCGAGATCGGCGTGATAGGATCGGCCCGTACCCCCCGCGTCCGAGAAAATCAGAATACGCTTCGTCCCGTCCATGAAGCACTGTGCTTCAGCGACGTTGGCGCTTGCGCTTCGACGTTCAAGCCGCTGCTGACCGTCGCGTCCCAAGACCAACCTGCGCGTGCGGCCTGTGACCTCGGCCACAGCCTCGGTCCCGAAGTGCTCGATGATGGCATCGAGTGCAGTGGCGATTGGCGGAAGGGCGCAAAGCTGTTCGATCAGCGCGTCGCGCGCAGCGATGGCACGCGAGCAGAGAACGGGATTGCCGTGATCGTCGCTCATCGCTTCGGATCGCAAATTGCCTTCCTCGTCAGTGAAGACCTGCATCAGGCGCACCGGGAAGCTCTTCGCGAGATAGTCGATGACATATTCGCGCGGAGAGAGATCGATATCGAGCGCTTCTCGCTCCTCGTCCGAGAGATCGGCCAGGCGTCGGTCAAGCATGGCCTCAGCGGTCGAGACCAGCTGCACCACCACCGAATGATCATCGCCGAGCGCCTCTTCCATTGCCGGGATCAGGCTCGGCAGTTTCATCGAGAGCAGAAGCTGCCCAAAGAAGCGCTGCTTGGTGCCTTCGAATATCGAGAGCGCCGCTGCCTTGGCGTTGCGATTGAGCGTATCGCCGCTGTCCTCATCGACCACCCTTGTGGCTTCGAGTGCTTGGTCGAGATTGCGGTGGATGATCGCCCAGGCATCGGCGTAGGCATCGTAGATCCGCACCTGCGCCTGCGTGAGCTGATGTTCGAGGATCTCGTATTCGACCCCGGCAAAGGACAACGCACGGGCAAGGTAGAGCCCCTGTGCCTTGAGATCGCGGGCGACGAGTTCCATCGCCGCGACGCCGCCGGCGCGGATCTCGGTCATGAATGCCTGATGCGTTGGGAACGCGGTTTCTGGCCCCCACAGTCCAAGGCGGGCTGTGTAGCCGAGGTTGGCAATGTCAGACGCGCCGGTAGCGGAAGCGTACAGAACACGTGCTCGCGGCAGATGGTTCTGAAGCCTGAGACCTGCCATCCCTTGCTCCGATCCTTTGACATTGCCGCGGGTCGAGGAAGAGCCGAGCGCATTAGCCATGGAATGCGCTTCGTCGAAGGCAATCACGCCCTCGAATTGCTCGGCGGCCCAGTCGAGGATCTGATCGAGCCTTGTGTCCTCGGCGCGTCCCGAGCGAAGCGTTGGATAGGTTACAAACAGGATACCCTCCGCCATTGTCACAGGACTTCCGAGATTCCATCGGGAGAGCGGCTGGATGTCGAGCGGGAGCCCGCCAAGCGCCTCCCAGTCGCGGCGCGCGTCTTCGAGCAGTGCCTCGTTCTTGGTGATCCAGATGTGACGGCGTTGGCCCGAGAGCCAGCGATCCATCATGACGCCCGCGATTTGGCGACCCTTGCCTGCGCCCGTACCATCACCGAGGAAAAAGCCTTGCCGGTAGGAGTGACCGTCCTCCGCGAGTTCGACCGTCGTTCCTTTTTGGCTTGGACGGAATTGCCCGGGAAGGTCGCGGGTGAATGCCTCGCAAGCGTAGATCAGTGTTTCGCACTGTGCGGCCGAGAGCAGTTTGCCCTCCTGCCAGTTCACGGGAAGCAAAGGGCGCGCTTTCGCTACCGGTGCCGCGACCGAGCCCATCGCGACCGATTCTACGAGCGGCGTCGGGTGAACAGGTGCATCGTCCATGATGACGCGGCTCGGTCGGTAAGGCAGGTAGATGCCCGCCTGCTCGGGAACGGGTGCAGGCTCTGCCAGGGCTTCATAGTTGAGCGCGACTGCCGCGCTTTTCTGGGCGGCTGCAGTCAGGAAAGGAGCAACCGGCTTGCGCGAAGCAGCGCCGCTTACCGAGGTCGCAACCGAGCGTACCGGAAGGCGATGAACGTTGGCCTGCAAAGGCGCACGATCAGGCAAATGCGCTAGGCAGGAATTCAGTTCGGTGAGGTCGGCGAACTCCCCCGTGATCGTGGAAGCGTCCTGAAGAGGCTCCTTGTCGATGACGACCATTCTGACCGCGATCCCGGTTCCGCTTCGCGAGAATGCGCCCGACAGCCGGACGTCGAGCAGCAGCGACGCCTGTTCCTGGTCTTCGACAAAGGTCGCGGCGTCAAAGCTGTCCGGGAGAATGGCCACGAGGCGACCTCCTACCGCGCAAATCCGAAGCGCGCTGCGCAAGTGGCGCATTGCCGTGCGGCCATCGACGCCCCGCTCGCGGCTTCGAGCAAAGGGAGGATTCATCAGGATGACGCTGGGGTTGAGGCTGGAACTATGGCCATCGGTCAGTTCTGCAACCAACTCGCCATCATGTGCGGATAGCCGGGCATCTGGGAAGATATGCGCCAGCGCATCGCCGCGCGCGCGATCGATCTCGTTCAGCGTCAGCGAGCACCCTCGAACGTCGCCCCAAAGCGCAAGAGCGCCATTCCCGGCTGACGGTTCGAGAACGCGATCGCGCGGGGCGAGGCAAGCGGCTTTGGCCATCAGCCATCCAAGGATCGGCGGCGTCGAAAACTGCTGTAGCTCGACTTGGCAGTCGCTGCGCACGTGGCGAGGCGGTAAGGCTGCATCGAGCCAATCGAACCGTGCTGCAGCCTCGTGGAAACCTGTATCGAGGTCGATGCGTGAGAACTCGCGGAGCCAGAGCAAGGCGCCAATCTCGACCGCGTTGTTGTAGTCGTCGATGGTCCACGCACTGCCCCAGTCCTGCACGTCGGTTTGAGCGGCGAAAAACTCGGAAATGTCAGGTCGGGTGAGATGGCATCCATCCGCAAGTCGCCGGGAAATTCGTTCACCGATTGCGAAAGCGAGCGGAATTGTGCTCGATGTCTCGCGGTCTGGAAAAAAGTCTGACTGAAACATGGCCTGTCGTCCTCCTGGTTGAGGCATCGGGACATGCGCCCTCTGCCGGGTCAGGAATTCGAGAAGCTCTCTCTCCTCTTAGCGACACGCCTTTCGGCGCAGCCATGACTGGAGCTCGTCGTTCCAGTCGGTACCGCGCAACTTAGGCCGTCGAACTTGGATTTGCCGCCCTTCACGGAGATAGGCACCTAGCCCGCGCTCGGCTGCAAGGTCGCCGCCAGAATCGTGATCCACGAAGAGATGAAGGTCGCTCACGCTCTCCGGAATGGCAACCAGCCCGAAGCGTCCATTGCCCAGCGTTGCCCACGTCGGGATACCAGTGAGCGCATAGGCCGACATCGCGCTTTCAATGCCTTCGGCGAGACCGAGCCTTCCCTCGGCAGGTTCGAACAGACGTACCGCCGCCTCGCCGAGAGACCCCAGTGCGCGTTTCGGCTTCGCAAACAATGCCTGCGTATTGCCGCATTGCGACAGGAAAGTCCGGTGAACGGCAATCGGCCCCTCGTCGAGGCTGACCGCAGCGATCATCGCTGGCAGGAAGCGTGCGCGACCCTTCGGTCCAAGCGGCGTGCGCGGATGAAATTTCAGCGCATGGGACGTGGCGAGGATGCCGCGCCCTTCGAGGTAGGCCTTGGCAGGACTTCGGTGCAACGGTCGAGCATCGCGCCAGATGCGGAGTGCTGCAGCCGATGGCTGGCTGGAATAGCGCGGCTGGATCGGAAACTCGTCGGAGGAGCCTGAGAATAGCGCAGAGGTCTCGATCCCTTCTCGAGCGAGGGCAGCGAGCACGCTCGCCTGATCGCATCCGGCGAAACAATGCAGTAGGATAGCCCTCCGGCCAAGCGTAACGCCGAGCGAAGGGTTGCGGTCACCATGCGCGGGACAACGGGCCATGCCCTTGGTGCCTGACCACTTGCCGCCGCGGCTCTCGCAGAGCTTGCGAGCGGTGTCCTCTAGCGAGGGGCGGGATAGGGTTGAGTTCGAAACGGACATACTGGCTCCATCGCCGCACAATTGCCCCTGCAGACTGCCCCCTTTCCTCTTACCGGACGCGTATGGCGCTTTCCTACACCCTTATGTTCCATTTATGTTCTGCCACCTGTCCAGGCAAGACAAGAGAGAACGCAATGAGACGAAAATGGGTAACTGGCGTGTGTTGCGGGCTCGCAATTGCGATCCCCGCCATCGCTCAGGCGCAGGAGTTCCGGGTCTTTGATCATCGACTGAGCAGGGTCGAAAAGCCGGTAGACAATGAAGTTATGTACGATCCTTCTCTGGCGGTCATTGGGACCGAAGGAGGGTACCCATCGGCCGCCAACCGAAGTTTCAAGGAGACGCTCTACGAACCCCTCATCCGCCAAGCTGAAGCAAGGTATCGATTGCCGCCTCGCTTGCTCCAAGCATTGGTCTGGCAAGAATCCCGGTTTAATCCAATGGCGATCAGTCCGGCTGGTGCTGCCGGACTTGCGCAACTTATGCCTGCAACCGCACGAGAACTCGGCGTAACCAATCGGCACGACCCAGCTCAGAATATCGACGGTGGCGCGCGATATCTAAGGCAGATGCTCGACCGGTTTGGTGCGATCCATCTCGCATTGGCGGCCTACAATGCGGGACCCGGCGCGGTATCCCGTGCTGGTGGAATTCCAAGAAATCGGGAAACGCCGGGATATGTGAGGAGCGTTATCCAAAGATGGATGGCATACGGAGCACTATGAACACGAATCGGAAAAGGATCAGCGGACGGCTCGAGCATCTCCCGCGTGGGGCAGCTATCGTGACAGATGCAGGCGACCACTGGGTTCTGGAAGGCTACGAACCATCGAACGATGACTTCGGTTTCGAGGTCACCGCCGAGGGTGTCGTTGTGGGCTTTGACCGCCTTCGAGTTGAGTGGCTGGGCCAAGTCCCGGCATAGCACGCTAAATCACGCAGCTCTCAAGATCGCAACATTGCCTGTTTTTCCGCGCATCGCATCGAGGAAGTTCGCCCAATCTTGAAGCATCGCGCGACGGGGCGCCAGATACTCTGCGGCATTATAGGCCCCGCGAACTTCGTTCTCCTCGCTATGAGCCAGTTGAAGCTCGACCCAGTCTTCATGGTACTTTCGGATCCACATTGGCGGTTGGCCGACTTCGACAAGCTGTTCATTGGCCCATGTGCTCGCAAGACCTCTGAAGCCATGAACAGTCTGCCGACCGTGATAGCCCAGACGATACAAACCATAGATCATGGTGTTTTCGGATAGCGGCACTCCACGCTTCTGGCCGGGAAAGACATAGTCACTTTGAGAACATGCGATCATGTCCTTGGCGAGCGAAGCGGCTTGCATTGACAATGGTACGATATGCTCACGGTGCATCTTCATTCGATCAGGCCCGATGCGCCAAAGCGGAGAGTTTCCTTCTAGATCCTCGAACTCGTGCTTCTTGGCAAAACGAAGTTCCTTCGTTCTGACCCATGTCAGAAGCGCGAAGGTGAGCGCTGCGCGAGTAATCTCGGAGCGTCGCTCCCCTTCTTCATTGTATTGATCCAGCTTGTTTATGAGCTCTGGCAACAGAGCGAGCGGCAGTTTGGCCATATGCTTTACGCGAGGTCGCGGCTTCAGAGCGCCGCGAAGATGAGCCGTGGGGTCCGCATCGCAAAGCCCACTCGCGATGGCGAACTGGAAAACTTGGCCAATGCTCTGCTTCGCACGCCGACTGATATCCAGAGCCCCCCGTTCTTCAATATTGCGGATCACGCCTAAAACTTCAGGGGGGGTGATCTCGTGCATCATCCTTTCGCCCAATACCGGAAACACGTCCCGTTCCATCCGAGACCAGACACGCTTCGCATGAGCTGGATCAAGGCTGCTCTTTCGATTCTTGTGCCACATCTCAGCAACAGCCTTGAAGGTTTTCTCTGGCTCGAAATCTCGACCAGGCTTGTGGACCATCGGATCCTTGCCTTCGGCCAAGGCAGCCCTTGCAAGCGTCTTCAACTCACGCGCAGCCGCTATTCCGACGTCAGGATAAGCACCAAAGGAAAGCAGCTTCTCCTTTCCGCGATAGCGGTATTTCATGCGCCAGAGCTTCGAACCGTTCGCTTTTACGAGGAGGAATAGCCCTTCACCGTCGGCAAGCTTGTAGGGTCGTTCTGCCGCCTTCGCATTCTTGATCTGAATCTCACTCAAAGCCATTGGGGGTATCGCTCCTTTTCGGTACCCCCCGAAAGTACCCCCAAAATACCCCCACTCCAAATCCGGCTTCAAGCGCATGCAAGCGAACGCAAGCGGACGCGAATCAGCGACATGGTTTTGATTTCATTGTTTTTTTCGGATTTATACGGAAGAATGCGAACCCATGCGGATTCGAGAATGGTAGCGGAGGAGGGACTCGAACCCCCGACACATGGATTATGATTCCACTGCTCTAACCACCTGAGCTACTCCGCCCCATGGGCTCCCGCATACGGGAAGCGCGGCATGATAGCCGCGCAGGCGGCGCATTTAGGGCTGCTTGAGGTGGTGGTCAACAGCTAAGCGTGATGATTTTGCGTGCACTATCCCCGAAAGGAATAGCTGCGAACAGACTCCCATGGACCGCGGCGATAAATGTGCAAACCGAGGCCGACGAAGTTGAAGGCACGCGGTTCGATGAGCGGGCCGAGTTGCCGCTGAAGCGCCTTGACCTCTTCAATCGTTACCTTGTTCTGAATCGTCACGTGCAACTGCGGGCGGTGCTCGTCCTGCGGTGTCAGTAGGCCATGAAAGCGATCCGCAAGCCGGTCCCACAGCTCGAGCATCCCCGGGCTGGCCAGCTTCAACGCGGTCCCCTTCCCCAGCGGCATGATGCCTTCGAGCATAGCGGGCACGGGCGCATTCTCTGCCGCTTCCTGCGCCAATGCCCGCTTCACCTCGCCCTGAGCACTAGGAGGCAAAGCGTGGAACAGCGTCACATGCGCTTTGAGGTGATTGCGTTCAGGCGGAAAATGTTCGGCGCGAAGCTGGGTTGCCCAACTCGCGAGATTCACTGGCAGTTCGGCGGTAACGATGAACGGAGCAAGTGCGCTCACATTTCGCCGCGTTCACGGCGTAGCGCGAACCAACGCTCTACTGCCGCCTGATGTCCTGCCAGCGTTTCGTTAAACTCATGTCCGCCGCTACCGTCAGCGACCATATAGAGCGCATCAGTCTTTGCCGGATCGAGCACAGCAGCGATTGCTTCGCGCCCAGGATTGGTGATCGGCCCCTTGGGCAAGCCGGTCATAGTATAGGTGTTATAGTCGTTCACCGCAGCGATTTCGGACTGGCGGATACGGCGGCCAAGCGGTTTGCCCTTGGTGATCGGGTAAATGATCGTCGGGTCGGCTTGCAACAACATCCCCGTCTTCACGCGATTGGAATAGAGCCCAGCGACCATGCGCCGCTCTGACGCAACGCCGGTCTCCTTCTCGACAATCGAGGCGAGGATCACCGCATCTTTCACATTGTCGACAGCGATATTCGGCTTTCGCCTGGGCCATGCCTCGGCGAGGTAATTGCGCATGGCAACCTGCATCCGCGCGAGCACCTTGGTGCGTTCCTCACCGCGCTCGAAATCATATGTGTCAGGCAGGACAGAGCCCTCTTCGGGAACCGGGATTTCGCCCGTCAGCAGCTCCTCGGCCATCAGTTTTTCGTATACGAGGATCGACGGAGTGCCCTCGGGGATAGTGATGAAGCGCCGGATCACATCGCCGGTCTGGAATGCAGAGAGCATCTCGGACGGACTCATGCCTTGCGTAAGCTTGAACTCGCCCGCCTGAACCGGATCGCCACCGCCCAATATCTTGGCGCGGAGCAGGAATGCGTCGGCGGAGGCGATATGCCCCTCATCCTCAAGCTTCTGCGCGACCGAGGTCAGCGACGAGCCCGAGGGGATGACGAATGGTGCGTCTTCGCTCACATCCGCCGAGCTGTACCAACCGTTGGCGAACCAGAAGCCTCCGGCGAGCGCGAAGAACAGCCCCAAAGCAACGATGAGGCAACCCAATCGGCGCACCGTCAGTCGACCTTCTTCATCACCAGGCTGGCATTGGTTCCGCCAAAGCCGAAGCTGTTGTTCAGAACCGCGCGCACTTCTCGTTCGCGCGCCTTGTGCGGGACGAGATCGACATTCTCGGTGCCCTCATCGGGATTGTCGAGATTGAGCGTCGGCGGCACAATCTGATCGCGGATCGCAAGGATGCAGAAGATCGCCTCGACCGCACCGGCACCTCCGAGAAGGTGCCCGATAGCCGATTTGGTGCTCGACATCGATGCGCCGCCCAGATCATCGCCGAACAGGCGCATCGCCGCGCCAAGTTCGATCGTATCGGCCATGGTCGAAGTGCCGTGAGCGTTGATATAATCGACGTCCGACGGTTCGATGCCGGCTTTGTTCAGCGCCATCTTCATCGCCAGCTCTGCGCCCTTGCCGTCGGGATGCGGTGCGGTGACGTGGTGTGCGTCGCCCGACAGGCCATATCCAACAACCTCGGCATAGATTTTTGCGCCACGCGCCTTGGCGTGCTCGTATTCCTCAAGCACCACAACACCGGCACCCTCGCCCATCACAAAGCCGTCGCGATCCTTGTCATAGGGACGGCTCGCTTCGGTCGGGCGGTCGTTCATGCTCATGTTGAGCGCGCGCGCCTGCGCGAAACCGGCAATGCCGATGGGACAAATGGTTGCCTCTGCCCCGCCAGCAAGCATTACATCGGCGTCGCCATCCTTGATCATCCGTGCCGCATCGCCAATCGAGTGCGCACCAGTCGAGCAGGCCGTCACAACCGCGTGGTTCGGCCCCATCAGACCATATTTGATCGAAACCTGGCCCGAGATCAGGTTGATCAGTCGTCCATGGACGAAGTGCGGGCTAACGCGGCCCGGACCGCGATTGGCCAGCACCAGCGATTCGCTCTCGATACCCGGGAGACCGCCAATGCCCGAGCCAATCGAACAACCCGTGCGCTCCTTGAGAGCGTCATCCATATCTTCCAGTCCGGCATCTTCGAGCGCCTGTCCGGCGGCATCGATACCAAAGACGATAAACGGATCGACCTGACGCTGGACCTTGTGATCGACGCGCTTGTCAGGATCGAAGCCGTATTCGTGATCCTTCGGCTTCACTTCGCATGCGATGGTGCATTTCTGGTCGGAAGCATCGAACTTCGTGATCGGGCCTGCACCGCTTTTGCCGGCGATCAGGTTTTTCCACGAAGTTTCGACATCACCGCCCAGCGGGGTGACGAGGCCAAGCCCGGTTACGACGACACGACGCATTGCATTCTCCAGTACAAAGGCCGCTATCTGTCGATACGACCTCAAAAAACTACAGGCTCAACCCCCTGAAGGGGTCGAGCCTGTCGATTTCCCGCCGGACGCCTTTTCGGCAAGCCCTCATGCGAGCACGGCGGGATAGGCAGTTAGCCCTTGTTCTCTTCGATAAATTTGGTGGCGTCGCCGACGGTTGTAATCTTCTCAGCGGCATCGTCGGGGATTTCTACGCCGAATTCTTCTTCAAACGCCATCACCAGTTCGACGATATCGAGGCTGTCTGCGCCAAGGTCATCGATGAAGCTTGCTTCCTGGGTAACCTTGTCGGCCTCGACGCCGAGGTGCTCGACAACAATCTTGGAAACGCGATCTGGAGTATCAGACATATTTTTCCCTCTTGGAATGTGGGGTTGGAAACTTTCCTGTCGCCCTAATGAACGGCGGGCGTCGTGGCAAGGGCTTGGATAGCCCTGTTGGACGGCAAATGTCGGGGTAGATCAGCCAAAATCAAGGTTTGGAGCAAATTCCGTGTCCATCATCAGCCGCTCTGCCCAACTGGTGTCGCCGTAAGTAGCGGCGCTCTTAAGTCGATATTTACCATGTTTGCCTACGCGCCACCTATGTCTGCGACGACCGAACATGACGCCATCACAAGCCGCTTGCCGGACCGGCATTGGTTCGGTTGGGCTTGGATAGTTGTAGGGATGATCGCCCTCGTCGATGTCCTCTGGCTCTCGATTACACCCTTGTCACTGTCCGGAGAATCCTGGCCATGGCTGGTCAATGTCATTGCCGTAGCCGCGCTGATTGCACGATTGGCGGTCTATGCGAACCGTTTCGAGCGGATCAGCGCGTTTCTCTCCGGCCTTGCGATCATGTTGACAGCTTGGCCCGTATTGCGGCTGTATAATCACCTTACAATGGCCAACTCGGTACCAATGGCCGACAATTGGTTGGCTTCGCTCGACCAAGCGATCGGCTTCGACTGGCTCGGCTATATCCTGTGGGCCGACAGCCGGCCGCTAGTCCACGAAGCCATGGACTGGACCTATGGCAATCTTGAGTTCTACGTGATCGCTTTGTTTGTCGTTCTCGCCATGCGGAAACAGGCGCGTCAGAGATGTGCTGAACTGATCCGCCTGTTTCTTGCAACAGCGGTGTTTTGTATGACAGCCGGCGCGTTTTTTCCGGCCGTCGCCGCAATGAATTATTACGCCCCGGCAGAAGACCTATTCCAGCGCTTTTCCCACAAGACGGGCGCGTATCACCTTGAAGCCATGGAGGCGCTGCGAACCAATCCATCGCATGTGCTGGACATAACGGAACTGCCCGGTCTGGTGACGTTTCCCTCGTTCCACACGGCAATGGGCATCGTGGCAATCTATTGCGCGCGCGGCCATAGGCCGCTGTTTGTGATCATGCTCGCGCTAAATGGTATTATGATCGCATCGACACCCGTGTTCGGCAGCCACTACGCAATCGATGTTATTGCAGGCACCGCGGTCGCTGGGCTCGCCATCCTCACGCACCGCCGCTTTTTCGACGCTCGCACGGCTGCATCTGGCGCGCTGGTCCAACCACTATCCACACCGGCAACGGCCGCCGCAGTTCAAGCACCGTAATGCGCCGCAAGTTGCCGGTCGGCGCGATAGCGGTCTTCGATCCTGCGCATGCCCCGCGTTGGGTAATCCTTGCCCGGTTCAGCCGCCAGCGCGCGCCGATAATACTCGGCGGCCTTTTCGAGCTCACCCTGCCCCTCGGCGCATAGACCGACATTGAACAGCACCGAGACATGCTGCGGATTGCCCGGTTCCAGGGCCTCGAACCCGCTGCACGCTGCGGTTACATCGGTTTTGGTCAAACGAACCGCATTGCGGAAGGAGCGTTTGTCGTCGCGGCTCATTCCCTTGCGATTTTCGAGCACCCGAATGCCCTGGTTGCGATAGACCGGCGCCAGATCGTAGCGAATGTTGCTCGCCACCTGCGCTACCATCGCGCTCGCTAGCTCATCGACTGACGGCGTCGAGTAGTCGTCATCGCAATATTGTTCGGAACGTGCCAATGGCTCACGATAACGGTGCAGTTCGTTTCCGTTGACCGAAATCAGCCGCACATCGCTGCGCAGGCTGACATTGATCTGCCAGCATTCATAATAGGTTACGCGCTCGTCAATGCATTTGCGATCCTTGTCGCGCTTCTTGCATTTGGTCACTTTGCGATCGTCGAGCTGGATTTCGGAAACTTCGGTTGCCGCCGAACCGCGCAACACTGCGTCAACATCGCCGCCGCTGGTCGGGACGATGGAAAAATAGCGCTCCTGATTGATCGTCACGCCTTCGAGACGGTCGCTGATCTCGAACGAGAGCGACGCGCCTTTGTCGCCTCCGAAATTCTCGACCGCAATCACGTTGAGCGCCGCCGCCGCATCGCTTTGGGCGGGATAGATGCCCGCGACCGGCAGCGTTTCAGCATGCAGCGGTGCAGCCGAGGCCGAAACGACCAGTGCGATTGCCGAGGTCTGGACAATTATGCGCATCAATTCCCCCTGAGGCTGATAGAGATATGCAGTAAGCCTGCCGGGCTTGAACAGGAAATGAAGCGGCGGGTGGCTAATCTCCGGCTGGCTTTGGCGGCTCGACCACGCGGATGTGCACATCGCGCAGCTGGGCATTCGAAACCTTGCTCGGTGCGCCCATCATCAAATCCTGCGCCTTCTGGTTGAGCGGGAATGCGATCACTTCGCGAATATTGGGCTCGTCCGCCAGAAGCATCACGATCCGGTCGATACCCGGGGCGGACCCACCATGCGGCGGTGCGCCCAGCTTAAATGCCTCGATCATGCCCGAAAACTCGCTGTCGACGACCGACTTGTCGTAACCGGCGATCTCAAACGCCTTGTACATGATGTCCGGGCGATGGTTCCGGATCGCGCCCGAGGAAAGCTCGTAGCCGTTGCAGACGATGTCATACTGCCATGCGAGGATATCGAGCGGATCCTGCGTTTCCAGCGCCTCCATCTCGCCCTGCGGCATCGAGAAGGGGTTGTGGCTGAAATCGACCTTCTCCTGCTCCTCGTCATATTCGAACATCGGGAAATCGACGATCCAGCAGAATTTGAAGCAACCCTGCTCGATCAGTTCGAGTTCCTCGGCAACGCGGGTGCGCGCAGCGCCAGCAAGTTTGGCGGCTTCCTTTTCCTTACCGGCAGCAAAGAACAGGCCATCATCGTCGCCGAGGCCAAGCTCATCATAGAGCTTCGCCATCAGGTCTGGGCCATGGTTCTTGGCAATCGGACCGCCGAATTCGCCGCCCTTTCGCGTCACATAGCCGAGACCGGCAAAGCCCTCGCCGCGCGCCCAATTGTTCATATCGTCGAAGAACTTACGGCTCTTCTCGTTGGTTTTGGGTGCAGGAACCACGCGGACAACACCGCCGCTGCCGACGATTTTCTCGAACAGACCAAAACCCGATTTTTCGAAGTGGCTGGTGACATCGCTGATGATGAGCGGGTTGCGCAGGTCAGGCTTGTCGGAGCCATATTTGAGCATCGCTTCCTTGTAGGGAATGCGCGGGAATTCACCGGCCGGGGTTACACTCTTACCGTCCGCAAATTCCTCGAACACGCCCGCGAGCACAGGCTCAAGCGCCTGGAACACGTCTTCCTGCGTGACAAAACTCATCTCGAGGTCAAGCTGGTAGAATTCGGGGCTGCGGTCAGCGCGCAGATCTTCGTCGCGGAAACAGGGCGCAATTTGGAAATAGCGGTCGAAACCGGCAACCATCAGCAGCTGCTTGAACATCTGCGGCGCTTGCGGCAGCGCGTAGAAGCTACCGGGATGCAGACGGCTCGGCACCAGATAGTCGCGCGCGCCCTCGGGGCTGGAGGCCGCAAGAATTGGCGTCTGGATCTCGTTGAACCCCTGATCGGTCATCCGGCGGCGGATCGACGAAATCACCTTGCTGCGCAGCATGATGTTATCGTGCATTGTCTCGCGGCGGAGATCGACGAAGCGGTATTTGAGGCGAATGTCCTCGGGATAGTCCTGCTCACCAGCAACGGGCAGTGGCAGCTCTTCAGCCTTCGACTGAACGCTGACTTCGCGCGCAAACACTTCGATTTCACCGGTCGGCAGGTTCGGGTTCACCGCTTCGGCGTCGCGCGCCTTCACATTGCCGTCGATGGTGACAACGCTTTCAAGCTTCAGCCCGTCGAGAATCGGCAGCGCGGGCGAATCTTCATCCGCAACAATCTGCGTCAGGCCGTAATGATCGCGCAAATCGACGAACAGCACCCCGCCATGGTCGCGCTTGCGGTGAATCCAGCCCGAGAGACGGACGGTTTCGCCGACATTTTCCTTCGTCAGCGCTGCGCAGTTGTGGGTACGATAGGCGTGCATCTAAAATCTTTCCAATTTTCGGACTATGGCGCTAAGGGCGCGGTGATCGCGCACCTGCACTCATCTCCGTTCGGGGGTATGCGCGGGCTAACAGGGGAACTGCGGGGTTTTGTCAAGGTGACAGAACGCGCTTGCAGCTCCCGAGTGGCGGTACTCCGCCCGCATACAGAAGACTGTGATGAAAATACACGATTTGATTACCACGACCGAAGCGCTCGATGCGCTGGTCGCCCGCCTCGCAAAATCCGATTTCGTGACCGTGGACACCGAGTTCATGCGCGAGAACACCTATTGGCCCGAATTGTGCCTGGTGCAGATCGCCAATGAGGAGGAAGCCGCAGCGATCGATCCACTGGCAGAGGGTATCGACCTCACCCGTCTGCTCGACCTGCTGACCGACAATGAGGAAGTGCTCAAGATCTTCCACGCCGGCGGGCAGGATGTCGAGATCATCTTCAACATGACCGGCAAGACCCCGCATCCGATATTCGACACGCAGATCGCGATGATGGCGATCAGCCAGAGCGAGCAGATCGGCTATGCCAACCTGGTCGAAAGCTGGCTCGGCGTGACGGTCGACAAGGGCGCGCGCTTTACCGATTGGAGCCGCCGCCCGCTGACTGACCGCCAGATCGAATATGCTATTGGTGATGTGACCTATCTGTCGGAAATCTTCCCCAAGATGCTGGAAAAGCTGGTTAAAACAGGTCGTGGCCAATGGCTCAACGCGGAGATGGAAAAGCTTGCCGACCCCGAGAACTATCGCAACGATCCGGGCAAGGCTTGGCGACGTATCCGCTCCCAGGGCCGCAATCCGCAGGTTCTTGGCCGCTTGAAAGCTCTTGCCGCGTGGCGCGAAGGCGAAGCACAGCACAAGGATATCCCGCGCGGCCGGATCATGCGCGATGAAACGCTGGCCGATATCGCCAGCCATCCGCCCAAGAAACAGAGCGATCTGGCCAAGGTTCGCGGTCTGTCCAATGCATGGCGCGAGAACGATATCGGCAAACGGATGATGAAAGTCCTCGAAAGCGCCGAACCGCTGCCGAAGGATGAGATGCCCAAAAAGAACAAGCGCGGCGCGCCTCTGGGCAAGGAGGGCGCGCTCGTCGCAGATCTGCTTAAACTGCTGCTCAAGATCCGCTCGCGCGAGATCGAGATCGCCAGCCGTTTGCTGACCAAATCGGACGAACTGGAAGCGCTCGCAGCTGGTATCCGCGACCTGCAGATCCTCAAGGGCTGGCGCTACGATGTGTTTGGCAAGGACGCGCTCGAGCTGGTCGAGGGCAAGCTCGCTTTTGCCGTACGCAAGGGCAAGCTACATATGACGCATATCGACGATATGGCAGGCGACCTCGCCGAGGCGCAGGACGATGTAGTGGAAGAGGCGCAGGCTGCGGAATGATTTTCCTACAGCCGGGTTTGCGACTAGTCTGCACGGCATGAAGCAAGAGAAACTGCCCGAATCTGGAAAGTCACACTCCGCTGCGAGGACCCTGCCTTATATATCTGGGACAGAAGGGTATTTCGGAAAGTTCACACATTCGGGATCGCGTATAAGCGGTCCATTCGGATAGGTACGCGCAATGTCGACCTACCTCCCCACGATCAAGCAGTTGCAGTATCTGGTTGCATTGCATGAGCACGGCCATTTCGGCCGCGCGGCAGAGGCCAGTTTCGTATCCCAATCGACCCTGTCGGCGGGCATTCGCGAGCTGGAAACGCTGCTCGGAGTGACACTGGTCGAACGCAGCCGCCGTGTGGTGCGGTTCACTCCGCTCGGTGATCAGGTGGTTGCGAAGGCGCACCGCCTGCTGCGCGAGGCTGAAGAGCTGAGCGAATTGGTTCAGGCATCAGGCAAACCGTTGTCAGGCGAACTGCGTATGAGCGTGATCCCGACAATCGCCCCGTTCCTGCTCCCGCGCATCCTGCCGCGTCTGCGTCGGGAGCGCCCTGCGCTAAAGCTGTTCCTGCGCGAAGAGACCAGCGCAGATGCGATCGAATCGCTCCATCACGGGCGCGCTGACTGCGTGTTGCTGGCGCTGCCCTTTGCGACCGGAGAAGTTGAATACGAGCACATCGGAGATGACCGGCTTTATGTCGCCTTTCCGAAGGGCGAACCGCGCGATCCACCCGAATCGATTCCGCCTTCGATGCTCGACGAAGGACAGTTGTTGCTCCTCGAAGACGGCCATTGTCTCAAAGAGCATGCGCTTGCCGCCTGCAACCGGCCCGAACTCAACGCCAGTGCGACGATGATCGGGACCAGCCTCCATACGCTGGTGCAAATGGTCGACAACCGGCTCGGCATGACGATGCTGCCGCAAATGGCGCTCGACGCCGGAATATTGCAGGACACCGATGTGCTGTCGCGCCCGCTAGAGGCAGAGAAATCCTCGCGCGAAATCGCGCTGGTCTGGCGCAAAAACTCGCCACGATCGGAGGAGTTCAAACTGCTCGCTAGCGAGCTGCGCGACGGCTAGCACTGCACAGCATCAACCTGCCGCCCGTTGGCATTCACGTTTTGTTGGTAAGTTTCCGGCTAAGCTTTGCCCCAGGACCAAGACCAATCGGGGGATATCATGCGTTCGTACAACCGGTTCCAGACCGACCAGGAGGTTATCTGCCAGTTTGACGGCGAGGCTGACGCAGTTGGCCTATACAACCTGTCCTGCGGCGGATGCATGATCGAGACGCAAAGCGAACTGGCCAAAGAAGGTGCAGAGGTTGAAATCACCCTGAACGACAAGATCTCGGTGCCCGGGCATGTTGTCTGGCGCATCAACAAGAATGCGGGAATCAAGTTCGATGTCCCCCTACACCAGCGCGTTGTCGAGCATTTCGGCTATGCCGACGAGTTTTTCGACCGCGATGATCCGCGTGACCGTTTCGGGATCCCGCTAATCGAAATCCGCGGTCAGGCTGCCGGAGCTATCGACTGACAACCGGTCGCAAGTTCAATCCATGTGTTTGAGGCCGACCCTCAAATAGTCCCAACCCGTAATCACCGTCAGGATCGCCGCGCCCCACAGGCTCGCCAATCCGACTAGATGTATCCACTGATCAGCCAGCGGCCGGGCCGCCTCGGCCAGCGTCACGGGCGGCGGTCCGTGCACCGCCCCGCCGCCGATAAGCGCGCCCAAAGCGACCAATTGAAGCGTCGTCTTCCATTTCGCCAGTTTCGTGACCGGAACCGATACCTGCAGTCCGGCGAGAAACTCGCGCAGGCCCGAAACCGCAATCTCGCGGATCAGGATCACCAAACCGGCAATAACGTGCAGATCGCCGACATAAGGGCCGCGCAGATAGCCCTGCGCGGTCAGCACCAGGATGACCGCAGCCACCATGATCTTGTCGGCTATCGGATCGAGAAAAATGCCCAGTTTCGACACGGCACCGCTCGATCGCGCGAGATAGCCGTCAAAATAATCGGTGATTCCCATCAGGCAATAGAGCCCGAACGCAAGCCAGTAACCCAGCTTCCAATCGGGCCACCATAAAAGGGCAGCCAGAAGCGGCACAGCGACTATACGCGACAGGGTCAGGATGTTGGGCAATGTCAGCATCGAGCCCCTCCTACCGCAGCCGGTGGCGGGGCAAAAGCACCTGTTTGGCCTTGTTCACATCGTTCAAACGGCTAGACCCGCTGCACGAGAAGGGGCTTCAAGCGGGGATACATGAACACAACGACGCATCTTTTGCGACGCAGGCGGTTTCTGCCGCTATTCGTTACCCAGCTGTTCAACGCCTTCAACGACAATCTCTACAAGACCTCGATGGTCCTGTTCGTCGTCTACGCAGTGTATAATGACGAAAGCCAGGAGGCAGCGTTCAGCGCGCTTGCATCGGGCCTGTTTATCCTGCCCTTCTTCATTCTCTCGGCACTCGCCGGTCAACTGGCCGACATGCGCGACAAGGCGAAGATCATCCGCATGGTGAAAATGTGCGAGATCGGGTTGATGATTATCGGCGCGAGCGGGCTTTACCTCGCCTGGAAAGGCATCGCGGTAAGTACCCTGGCTATTCCATTGCTGCTTCTCGCTTTGTTCCTGACGGGGGTGCAATCCACATTTCTCGGCCCGATAAAATACGCGATCCTGCCACAGCATCTCAAGAAGGACGAGGTTCTGGCAGGCACAGGACTGGTCGAGGCGGGAACTTATATCGCAATTCTTGCCGGCACGATTCTCGCCGGGCCGATCGCCGTCGAGCACACCGAATGGGCCGCGGGCGGGATCATCGTCACGGCCATGCTTGGCTATCTGGTCAGCCGCCAGGTCCCCACCGCGCCGCCGATGGGCAAGGTCGAACCGCTCGACTGGAACATCTGGCGTGCCTCGGTGAAGCTGATCAAAGACACGATGCATATTCCAGAGGTCTACTACGCGATCCTCGCAATCAGCTTCTTCTGGACGATTGGAGCCGTGCTGTTCATCCAGTTTCCACCGCTCGCCAAGAATACAATCATGGCCAGCCCAGCCGTCGCCAGCCTGTTTCTGGTTGTTTTCTCGGTCGGAGTCGCGATTGGTTCGGTCGCGGTGAACGCGCTGCTCAAGGGGCGTGTATCGGCGCGCTATTCGCCCATTTCGGTGATTTTCATGGGCCTGTTCGTGATCGCGTTCTATTTCGTCTGCAAATTGTGGCAGGCCGATCAGCCGACTGAATTGCTAGACGTAACCGAGTTTCTCGCCTGGCCGATGGCGACGGTGCTGCTGCTGTGCCTGCTTGGTATCGCGGTTGCTGGCGGCATGTTTGTGGTGCCGCTTTATGCGTTTCTCACCACCCGGGTGTCGCCCGAGAAGGCTGCGCGGACGATCGCCGCCAACAATATCGTGAATTCGGGAGCAATGGTCGCTGGTTCACTTGTCGCCATAGCCATGAGCTCGGCTGGCATTCCTATTGCCGAGCAGGTGTTGCTCTGCGCCGCCATGTGCCTGTTTTCGGCCTGGCTGGGGCGCCGATTATACCACGAGGAATTGCTCGCAGCTGCGGCTGTCGCAACCGACCATCTCGATCATTGATCAGGCGATAAAGATCGAAGCCGCGACGAAGCAGCCAATATAGGCCCACAGGAAACCTCGAATGTCCTCGCGTGTCACGCGCAGGCCCGGTCGAGCCTCTGTTCGCTGCGCGCTCGCACGAATATGCGGTGGCAGCGAAGCCAGAAACGGGTGGCTGGCAGTTTCGTCGGTTGTAACGAGCGACCTTCTCATGTCGCCGCTGTTAACGCGCCGCTAACCAAATCTCCCGCGCAGAAACGCCACTGTAGCAGGATGGGACGTTAAGGCTTTCCGTTCACTGGAAGCGCTTACTCCCCCGCAAGCTCGAGGATGATTTTCCACTCTTCGGGCATCACCTCGCTGACAGACAGGCGCCCCAGCCGGACCAGTTCCATATCCGCCAACCGCGGATCGGCCTTCACCTGCTTGAGCGTGACCGGGTTTTTGAGTTTCCTGACCGGCTTGATCTTAACGCAATCCCACTTGCCCTCGGGATCGGTGGGATCCTTGATCGTGTCGCTACACACCTCGGCGATTCCGACGATCTCAAGACCGATATTGGAGTGATAGAAGAATACCGGATCGCCGATTTCCATCGCGATCATGTTGTTCTTTGCTCGGTGGTTGCGGACGCCGTCCCAGGGTTCTTCCTTGTCGCGAACCAGATCGTCCCAACTGTATTTGTTGGGTTCCGATTTCATTAGCCAATAACGCGCCACAGTTTTTGCTCCGACTGTCCATTCAATACGCGGTCTTCCTAACCCGTGCGTCAATCCGATGCCAAGCGTGGATGGCCCAAATTAACCGGATTTTCAGCCCCTCAAGGCACAGCGGATAAGCGCAAAAACGACACGCGCTTTGTGCATGTTGGGGGTAGTTTGGCGAATGGCTGAAAAGTCCAATAAGATTAGTGATGTAAGAAGAAGGGTCGAGCATGACCTGGTCGCCATGGGGATTGCCGTTGCCGCTGTCCTGATGTTTGTCGGCACGGGGAGCTCGGTTCTGCCGAAAATCGCGCGCAGTTGGCTTTACGAAGGCGCTGCACCCGATGTGCTTCTGGTCAATGCCCTGCTGCTCAATATCGCGCTGATCATTTTCGGGATGCGGCGATACCGCGAATTGCTGTCGGAGATATCGGAACGGCGCAAAGCCGAAGCGCAAGCCAGAACACTATCGGAAACCGATCCGCTCACCGGCTGCCTCAACCGCCGCAGCGTCGGCCCTGCGACGGATGATCTGATCGCCCAATGCGATGCATCCGGTTCCGCAGTTGCATTCATCATGGTCGATCTGGACAATTTCAAGCAGGTCAACGACCTTCATGGGCATGCAGTCGGAGACCAGGTGCTGATACGCTCGACCCAGCGAGCCCGCGATGTCCTGCCGCGCAGCGCCATTCTCGCCCGCCTGGGCGGCGACGAGTTCGCATGTGTCGTACCGTTCGATGTCAACACCCCGGAATTTGTCGAGAAAGCCGCTGAAAAGCTGCTTCGCGCAATGTCGCGTTCGCATGACGTGGATGGCTGCTCGGTCGAAATCACCATGTCGATCGGCATGGTGGCGAAAACTCCCGCTGATGGCGCGGAGGAAACAGAGGATATGGCGGTTGACGCTCAGGTGCTGCTTCACCGGGCCGACATCGCGATGTATCATGCCAAGAAGCAGGGCAAGAACCGCTATTGCTGGTTCGAACAATCGATGGAGAGCGAGCTTCGGTTGAGGAACGAACTCGAAGTCGGCATCCGCCGCGGCCTGGAGAATGGCGAGTTCGTTCCATTCTATGAACAACAGGTCGATCTCGAGACCAACGAGCTGACCGGTTTCGAGATGCTCGCCCGCTGGCAGTCGCCCGAACTGGGCACGGTCAATCCGTCTGTCTTTATTCCCGTCGCCGAGGAAATCGGGGTCATCGCCGAGCTATCGGAGGCACTGATCAATCAGGCGCTAACCGACGCAAAGGACTGGGATCCGAAGCTGACAATATCGGTCAACATCTCTCCCGTGCAATTGCGCGATCCATGGTTCTCGCAAAAATTGCTCAAGATGCTCGTCAAGCACAGTTTCCCGCCCCAGAGGCTCGAAATCGAGATAACCGAAAGCTGCTTGCACGAGAATATCGGTGTGGTCCGGTCGATGATCACCAGCCTCAAGAACCAGGGCGTTCGCGTCAGTCTCGACGACTTCGGAACGGGATATTCCAGCCTGACGCAACTTCGCAGCCTGCCCTTCGACCGTCTCAAGATCGACCGTAGCTTCGTCAACGAACTGAACAATGCGAATGAAAGCGACAATATCGTCAATGCAATCATCTCGCTTGGCGACAGCCTCAATATGCCAATCACCGCCGAAGGGATCGAGGACGCCGAAATCCTCAAGACCCTGCGCGACAAGGGTCATATGAAGGGACAGGGCTACCTCTATGGTCGCCCCGAAGACTCCACCCAGGTCCAAAAACGCCTTGAGAAGCTGGGCTTGCTCGCGCGCGCGGCCAGCGAACCGGTCAAAGGTTCACCGGATAGTGCCGGCATCGAAACGCACGAGAGCGCCAACCGCAAACGGGCAGAAGGTTAGCGGTTAAGCCCGGCTGCACTGGACGCAGCCGACAGCGATGCATAAATGCGCAGCGTAATGCGCGTTCCCTTCACCAAGATGCACGGCCTGGGCAATGATTTCATCATGCTCGATGCACGTGAGGCCGAATTGCCTGAGATCGGCACAGCCATGGCGGCCGCGCTGGCTGACAGACATACAGGGATCGGTTGCGATCAGCTGATTCTGCTCGAAACCTCCGACCGCGCCGACTTTCGTATGCGTATCTTCAATTCTGACGGCAGCGAGGTCGAAGCCTGCGGCAATGCGGCGCGCGCTGTTGCCCTGCTCCATGGCGCACCGGCGGATGTTGAAACCGATGGCGGCATCATTGCACTATCGCCGACCGATGGTGGTGCCAGCGTTGATATGGGCAAGCCAAGTTTCGAGTGGCAAAAAATCCCGCTCGACTATGCGATGGATACGGCGAACATGCCCGTCGCGTGGGAAACGCTCGGCAACCCATCGGCGGTCAATGTCGGCAACCCTCACGTGATCTTCTTCGTCGACGATGCTGCATCTATCGAGCTCAACCGGCTTGGACCGCTGATCGAAAAAGATGCGCTGTTTCCCGAGCGGGTGAATGTGAATGTTGCGGATATTGCCAACGGCACGATCAATCTGCGCGTGTGGGAACGCGGCGCGGGCCTGACCAAAGCCTGTGGGACGGGTGCTTGCGCAACCGCCGTCGCCGCTATTGGCAGGGGTCTGGTGTCATCACCCGTCACCGTCCATCTTCCGGGCGGTAAGCTGACAATCAGCTGGTCTCCAGGCCAATCGATCACCATGGAAGGCCCCGCGACCGAAGCCTTCCGCGGTAGTTTCGAGTGGGACGACTTCGCATGAGCAGCCGCAATGCTGAAGTCATATCGCTGGGGTGCCGGCTGAACATCTCCGAAAGCGAGCGGATCAAGGCGATGCTGCCTGACGAGGACGATGTCGTCGTCATCAACAGCTGCGCGGTCACATCCGAGGCCGTGCGGCAAACACGCCAGGCAATCCGCAAGGCGCGCAGGGCCAGGCCCGATGCACGGCTGATGGTGACAGGCTGCGCGGCCGATATCGAGCGCGATCAGCTCGGCGCGATGCCCGAAGTCGATGGGCTTATCGCCAACACGAGCAAGCTCGATCCGCGCGCATGGAACATTCCCGCAAGCGATGCGCCCATCGTGGCTGGCCAGACGCGCGCCTTCATCGCGGTACAAAATGGCTGCGACCATTCCTGCACGTTTTGCGTCATTCCGCAGGGTCGCGGAAAGAGCGTCTCGCTGACGATCTCCGAAATCTTGCAGCAGGTCGAAAAGCATCTCGACCATGGCGCGCCTGAAGTGGTGCTGACTGGCGTCGATGTTACCTCATGGGGGCACGACCTGCCTGACACGCCTCCGCTCGGACAGCTCGTGCAGGCAGTGCTCGACCGCTTCCCGCAGCTCCAGCGGCTGCGGATGAGTTCGCTTGACGGGATCGAGATCGATCCGTTGCTGGAAGATCTATTTGCAAACGAACAGCGATTGATGCCGCACCTGCATCTCTCGCTGCAGCACGGGCACGATCTGATCCTCAAACGGATGAAACGGCGTCACCTGCGGGCCGATGCGGTATCGCTGGTCGAACGCCTTAAGACGAAGCGTGCCGATATCGCCATCGGAGCCGACCTGATCGCGGGTTTTCCGACCGAGGACGACGCAATGCACGCCGCCAGCCTTTCGATCATCGACGATCTCGACATCGTCCACGGTCATATCTTCCCCTACTCGCCCCGCCCCAACACGCCTGCGGCCCGGATGCCCCAGCTTGACCGGAGCGTGATCAAGGCGCGCGCTGCCGAACTGCGCGGCGCGGTTGCGAAACGCCGCGACGCTTGGCTGACGGATCAAGTGGGTAAACCACTGTCGGTCCTCGCCGAGCGCGATGGAACCGGCTATGCGCCCAACTTCGCACGGGTCGATGTGCCCGAAGGAACCGAACCGGGCACGATCATCTCCGTCACCCCAACCGAATTGGACAAGGGCCTGCTTCGATGAGCAACACCAGTTGGACCGATCGCCTGTTTGGGGGCTTTCGCAAAACCTCGGATCGGCTGTCTGAAAACCTGACCGCTGCGGTCGGCACGGCGAAGCTCGACGACAGCACACTCGACGATGTCGAGGACGCGCTGATCCTGTCCGATCTTGGCCCATCGGCGGCAGCTCGCATCCGCGCGAAACTGTCGGAGAAGCGCTTCGGCCTCAATATTACCGAGACCCAGCTCAAGGAAGCGGTTGCCGAGGAAATCGCCGAAATCCTGCGCCCGGTGGCCAAGCCGCTCGAAGTGACCGCCTTTCCCCGCCCGCAAGTCGTGCTGGTGATCGGGGTCAACGGCAGCGGCAAGACCACCACCATCGCCAAGCTCGCGCATCTGTTCCAGGAAGACGATTACGGCGTGATGCTGGCGGCGGGCGATACGTTCCGCGCGGCTGCCATCGGTCAACTCGCAACATGGGCGAAGCGCGTCGGCGTTCCGATTATCAAGGGGCCGGAGGGCGGCGATCCCGCCAGCATCGTGTTCGACGCTGTGAAGTCAGCGACTGAAACGGGCATCGACGCGCTGGTGGTCGACACTGCGGGGCGCCTCCAGAACAAGCGCGAACTGATGGATGAGCTGGCCAAGATCCGCAAAGTGCTCGGCCGTCTTAATCCCGAAGCACCGCATGATGTCGTGCTGGTGCTCGATGCGACCAACGGCCAGAACGCGCTGTCACAGATTGAGACTTTCAAGGAAGTTGCAGGCGTCACCGGCCTGATTATGACCAAGCTCGACGGAACCGCGCGCGGCGGCGTGCTGGTCGCGGCGGCGGAGCAATACGGTCTGCCAATCCACGCCATCGGTGTCGGCGAGAAAATCGACGATTTGCGACCTTTCGACCCCGATCTGGTCGCCAAAGTTATCGCGGGCGTGGCATAATCCCCAATTCCGTTCGGGCTGAGCTTGTCGAAGCCCTGCACTTCTTCTTTCTAGCGAGGTATCAAAAGTGAAAGACAGCCCTTCGACAAGCTCAGGGCGAGCGGCACAAAAAGCCAAACAATCCGGCTGGCTCAATGTGCTGGTCGATTACGGCCCCTTGCTCGTATTCCTCGGCGTCTATCGCTATTACGCGCCCGAAGAAGCCGAAGCCGTTGCCGAAATTGCAGCAGTTATCAAAGGCACCCTCGCCTTTATGGTCGCAGCGGTTGTCGCGCTGCTGTTTTCCAAATGGAAGCTCGGCAAGATTTCACCGATGCTGTGGTTCTCGACCGCGCTGATCGTCGGTTTTGGTGCACTGACGATCTTCTTCGGCGATCCGACCTTCGTGCAGCTCAAGCCCACGATCATCTACTCGGTGTTCGGCGCTGCCCTGCTGATCGGATATTGGTGGAAGGGCAAGGCGCTGCTCAAAGTGCTGCTGGAGGCGGCATTCGAGGGATTGAGCAACGAAGGCTGGCTCAAACTCTCGCGCAATTGGGGTTTCTTCTTCTTCGCCCTCGCCGCGCTGAACGAGGGGCTCCGCTACTTTTACAATGTCGAGAATGGCACATTCGAAACATGGCTATGGGCCAAATTCTGGGTGTTTATGCCGCTGACCTTCCTCTTCACCTTCAGCCAGATCCCGATGCTGATGCGACATGGGCTGGATGTTGAAGCGAAAGAGGATGTGGTCGAAGACGAACCACCGACGGCTTAGCGAAACACTATCCTCGCCTCACCCGTCATTGCGAGCGAAGCGAAGCAATCCAGAGCGGATCGGAATATGCCCTGGATTGCCGCGCGGCTTCGCCGCTCGCAATGACGAATAGAAAGGACGGAACCGGAAACTTTCCTACACGCGATCTTTCTGCTTCATACTGGTGAATGACCAGACGAATCAGACTTCATTCGAATAATTGCCCTGCCGTTACCCCGGGGGCCACCCTCGAACGCGCCTGCCGTGGGAAGGTATAATTTCACTTTTTAATCAAAGACCTAGACTGATTTTGTGAAATTGACACCCTGTCGCCTTTGTCAACCATCTGTCAACCGGATTACCTAAATCCGCACCTGGCTGCCCAGCTCCACCACCCGGTTGGTTGGCAGTCTGAAAAACTCCATTGCAGTCGCCGAATTGCGCAGCATCCAGGCGAAGATCTTCTCGCGCCAGATCGGCATGCCCGGCTTGTCGGAGGGCAGCAGCGTCTGGCGTGACAGGAAGAAGCTGGTCTGCATCATGTCGAACTCGCCGCCGCAGCGATCCATCGTCTTCAGGCCTTCGGGAACATTGGTCTCTTCCATGAAGCCGTAATGCAGCACCGCGCGGAAGAACCCATCGCCAAGGTCGTGATATTCGCAGCGCGTCTCGGGATCGACATAGGGTATCTCGGCAATCTCGATGGTCAGGATCACCACCCGCTCGTGCAGCACCTTGTTGTGTTTGATGTTGTGCAGCAGCGCCGAAGGCACCCCGCCCTTGGCCGAGGCCATGAAAATCGCGGTGCCCGGCACGCGCGTCGCGCTGTTCTTGGCCGACTTGGCGAAGATTTCCATCGGCAATGCAACCTCGCTCATCCGCTCGCGCATCAGCTTGCGGCCGTGTGCCCAGGTGGTGAGCATGGTAAAGGCGATGAAACCGATCATCAGCGGGAACCAGCCGCCATCGGGCACCTTGGCGAGGTTCGCTGCGAAATAGGCTCCATCGACGATCAGGAACAGCAGAACGACCGGCGCGGCATACCACCACTTCCATTTCCACACGCCAACCAGCAGCACTGCCATCAGCAACGTATCGATGGTGACCGCACCGGTCACCGCGATGCCATAGGCACTCGCGAGGTTGGAAGAATTCTGGAAAGTCAGCACCAGCACGATGACCGCGATCATCAGCGCCCAATTGACGATGGGAATGTAGATCTGCCCGCCCTCTGTCTCGCTGGTGTGGCGGATCGAGAGGCGCGGGATATAGCCCATCTGCATCGCCTGGTGCGTGATCGAAAACGCACCCGAAATCACCGCCTGGCTGGCGATGAAAGTCGCCACGGTTGCGAGGAACACCAGCGGCAGACGCCACTCCTCATTGGCGAGGAAGAAGAACGGGCTCTGTATCGCCTGCGCCGCCTGATCCGCCGGCAGGCCGATGATCATCGCGCCCTGCCCGAAATAGTTGAGCAGCAGGCACGGCATAACGAAGCCGAACCAGCTCAAGCGCATCGGTCCGCGGCCAAAGTGCCCCATATCCGAATAGAGCGCCTCCGACCCCGTAACCGCCAGCACGACCGAACCGAGCGCCAGAAACGCCGTAAATCCGTCGAGAATGAAGAAATTGACCGCGTGGTGCGGACTGAGTGCCCACAGGATTTCGGGCGTTTGGAATATCTGCCACGCGCCCATGCTCGCAATGACCGTGAAATAGACGATCATCACCGGAGCAAACAGCGCCCCGACCTTCGCTGTCCCGCGTTTCTGCAGCACAAACAGAAAGATCAACAGTACCAGCGCAATCGGGATGACCAACTGATCGAGCCGGTGATCGACCACTGTAAGGCCTTCGACTGCCGACAGGACGGAGATCGCTGGCGTAATCATGCTGTCGCCATAGAACAGCGAGGTTGCGAACACGCCCAGCAGCACCGCGACCCAGCCATATTTCGATTTGCTGATATTGCTCGAAATCAGCGCGACCAGTGCGAGCGAACCGCCCTGCCCCTTATTGTCCGCACGCATCAGGATCGTGACATACTGGATCGCGACAACCAGCGTCATCGACCAGAAGATCAGGCTGATAACGCCAAGAACATGCGCGGTATCGAGCGCCAGCGGATGCGGGCCAACGAATGTCTCGCGAAATGCGTAGAGCGGGCTGGTGCCGATATCGCCGAACACAATGCCGATAGCACCGACCGCCAGCGCAGCCTTCGACGCGCTGTGACCCTTCCCCGACCCATGCGGGTTGGCGGCATGTTGTGCGGCTTCGGCCATAGAGGCGATCCCGGCTGGTCTACTCCGGCGTCACCATGGCGACCGGATCAAAGGCGGCGGCGACTAGCAGCAAGCCATCCAGCCTGCAACAGCCACGAAATCTACTGTCCCGGCTGCTGACCGGCCTGCTCCGCATCCATCTGCGCGATCAGCGCATCGAGCCGGGCCAGTCGCTCTGCCAATTGCGGGCCCCAAATTGCGTCCTCGGGAGCACGTTCGAGCAATCGTGCCCAGATAGCGCGCGCTTCGGCTGGGCGACCGTTGCGGAGATACCCGATACCAAGAAAATAGGGTGCGGCCGGGTTGTCCGGTGCAATGCGCTCGGCGCGCGAATAGGCATAGAGCGCGGCGGGCGTGAGCGAACCGTCGGCATGCTCGATCAACGAATTGCCCAGAGCGACCCAGGCTTCGACGTCATCGGGATTTTCCTCAACCGCATTGCCGAGCATATTGGCAGCATCGCCATATTGCCCCTTGCGGACAAAGGCGTCGGACACGGTGACGAACCGGCTTGGCACCGATTCAGGATCGAAGAACTCGCGCCGCGCCTCGACCATAGCGAAGTTGGCCTCGCTCACTTCCGGAGCGGGATCCTTGGGCGCACCGGCGTACCCTGGATTTCCCTGCAGCGCGTAACCGGCCAGCCCGAACAGCAGCGCGGCACCGAACAGCGCCCAGCCCTCTTTCGGCAGCTTGAATACGAACGCCGCGACCAGGAATGCCGCCAGCGCCAACGCAATGATCGGGAGCCAGCTCATGCCTTCGCTCCGCTCAAGCGTCGCCACAGAACCAGCGCTGCAACCACCAGCAATATCAGCGGGATGGCAAAGAGCGGCCAGGTCGTTTCGCTCACCTTGGGCGAATAGCTGACATAATCGCCATATCGCTCGACCAGCCAGGCACGAATAGCTTCGGGTTCCTCGCCCGCCGCGATCCGGCTACGCACCTGATGCCGCATATCACCCGCCATCGGTGCATCGCTATCGGCAATCGATTGCGACTGGCATTTCAGGCAGCGCAGCGTTTCCATCAGCGCCTGCGCGCGCGCCTCCTGCTCCGGATCTTCGAGCTGCTGATAGGCCAAAGGTGCAGGTGGAAGCGATTGCTGGGCAATCGCTGGCACTGCGAGTGCGAAAAAAACCAGCGTCATCCCAGCGAAAGCTGGGATCACCATCAATCTGGCACTTTGTAGAAACCGATCCCAGCCTGCGCTGGGATGACAAGTAAGTTTCATCCTCCAGCCTCCGCCAATTCGCGCAGCAGGATCGGGACATGTTCCGCCCGGACGTCACCGATGTGCTGATATCGAATGATACCCTCACCATCGACCACGAAGGTTTCGGGCACGCCCGATGAACCGATGCTCAGTTGAATCTCGGACAGATCATCCGCACCGATTTTCGTATAGGGATTGCCATGCCGGCCAAGGAAACGCTCGACGTCTTCGGGCCGATCACGGATCGCAACGCCAACGATATCGGCGCCCTGACGGCGCAGTGTCTCAAGATGCGGCGCTTCGGCAATGCAGGGCAGGCACCAGCTTGCCCAAATGTTGAGCAATTTGGGCTTACCGTCCTTCAAATCCGCAATCGTCAGGCCCGGGCGCTCCGGATGTGCTGCGCGAAGATCAAAATCGGGAATCGGCTTTCCGATCATGGTGCTGACGACAAGTTCGTCTTTCGGTTGGGTCAGCTGATAGGCGGCCACGCCAAGAAACAGCATAAACAGACCGAGCGGAATCCAGAGGCGCAGATTGCTCATGCTGTTGCCGCCTCGCGCTTTCGCTCTGCCACACGCGATTTTGCATAGCGCCGTTTCAGGTCGGTCCGTAGCCGTCCGATGATCGCCAAAACGCCGCCTAGCGCCACCAGCAAACCACCATACCAGATCAGCGTCACAAACGGTTTCCACCACAAGCGCAATTGCCAGCGACCATCCTCTGCCTGGTTTCCAATCACCGCGTAAAGCTGTCCGTTCCAACGCGTTGCGAGAACACTTTCGGTCGTTTCTTGCGGTGGAGCCCAGAAATTGCGCGATTGCGGTGTCAACAGGATCGGCTCGCCGCCATCGTAACTGGCAAGCAATTGTCCTTCGATAGCGGTCCAGTTGGGCCCCGCGACCGGTTCAACCGATTCCAGGGCCACCGTCCAGGGTCCGACAGTTGTCGCATCACCCACAGCGACTGCGGCGAGCTTTTCTTCCGAAAATGCGGTCTCACTGGCCATCCCAAGCAGCGCCACGGCAATCCCGAAATGCGCGATCACCATGCCCCAGACCGCAATCGGCACGCGCGTGATCCTGCGTCCGCGCAGCGGGAGGAAGCTTGCCGCCGCCAGGCCGATGGCAACCGCGAGGCCGAGCACCGGCAGGATGCCATAAGAGCCCAGCATGACGACCAGAGCCAAAGCCGCCAGCATAACCGCGCCGACGATCATGATCGGCGATTTGATCCGCGCGAAACTGTCGCCTCGCCAGCGCAGCAGCGGACCCACCGCCATCACCAGCAGCATCGGGATCGTGAAAATCGCTCCGACCGGATTGAAATAGGGCGGCCCTACCGAGACCCGCACATCGAACGCTTCGGTCAGTAACGGATAGAGCGTGCCCAGCAGAACGATCCCCAGGGTCGCGCTCAGCATCACATTGTTGAACACCAGCGCCCCCTCGCGGCTGGTGACCTTGAACCGCTCGCCTTCGGCCACCGTCCCCGCGCGCAGGGCGAATAGCGCGAGCGCCCCTCCTATATAGAGCGCCAACAATACGAGGATGAACGTGCCGCGTTCGGGGTCGACCGCAAAGGCATGGACGCTGGTCAGGATGCCGGAACGCACCAGGAAGGTTCCGACCATCGACATCGAGAACGCGACCACACCGAGCATCACCGTCCACGCCCTGAGTGCATTGCGCGCAGGCCAGTACGCTCGACCGAATGGAGAAGCGCCGTGGCGGCGAGCCAGGGCATCAGCGAGGCGTTCTCGACCGGATCCCAGAACCACCAGCCGCCCCAGCCCAGTTCGTAATAGGCCCAGTAGGACTGCCTGCTGTAATGCCGATGTGTCAGGAAGATCCATGCGCCCAGCACCCACGGCCGCATGGCGCGAGCGAAATGCCGGTCCGACTTCGCGGGTTATCAAGCGCGCCAACTGCGAAAGCTGAAAGCGACCGACAGGCCAACATAGCCGAGGTAGAGCGTCGGCGGATGGAAGGCGAGGCCGATATCCTGTAGCAGCGGGTTGAGCCCCATACCCTCGACCGCGGGCTGCGGAAGCCGTTCGAACGGGTTCGAACTGAGCAGCAGGAAGGCATAGAAACCCAGCCCGACAAAGGCCTGCGCACCCAATGTCGCCATCATCGTCTTTTCGGGCAGTCGCCGCTCGACAAGTGCGATCAAACCGCCCGCCATCGCCATTACCGTGATCCACAGCAGCATCGAACCTTCATGGTTGCCCCATGCGCCCGACAGCTTGAAAATCAGCGGTTTGGCCGAGTGCGAGTTGGTCGCGACCAGCTTCACCGAGAGGTCGGTCATGGCGAACAGCCACAGCAGCATCAGGAAAGCAAAAGCAGCTAGCAAGCCCTGGATAATCGCCGCCGGGCGGACCAGTTTCCCGATTTGCGCGCTGCCGTCGCGCAGGGCTATCGCACCGCCGATCAGTTGCAACGCGGCCAGCGC
>CBDCXY010000014.1:0-8557 GCA_965223995.1 Pontixanthobacter sp. | reverse complement strand
CTTCGGCGTCGCGAGTACCTCGCGCACCATCGTCGTCGCGAGGTTGGTCGAGCCGCCCGCGGCTTCGTTCCGGTCGACGCGAGTCACGACGACCGCCGCGGCCACCGAGACGAGGAGCGAGGGGATCTGTGAGACCAGTCCGTCGCCGACGGTGAGCAGCGTGAAGTGCTGGAGGCTCTCGCCGATCGACATCTCCATGCGGACCATGCCGGCGATCAGGCCGCCTAGGATGTTCACCGCCGTGATGACCAGACCGAGGATCGCGTCGCCCTTCACGAACTTGAGCGAGCCGGTCATGGACGCCGCCATGGACGTAAGGACCTCGAGCTTGTCGCGCAGGACCTTGCCCGCGTCGGAGGAGATCGCGCCGGAGCGCACCTCCCCCTCGATGCGCATGGACTCGACCTGTTGCTTGTCGAGCGTGAAGCGCCCCTTAACCTCTGAGGCACGGTCGGCGCCCTTGGTGATGACCAGCATCTGGATCATCACCAGGACGAAGAAGATAACGATGCCGACGATCAGATCCCCTCCCACGACGAACTGTCCGAACGACCGGATGATCGACCCCGCGTCTCCGTCGAGGAGGATGAGCCGCGTCGAGCTGACGTTGAGTGCCAGCCGAAACAGGGTCATCAGGATCAGCATCGTCGGGAACGACGACAGGCGCGTCGTCTCCCCGGCGAAGAGCGACGCCAGCAGGAGCGTGAGCGCCCCGCCCAGGTTGAGCGCGATCAGGAGATCGAGCAGCGTGGTCGGAACGGGGAAGAGCATCACCGCAACGACGCTGACGACGGCAACACCGAGCCCCAGGGCTTGGAGCTCGGCGATCGAGAAGCGGCTCTTGGGAGGCATCGGGTTCACTTCGCTAGGGAAACGTGGCTGCCTGGATGGCGGAGCTGGTAGACGCCTTCGAACGAGCAAAGGCCCGTCACTCCGTCGGTGACGGAGCGAACGCCGTTGCGCTCCGGGAGACTTTCTTCGGCGCCGCCAAGACTCCGCGCACCATCGTCGTGACGAGGTGGTTCGAGCTGCCGGCCAGTCCGTTCCGGTGAAGGCGGGTCACGACGACCACAGCGGTGACCGAGGCGACCAGCGAGGGGACCTGAGAGACGAGTCCGTCGCCGACGGTGAGCAGCGCGAAGTGTTCCAAGCTCTCGCCCATCGACATGTCCATGCGGACCATGCCGGCGATCAGCCCGCCCAAGATGTTCACGACCGTGATGACCAGGCCGAGGATCGCGTCGCCCTTCACGAACTTGATCAAACCGCTCATCGACGCCGCCAGGGCCGAGGAGACCTCCAACCTGTCGCGCAGAGCCTTGCCCGCGTCAGAGGAGATCGCGCCGGAGCGCACGTCGCTCTCGATGCGCATGAACTCGAAGTGTTGCCTCCCGAGCGTGAAGCGTGCGTAGACCTCCGAGGCACGGTCGGCGCCCTTGGTGACGACCCGCATCTGAACCAACACCAGGACGAATAAGGCGATGATCCCGGCGATCAGGTTTCCCCCGACAACGAACTGGCCAAACGATCGGATGACCACCCCGGCGTCGCCGTCGAGGAGGAGGAGCCGCGTCGAGCTGAGGTTGAGCGCCAGCCGAAACAGCGTCATCAAGACCAGAATCGTCGGGAACGACGGCAGACGCGCCGTATCCCCAGCGAAGAGCGATGCGAGCAGGAGCGTGAGCGCCCCCCCTAGGTTGAGCACGATCAAGAGATCGAGCAGCGCGGTCGGCACCGGGAAGATCATCAGCGCGACGATGCTGAAGACGGCAACGCCGAGCCCCAGGACTTGGAGCTCGGCGATAGAGAAGCGGCTCTTGCTAGACATCGGCTTCACTTCGCTGGGAAGACGCGCGGACTAGAAGAGGTCCTTCACCCCGTCAGTAACGGAGCGCACGACGTTCCGCGCCGAGAGGCTTCCGTCGCCGATCGCCTCGCCGGCGGTGCCGAGCAGACCTTTGAGGACGTCGCGCCCGGCGGCGTCGTCCGTCACGAGGGCGATCAGCGGCTCGAGCGCGTCGAGCGCCTCCTTCACCGGCACGTTGCCGGCGTCGACGAGGCCGCCCAGCGTCCGGGCGGCGACGTCGCCACCCAGGTCTCCGCCGGCGCCGAGGACCGGGGCGATGGCCTTCGCCAGGACCCCACCGTCGATGCGACCCTTGGTCACGCCGTCGGCGATGAGGCCGAAGCCGGCTTCGAGCGCCTGGCGTTCGAGGCCACCACCGGGGAGCCCCTGGAGCAGGCCGGTGAAGGCGGACGCGATGCCGCCCGCACCGATCTTGCCCGACTGGAACATCCCGGCCAACGCGCCGAGCCCACCCTTGCCGGCCAGCCCCGCCAGGCCGCCGCCGGGGATCAGCGACGTCGCGACGGAGGTGATCGACGACATGAGCTCCTTCATGTCGAGCTTGCCTGTCTTCAGTGCGGTCAAGACGTTCGACAGCGCCTCCGTGACGAAGTTGATCACGAAGGACGCGATTTGCCCGATGCCCGGGATGAAGCTCAGGACGGACGCGATCGGCTTCAGGATCGCCTTGAAGATCCCCAGGAAGCCACCGCCGCTCTCCTTGGGCGGCGGGGCCGACTTGATGTCTTTGTTGAAAGACGAGCGCAGGGTCACGTCGCCGCGGTTCTGGTCGAGGCCGTTCACCAGACCCGCCTCGGCGGCGCTGATGATCGCCTCGGGGGCGACTTCCGCCGCATTGGCGAGGCCCCCCGAGAATGCTGTGCCAACGGTCAGATCAGACATGAGAGTTCTCCTGTCGTTTGTAAATGGTCGAAGTGACGACGACAGGTCGGAGCGAGGGGGGGCTCCGTTGCGCGGAGATCCAGCGACGCCTTCTCCCAACGCAAGGAGACCGATCTCACGACCGGCCTCCGGGCCCCGACGGGGCTTGGCAGCTCCGGAGGCCCAAGTCCCGGTAGATCGGGCGACTCATGACTTCCTGCAGGAGCTGCTCTACACGCCTGTGAATCGCCCAGACTCCCAGGGGGCCTCGAGCCGAGTGCGGCTCTGGTGTGGACACGGTGTCGCTCGTCGCAGTCCTCCCAGTCGAGGGCCCTCGACGCGTCCAGCTGGCGAGCCATCATCGCGCTCAGCTCTCCAAGCCTGGATTCGGGGCCAATCCCTGCCACTTGGCGGGGCCCGAAGGAGGGTGCGCGATCGCTCCGTTCAGACATCCGCGTATCCCGTCGTTCGTGAGCAGGTCGGTTCGATGACGACAGGTCGGGGCCGAAGCCCCTGCCCTTGCGCGTGGATCCCGTGACATCCCACCAACGCAAGGAGGCCGGTCTCGCGACCGGCCTCCTATGGCGCACGGTCGGCCAGGACGGCCCTAGGAGCGCAGGTTGCGCGCAACGGCCTGGATCGTGTCGTGCTCGGATTTCATGATGTTGGTGAGCGTCTGCATGACCTGCTGCAGGCGCATCTGGATCATTTGGATACCGGTGAGGATGCGGTGCATCTTTCCGGAGTCCTCCGGGTCGACACTGTTCAGCTCGCCCATCTTGTGGCGCAGCTTCGCGTACAGGACGTCGACGGTATCGAGCATCTCGGCGTAGGCACCCTCACCGACGCCGTTCCCGCCCGACATTCGCCCGCGGCGGTTGTAGAGCATCGTCCGGCTCGTGCCGCCGACGCCGTCGAGCATGTGCTCGCCCCAACGCTGGGACGGGTCGCGGCCGATCAGCTCGCGCCCGTTCGAGAAGTGGAGGTCGTCGAGCTCACGACCGACGCGAAGCACGGTGCCGTCGCGAAAGACGCGATCCATCGTGCGCGCGTCGTGGTCGATTCCCCCGAAACGGGGTCCGCCCTTGCCGCTGATGTTGGTCACGGTGGTGACGTTGTCACCGTTCAAGACCTGCAGGGTCGCGATCTTCGAGATCCCCTTCCTATCGGGACGCGTCGGCACGATGGTTATCTTCGTGCCGTCCGGAAGGTCGATCGTGAGGTTGTTCCGGTGGAACTGCGCGCGGTCGCCGTCGGACGTCCAGAAGTGCGGGTCACCATGAGCCCGGAACGACTTGCCGGTGCGGGGATCCCTCACCAAGACCTCGTCCTTTTTGACGAGGATGTGGTACTTGGGGGTGAGGATCGTGTTCCCGTGCACCGACAACGGATCCGGACCGGAGAGCCGGTTGTTGACGATCATGATTGTCTCCTGTCACTGAAATGTGATGGGTCGCTTGATGCGGGGTCCACGCCGGCCCCCTTGCTCCTCCCTCTCGAGCCGGCGCCCCCGATCGTTGCGCGGCTACTTCGAGTTGCGCCCTGCGTCGATCCGCTTGGCCCAGCGCAGGATTTCCGCGACGGCCTCGTACAGCTCGGCCGGGACCTGCTGGCGCAGCTCGACGTTGATGAGCGCACGCGCGAGCGGCCGGTCCTCACGAACGGGGACGCTCGCGCTGCGGGCGAGCCCCTTGATCTGCTGCGCGAATGCGTCGCGGCCCTTGGCCATGACCCGCGGGGCCGCCTCGCGGTCCGGGTCGTAGCGCAGCGCGCAGGCGATGTGCGTCGGGTTCGTGATCACCACCTGACAGCCGGAGATGTCCTCGAGCGTCCCGCACTCGTCCATCTCCTGCCGGAAGCGACTCCGGGCCGCCCGCATCTCCGGGGTCCCCTCGTCGTCGCGCATCTCGTCGCGTACGTCGTCCTTGGACATGCGCAGCTGCCGCTCGTGGTTCCAGCGCTGGTACAGCAAGTCCAGGATCGCGAGCACGAGGAACACGCCGAGGATCGCTCCGAAGAGCTCGCGGGTCCGCGACCGGCCGTCCTCCGCGAGCGCGCCGACGCTTCGCGCGGTGAGCTCACCGCCTTCGTTGAGCTGCGAGACGATCACGAGGTAGGTGACGGTCGAGATGGTCGCGACCTTGGCGCAAGCCTTGAGGAATTCCATCCAGCCCGAGACGCTCGCGAACATCTGCTTCAGGCGCTTGGCGGGATTGAGCTTCTCGAGGCTCGGCACCATCGGCTTCGACGTCGGTTGGGGTCGCGCCTGCACGTAGGGAACGATCAGCGCCAGCGCCAGGGCAGTCGCCAGCACGGGAGCCGACAGCTGCAGGACCTGCCAGCACGCTCGGTGCGCCAGGCCGGTCAACTGCTCCGACGTCGCTCCGTCGCGAATCCACCCGCCAACCTCGGCGATGACCTCGGACAGGTCGGCGCTCCAGAAGCCCATCAGGGCGTCGGCAGCGAAGAACGTACCGACGAGAACGATCGCCGCCGTGAGGTCGCGCGAGACCGCGACCTGACCTTCCTCGCGCGCCTTGCGCTTGCGCCGTTCGGTTGCCTTCTCGGTCTTCTCGCCAGCCATCTGTCAGACCTGCGTCCACCCTTGGATCCACCCGAACACCGTCTGCACCGACTCTTCGAAAACCAGCATCAGGCTCCCAGCGAGCACGAGTAGCGCCAGCGGGCCCTTGAACGTCAGCCCCAGGAAGTACACGGGGACCTGCGGCGCGACCCGGTTGATGAGGCCGAGAGCGAGGTCGACGAGGAAGAGCACGATCACCGCCGGAGCGGCGAGAGCGAGCGCCACGCCGAAGATGTCCGTCACCAGTTCGAACCACGCCTCCGCGGAGCTATCGGCGACGATCCACCCAGAGAGCGGTTGGCCCGGCGGCCAGAGGAGGAACGTGCCCGCCAGCTGCTCGAGCACGAAACGCGCCCCGCCAGCGGTCAGGAAGCCCACGATGATGAAGTTGCGCAGGAACATCGAGAGCGGCGAGCTGGTCTGCTGCGTCGTCGGGTCCAACTGCTCCCCCGTCATGGTGCCGCGCGCGATGTCGACGATCGCTCCCGCCGCGGCCAAGAGCTCGAAGACGAGGCGCACCGAGATGCCTAGAGAGAGGCCGACGAATACCTCCTGCGCCCCGAGCGCCAGTAGGCCCGGAACCCCGATCGAGGCCGGCGTGGCCGCGGCTTGCTGCGCGAGGACGACGCTGATCAGGAAGGCGAGCGCGATGCGCGTCCGGGGCGGCAGGAGCGCGCCGCCGAACGCCGGTGCGAGGAAGATGACCGGGAGCACGCGCAGCAGCACGATCATGCCGCCCGTCAGAAGACCTCCCGCGCCGAGCAGCCCCTCGAGGTTCCAAAGCTCCGTCATCGGACCTACTGCGACAGCACGAGAACCTGTTCGAAGACGCGCCCGGAGAACAGAACGAGCTCGCGCAGCATCCACACGCCCGCAATCGCGAGCGCGCCGTACACGACCACCAAACGCGGCACCGTCGCGATCGCCTGGTCCTGGATCTGAGTCGCTGCCTGGAAGACGCTGACCGCGAGCCCGATGACCAGCGCGGACCCGACGGCGGGTGCGCTGAGGATGACGGTCAGGAGGAGCGCCTGGCGCGTGACCTCGAAGACGGCGTCGACGTCCATCGGCTCAGCTCGCGTAACCCAGGACTACGCCCTGGAGGATGACGCGCCATCCGTCGACCGTGACGAACAGCAGTAGTTTGAAGGGTAGGGAGACGGCGAGCGGTGAGAGCATCATCATGCCCAGCGCTTGCAAGATGTTCCCGACGATCAAGTCGATCATCAGGAAGGGCACGAAGAGCAAGAACCCGATCTGGAACGCCTCCGTGAGCTCCGTCAGGGCGAACGCGGGGCCGTAGACCGTCAGCGTCTCCATGACCGACGCAAGCGGAGAGTCGGAGTCCGCGGGGTCGGCGCCTTCGCTCTGCCGCGCGCGCATGTCGCGGAAGAAAGCCACGTTGCTCTCGTCCGCGTGACGCTCGAGGAAGTCCCGCATCGGTTCCTCGATCGCCGCGACGACCTCGGTAGGCTCGACTCCCTCCCCCGCGTTCTCGAGCTGGACCCGCACCTCCTCGGCGACGGGCGCCATGATGTGCAGCGTCAAGATCAGCGCGAGCCCGGTGATGACCGCGGTGGGCGGCGTCTGCTGCGTGCCGATCGCCTGCCGCAGGATCCCGCCCACGATGACGATCTTCGCGAACGACGTCGTCATCGTCAGAAGGAACGGAACGAACGACATCAGGATCAGCAGCGCAACCCAGATGGGAAGCGTGCTCTCCGGCCCGTCTGCGGAAACCGTCGAGTAGGTAGCGAGCAGGATCATGCCGAAACCCTCTCATCCAGAAGGCGCTCGTAGGAATCGTGGAACGAACCCTCGTTCACACCGCCTTCGCGGACGCTTGGTTCGCCGGCCGGCGCCAGGCTGCCGAGACTCGTGAGGCCTCCCTCCGAAGAACCGACGAGGATTCGCACGCCGTCGACGTCGAGAAGGTGAACGGAGCAGCCCCGGCCGAGGAGCGCCGAGTCGAGCGTGCGGATGCGTTTGCCGCCCGAGCGCTGCGTTCCGCGGCGACTCCAGGCGCGCAGCGCCCAAAGGACGCCGAGGACGACGAACGTCACGACGGCGAAATTCGTCGCGGATCCGACGAGGGCTTCGATGGATGGTTGCCCGCCGCTGGGCTGCAGCGCGTCGTGGAGGGAAGTGGAGTTCTGAGTGATCATTGCTTGAGACTCACGAGACGCGGACACCGAGCCCGACCGACGTGGTGACCAGCTGGCCCTCGGCGACGAGGCCGCGGGGACCGAGCAACTGGACAGGACTCGACTCCCCGACGGAGAAGTCGAGCTTCGCTCCGCCACGCAACCTTGCGACGTCGCCGATCGCGAGATCGAGGCGACCGGTGCGGATGCGGAGCACGACGTCACGGTCACCCTCCGGCTTCGCGACGGGCCGCGGAACGATGGCACCGCAGCGGACCCGTAGCACCTCCGGCAGCTCGCCCACGACCTCTACCCCACACATCGCCCACCCGGTCTCGGTCACAACGCTGCACGCGCTCATCGCGCGCAGGTCGGGACGACCCAGGGCGAGCACGCTGCCGGGCACGAGCTGCTGGAACTCCTCGAGGTAGAGCGCTACGTCCGGGAGCGCCAACCGCAGCCGAAGCGACTGACTCCCACGCAGGGATGTTCCCACCTCCCGCTGAAGGGCGACCTGCGCCAGTGCGTCGTCCGGAGTGATCCAGGCGTAGAGGCAGCCCGACAGTCCGTTGATGGCCAGGTCGATGCGCACGGTGTGCCCCGCGGGGTGCAGCGCTTGCGCGGCATCGCCAACATCCATCGCCTCGAGGCTCCAGTTGCCGAGATCACAACGCTGCGCCACGTCCGCGATCGAACGCAGCATCCCGAACTCCAGCAGGCCGAGCTCGGCCGACGAGATGGGACCGGCTGCCTCGAGCCCAGCCAATCGCACGTCCAGCGCGCGGGCGAAGGCCCGGGCGGCGTCCGAGTCGATGGCGACCGCCACGCGCACCTGGCTCGCGCCACAGCGAACGACGGCGAAGGCCACCAAGTCGTCCGTGCCGATCGCCACGTGCGACTGGAGATCGAAGCGCGTGACGGCTCCGATCTGGGCTTCGATCGACGCGCGCAAGCGGTCGGCAACTGCGACGACGGTCGAGTGGGCCGCCGTCGAGATCGGTCCGTCGACGGGCCAGGCCGGCGACATGAGCAACGCGGCGTCGAATTCCGGGGCCTCGGAGATCCGCGGCGAGCGAACGGCGTCGTCGCTTGCAGGTCGAT
>CBDCXY010000013.1:0-108521 GCA_965223995.1 Pontixanthobacter sp. | reverse complement strand
AGCGTAGATTTCTGACGCTCCACGCAAGTGCTATTGCAACGGATACGGGTGCGGTTCTGTTTATCGGTCATTCCGGCGTCGGGAAATCGACAACCCTTGCAGCTATGCATGATCGCGGCTTTGATATGATCACCGATGATGTTGCCGCTGTAAATTTTGCTGCTGACGGCACTCCCAGAATTGTCCCGAGCTTCGCTGGAGGAAAACTGACCGCCCGTTCATTGGTGCAGCTGGGATTGCAAACACACGATTATCCAATGCTGCGAGCTGAAATAGAGAAATACGCTTATCCGCTCCGCCTGACGGGACGGTCGAAGGTCGAGATCGACCGAATTGTTGTGCTGGAAATGTCACCGAGCCCCGAAATCGAACTGAAGGCACTGAGTCGCAGCGAGGCGTTTCAAGCGACATCCTTTTTCACGTTTCGGAAACGCTTCTACGATGGAATGGAAATGCGACATTTCCATTTCGATGCAATATCCAAGTTGGTTGAGGCGGTTCCGGTATGCCGGATCCGCCGACCTGATACTCCATTTTTGCTGGACGAGCTTGTCGACAAGGTAATGTCCGAACTGAACATCACCGCAGCGCACGAACCAACGCTCGGTCTTCACTAGAATGAGTTTTGTCTGGCTCGTATCCTATCCCAAATCAGGAAGCACCTGGATGCGGATATTACTGTCGAACTATACCACCGTTGACGGGGATGGCTGGGATTGGGATGAGCCACTGATCGGGCCGGCTTCCCATTTGGGACGGCATGAATTTGACGAGCAGATGGGCCTGAGTTCGTCCGATATTCCGGACAAAACGCTCGATGGATTCCGGCGCGAATGGCACAAACTCTATTCTACGCAGTTTCCCGGGACCACATTCACCAAGGTGCACGAGTCCTATTCGAGCCGCTTTGATGGCAAACCGCTGTTCCCTGCGCATGACAATTGCCGGGTTGTCTATCTGGCCCGCAACCCACTCGATGTAGCCGGGTCGTTCGCGCATCATGAAAACTGCGCGATAGACGAGATCATTGACCGCATGTCGTATCCCGCTGCGCAGGTTCTGAATGCAGAGACGTATTTTGACGAGCATATGGGCACTTGGAGCGAACATGCGGGCAGCTGGCTCGAACAAGACAAGCTCGAGACGCTCGTCGTTCGGTATGAAGATCTGCTTGAAGACACGGTCGGCATGTTCAAAAAAGTTTTGGATTTCAGCGGCCTGGAGTGGGATCAGCACAAAGCATCCAAAGCTGTTCGAGCATCGAAATTCGGAAGTTTACAGCGCAAAGAAGCAACCGACAGATTCAAGGGGCGCCCGACCAAGGTCGAGAACTTCTTCCGGAGCGGCAAGGCGGGGCAATGGAAACAGGAGTTGTCACCGGCACAGGCCAGGAGAATTATCTCGGAACATCGATCAAGAATGGAACATCTGGGGTATCTATGACTCGGCTTGCTCTGGCCACGGTGGTTTCCGACGAGTTTCTCGCTGGCGCGCTGGTGATGATTGATAGCTTCCGGTGCAACAACCCGTGGTTCTCGGGTGATGTTGCCATAATTCACGACCAACTCAGCCAGCAGAGTCGTGACGTGCTGGCATCCTGCTTCCCGGACCTGATCATGCACGAAATATCTGCTGAGCTCGGGCAACGTATGTCAGACGTTCGAAGGGCCGCTGGATGGACGGGAAACAAACATCTGCAATTTGGCTCGCTGGAAGTATTTGCGCTCGAAGGATACGATCAGGTCATTTTTTGCGACAGCGACTTGTTGTTTCTCAACACGGTCAATCCGCTGCTGGCGCGCAAAAGCGCGTTGGTCTGTTGTGGCGATGGGACGCATTTCCGAGGGAACAGGCGGCGCATGGCGGACTTCGTTGAGGTGTCAGGGACAACTGATGACGGTCGCTCCGACTCAATCGCCAATACGTTCAACAGCGGGCTTATGATCTTCAGGCCTGAGCTGGTTGGCCGAACAAGATACAATGGTCTGCTGGACATGATGGAACCCGATCGATGGGCGGGGGATGTGACCGGCCATACCGACCAGATGGTGTTGAACCTGTATTTCGCCGGGCAGCAAGAACTCGCTTCGCCGATCTATAACTATATGCTCTCGCATAGAGATTTGATTGCCTGTTCAACGGGAGTCGGGCCTGACCAAGCCAGAGTTCTGCACTTTACCGGACCACAAAAACCATGGTTGCCGATAGGAGTGTCTGGAGCGGGCGGAGTCGATCAGCATTACTTCATTGCCCTTAAGAAATGGCGAAGCGCTTTGGAAAGGTTGGATCGACGCTTGGGATTCGACTTGCTCGACAGGCTCGGTTGGTTGTAACGGCCCGTAAATTCTCCTAGTGATTATTTGCACGTAGAGACGAGGGGTTATGACTGAAAATATCTCATTGAAAACAAAAGTTTCGGTGTCGGATAGCATGCTATCGTCAAATCTTGGCGACGAAGTTGTTATGATGTGTATCGAGCAAGGCAAATATTACAGCCTCAAGGGCCCCTCCTTTAGAATTTGGGAATTGCTCGAAAGCCCAATCACTGTTAGCGAGATTCACCAGACATTGCTGAACGAGTATGAGGTCGCGCCGGATGAGTGTGAAACACAGCTGGTGTCGTTGATTGAGCAGATGCATAAAAAGGATATCGTAGTTTGCTCTGACTAAACTGAATTTTAGAGGGAAAGCGAAATGACCGATAAACCGACAAGCGAAACTGAAGCCAACGCAAAGAAACCCTGGCAGAAGCTGGAAATTGAACAGCTGGATGTTCCGTCGGCTACGCAAGCCGGTGCTGGTCGACTTCAGCCGGGCGAAGGTTTTAACTTCTACCGCAATTCCTGAATGCGGCTGTTAGCCTGATAGTCCGGCGCAGCATTGCGCACACCGAAAATGGCTGATCTGCTCGAGTAACGGTCGAGAACGTTTCTCACGGCCAGTGGTGATCGAAATGCGACCAGACCTGACGATAGATACTGCGGATTTGTCAGGCACTGACGCTATTGAAGTTTTCGGGCGGGCCGGATGTCTCAAGCTCAGAAATTTCGCCGCGCCGGAGCGAGTCGCTGTTCTGCGGGACGTCGTTGCGGAGATGGTCGCGACTTCGGCGTGCGTCGGCCAATCCGTTCAGGTTGGTACGCAGCGGCATATGCTTCCCGTGCCGATATCAAAGAACTTCGACTGTCCGGACATTTACGCTTCGGCTGAACTCGGCAGTTTCTTGTCGTCGGTTCTTGGCGAGAAATATGTACTAAGCTGCGTCACTTGCGTGAATGCGGCGGCCGGCGCACCCGAGCAACATGTTCATCGTGACTACGAAGGCTTGTTTGACGACAAGATCGATAGTTTTTGTCCCAGCTTTGCGATCAATCTGTTTGTGCCGTTGGTGGCGTTTAATGAGAGAAACGGGTCTACGCGCCTTTGGCCCGGCAGTCATCGTAAACCCGATACCGAAAATGATGCAGCGGTTGGCGATCATGTCGATGCTGAGTTGGAGTTGGGCTCAGCTCTTTTGGTGGATTACCGTTTGAGGCACGGCGGAACGGCGAACAACTCGAACAAGGATCGCCCGCTGCTATGCCTGGCATTCTCGCGTGACTGGTTTGTCGATACACAGAATTTTCGAACGGTCGATCCACTGCAAATAGAAGCCGAAAGATTGGAGAGAATGAGTCCTGCGATCCAGCATCTCTTTTCGCGTGCGACCCTGTATCACGAGCTCAAGACTTCCTAGATGGCGGCACATTCGGCAGATTGCGGCATCCCGAAAAGTGCAGCGATAAAGCTCGATCCGGCTGTCTTGTGGCTAAGAACTGCCGATGGAGCAACGGGCTATTGCTGCGACCGATCCGGCCCATTGCAGCCTCTGAAAATCGATTCTGAGCAGCTTGTCGCGATCGAGCGTCTCGCCGGGGGTACGACCATGGCCGTTCTTCGGAGAGATACTAAGCTGGACCAAGGCGCGCTTGAGCATCTCCTTGCGAAGCTGGATAGCTGGGGCGGTGGCGCACTAAAGTGGCAGGATGGCGACAATGTCCGCGCGCTAAAGGACCACAGGCGGAATATCGAACTGCTGCGATTGCGAGACATCCATGCGGCGATGTCAGCAAAAGCAGGCGATAACGAGCACTTTCACGAGCGGGAACTTGGTAATGCGCATGCGCAATTCGACCTGATCGAGACCACGATTTCGCATGCCTTCAGGCTAGCGCACCCTGCACTCGGTGACCGAAGCTACGGCGAGGCATTCTGCGATTGGCTGGTCGAGGGAGATCGCATTCGATCCGGCTGCCGTCTGATCGAGATCGGTTGCGGCTTGGGGTATTTCGCGAACGCCATTCTGGATCGGTTGGCGACCCGATGGCCGGACATATACGGGTCTCTGACATACACACTCTTTGACCTGTCGCCTGAATTACAGGCCGCCCAAAAAGAACAATGCGCACGGCATCACGACAGGCTGCGCTTCCTGCAGGGCAACATCGAAAATTATCAGTTCGGTGATGAACGATTTGATCTGGTCATATCGAATGAAGTGATCGCCGATCTCAGCGTGGCAAATGTCTCGATCAGCAACCTAGAAAACCAGTCGCCCGAGACCGAGGCCGAAAGGCTTGCTGTCGATTTTCAGCTGAATTGCGTTCCGGTAAAGCTCGGTGGCAAGAGCGTAGCAATCCTCAACGTTGGGGCGATCCGGATGCTCCAGAACATTGCTGGCTGTATGGCCAAGGGCGGGCAGGCCGTAATAACCGAGTATGGAACTTTCGGTCAGTCACCCAAAGCGGTGCATTTCTCCAACCATAAGGAGTTTACCGTCGATTTCGGCCATTTGGGCCAGGTGGCCGATGCGCTTGGCCTTTGTTCGGAACTGGATACCATGGGGAACGCCATCGGTTTCGACCCACGCGTTGAAACGATACGGTGGGAGGCATTGCGCACACTGTCCGACTGCCTTTTGCCCGATTTGGGGCTAGCTTCTGTGCAAACGCTGGCGTTCTGGCCGAAAGCTTTGAAACAGGCGCTTGGTAGCACCTATGATCGTATCGGGAATATCGAGTTCCTCTCGCTAGATCACCCAGATTCCTTCTCGCCTTTCCGATTCGAATTGATGTCGTTGGTCAAGCCTTAGCAGCCGGGTTGATGTTGCCGAATATCAATCTGACCGCGAAGCTGCCCCAGTGCTGCCCCCGGTGCTGCTTCCCAGAAACTCCATAGCGCTGATGATCCTACCCATGCGAGATCGTGTATTCAGCGCGTTTTTGTCCAGATCTCTGAGTAGTCTTGGCACATCAAGATACTTGGCGGTTTCAGGGTAATCTCCACTTTGCTTGAGGTGCTTTCCGATCGAGACGAAGGCATCCATCATTGCATCGATAAGCGGGTCTGCCCGCGCAGGGTCGGATTTTACATGTCGCCAGCAGACCTCCTTGGGCAGCACGGGTTCCATGACCTGCCGAAAGAACAGGCGCTTCCAGTTTGCGTCCTGGAAAACGTGTGGTGGCAGCGAAAGGGTAAATTCGACTATCCGGCGATCCATCAACGGATAAACATACCGAATGCCGTGATCTGCGGCGTCGGGCTCCATCGCCTCAATGCGGGTCATCAGCGCTGGCCACCGCAGCAGATTGCACAGCGCGGTCCGCGTATTTGAGTATCGGACGATGGGGATGGGCGGCAGCGCCACGCCCGCTTTCACCAGCTTCGGGTGGAGATACGCCTCGACTTCTGAAGCATCCTGCTCTTGAAACTCGGTTGGTTTACGCCAGAACATTAGTCTTTCGGGAATGATCGCAAACAGCAGCGCTTTGTAAGCCGAAGTCTCTGGGGCAGACAGGTTATGTTGGTATGACCGGAGAACCGTATCCGGCGCGAACCTGAACAACAGCCCGTGAACCAGTTTGCTCAGGACAAAACGGAGCTTAGAGCGGCCTTGGAATTGGGCGAATCCGGAGAGTTTAGACCATCGACCGGTTACCGCGAGCTGCTCAAGATAACCCCGTCCATCAAACGATGCTGCTTCGTCACCACCAAAACCCGACATGATCACTTTCACACCTCGTTTCTGTGCCTCTGCGAGGACTGGCCGTTCATTGTACGACGCATTGCATATTGGCCGGATGCGGTTGTCGCGGTCGAGAACGTTCACCACATTTTCAGGTGTTTGATCGGTGTAGACCGGATCGACATCGAGGGCATTGCAGACCGCGTGGAGCCGTTCATACTCTTCCAGTTCGGCTTCGCCCAGATCCGCTCCGGGTTCAGGATACCAGGTGAATGCGATGGGGCGCGGCATCGACTCTTCTTCCAAGACATCGGCGGCGATCAGCGCGATTGATGAGCAATCGAGTCCGCCGCTGACATGCACGCCAATGCGTCCTTCAACCGGAATACGGTCCGCAATCGCTTGGCGGAGCAGTGAACGAAATTCATTGATGCAGTGCTCATGGCTCGGCCAGTCGCGCTGCCGGACCTGCTCGGGCTGCCAATAGTTCTTCAGGGTGAGGGAATTCTCGTCCGCGAGCAGAAAGCAACCTGGCGGTATCTTGCGGATTTCTGCAAATCCGGTTCGCTCAAAATGCGCATATCCGTAGGACAAAGTGGCGGCAATGAAGGCCTCATCGTCGCTCTTGGCCACCGCATCATGTTCGATAAGATGCTCGATGCGCTCAGCGACGAAGAACCCCTTGGCGTTGTTGCTGAAGTATATCGGCTGGCAGCCCATGACATCGCGGGCCGCGAAGATTTTGCCGCGCGCCGGATCCCAAATGGCAAATGCAAAATCGCCCAGCAAGCGGTCGGCGCATTCGTCGCCAAAGCTCTGGTATAGCTTGAGAATCAGTTCGTTGTCGGTCGTGATGTCGGCCAACCGGAGATCAGCCAGAAGACTGCTGCGATTGTCGATCCGCGCTCTGGCAAACAGAATCCTTGGCCGCTTGTCTTTGTCCAACCGGGAGTTCGCCCAGGAAAAGCTGGCCGATTCTAGTGCCATGCAATTTGCCGAAACTGGCCTTGCATTGTGGCGGGCCGATCAGTTGGTATGCAGTTCACGGACTTGGGCGTTGAACAGTGCAGCTGCGCTGAGGAACAGTCTGACTTCCTCCGCGAGGTTGCCTTGTGAAATCCCCTCCCCGGCGATTACGATCCGCGACATGTAAGGCCTCCCTTCAGGCAGCCGGCCCAAATTCACGAACAACACGTTCGGAGCGGTATCGACAAGGAGTTTTTCCAAATGCTCGCCGCCATCCTCGACCTGCCAGCTGGTCAGCAATTGTATGGCTTGGCATTGCGCGCGCTCTTCTCCCGCACATTGGCGGAAGTGGATCGTGAATTGGAGCCCGTCCGGCGAGAAAGCTGAAATATAGGACTCGCCTTGCGGAGTGGCAGTGACCAGATGATTGCCAGTCACCGTTTTCAGCGTATCGTCTATATTCTCCGGGCTGAAATGCGGTATGACTTTCGCTGGATCTATGCTGTCTTTGGGCAAAGGCTGGGCGATCGCCGTTGTAGCGCAAAGCAGGAAAATCGCCGGTGCCCAAAAAGATATCAGTTTCATAGTCATCGAACTTTCATGAATAACCGTTGGAGATCGGCCTTTGTGCAGCCTAGTGTGCCTTGGCCCGGTTGAGAAGCGTTTGTGTATCGCTCATGGCCCGGGCTTATCTCTGCCGCGGAATGCCCGTTGGGACGGCATCCTCCCTCGGCATTGCTTTCAATCGTGCAATATCAATCTGATCGGCAATTTTCTGAGCAACAAACCGTGAGAAATTAGGTGAGTAGTGACCCGAATCGATGATTGCCTTTCGGTTGCCCCATTCTTCGAACAGGCCCGTTAGATCGACCCAGCCGCTATTGTCGGGAAAGGAGCGATATACGCGTCCCTTGAAAGCCCGGATGGCCGGGTTGATCGGCAACTCGCCAACGCCGAAAAGGTGCGCTGGGTAATTGTAGTGGGCGTCAGGTTGAAGAAAGAACACAGCTTCGAAATTGTAGATCTTGGCCAGAGCCAGTGTATTGGAACGCAGTTGAAGGAAACGCTCGACCACCTGCCTCGGCTTTTGCGTCTCCGCTGGGGTAGGTTCAACTGCATCGGAGCTTCCTACGCTTCGGTCGCGCAACGCACTGGCCGCACGCACAATTGGCAGCCATCGCCAGCGACTGGCATCTTGCCCGCCCTGTGCAGCGTTGATCGTACGGATATAATCTGTCGTCAGGCTGGGTGTATCGTCATCCCGCCCGAAGTTCAGTCCATCGAGAAAGATGGCTAGGTCTGGTCGTTCCCCGCTGCGTAAAACTTCCATCAGCAAGTGCAATTCCTGCGTTGGGTAAAAGCCGACCCGGCCGTAGTTGGTCACCTCGATTTGGATATCCAGTCCGGCCTCATCCGCTTTCGCGTTGAGAATTTGACTCAAGTGGCTTGGCCAGGTGTGTTCGTCCGGTAAGCCTGCGCCGAAGGTCGTACTTCCTCCAAAGGCAAATATCCGTATCGTTTGCGATTGCTCGCTATTTTCCGGCGAATTGACGGTTCTGCGCACGGTCAAGCCATTGGGCTCCAGCTCTACATTGAGGTTCGAACCTACAACCGGGCGGTGTGCATACTGGCTGTAAGCTTGGTAGTCGTAACCTTGCTGCGCATGGTCATAAAACTCGTCGAGCAGCCTGGCGATTTCGGATTCGCTCAACACACCTTCATAGGCCTTGTAGTCGAATATGGTCAGATTGGATGGTGTGCGCTTGCCGTTGTCGACTGCACCACCTTTCTCATAAAAGTACCCTTGGGGTGAACGATCATAAGACGCCGGTTTGACTGCGGGCTTCTGATCGCGAACCTCGAAAACGACCCACAAAGCCAAGTTTACCGCAACCAGCAGCAGGATGGTGTTCAGCACCATGATTGCCGTCTGCTTGTAAATTCTGAGCGCTTTGTTGCTGGCAGTCATACTGGCTGTGCCTGCACTATCGTGGTGCCCGAGTTGCTGGTCCAGGATATCGTCGGTCGACGGTCAGAGTTGCTCGCTTGGTTTGGGTTTCGGCGATGAATTTCTGACGCAACATGTCTTTCTTGGTACGCGCTACCTCGCAGGTGCGGCAGAGAATATCGACACTGTCGTTCTGATAGCCCGACATCACCGCCTGAAATCCGGGGCCGCTGAACAGGGCTTCGTAGTCGGTTTCGAGGAGATTCCCGATGACGTGCTTCAGATTCCAATCCATGCAGCAGAGGGCAACATCACCGCTTGGCAGCAGGACGTTCTGATAGATCCGCGGACACATGGCCAATTCGCCCTCAAGCCGTTCGCGGTTGGCTTTACCCTGAATCTCGATATTGCCCGCACGCGTGTTGATCCAGCGATTCTCCGGTTCGATCCCCTTGGCATTCAGAACAGCATCGACGCGTTCGTGGACGGCTTCCGGTCCTTCGTTCCCTTCGTGTACATGGAAACCAATCTTGGATATGTCGCTATCGATCAAGCGCGTCAATGCGGTCATGTAGGTGTCATCCGGAACGATCCGGGTCAGCCCCTTGGTATCGGGCAGATGGACCGCAAATTTCGTGAAGCGGACGTGTTTGAAACGATCAACCTGCTCTGCCGTCAAGCCCATTAGTGTGGTTGAAAGTCGCACCGGCAGGCCGAGTGCATCGGCGTAGAGGATCATTTCCGTGCATTCCGAGTTGAGGAATGGCTCGTAAAAGCCCGTGAAGTCAACGGTGACGTCCGCGGGTAGCTTGTCGACGCATCGCTTGAAAACATCCAAATCCAGGCGTGAGGAGCCTTCAAACCGCTTATAAGCGCGCCCAATGGTTGCTTGCGGGCAATAGGAACAGAGCACCCCGCAACCGACCCCGGTCGAGATAAGCAAAGCTCTATTCATATGGAGCTTAAAGTCGATGGGGTTATTTCGCGCATGCTGTCTTTCGTAACGAAATGATGGTCCGACGGCGAGTCAATTGGTGTCCTGCTCGCCTTGATCGACCTTGCGGACCATGCAATTGCCACAGACAAGCAGATCGATCTGCGCGTCCGTGAAGCGGCGATAGGCATCATCGGGCGTACACACTATCGGTTCATCGCGTCCGTTAAAGCTGGTGTTGAGCACCATCGGGCAGCCTGTCAGCTTGTGAAACTCGTTGATCAGGGCATGAAAGCGAGGTCGTTCGTCGGCGTCAACGGTTTGCACCCGAGCGGAACCGTCCACATGAGTGACCGCTGGTATCGAAGATCTTCGAACATTGAGCTTCTCGAAGCCTCTTCTCGCCTTGTCCTTGTTGGAAAGCGGCTCAAGCTTATTATCCGAGATGGGCGCGACCATTCCCATGTATGGGCTGGTCTGTTCGAGGTCGAACCAATCACTTGCATCCTCCGCCAAAACAGCGGGCGCGAAGGGACGAAAGCTCTCGCGGCCCTTGACCTTGCGATTGATCAGCGACTGCATCGCATCGGAACGCGGATCACCCAGGATCGACCGGTTTCCCAGTGCCCGCGGGCCGAACTCCAACCGGCCATCGAACCATGCCACTACCCGGCCGGAAGCCAGCGCGTGTGCGGTCTGTTCGATAAGTTCTTTCTCTGGCAACACTTCGTATTTTGCGCCGAGTGCAGACAAGCGTGTTTCGATTTCTGACTGGCTGAAACCGGGGCCCAACGCAGATGCCTTCATTGCATCTTGGCCGGCGCGTAGTGGCTTTGGTTGGCCGAGCGTCAGGTGCCAGAACGCGAGCGCGGCGCCCAGCGATCCGCCCGCATCACCGGCAGCCGGCTGTATCCAGATCCGATCGAACATGCCGCTGCGGGCAAGCAGTCCGTTTGCGACGCTGTTCTGCGCTACACCTCCGGCCAGGCACAAATTGCGCTGGCCAAACTCTCTTTGGAGCGCATTTGCCAAGCGAAGGACAATTTCTTCTGTTACCAGTTGGATCGACCGCGCGATATCCATATGAAACTGGGTCAGGGGTTCTGTCGGGTCACGGCGGTGCGCGCCAAACAGATTGCAGAACCTCGGGTTTATCGAGCTGAACCCGCTTGCATATCCGAAATAGGTTTGGTCCATCCAGAAACTGCCATCGTCTTTTACATCGATCAACTTCTCAAGAATTCGCTCGCGGTAGATCGGAGATCCGTATGGTGCGAGACCCATCACCTTGTATTCGTCAAAGTTAACGCGGAATCCGAGATATTCGGTAAAGGCTGAATAGAGCAGGCCGAGCGAATGCGGGAATTGAATTTCCTTGACGATGTCGAGAGCGTTGCCCTCGCCGATTGCCACCGAAGTGGTAGTTCGTTCGCCGACGCCATCAACACTTAGCACCAGCGCGTCGTCGAAGGGCGACGCGAAATAGGCGCTTGCACAGTGGCTGAGGTGATGTTCGCCGAAATGCAGCTGCCCTGCATCATTCCAATCGGGGTCGATTTGGGAAAATTGTTTCAGCAGGGCGTCTCTCTGATACAGCTTCTCCCTGATCCATACCGGGATTGCGCGAGTGAAGAGCCTGAGACCCGCAGGTGCGAACGCCATGAAGGTGTCAAGGAGGCGCTCGAACTTCAGAAACGGGTTTTCGTAGAAAACGATGTGATCGACGGCGCTCAATCGAAGGCCGGCATGAGACAGGCAGAATTCGATTGCCTGCGCAGGAAACGCCGCATCGTTCTTGACCCGCGATAGTCGTTCTTCCTGGCACGCGGCGACCACTTCGCCATCGATCAGCAGGGCAGCTGCGGAATCGTGATAGAATGCCGATATTCCCAGAATCGCGACCATGATCCGCAATCACCAGAGCGTATAGACAAACGGCGACAGTGCGGTGCCCTGTGTCGCGACAATCAGCAATCCGAACACCGCCAGAACCAAGAAAACCGGTATCAGCCAGTACTTCTTCCTTCCAATCAGGAACTGCAGAAAGGCGAGTAAGGTCTTCATAATGCGGTCGCTAGTCCCGCATCGCTATTTCGTCGGTGCGGCTGACCCAATAGGTTTCACCCAATTTGACCGATTTGCGAAGCCGCAGTGGATCGCTTCCGAACATCTTTGAAATCACTGCAAGGGGCGTGACCAGGCAAAAGAACACAGCGGTCAGGACGACGGGCGAGATTATCTTTCCCAACCAAAATCCTAGCGCGATCCAAAAGCGGTTGGGATGATGCAGGTAGTGTGGGCGAAAGAACCCTAGCCCAGCCAAAATTGCTGCGGTCAACACTAAGCCAATCGCGAACCCAGGCGCATCGGTTATGAAGAAATAGCAGCCTAGAGCCAGACAAATCAGAGCGAAAAGAAAGGCAAAAGAGCGGTCTGATCCCTGGGCGATTGGTATATGTTGATTGTGATCCACGCATCACCCCTAAGAGTTGCTCTTCAAGTCCACTGATCAACTGGCAAAGTCAAGACGACGTCTGGTTGGGTTGTCGCTTCACCGTTTCGTCAATGGGACCCCAGCGCACAAATTCCTTGCCAGCCAATTTTCCTCGTATCCGGTGATTTGCGAGCCGCCCTTTCAGGCTGAGTGTGCTTCGTAGAACCTTTGGAATGAAAAAGGCAGCAACGATGAACGCAAGGGAGGGTAGGTCCCTCCAGAGGTGCTTCTTGGACCCTCGCTTCAGCCAACCGAGCAGCATCTTCGAGCGGGCACCGGCCCATATTTCGATGCTGGCCCTGTTTTGGAACACTGCGACCGGTATTGATTGATCGACATCGCTCGGCGGCCACTCCGCAACAATCCTCTGGTAGCTGCCGGTCTCCGCTGCGGCTTTCCGACATTTCGCCCTGAGCGCGAGCTGGCGTTCCAGGTGGCTGGAGCTCACGTGAAGCCGGTTGCTGCTTGCTGAAAAGCGGTATCGATAAAGCGGCTGGGTCGAGATCAGTATGTCGCCAGCTTCATAAAGGCGAAAAAAGAGGTCCGTATCCTCCCAGTAGTCGCATTCCAGATGGTACCCGCCAACGCCGGTGAATGCGGATTTCCGTATCATAACGGAACCTTGGCTGAACGGCCTTTTGAAACGATCAAATTTCGTAAGTCCGGCATAGTCAGGCTCGCGAACAGTGCGCCCCTCCGCGTCGATGCCTTCCCAGATCGCGCCGACCATGACTGCGGATGGGTGTTCAAGAAGTGCATTATATTGTGCCTGCAGACGGTGCGGCAGTGAGATGTCGTCGGCGTCCATACGCGCAATGATCTCACAACGAGCCAGTTCGGCGACCCAATTGCCGGCAGCGGCGGGACCACTGGCTGTTTCGCGCCTAGACAGGCGTATTCGCGGGTCTTGTGCCGCCCACCATTCCAGCCTCTTTTCCGATCCATCTGATGAAGCATCATCGCCAATAACGAACTCGAAATCGGAGAAGGTCTGGGTCAATATCGATTCTATCGCGCTATCCAGATAGGGCATCGCGTTGCGAACGGGCATGACGACGCTGATTGCAGGTACATGTATGCTATCCATGCTCGTGTCTGCGATCAGTTAGTTAGGGTTTTTGGGATACGCGATCAAATCAGCTCGCTATTCACATTGGCGGGTGGGCGGTTGAAGCGTTCAATTGCATAGATCCGGCGCTATACCTAGTGAAAGTCTCTCGATTTTGGCAGAATCCTGACATCTCTCGGGTGACGGTGGCTGGATGCGGGATATCGGTCGGCAACCTTGTCGCCAGAGGAGGTGTCGAGCCTCGGATGGTGGGTTTCCGACATGCGATCGAGGTCGTCAGTTCGGTCGATCACATTATTGGCCATCAGGTGGACGACACCCTCCTTGCTGCGCTGGACTTCGCCTTCGATCAGCATCAGACGCGATGCCATGACCTGCCGCCGCAACCGCTCAAGGTGCCGCGCCCACAGCAGCGCGTTCACGACCCCCGTTTCATCCTCGATGGTGATGAAAATCGCATTCCCTTTGCCCGGTCGTTGGCGGGTGAGGACGACGCCTGCAGTGCGTATGCGCGCGCCATTTTTGGCAGCATCGGTCTCGGCGCAGCTGAGTACACCTTCTTTGCAAAAGCGCTCGCGCAGAAAGGCCATGGGATGACCTTTGAGAGATAGCCGCGTCGTCTGATAATCTGCCACCACATGATCGACGAGCGGCATTGCGGGCAGCGGTGTATCGCCTTCCTCGCGCAGTTCGCGCTCTTTGGTAGCTGCAAAGAGTGGAAGTTCGCCCCTGGGCATTCGCCGGACATCCCACAGCGCTTGCCTGCGATCCTGCCCGATCGAACGAAACGCATCGGCATCGGCGAGCAGACGCAGTGCGCGGCGTGGCAAGGCAGCGCGGCGCGCCAAATCTTCGATGCTGACAAAGGAAGCGTCTAGGCGTTCGCCCATGAGACTTTCAGCCCATTCTTCGCGAAATCCGTCGATCTGGCGGAAGCCTAGCCGCAAGGCCAATGAACCATCTTGCCGGGCTTCCAGAGTGCTGTCCCATTCACTCGCATTCACATCGGCTGCGCAAACCTCGCCGCCATGCTCACGCAGATCACGCACCAGTTGTGCCGGGGCATAGAAACCCATCGGCTGCGAATTGAGCAGGGCGCAAGTGAAGACCGCCGGATGATGGCATTTGATCCAGCTTGATACATAGACGAGCCGGGCGAAAGACAGGGCGTGGCTTTCGGGAAAACCGTAACTGCCGAATCCCTGGATTTGCTGATAGCAACGCTGGGCAAAGTCGCGCTGATAGCCGCGGGCGACCATTCCTTCGACCATCTTCTTTTCAAACTGGTTGATCGTGCCGACATTACGAAAGGTGGCCATCGCACGGCGCAGGCGGTTGGCATCTTCAGGCGAGAAATCGGCCGCAACAATGGCCAGCTTCATCGCCTGTTCCTGGAACAGCGGCACACCCTTTGTCCGGCCCAAAACACTCTTCAATTCGTCCGGATTATGTGGAAGAGCGGGCGAGGGATAGTCGATCGCCTCCTCCCCGCAGCGGCGGCGCAGATAGGGATGAACCATATCGCCCTCAATCGGGCCAGGACGGACAATCGCGACCTGAATCACGAGATCATAGAATTCGCGCGGCCGCAAGCGCGGCAGCATATTGATTTGCGCGCGGCTCTCGACCTGGAACACGCCGATGGAATCGCCCTTGCACAACATGTCGTAAACACGCTCATCCTTGTGCTGGATTGTATCGAGCTCAAAATCACCGAGACCATGTTTGCGCATCAGGTCGAAGCTCTTCTGGATACAGGTCAGCATGCCTAGAGCTAGCACGTCGACCTTCATCAGGCCGAGTGCATCGATGTCATCCTTGTCCCATTCGATGAAAGTACGATCTTCCATTGCCGCATTGTGGATCGGGACAATTTCATCGAGACGGCTTTGACTAAGGACATAGCCGCCAACATGCTGCGAGAGGTGACGCGGGAATTGCAGGATCTGGTCGACCAACAATTTGAGCCGCGCAATCTCCGGGTTACCCAAATCGAAACCGTTCTCTTCGACGCGATTATCCTTCATCCCGCTCGAATGGCTGCCCCACACAGTGCTTACCATCCGGTTGGTGATGTCTTCGGAAAGGCCCAGCGCCTTGCCAACCTCGCGCACTGCGCTGCGCGGCCGGTAATGGATGACGGTGGCGCAAATTCCGGCGCGGTCGCGGCCATAGCGCTTGTAGACATACTGCATCACCTCTTCGCGCCGCTCATGCTCGAAATCGACATCGATATCGGGAGGTTCACGCCGTTCTTCGGACATAAAACGTGAGAACAGCAGATTGTGTTCAACCGGGTCGACCGAGGTCACTTTGAGCAAATAGCAGACAATCGAATTGGCCGCCGAACCGCGGCCCTGGCACAGAATAGGCGGGTCTTGGCTACGGGCGAATTTCACCAGATCGTGCACGGTAAGGAAGTAATAGGCGTAGTTGGTCTTGCGGATCAGCGCGAACTCTTCGTCCATCAACGTTCTGGCCTTGGTGGGGATACCTTCCGGCCAGCGTTCTTCCGCCGCTTCGTGGACGAGATGTTCGAGCCAATCCTGCGGTTCCCACCCTTCGGGTACAGGTTCATGCGGATATTCGTAGCGCAAATCGTCGAGTGTGAAGTTGATGCGTGAGAGGGCATTCTGGGTGGCAGCAATCGCTTCGGGATACTCGGCGAACAGCTGGGCCATCTCTGCCGGGCCCTTAAGGTGCCGCTCGGCATTGGCAAACAGCAATGTACCTGCATCGGCAATGGTTGTGCCCTCGCGAATGCAGGTGAGCACATCGTGCAACTGGCGATCCTCCGGCTCGGCATAGAGCGGCTCGTTGGTTGCAAGCAGGGGGATCACAAGCTCGTCAGACAAAGTGGCAAGATGCACAAGTCTGCGATGATCACGGCCCGAGCGCGGCATAGCTGCGCCAAGCCAGAGGTTTTCGGGGGCAGTATTGCGCAGGGCAATGAGAGCAGTCTTGTGTGAGGAGTCTTGCGGATCAGCCATGGCGATCAGGACCATGTCTTCGCAGTGATCGAGCAGGTCTTTCAATTGCAGCAGGCAGTCGCCCTTGGCTACGCGCAGATTGCCGGTCGTGAGAAGCCGTGTCAGCCGTCCCCAGCCAAAGCGCGTGGTCGGATAGGCAATGATATCCGGTGTACCATCGACGAAGCATAGCCGTGCACCGACGACGAGGCGGAAATTAAAGGCTGCGCGTTGTTCTTCGCAAAGCCCTTCGAGAGCATCGCGTAAGGCGACATGCGCACGGACTACGCCAGCAACGCTGTTGCGGTCGGCGATGCCGATACCGCTCATGCCGAAATTGAGTGCCTGGGCCACCATGTCGCTCGGTTGCGATGCGCCATGCAGGAACGAGTAATTGGTCGCGGCGGCGAGTTCGGCAAAAGAGTTGTCTGTTTTTGGCATCAGGCAAACAGCCCGTGCAGATACCAGTTCGGATCGTCCGTCTCGCGACCATAAAGCCCGTGCCGGAACACCCAATAGCGTCGTCCATCCTTATCTTCGATCCGGTAATAATCGCGGTTCAGCTGATCCCGACCGAGTGGGTCTCCCGCACTTTTCCACCATTCCGATGCGATCCGTTCAGGCCCTTCGTGATGCACCACATCGCGCAATTTATGCCGCCAGCGGAACCGCCTCGGTGGACCATCGGGAATTTCGGCAATTACCGTGATTCGCTGCGGTGGATTGAACAGTTGCAGCGGGCGCGACGGTGGTTCACCGGCTTGCGGACGCGGCCAAGCAAAGGACTGCGCAGTTTCCAGTGCAGACACGGCAGCCTGCGCATTCTCAGGAACATACGTGTCTTCGGGGCGAAAGCGCAGCAGACGATTGCGCCCCAGACGAACAGCAAGCACATCGAGTGTTTCGGTCAGCGGGTTCGTGCTGACTGCTTCCTTCTCGATATCGTGCTGCTTGGCTTTCAAAATCTCGGTCAGGGGGATGGCGAGCTCGATACTGTCAAACCCGAAGCCGGGATCGAGTGGGTCGGCGAGGCTGTCGAGCCGCTCGTCGAACAACCTCGCGACTTTAGCTGCATCGCGTGTAGGCAAGCCGGTTTCGACATAGAGGCGCTGGATCAGCCCATCGACGCGGCAAAAGCGCGCTTCAAAAGCGCGTCCGCCCAAATCTTCCTCGGTTAGTTCAGCATTGGCTTCATCGAGCAATTCGCGGAGGGTTTTGAGTGCATAGGCCTTGCTGGCGATGGGTTCGGCAAAGCGGCGGCGGAAACTGCGAAGGACGCAAGGGGTGCGTGGATTGATCGGTTTGGCGGCTCTGCCGATCAGGCGTTCGAGCCGGTAAACGCTTGCCGAACCGAACCGTGCAGCAATTACCTTGCGCGGCCTGTCCGCCACATCGCCGATAGTCTTGAGGCCCGCCCGGCGTAGCCCGAGATCGGATTCGGGGTCGAGTTTCAATGCCGCAACAGGAAGAGCGCGGATTGCCTCCATTTCATCTTCGATCTCACCGCGATGGAAGCGGGCGAGGGCGTGGGCGGCCTCGCTTGACGATCCTCGTGCGAGACAGGCTTCGATCCGCTTGGAGCGCAGCCATTCCGCGACACTTTCTGCGAGTTGCTTTTCGGTGCCAGCAAGATGTGTGCTGCCGGTGATATCGAGCATGATCCCGTCTGGCGGTTCGACTGCAACCATCGGCGTGAAGCGCATGCAGCCATCTGCAATCCGGTCGAGCAGTTCGGCATCGGCGATGGTGTCGTGGTTGTGCACTACCAGATCGGGAATGATCGCCCGTGCATCGGCAAGGCTGGTCCCGACGCTCAGCCCACAACGGATCGCCTCGCGGTTGAGCGCGGCAAGTCGCATCGCGCCTTTCTGTTTCTCGACAAAAGCGAGTGGGGGTTCAGGCGATAAGCTTGATCTGTTCGTACGCCGCAGCCTGTCCGACGCCAAAAACGGGAACCACAGCGCCAGAAAGCGGCGCAGATCTGCGCTTGGTATTGCGCCCGGTTCGGGAGGGTTCGCGGAAGCTCTGGTGGTCACGATCCCACTCCACCAGCCAGCTTTTTCCCGCGGGTCCGGCACGTCTGCGGAGCAGAGTCAGCTCGAGCGTCGGATAACCCGGCGCATCCGCTTCGAGCGGGTTTGAGAGCGCCGATTGCACAGACCAGCGGGTGCACGCCGTGCTCGGTTGCTCGAATGCGTCTAGCCGCAACATCACCGCCGCTACCCCGCTGCGATCTGCCGCAAGTGTCAGGCGGCGTGAGGCGGTCAGGTCCAATATGGCAGGCGAGCCCCAACATTCGATCACGACCACTCCGAATCCGCCGCCGCGCAATGCATCGACGGCAGAGCGCAGCAGCGCCGTTTCATCGGGTGCGACCGCCATGAGCAGAGTCGACGGATCGCAGCCCAGCTCGGCAAACCCCGCTGGATTAAAGCGTCCGCCTTTGCGGATCGCGCCGAGCGTGCGCAGCCACAGGATACTCTTTCCCGCTTGCAGGCCGCGTTGTGCCAGCATTGCTGCAAAACCGATTGTGCTGCCATTGTCTTCCGCAGTGTCGGCAAAGACTTCATGCAACTGGCCACGCTGGAAACCTCCATCAAGATAGGCATCGAGAGATGCGTGCCCTGAGGTAAAAACCTCCTGTTCCGGAGACCTGCCTGGCAATCGGTTCTCGGCTAGCCGCCCCCGAAGCGCGGAGAGATCTGGGCCCGAATCACGCATATGTTCCTATTTTGTTCCAAATTTGTGCGATGTCAACTTAAAGGGTCACAGCTTTTGATGTTGACTGAAGATCGTCTCTTTTCACTTCCTGACAGTTGTGTAAGTAACGACCTGTTGGTCCGAGGAGAGGCGCAAGATGAATCTGGATTTCACCCCCGAAGAGATGGCGTTTCGCGACGAAGTGCGCGCCTTTATTGCGGACAGCTATCCCAAAGATGTCGCGGCGGACGGGTTGCGCGACGATCTTTCGCCAGAGGACATGGTGGCCTGGCACAAGATCCTCGGCAAGAAAGGTTGGTCGGTTCCTGCGTGGCCGGAGGAGTATGGCGGCACCGGCTGGACGCCGACGCAGCGCTATATCTGGTCGGAAGAGAATGCGCGGGTCAATGCGATTATGCCGCTGCCCTTCGGCGTATCGATGGTCGGACCCGTGATCTATACGTTTGGCAACGAAGCGCAGAAAGAACAGCATCTGCCAGGTATCCGCAGCGGTGATGTGTGGTGGTGTCAGGGTTACAGCGAGCCGGGTGCCGGATCGGATCTCGCTTCGCTTCAAACGACTGCCGTTCGCGATGGTGATCACTATGTGATCAACGGCCAGAAGACCTGGACGACGCTGGCGCAGCATGCCGATTGGGGCTTCTTCCTGTGTCGCACCGATCCCGACGCGGCCAAACCGCAAGAGGGAATCAGCTTTATCCTAGTCGATATGAGAACGCCTGGGATCGAGGTGCGTCCGATCAAGCTGATCGACGGCGGGTATGAGGTCAACGAGACGTGGCTGACCGATGTCCGTGTGCCGGTCGAAAACCTCGTTGGCGAGGAGAATAAGGGCTGGACCTACGCCAAGTTCCTGCTCGCGCATGAGCGCTCAGGCATTGCCGGAGTTGCGCGGTCCAAACGTGCGGTTGAGCAATTGCGCGAGATTGCGGACAAGGAGCTGCTCGACGGCAAACCGCTGATGCAGGATTTTGATTTTGCTCGCAAAGTCAGCCAACTCGACATTGATCTTGCGGCACTGGAAATTACCGAGCTGCGAACTCTCGCAGGTGAAGAGGCAGGCCGTGGGCCGGGCCCGGAAAGCTCGATCCTCAAGATCAAAGGCACTGAAATCCAGCAGCGGTTGACCGAGCTGACGCTGGAGGCGGTCGGACATTACGGCACACCATACTATCGCGAGCTGTCGGATGCCGGATCGAACGAATATCCGATTGGTCCCGATTATGCGCAGCATGCTGCCGCATCCTATTTTAACATGCGCAAGACGTCGATCTATGGCGGATCGAACGAGATCCAGCGTAACATTATCAGCAAGATGATCCTGGGCCTGTAAGCCCCCAATCGGAGACACACCCCATGGATTTCAATTTCACCGAAGAGCAGACGATGGTGCGTGACGGCCTGACCCGGCTGGTGCGCGAGAACTACGATTTCGAAACGCGGCGCGGCGTGATCGAAAGCGACAGCGGCTGGCGGCCCGAATTGTGGGCGCAGATTGCCGAGATGGGTCTGCTGGGTATGCCCTTTTCGGAAGAAGATGGCGGTTTTGGCGGCGGCGCGATCGACTCGCTCGTCGTTATGGAGGAATTCGGCAAGGGACTGGTTGTCGAGCCCTACGTGCCAACCGTGGTTTGCGCCGGAGGGTTCTTCAAGCATGCCGGAACGGCGGCGCAGAAAGAAGAACATATCGGCGGCATCGTCGACGGTAGCCGTGTCTATGCCTTCGCCTATGCCGAGCCGCGTGGTCGCTATGATCTTGCTGACCTTGAAACCACAGCAAAGAAAGACGGCGATGGCTATATGTTGAACGGCCACAAGGCCGTTGTGATTGCTGCACCATGGGCTTCGCATCTGATCGTCACGGCGCGAACCTCGGGCGAGCGCCGCGACCGTGATGGTATTTCAGTTTTTGTGGTCGACAAGAGCGCCGATGGTGTTGTCACTCGCGACTATCCGACGGTTGATGGCCGCCGCGCGTCGGACATCTATTTCGAGAATGTTACGGTCAGCGCGGATGCGCTGATCGGTGAAGAGGGCAAGGCGTTGCCGCTAGTCGAACTGGTCGCGGACGAAGCAATCGCTGCACAATGCGCTGAAGCCTGCGGTGTGATGAAAGTCGCACAGGAAATGACGGTCGAGTATTCGTGTCAACGCAAGCAGTTCGGCACACCGATAGGCAAGTTTCAGGTGCTGCAGCACCGTATGGTTGACATGTTTGTCGAATATGAACAGTCGGTCTCGATGACCTATCTCGCGACGCTGAAACTCGGTGAGGGTGAGGCCGAGCGGCAAAGCGCTGTGTCAGCTGCCAAGGTTCGCATCGGTCAGGCCGCGCATCATGTCGGGCAGGAAGCGATCCAGATTCATGGCGGTATGGGTATGACCGACGAACTGGCGATTGGTGCTTACTTCAAACGGTTGACGATCTTTGATTCCGAATTCGGCAATATCGACCATCATATGAAGCGGCACGTAGCGTTGGCCCGAGGCTGATACCTTCTGGCTGAGCGGGCCGACAATATCGCTAAATATCACGGGTTTCACCCGAACTTGGATGATCGGGTCAATACGCGTAAAGGCGCTGCATTGGAAAACAACTCGCCGCGACACAATGGCTGCGCGACGAGGCGCGGCGGCTTCGCCCATTGGGCCGGGCTCCGCCAGGATGAGGTATATGACGCTGAAAACGCACGAAGAAGACGGCTTGCATGTCTTCGAGGCCGAGATTGATGGCCAGACCATCAAATGGGACGACGGACTAACCTACACCAGCCATCTCAAGATCGATAAACTGCTGACCGCGCAAACGCCGGTTTCCGACAAGCCCGACGAGATGCTGTTCATCATCATGCACCAGACGATGGAGCTGTGGATGAAGCTGCTGCTGCACGAGGCGGGGCAACTAATGATTGAACTGCGTGGTGATCGGGTGTCGCGCGCCTGCAAGACGCTCAGCCGGATGGAAACGGTGATCCGGCATATGACACATAGCTGGGAAGTCCTGGCAACGTTGACGCCGCACGATTTCCTTACCTTCCGCGGGCAGTTGGGCAGGGCATCGGGCTTCCAGTCGCACCAGTTCCGCGAGCTCGAATTCCGCCTTGGCCTGAAGCGCGAGGACATGATGCTGGTGCACAAGGACAATCCGGTTGCGATGGAAGTGCTGCAAGAAGCGCTCGATGCACCGTCGATCTATGACGAGCTGCTGCAACTGGTTGCGCGTCATGGACTGGATGTGCCCGATCATGTGCTCATCCGCGATTTCAGCAAGCCGCGCGAGCCTGACGAGACGGTCGAGGATATCTGGCTCGACATCTATGCCGATCCCGACGCGCATCGCGACCTGTTCCGGCTTGCCGAGCGGTTTACGGCGCTGGAGTACTACTTCCAGGAATGGCGATTCAAGCACATGAAGACCATCGCGCGCGTGATTGGGCACAAGAAGGGCACGGGCGGTTCGGCAGGTGTCGAATATCTCGTCAAATCGCTCGGGCTGACTTTTTTCCCGGAGCTGTGGTCGATGCTGACGCGAATGAAGCCGCCCGAGGATCACAATTTCCGCGCTTCTTATGGCAGTACGCGCGGTGGCTAGGATTTGGGACATCTCGCAGGTGCTTGGGCCAAAGCTGCCGGTCTGGCCGGGCGAGCCAAAGTTTGCGCTCCAGCGCCATGCCGAGATATCGGGCGATTGCCCTGTCAATGTCAGCGGAATGCACACCGGGCTACATGCGGGCACCCACGCGGATTCGCCGTTTCACTATTCGAATGATGGCGCGGCTTCGGCTGATTGTGGGCTCGATCCCTATATCGGCCGTTGCGTAGTCATCGAAGCAAGAGGTGCGGGAAAGCGCGTCGAGATCGGAGATTGCGACTGGGACACCACAGAGGGGCAAGAACGCGTTCTAATTCGGACCTATGATCGCTTCCCGCTTGAGACGTGGGACTCCGATTTCAAGGCCATTGCACCCGACGTTATCGAGCGCCTCGGCAAGCAGGGCGTGAAACTGATCGGGGTCGATACGCCGTCGCTCGATCCAGAGACTTCCAAAACCATGGACGCGCACAAGCAGGTGCTTGCTGCCGATATGCGTATTCTTGAGGGGCTTGTGCTCGATGATGTGCTGCCCGGCAAATACGAGCTGGTTGCATTACCGCTGCGGATTGCCGGAGCCGATGCCAGCCCGGTTCGCGCGATCCTGAGGGAGTTGGTATGATGGTTGATCTCATCGCCAAGGCGCGCGAATTGGACGCCGCCGACCCGTTCGCAAGGTTCCGCGACCGCTTCCAATTGCGTGACAACCTGATCTACCTCGATGGCAATTCGCTTGGATGCCTGCCCAAAGATACGGCTGCGCGGATGACAGACACGATCAAACGCGAATGGGGCGAAGGATTGATCGCATCGTGGCTCAATGCCGAATGGTCGACCGCGCCGCGCCGGATTGGGGACAAGATCGCCCAGCTGATTGGTGCAGAGTCCGGCGAAGTGATTGTCGCAGACTCGACCTCGGTCAATATATTCAAGGCGCTGACGGCGGCTTTGTCGCTGCGCCCGGATCGCGACGTGATCCTTACCGAGACGACCAATTTTCCGACCGACTCCTACATGATGCAAGGGGTTGAGGCATTTTCCGGCGGCAGAATCAAAGCGAAGGCAGTTGAACCTGATACATTGCTTGATGCAATCGATGACGGCGTTGCTGCGGTGCTGTTGACACAGGTGCACTACAAATCGGCCAGGATGCGCGATCTGGCCGAAACCACGCGGATCATCCAGCAATCGGGCGCGCTCGCGATCTGGGATCTGAGCCACAGCGCGGGTGCGATTGAACTGGATCTGAATGGTGCCAATGCCGATTTCGCGGTCGGTTGCGGATATAAATTCCTCAACGGCGGCCCCGGCGCACCTGCTTTCCTGTTCGCTGCGAAGCGCAACCAGCATGCCCAGCCTGTCTTGTCAGGTTGGTTCGGCCACACCAAGCCTTTCGATTTCGACGAGGATTATCGTCCCGCCGACGGAATCGAACGATTCCTCTGCGGCACCCCTTACGTGCTTGGTCTCACTGCGCTCGAGGAGGGCGTCGATATAATGCTTGAGGCGGATATGGCCGAAATCCGCACTAAATCTGTCGCAATGGGTGATCTGCTGATCAAGGCGATGGAACCGCTGTGCCGCGAATACGGCTTCGCGCTGGTCAGTCCTATCGATCCGAGCGAGCGCGGCAGCCATGTCGGTTATGCGCACCCCGAGGCCTATGCGATGGTTCAGGCGTTGCGCGAGCATGATGTTATCGCCGATTTCCGTACACCCGATGTCATCCGGCTCGGTCTCACGCCGCTCTACCTGCGCTATGCCGACATTCCCGAGTCAGTCGCACGGCTAGAGCAGGTCTGCCGCAGCAAGAGCTGGGACAAGCCCGAATATCAGGTGAGAGGTGCGGTCACCTGACAAGCGCGTCGCGGGCGTACACGATGCAGCCCTACAATCGTTCTACTGTTGCCAGGTTATTCGACTTCTTCAGGTTCGCGCGCTTTAGTCAGGTCGCCGACATTGATGACTGTTACCCTGCCTTCGACATCGCTACGCTTGATGATCTTCTGAATTTTGCTGGTGTGCTCGGTAAGTAAGCGGGCGATCGCTGTTGGCACGCGGGTGCCCTGCGGTCGATCCCCCTGAATCACGAACGAGTAATTTGGATCGCGCTCTCCGTTGGAAAGGTCTGAAATGTCCGTCTCATAGATGTTTGCGCGAACCTCGCCCGTTCTTTCGATCAGCCCTGTGACCTCTTGATTGGAATAGGCCAGAAGATGTGTTTTCACGTCTTGATCCCAGTTGGGGAAATAGAACGGACGAGCCTCTTCGTAGATTCTTGAGATCTCCAGCTTACTACCGTTCTTCTGGGTTCCGCGTAATGAGTTGATGAACTCGGATGCAGAATCCGACAGCAATTCGCCGACATTCTGTGCGGTAAAGGCATCACCCATTATCGACGGGCCACCGATTTCGCCTCGGAAGAACCCATAAATCACCTTGGGGTCTTTCCAGTTTGGATAAACAATCTTTGTCCGGATATCCCTTGGGCTCATATTGACACCGGCAACAGTAATGAAAGGTGTTTCGTCGAGTGGAAGGCTGCTGCCGTTAACTTTGATCCTCGATGGTTGGCTCACCGGGTAGGCCAATGCAATCTGCTCGATAATCGCGACATTATGCAGGTTGATCCAGAACGCCAGTTGCTCGTTCCGGTCGAGCTTGGCGATATCGACAAATGAGCCGGTGTTCTCCAAATCGCGGCGATACTCGGTCAATGCTGCCTTGATATCGTCTTCAAGGTAGGAAAAGATGACCCTGTTGCCCTCAAGGCGATAGCGCGACTCGTGACCATAGACGCGCCGCGTTCCCAGACCGGCATCGACGCTGGGTGCACCTTCGCGGATCGAACGACCCATGCGGAATACGAAATAGCCCAAGGCTTCGTCCCACATCGTGTAGTCAATACGGGTTGCGATGCGCTCTTGTGAAGGCTGGAACTTGGCGAAACGCGGGTCGGCTGATTGTGCCGAGTTACTAGCTGTAGCTGCATTATCTTGGGCCAAGGCAGGCGCGCTCACTGTTATTAGCAACGCCGATCCGACGGTCTTGATAAATGCAGGTTTCATAACTGGATACTCGCCCCTTTTCCCATTGCGTGCTCGACTCTCGTGCCGGTTCCTATCCCTGCCGACATACGCGCGTAGCGTTGACTTAGGTTCAGTCTATTGCCGTAGCAAGGCGATCCTGACGAGCGCTACGGACGGCTCGACGAACGTCAGATGAACAATAGTGGATTGCGTGGGGGTTGTCATACGAGATACTGTGCGAGGCGCTCGAATACCCAGAACATACCGATTGTACCTAGCGCATAGGCAGCGACCAGTTCCGCTTTGCCCGCTATCGCTGGTCTTATGCGAGCAGCGATCCCCAAAACCAACAATACCGCGAGAATAACCGTGACCTGCCCCGCCTCGACACCGATATTGAACATGAACAGCGCCAGCAATTCGGTGCCATCAGGCAGTCCAATGTCGCTCAATGCACCGGCAAAGCCGAGCCCATGGACCAACCCGATGACTACTGCGATCAGATAGGGGTACCGAACGGTGATACTCGCTTGGCCGCGCTGCTTTGCGAGTATCTCGATGCCCAGAAGGATGATCGAAGCCGCAATGAGTATCTCGACCGGACGCGACGGAATTCCGATCACCCCTAGCGCGGCAAGGCCGAGCGTCAGCGAATGGGCAAGAGTGAAAGCGGTTATCACTCCTATCAACCGGTGGCGGCTCTCGATCAGAAGGATCAGGCCGATGACAAACAGAAGGTGATCCCACCCGAATACGATATGCTCAACGCCGAGCATGAAATACGCATTGGCGGGGCTCCGCGTTGGTTCTGTGAGATCGATCACCGGGTCACTTGGCTGAACCAGGATAGTGGCCGGTTTCTCGCCGAGTGCGCGAATTTCGACGATAACATCGGTCAGCGTATGCTCGAGCCCGGCGAGCGTAATACCGTCAACCGCGCAACTCATCGTGCCGCGCTCCACGGTCGAGGATTGGAGGTTTTCCCGCGTGTCGAGTGTCAGCGGGCAGACACTGTCAGCGCTGCGGAAAACAGGTTCGATTCGCAGTCGTTTGCCTTCCAGCACCGGCTGCTTCCAGACGACCGTCCATGTGTCTTGCCCGGTTTCCTCGATGGACAGATATGCGGGGCGCACTTCATGCGCTGCGGCTGCAGACATGCAGAACCACGACGCAAGAATAACCGCGAGAAAACGAGCAATCATTCGGTCACAACAATCTCGTACTGATCGATAATCTCGCGAATTTTTTCTGCATTGGCGCGTTCGCGCTGATCGTTTCGCCACGCTTGCTCGAGCTCACTTTCGATTGATGCGCACTCGGGCACGACCCGTTCGCTCTCCCCGTCGATCCTCACCAGATGCAGGCCGAAGGCAGAAGAGATCGGGCCCTGAAAACCGTCCTCGCCGACCTCCAGCTCGAACAGTCCGCGTGCGAAATCGGGACCGAACGCCTTGGTTACATCGGGGAAGCTGGCCAGACGGTAGCTGCGATTGAGCAGGAACGGATCGCCAAGGCTCTCCCAGTTCTCATTGTTCGCCTGCGCCAAGAGCCGGGCGGCAATATCTCTCAGTTCAGCATCGCTACGTCCGTCTGGTGCAACAAAGATGTGCGCAAAGCTGCGCTGTGCAGGCTCGGCGAAGCGGTCGGGGTTGTCTTCGAGATATTGGCATAGAGTGTCACGATCCGGTGTGGGCAAGTCGACCGTGTCCTCGATCATGAACCGAGCCTTCTGTGCGAGCCGCCGCCTAACGATTGTGTCGCCTTCGGCCAGGCCGAGGCGCCCGGCTTCGCGCACCAGAGCCTCCTCCTGCACGAAATCGTAAAGCAGAGCCTGCAATTCCTCGTCGGTCGGCGAGCGTTTGTTCTCGCCTGCGAACAGGATCGCGCGCCGCTCCATTTCCTCAGGGTCGACAACAATGGTGTTGGCCTCGTAATCCTGCGCACGCTGCCACAGCGCATGACCCGCGAACAGCAGGGCCCCGAGGACTAGAAAGTGGATAAATGGCTCGCGCGCCAGCCTGCGCCAGCGAGCCTCGCTACCTCCCGACACTAGCTCGCATCATACCAGATCGGCGAGGTGTAGGCGCGCTCGCGGATCGTCTGTGGCAAATCCGGATGCGGCGGAGTGCCATTGCGCATTGCATCCCAGGTTGACCAGCGGCAGGTCGGGTTCTCGATCACACGGACATAATAGATCGCCGATTGACCGGCATCGAAGTCGGGGTCGCGCCACAACGCTTTAAGCTCTGGCGCGCCCTGCCCCGTACTCGGCATGCAGTTAGACATATCGACCGTCGCGCCGTTGTCGTCGCAGCGCCGGGTTTCCGGATCCGGCGTGATCCCGTCCGAACAGGCGACGTCGTAGATCGTCTCTTTCGGGCCGCTATCGTACCAGACCTTCACGACCTGCACCTTGGCCAGCGGCACGCTGAGCGGATCGCGCATCGCCCAGACAAGGAATGTCTGGTGCTTGCGAGCGCGCGTCGAGCGCTCCGCCCATGGGCACGCCATTGGCATAGGCTTGACGCAACAGGTCGGCCGCGTCGAGAATCTCGTCAGCATAGTCGCCGGCGAACATCCGCACTTTCATACGCGGACCGGTCGTGGCGAAGGTTTCGCGCCGGGCCATGGCAGCAAAGATGGATTCGCGTGTGTTCTCTTCGGCCCAGACGCCGGCAAGGCCCGATGCGCCCCATTTTGTGAACCAACTCTCGGCATTGGGAATGCGGGGCAACACCTTCCCATGCTCTCGCGCCACCGGGCGGAACCGATCCGCGCCTCTCGGCGGTGCCGTCGACAATCCCGACTTTCGACCAGTAATTACGCTCGGTGAAGGATCCACCCGCGACGTGAGTGTCGGATGCCCCGATCATACCGAATTTGTAAGGGTTGGTGCCGACTTCGCGCTCGATCTTCAGACCGTTTGCCAGCGCTTCGCGAACATAGCTTCCGGTAATTTTGGATTTGAGCTGCGACCCGAGAAGGAGTTCGTAAATCTCGAAATTCGCCAACTCGTCATTGGGTGAGAGGGCAGGGTGCGTTTCCGACGTGCCTTTGACCTGCGTCATTTCGACAATCGGTTCGTTGCGCATTCGCTGGATTGCATATGCGTCCGTCAGCGGGCTTCCGTCATATTGCACACTGTCGAACATCTTGCCGTCGCTGACATTCGAATTGTGCGGGATCGCCATGACCTCGTGGCCGTCCTCACGCTGCTCGTCCATCCAGTCCCACAGATCTTCGGGGTTGATCGAGTTGAGTGTGGAGAAGAGTGTGGCTGGTGCGGAATCCCTGAAGACGACATTGCGGTGAAGATTGCCGCCGCCAAAGTCGTCGCTGTCCGCGCGTGTGGTGACTGCGGTGTATTCATAGGCGGCAAATGTTGTCAGCTCGCCCGGCTGGTAATACTCGTTCGCGGCATCGATGGCCGACCGCCATGTTCTTGAGATAACCTCCTTGTCATAGGCCCCCTCCAGCGGCTTGCCCGAGCGGACGCTGGCGCCGACGAGGTTGAAGGCGGCAAGAATTGCGTCCTGGTCATCCGAGAACATGTTCTTCGCGATCTCGAGCTTGTTGAGCTCTGTACCGTCGGTATCCATCGCCGGAAGGATACCCATATAGGCACCGTGATCGGTTGCCGCGACGAAATCGAGCGGTGGTCCGTCGATCTCGATCTGGAAGCCGGAGGGGTGGGTGACTTTCTCGCCCAAAGCGAATTTGTAGACATCTTCGGGTTTGGACCGGACGTTGAAGATATAGGCGTCGAAGCTGTTGCCGGTGTGAATATGGAGGTCGCCGAAAATAGGCATTGCGCGTATCGGAATATTCCGCCGTTTGCGCATCACCCGCCGCTATGCCAGCTCCATCAAGGCCGCCCTCCGGCCCATCTGCCGCACCGTCGCATCCCGCCAGTACAAGAGCCAGCGCCAGCGTCGAACCAAGCCCTGTTTTCCTCATATCCTCTCCCTTTGTCCAAAGTGTTGCACAAGAGAGGAAACGAGTCGAGGCAGGTCTCTTATCGAAACGTGTTAGATATCATCGGCCGAGACATATTCCTCGACGTCGATTTCGTTTGCCATTCGCGCTACCGCAACAGCAACAGTGGCGTCTCCGGTTACGTTGTTCATCGTGCGCATCATATCCATGATGTGGTTGATGCCCGCGACCAGCGCGACCGTTTCCAGCGGCACACCGATCGAAGTCAACACCAGCGTCAACATGATCAGCCCGGAGCCGGGAATGCCCGCTGCGCCAACCGATCCAAGTGTCGCGGTGATTGCTATCAGGACATAGGACATCCATGTCAGTTCGATGCCGTAAACCTGCGCGCCAAAGGTCGCCACCAGGCCAAGATACATCGCGGTCCCGTTCATGTTGATCGTCGCGCCGAGCGCGATCACGAAACTCGATACCGAACGTGACACGCCCAAGTTACGCTGCACACAGCGCAACGTTACGGGTAGCGCTGCGTTCGAAGAGGCGGTCGAGAAAGCGACCACCTGTGCGTCCACGATTCCGCGGAAGAAGTCGATTATTGGCAGTTTCGCGATGAATTTGATGATGATCGGATAAACACCGAGGATGATGATCCCGCAGCCGACATAGTTGAGCACCACGATGATCGCGAGGCGTTCGAGCACATCGACGCCCAGCGTGCCCGCCACCCATGCCATCAAAGCGAACACACCGAAGGGCGCAAGTTCCATGACGATCATCGTCATCCGCTGCATGACCGCTGAACCGGCATCCATGGCTTTGACTACGGGAGCAGCCTCTTTCCCGGCCATCAGCACCGAAATACCGAACAACAGAGCGAAAATGATGAGCGGCAAAACCTGTCCTTGTGCCATCGTCATCACCGGATTGTCGGTGACCATCGACAGGATCATGTCGACTGGAGTAGTTGACGCCGGCTCGGGCACTTCTGCACCCTCGGGTAACTCGACATCGAGCCCGACGCCCGGTTGAACCAGTGTCCCCCATTGTGAGACCCAGCGAAACCGATATCGCCGCAGTTGCAGCGAATATCATCAACGCCTTCCCGCCGACACTACCGAGTTTTTTCAGATCGCCCAGAGCAGCGATACCAGACACCAGAGAGAAGAAGATCAAGGGAACAATCAGCATCTTGATTGCGCGGATGAACAGATCGCCGATCCACTTGATCGTTTCAGCCTCGGGGCCCCATGCAAAACCGACTGCGGTGCCGAGAACCAGAGCTCCGATAACGCGTTGCCACAGGGGTATCGAAAACCACAGCTTGAACATGAAGATCCCTCTCATCGGGCGGTTTGCCCGCCTTTTCGGCACAACCCATCATCGAAATGAGGCCGTCAGTCAAATGACCAGACAGCTTGGGTGTCGAAAGTTTTGGAATGGCCCGCTGCGCCGATGAGATCGGCGTCGCCGGTGAGCAGTCGCGCGATGGCTGCTTCGTCGCTTGGCGGAATTGCCGCTATTATGCGTTTGGTCTCGTCGATGCGGGCAACAACGACGCCTTGGCGCGGCTTGCCCTCACGGTCGAACAGGGCTGTGTAGGTTTCGAGCTTTGCCGGGCCAGAATAGTCGGTCAGCATTTCAGGGATCTCACCGCGCTTGGCATCGGCCTCCGCCTGAAAGTCGAAATCCTGCGGGAAGGTTCCGGCGGGTTGTGGGGTTCTGGTCAGCAGGATCGTATGGTTGTGCGTTGCATAGCCGCCATTGGCGAACAGCAGGCCGTTCGTCCCTGACTGGCGCAGCGCGTCGACCATACAGGCCGCCGCATGGGTCATGTAATTGCCGATGGGCCCGCCGCCGAAGGTGAGGCCTCCAAACACTGTCATTGACTGGTTGGCCGACACACCGAGCACCCGCCGCGCCATCTTCGGTACGATGGGGAAGCAGGAGTAGAGTTCGAGATGGTCGATCTGTTCAACAGTCAACCCGTTGAGCTTCATCGCTTTGGTGAGCGACACTTCCATACTCGCAGAACTGGCGAAGTCGGGGCGCTGCAATGGGTCGTCATGCTCATGCGCCGCCGCGCCTTTGCCGATATAGACGATCCGCTCGTCGGGTACTCCCGCTTCTCGTGCCAATGCAAGGCTCGAAATGATCACCGCCGCACCCTGGTTCACCGCCGCGTTGGCGACCTGAAACTTGGTGTAGGGGAAGGCGATGGGGCGATTTTGCGGTGAGGCCTCGACGATCTCATCCGCGCTTTTTTCCTTACGAATCCATGCGCTAGGCGTGTTCGCAGCGACTTGCGACATACCGGCCCAGATCAGCCCCGATTCCGCCTGCGCTTCGGCCAGCGACTGCCCAAAGGACGCGCGCGCTGCGTTTTCGAACAGCGGATAGACATCGGTCGGTGTGTTGAGGCCGTATAGATGGCGCGGTTCGAGTATGGGCGGCGTGCGTTTGGGGTAGGGACCCTTCTTGACCTCTCCCGCAGCCGCAGCCCCGGCCTTGCGCATTCCGCCTGTTCGCAGTGCTTCCGCGCCGACGATGAGTGCCATCTGCGCCTCGCCTCGGCCAATCGCATTGGCCGCCTCGTTGATCAGCAGGATCGGGCTGTCACCGGTGGGCGAGGGCGTTTCGCGCGCGAGCGCGGGTGTGATGCCCAGTTCGTTCGACAATCCTTCGACCAGCGTCCCGGTCAGTTCCGGGAACGAGATCTGGTTGACTACGCCCAGCCAGTCGGTTTGCTTGAGAATGCCCTGTCCGGCGTCCCGTCGCCGCCTCGCGCGAGGCGGCGACCATCAGGCCGAGCGAGTCCAGCCCCTCGGAGCCCGAAGCAGGTCGGTCATTGAACTGGCCGCAGCCGATGATGACCGGGATGCGTTTCGGATCGCCCAAATCCGCCATCGCGGGTTACGCCTGCACCACTTCCTGCTTGATTGCGCCGAAGATCGAGTGGCCTTCCTTGTCCTTCATCTGGATTTTCACCGTATCGCCGGGTGCCATGAAGCGGGTTTTCGGCTCGCCGTCATAGATCGTCTCGATCATGCGGATTTCGGCGATGCAGCTGTAACCCAGCCCGCCTTCGCTGACCGGCTTGCCCGGACCGCCATCCTCGCCCTTGTTCGAGATCGTACCCGAGCCGATGATGCAACCAGCACCGAGGTTGCGCGTCTTGGCCGCATGCGCGACGAGCTCGGCCATGTTGAAGGTCGCATCGACGCCGACTTCGGCCTTGCCAAAGGGTTCACGGTTGTAGTCGACCAGCAGCGGCAGGTGGACCAGGCTGTCTTTCCATGCATCGCCCAGCTCGTCGGGCGTGACTGCTACGGGTGAGAACGCACTCGAAGGCTTGGACTGGAAGAAGCCGAAGCCCTTGGCCAGCTCTCCGGGGATGAGCCCGCGCAGCGAGACGTCGTTCACCAGCATGATCAGCTTGATATGGTCTGCGGCATCCTCTGCCGAGACGCCCATGGGAACATCATCTGTGATCACCGCGACCTCGCCCTCCATGTCGCAGCCCCAGGCAGTGTCCCCCAGCGGGATATCGTCGCGCGGGGCCAGGAAGGTGTCCGAGCCGCCCTGATACATCAGAGGATCGTGATAGAAGCTCTCCGGCACCTCGGCATCGCGCGCTTTGCGGACCAGTTCGACATGGTTGATATAGGCGCTGCCATCTGCCCATTGATAGGCGCGGGGCAGGGGCGAATGCGCCCTCGCTCTCATGGAACCGCTCGCACGGCACCGTCTGGTGCTCGACATCGCGGTAGAGCACTTCGAGATCGGGCGCGACACGGTCCCAATTGTCGAGCGCATATTGCATCGTCGGGGCGATGTTGTCGGCGGCGCAATAGCGGGTGATGTCCTTTGACACGACAACCAGCTTACCGTCGCGGGTTCCGTCTTTGAGCGTTGCGAGTTTCATGGCTTCAACTGTTCTCCGGGTTATCGGGTTGGCTGTCGGGGTGCGCGCGCTTGAACGGTTCCAACGCAAGGCATGCGGTTTCTATCCGGGTCATATGCGGTTTGTCGGTCAGGTCATATTCGAACCGCCGCGCATTGTAGAGCTGCGGTAGTAGGACGACCTCGAAGATGCCGGGCGTATCGAACAGGAAGTCGCCCGTCCCTAACTGCGCCAGCCGCGCCTCGACGGGATCGAGCGTCTTGGCGAGCCAGTGGCGATACCATTCGCCGATCTCATCCTGCGACTTGCCATATTCCTGTTTGAGGAACTTGAGCACCGGCAGGTTGAGTGGGGCGTGCAGCTCGGTCGCGATGGCATAGGCCAGTTCGCGCGCGGTGTAGCGATCCTCCGGCTCTGGCGGCAGCAGTGGCGCGCCCGGATAGGCCTCGTCGAGCCATTCGATCAGCGCCATGCTTTGCGCGCGGTCGCGGCCATTCGCTTCGAGCATCGGCACAGTAGCGAAGGGGTTGCGGCTGGCGAAGGCTTCGCCCTTCTGCTCGCCTTTGAGCAGGTTCACGGGCACGTTCTCGTAAGTCAGCCCTTTGAGCTCCAGCGCGATGCGGAGGCGGTAGCTCGTCGAGCTGCGATAGTAGCCAAACAGCCTCACGATTCGGCCCCTTGGTTTCGGAGACATGGACCACATGGACCACTGTCCTGACGAAAGAAAGTCGGGGCAGGTTCGTACGCGCAATTCAGCAGATTAAACAGGTGGTTACGAGTGGACATGACGTGCTGTTTGGCAGAACAATCGCTTGTAGGACAGCTCCTATTGCCCGTCATCGCGAGCGACCGCAGGGAGCGCGGCGATCCAGAGCGGAATTGCCCTACCTGTACGATAGCTCCCTGGATTGCCGCGCCTGCTACGCAGGCTCGCAATGACGGTGAAAGAGGCAGATTCAAAACGCCGCCAGCCCTGTGATCGCGCGGCCCAGGATCAGCGCATGGACATCATGCGTGCCCTCGTAGGTGTTCACCGTTTCGAGGTTCACCATATGGCGGATCACTTGGTATTCGTCGCTGATGCCGTTGCCGCCATGCATGTCGCGCGCCTGACGAGCAATATCGAGTGCCTTGCCAACATTGTTGCGCTTGACGATGGAAATCATCTCAGGCGCGAATTCGCCCTTGTCCATCAGCCGCCCGACTTGCAGCGAACCCTGCAGGCCGAGCGAAATATCGGTCATCATGTCGGCAAGCTTCTTCTGGAACAGCTGCGTGTTGGCCAGTGGACGTCCGAATTGCTTGCGATCGAGGCCGTATTGGCGCGCGGCGTGGAAGCAGAATTCGGCTGCACCCATGCTGCCCCAGCTGATGCCGTAGCGTGCACGGTTGAGACATCCGAACGGACCTTTGAGCCCTTGGACTTCGGGCAGCAGTGCGTCGGCGGGCAGCTTCACCTCGTCCATCATGATCATGCCGGTGGTCGAGGCGCGCAGCGAAACCTTGCCTTCGATCTTGGGTGCGGAGAGGCCTTCCATGCCCTTTTCGAGCACAAAGCCGCGAATGCCGTCGCCATGTGCTTCGCTCTTCGCCCAGACCACGAACACGTCGGCAAAGGGCGAGTTGGAGATCCATGTCTTGGAACCGGATAGCGAATATCCGTCGCCGTCTTTCTTGGCGTAGGTCTTCATCGAACCGGGATCGCTGCCGGCATCAGGCTCGGTCAGCCCGAAGCAACCTATCAGCTCGCCACTGGCCAGACCGGGCAGGTATTTGCGGCGCTGTTCTTCCGAACCATAGGCGTGGATCGGATACATCACGAGGCTCGACTGGACCGACGCCATCGAGCGATAGCCGCTATCGACCCGCTCGATCTCGCGCGCGATCAAGCCGTAGGAGACATAACCCGCATCGGCGCCGCCATATTCTTCAGGGATGGTTGCGCCAAGCAGACCAGCTTGGCCCATCAACGGAAACAGTTCGGGCGCGCTCGCCTCGTCACGAAACGCCTGCTGGACGCGTGGCTGCAATTCGCCTTGGGCAAAAGCGTGGGCGGCGTCGCGGATCATCCGCTCGTCTTCGGTAAGCTGGGATTCCAGATTGAAGGGATCTTCCCAGCTGAAGGGGACCATTCCGGCCATAGTTACTCCTGAAACTAGTTTTCCGCCCTTTTGCAGGAGTCACACTGCGCCGCAAGGGCGATAACTTCAAGCAGAGTCGCGCCGTGTGGCGTCGTACAGAGCAAGCGTCCGCTCCGCTTGCCGCAGATGCAGGATCTCGGTCATCCGTCCATTCACCTTGATTACACCCTTTCCAGCGTTCTCGGGCAGGGCAAAAGCGGCCACGATTGCCTGAGCCTGCTCGACCTCCGTTTCGGAAGGGCTGAAGGCGGTATTGCAGATCGCAAGCTGCCTGGGGTGGATCAGTGTCTTCCCGTCGAAGCCCATCGCCGCGCCCTGTTCGCACTGTAGAGCCAGCCCGTATTCGTCGGCGAGATCGTTGAACACGCCGTCGAGGATCGACAGACCGTGCGCTCTGGCATTGACCACGGCGTGAGTGAGCAACGGCAGGAAGGGCTCGCGTTTGGCATCAAGTTTGGCACGCATTTCCAGCGCGAGATCGTTGGTGCCGAGGACGTAGGAGGTGAGACCAGCAGCGGCAGCTTTCGATGAGATTTCGGGCAACTGGGTGAAGGCAATGCAGGTTTCGAGCATCGCCCAAAGCTCAGGGCCGTTACCAAGTTGCTGGCGATAGATCGCGGCTTCGTCAGGGTGGCAGAGCTTGGGGACCAGGACCGCATCCGCGCTGCATCCAGCCATCGCAGCGCAATCCGCGGCGCCCCATTCACTGTCGAGCGCGTTGACGCGCACCACCAGCATCCGGTGCCCAAAACCGCCTTCATTTACCGCTGCCACTGCCGCCTCGCGCGCCTCCGCCTTGGCTTCCGGCGCGACTGCATCTTCGAGATCGAGGATCACCGCATCGCAATCGGCTTGACGCGCTTTTTCGACCGCGCTCGCACGATTGGCAGGTAGGTAAAGGACTGAACGTAAGGGGCGAATGGTCATGTAAACTCCTTATGCCCCCTCCTCTTCAGAGGAGGGGGTTGGGGGTGGTGGCGACCGCAAGGTCGCGCGTTCCACGGCACCACCCCGCTGCGACTAGGCATTGCTTCGCAACGCCAAGTCTCGCTGCCCCTCCTCTGAAGAAGAGGAGCATTTGATGCTTAATAACCAATAGCCTGACCGTCTTTTCGCATCTCGGTCGCGCCCGAATAGACGCCGGTTTCGGGATCGCGGAGGATCGCCTGATAGCCGCCGAACATGATGCCATTGCCGACCACTCTCACCTCATGCCCCATTGCTGTAAGCGCGGCGCGGGTCTCTTCCGAAATGCCCGGTTCGACATGCAGCGTGCCGAGCAGATTCGCGCCGGTTCCTGCAAGATCGTTCGTCGGCTGGCGGCCGCCATCATGGTTGAGCCGCGCAGCATCGCCCGCTTCCTGGATGTTCATCCCGTAATCGACGATGTTGATCAGTACCTGCACATGCCCCTGCGGTTGCATCCCGCCTCCCATCAGACCGAGCGTCATATAGGGCCCGCCATCCTTCTTCACGAAAGCCGGGATGATCGTGTGGAACGGACGCTTGTTGGGCTCGTAGGCGTTGGGATGATCGGGGTCGAGGCTGAACAGTTCGCCCCGATCCTGAAACATGAAGCCCAGCCCGTCAGGCGTCAGTCCGCCGCCCATGCCGCGATAATTGGACTGGATCAGGCTGACCATCATCCCGTCCTTGTCGGCCACGGTCAGGTAGGTGGTGTCACCCGGACCCTCCAGCTTGGGCTCCCCGGGGCCGAAATCGGGTGTGGCTCTTGCAGGATCGATCAGCGCGAAACGCTGCTTGCCATATTCCTCGCTCAACAATTCCATCGGGAATTTGGCGAAATCGGTATCCGCATAGAACCGCGCGACATCGGCATAGGCGAGCCGTTTGGCTTCGGTGATGTAGTGCAGCACTTCGGGGCTGCCGCGTTCCCATTGCGACAGATCCACATTCTTCAGGATATTGACCATCTGCAGCGCGGCAAATCCTTGCCCGTTTGGCGGCAGTTCGCACAGTTCGTAGCCATCCTTATAGCCCGCACAGGCAACCTCCACCCAATCGCTGGTATGCTCCGCGAAGTCTTCGTGCTCGAAGGCAGAGCCCTGCCGTTTGAGGTAATCGACCATCACTTTGGTCAGTTCGCCATCGTAGAACGCGTCGCGCCCGTCGCGACCGATTGTTTCGAGGGTATTGGCGAGATCGGGGTTCTTGAAGACGTCCCCGGCCTTTGGCGCGCCACCCGCAAACCATGTCGCGCGGGCGTTGGAGAAGTCGAACGGGGTCACTTCCTGCCGCTGCTCATAGGCGCGCAGGCTCCGGTCAAGATACATCGCGATTATGGGCGCGACAGGGTGACCTTCGCGGGCATATTTTACCGTTGGAGCAAGAATATCGCCCATCGACAGTTTGCCGAATTTCCCGTGCAGTTCGAACCACGCATCGACCGTGCCGGGGATGGTGATCGGCAGCGGGCCGACCGCGGGCAGGGCGTCTGCGCCGCCAAGCTTTTGCTTGAGCTGGTCGAGTGTCTGGTTCCTGGGCGAGCGGCCCGATCCGTTGATGCCGTACAGCTTCTCGGTTTTTGGATCCCACACAATCGCAAACAGATCGCCGCCGATGCCATTGCCGGTCGGCTCCATCAGGCCGAGCGCGGCGTTGGCGGCAATTGCGGCGTCCATTGCCGTGCCGCCTTGCTTCAATATGTCGATGGCAATCTGGCTGGCGAGCGGATGCGCGGTCGCGGCCATGCCATTCGCCGCATATACCGGGCTGCGCGACCAGTCCGCACCGACAGGGCGGCCGCCAGGGCCGATTGACTCCTTGAAATCTGGCGTTTCTGTGGCCGCTTCGGATTCGCCCTCTTGTGCGTGCACAGATGTCGAAACCAGTGCGAACGGTGCCAACGCGGCGAGCAGGATGCTTGTCTTCTTCACGCGAATTCTCCTTGGAAGCGCGGTTCATCCACCCCGATTGGCGAGCAGATCATCGACCACACTCGGATCGGCGAGCGTTGAGGTGTCCCCCAGATTGCCGGTGTCGTTCTCGGCGATCTTGCGCAGGATGCGTCGCATGATCTTGCCGCTGCGGGTCTTGGGCAGGCCGGGCGCGAACTGGAGTACGTCTGGTGTGGCTATCGGGCCGATTTCCTTGCGCACCCATTTGACCAGTTCGGCGCGCAGATCGTCGGTGTCTTCGACATCGGCATTGGTCGTGACATAGGCGTAGATGCCTTGCCCCTTGATATCGTGCGGCATGCCGACAACCGCGGCTTCGGATACGCATTCATGCGCGACCAGCGCGCTTTCGACTTCGGCGGTGCCCATGCGGTGGCCCGAGACATTGATCACGTCGTCGATCCGTCCGGTGATCCAGTAATAGCCGTCCTCGTCGCGGCGGCATCCGTCGCCGGTGAAGTAATATCCGGGATACTGGCTGAAATAGGTGTCGAAGAAGCGCTGGTGATCGCCATAGACGGTGCGCATCTGGCCGGGCCAGCTATCGGTGATGACCAGCGCGCCTTCGGTCGGTCCGTCGAGTACATTGCCTTTTTCGGGATCGAGAATAGCCGGTCTCACACCAAACATCGGACGCGTCGCGCTGCCCGGCTTGAGTGCAGTCGCGCCAGGTAAAGGCGTGATCATCGCTCCGCCGGTCTCGGTCTGCCACCACGTATCGACGATCGGGCAGCGTCGCTCGCCGACGACACGATGATACCAATCCCATGCCTCGGGATTGATCGGTTCGCCGACCGACCCGAGCAGGCGCAGCGACTTGCGGCTGGTCTTGGTCACATATTCGTCGCCCTCGCGCATCAAGGCGCGCAATGCGGTGGGCGCAGCGTAGAAAATCTCGACATCGTATTTGTCGATCACCTGCCAGAAGCGCGAATGGTCGGGGAAGTTGGGCACGCCCTCGAACATCACCTGCGTCGCGCCGTTGAGCAGCGGACCGTAAGCGACATAGGAATGCCCGGTCACCCAGCCCACATCGGCGGCACACCAGTAGATTGGGGGCGAACCGTTCGCATTCGGTTGGTAGTCGAACACATATTGATGCGTCAGCGAAGTCCAAACCGCATAGCCGCCCGTCGTGTGCAGCACACCCTTGGGCTTCCCGGTCGAGCCCGAGGTGTAGAGGATGAACAGCGGATCTTCGGCATCCATTACCTCAGGCGGGCACTCGTCTGAGGATGCCGCCATCGCTTCTGCCCAATCCACGTCGCGGCCTTCGGCGACATTCACATCCGCGCCTGTGCGCCGCAGCATGATAACCGTATCTACCGCAACTTTTTCCAGCGCGGCATCGACATTGGCCTTGAGTGGGATCGGTTTGCCGCCGCGCAGACCCTCGTCGGCGGTCAAGACAATGTTCGACTGGCAATCTTCGATCCGGCCCGCCAGCGCATCGGGACTGAAGCCTGCAAAAACGACCGAATGCACCGCACCTATCCGCGCGCAAGCCAGCATCGCGACAACCGCTTCGGGGACCATTGGCAGGTAGATCGTTACACGGTCGCCCTTCGCGACGCTGCGCGATTTCAGGACATTTGCGAAGCGGCAGACCTCCCGGTGCAATTCGCTATAAGTGAGGGTGCGGCCCCCTTCGGAGGGATCGTCGGGTTCCCATAGGATGGCGACCTGATCGCCGCGTGTTTCGAGGTGCCGGTCGAGCGCATTGGCGGCGATATTTAGCTTCCCGCCTTCGAACCAGCGGATGTGAAAATCGTCCTTGTCGTAGGATGCGTCCTTGACCGTCTCGAAGGGTTCGATCCAGTCGATCCGGCCGGCTTCCTCGCGCCAGAAGCCGTCCACGTCCCTGATCGAGCGCTGATACTTTTCCAGATAGGCCGCATTGTCGAGCAGGGCACTGCTCGCCCATGCATCAGGCACCGGAAATAGCGCGTCGGTCATCATGTTCTCCCAATCTCGTTCGGGAGAAACTCTAGGATGGTCGTCCGGTCAATTCCAGAGCGGAAATGCCTGTGCCCGGTAGGTTCCAGTTCGAGCCTGGACCGGACGGTTCTTAGAGCTTGCCGAACTTGCCCTCGTAACCGGCGGTGTCGCCCGCAGCGAGCAGCTTGGCCTGTTCGGTCCAGCTATCGCGGCGAATGCGGCCTTCAAATTTTCCAAGTTGCGCGTCGATCCGGTCGATGTCCTCTTCCGACCATTGCGCGACATCGGAGAACTTCGTGACGCCAAGCGAGTAGAGCAGCGCCTTGAGCTTCGGACCGACGCCTTTGATGCGGGTGAGATCGTCGCCTTCGATTGGTGTGCCGAGTTCGGGAGCGTTCGGTTCATTCGCCTCGACTGTTTCCGGCGTTTCCGCCGATGGAACCTGCGGCGGAGCAGCGGAGGGTGCATCGATCAGCGCCTGATTGCGCGATGCCGGACCCTGGCCTTCATCGAGCACATCGCTGGTATCGGTTTCCACCTTGGTCCGGCGCATGGCAACGAAGATCCACCACGCAACCAGAATTCCGATGACCACTGCGAGTATGGCTATCGGCCAGTTGGCCTTGAGCAATTCGATCATGTTTCGTTACTTTCGTTTGATTGAACGCTTGTCTCTCTGGGAGCGATAAAGTCGCCGCGACCCCATATCAGCCAGCCGATACCCAACCCCAGCGCGTATAGCCCAAGCAGCAAAAATACGAGCTCGATCCAGATTGGCATTTCAGCGAGCCCCCGGCGTATCGATGGGTGTAGGCAGCAGCGGCTCGGTTGCGATGACAGAAAACTCGATCCGGCGATTGGCCGGGTCCGAAGGGTCCAGGCCATCGACAGGCTGGCTCGATCCTACGCCGCGTGCGCGCAGACCGTCCCGCGGGATTCCGCGCCGGATCAGCGCGTTGCGAACCGAATTGGCGCGTTCGCGCGACAGTTCGAGATTTCCGGGCTCAGGCCCCGAATTGTCGGTATGCCCGGTAACCGCGATAATGCTCCCCACGCACGGTCGCAGCGCTGCTTGGACCTCGTCGAGCAGTTCGCGGCTTGCCGTATCGAGCGTGCTGCGCGATTCCTCGAACCGTATCGTCCGCGCGCGAAGCAGGGCGTTGACATCTTCCTGGCAGTGGAGCGGTGTAAGCGGCCGGGTGCCGCTTTCGGCGATCATGGTGCCGTCTGCCCAGCGTATTCCACCTACTCCTGGCACAGCCGCGACCGTCTTGGCCGCCTCTGCGCGTGCTGCTTCGTCGAGATTTTCGCCGCCCGACAGGCTCGGATGACGCGACGGCCAGCCATTTCCTGTGGCAAAGGTTGCCTTGACGCCATTCGTTCCCAGTTCCGAAAGCGCTGCAGTAGTACGATTGTCCAACTCGCCAGCAAAATCCTCGGCGGTGTTCGCCGCGCCGAACATGGCCGTGGCGGTGGTCGTGATGGCTCCGGCGATAAGCGCTATGGATGGACGGACGGGCATGTTTGCATCTTAGCCAGCACCGATGGAACGTGAAAGAGGCTGCGCACCGTTTTCCCGCGTGTCTATTCTGATGAATTGCCCAGATTCTTGCGGAACAGCACACGGTCTTCGGGGCCGAATCCCCGGTTCCATATGATCCACCCATAGGTCAGCAATATCGCCGGGATACCGAAGATCAGCTCGGCCCATTCGGGCAGGAAGGTCGCGGCGTAGCCGACGACGACAGCTGGACCGGTCGCCCAGACCAACGCCCAGCGCCAATTGCTGACTGGAGCCTTAAGAAGTTTCTTCAATAGCAGCGCTTTGATGAGGCTCGATACGGCGAGCGCGATCAACAGAGCAGCTGCCGCTCCTGCAGCCTTGAATGGCTCCCCGAAGCCCAAGCGCTCTGCGAGCATGATCAAGCCTACCGTCAGCAAGCCCTGCAGCGTCAATATGCCGACGGAGATCGCGAGGTTGCGCTTGCGCGCGATGTAAACGAGCACACTCTCCGACACGACCGCCATCGCGGCGGCGACTTCGGCTGCGAGCAGGAATGCCAGCGCGCCTGTGCCTCCGACATATTCCGGTCCCCACAGACCCATAACGGCTTCACCCGGCACCCCTAGAATGAGCGCAATGCCGAGCTGGATTGCAATGATCCAGAAGCCGACCTGGCGAACTTGCGCGGCAATGGCGGAGAAGTTCTTCTTCTTCAGGTTCTTGGTGATGACCGGGCTCAGGATTGGCTCGAAGCTCTGTTTGAGTTTCTGCGGCAGCGTCGCGATCTGCTGCGCAACGTAGTAGATCGCGACCGCCGAAGGTTGAGCGAAGAAACCGAGGATGAAAATATCAAGAAGCCTCGTGCCTCGCTCGATCGCGTCGGCCCCGACCAACGGCAAAGCGCGGCCGGTCATCTTGACCATATAGACCGGATGAGGCCGCCATCCCGTCGGGAAACCGTAAGTTTTGAAGAACGGCCATGCGGCGGTCAGCAGGGCTGCAAAAACCGAAGCGATATAGGCCAGAGCCAGCCCCGCATCGCGCGTTGCCGGAATAAAGAAGAACACACCCGCCATGATCGATATCGTCCATGGCTCGACCACCGCGCGCGCGCGAACGGTCGTTGCGATGTCGTAGCGATAGGCCTGCGCGGCCAGCAGGATTTCGGTCAGCGCAAAAGCCGGGATGGTGATCACCAGCCACATATCCATCGGGCTGTTCATCCCGTTGGGGAACATCGGCGCGGGGAAGGCCCATAGTGCCAGAGCGACGATGCTGGAGAAGAGCAGAGCCAGCAGCAACCCGTCAAACACGAGATTGACCGCAGGATCCTCCCCTTCGGTCAGTCTTTGCGCGAGACCGCGTTTTTCCCCGAGCGAGCACACCAAGGCGACGATTTCGATCAACACGAATGCCGAAGCGAAACGCCCGAGTGCCTCCGGTCCGTAGAGCCGCGTTGCGATCAGCAGGAACGGGATGCGCGCGGCGAGCCGCAGGACAAAACCGAACGTGTTGGTTCGCCCGCCCTTGGCGAGCGCCTGCATATCATCATCCGCGCCCGAGGCAGACGGTGGTGGTGCAACCGGATCGCTCACTCGCTGCCGTCCTGGCTGGAACCTTCCTGTTCGGCGCGCAGGGGACGGGCGAGCAGAGCAGCGACCGCTTCGGAGGCTGCTTTGCCGCCGAGTATCGCATTCACCGCGCCGACGATGGGCATCGCAATGCCGCGCTCTTCTGCAAGGCGGTCGAGAACTGGCGCAGTATGCGCGCCTTCGGCTACGGTCTTGCGGTCGGACATCAGATCGGCAGCCGATTGCCCCTTGCCCAGAGCTTTACCGAGCGAGAAATTGCGGCTTGAGGTCGACGAGCAGGTGAGTACGAGATCGCCCAGGCCGCACAGGCCCGACAGTGTTTCGCTCCGCGCGCCCAAGGCCTCGCCAAAACGCAGCATTTCCGCATAACCACGCGCGATCAGTGCCGCGCGGGCATTCTGGCCCAACCCGAGCCCATCGACGACGCCGCAGGCAATCGCGAGCACGTTCTTGACCGCACCGCCGATCTCCGCACCGACAACATCGTCGCTGAAATAGGGGCGGAATTGCGGGCGCGCGATTACGGGTTTGAGGCGGTTCCACTGCTCCTCGCCGCCGCTACAGGCCAACGTAACGGCGGTGGGCAATCCATCGGCAACTTCGTGCGCGAAGGTTGGACCGGAGAGGATCGCCAGCGTACTGCCCGGAGCGGCATCGCGCGCGACATCGTTCATCAACCGTCCGGTGGTCGCCTCGATACCCTTGCTACAGAGGACCAGATCGGTGGGATGCTTGGCCATTTGCTCTAAAACCGCCCCGAGATGCTGGGCCGGAGCGACTGCGAGGATCACATCGCATATTGCCAGATCGCCGAGATCACCGGTCGCTTTGATTGTCTTGGCCAATCTGGCCGATGGCAGGAACGTGCTGTTCGCGTGATTTGCGTTGACATCGGCGACGACATCTTTTTCGCGGGCCCACAACAGCACATCACGCCCATCCGATGCGAGCATCTGAGCCAGAGCTGTGCCCCATGCGCCGCCGCCAATTACACCGACCTGCTTCATGCTTTGGCTCCCGCGCCGCGAACGGGCTCTGCGTCGGGATCGAGCGGCCAGCGCGGTCTTGCGACGAAATCGAGCGGGTCCGACTGTCCCGAAGCCAGTCGCTCGACTCCTGCCCAGCCGATCATGGCAGCGTTATCGGTGCACAGGGCCATGGGTGGAGCAACAAATTTCATGGATCGATCCGCCGCGAATGCCTCGAGAGCGGCGCGGATTGCCTTGTTGGCCGCAACACCGCCTGCCACGACGAGCGTCGATGTGGGATCGGTCAACTCGGATGAAGCCTCCAACCGGTCGATCAGGCAATCGATGGCGGCTTGTTGGAAACTTGCCGCAATATCCGCATCGCGATGCTTCCCGCTATCCTTGGCGCGCATTACCGCGCTTTTGAGACCCGCGAAGGAGAAATGCGGCTCGTCGCTGCCGACCAGCGGGCGCGGAAGCGGCACGGCCGACGGATCGCCCTCCAACGCCAGTTTTTCCAGCGCTGGTCCACCGGGATAGCCGAGTCCCAATATCTTGGCGGACTTGTCGAACGCCTCGCCCAGCGCATCGTCGATGGTTGTCGAGAGCCGGCGATATTGCCCGACACCCTCGACCCGTAAAACCTGGCAATGTCCGCCCGAAACAAGCAACAGAAGGTAAGGAAATTCCAAAGCCGGATCGGCAAGTCGCGGCGAAAGCGCGTGTCCCTCAAGGTGGTTGATCGCGATCAGCGGGACATCGCTAGCCATCGCCAGCGCTTTGGCACTGACGAGCCCGACCATTACCCCGCCAATCAGGCCCGGTCCTGCGGTTGCGGCGATAGCGTCAAGTTGTGCAAGTTCCAGTCCCGCCTCGTTCATCACCTCGGCGATCATCGGGCTAAGCTTTTCGGCATGCGCGCGCGCCGCGATTTCGGGCACGACGCCGCCATAAGGGGCGTGGTCTTCGATCTGGGAGGCAATCCCCTGCGCAAGGATTGCGCGCTCTGTGGTGACAAGCGCTGCTGCCGTCTCGTCGCAGCTGGATTCAATGCCGAGAACGATGCCCATGGCGCTTCCCCTTAGCGACATGGATGGCTAGGGCAAGCGCGCTATGTGTCAGATGAGCCTCTGATGATCGAACCGAAACTTCGCCTGGGAACCCGGCAATCACCGCTTGCAGTGGCGCAAGCCGAGGAGACGCGCCGCCGTTTGTGCAAAGCGCATGGCTGGGCCGAAAGCGATGTCGAGCTGGTCAAGGTCAGGGCCAGCGGCGACAAGATACAGGATCGCGCGCTCGCCGATCTGGGCGGCAAAGCGCTGTGGACGCGCGAGCTCGATATCTGGCTCGCCGAAGGTAAGATCGACGCTGCGGTGCATTCGATGAAGGATGTCGAGACGCTGCGCCCCGACATTCTGGCAATCGCGGCGGTGCTTCCGCGCGAAGACGTTCGCGATGTCCTGATCGGGGCGGCGTCAATCCAGGAAGTTCCGCGCGATGCCAAAATCGGGACCAGCGCACCAAGGCGGGCCGCGCAGATGCTGCATCATCGCCCGGATTGCGAGATCGTGTTGTTCAGAGGGAATGTCGCTACCCGGCTGGCGAAGCTGGCGGCGGGTGACGCCGATGTGACATTGCTGGCGGCCGCTGGCCTTATCCGGTCGGGCCGGCATGATACGGGCACGCCGCTGGAAGCCAGTGACTGGCTACCCGCCCCGGCGCAGGGGGCGATTGGAGTCGAATGCAATCGGGACGACGTCGAAACGTTAGGTCTGCTCGCGGCAATCGACGATTCAACAAGCCGTAACACTGTAATGGCCGAGCGCGCGCTGCTCGAAGGGTTGGGCGGAACATGTCACAGCCCAATAGCGTGTTTGAGCACGGTGAGCGGAGATCAGATTGCTCTACGTGCGGCAATTTTCAGCGCTGATGGCGCGGTGCGGATCGAAGGTGAGGCAAAAGCGAAGGCAGATGATCTTGCCAGATTCTGCGCACTCGGTGAAAATCTGCTGGCCAAGTCGCCCGCGCAAGTCGCCAAGTTGTTTGCCGGGGCGTGATGGCTGACGCGATCATCTGCATCAGACCAGAACCGGGCTTGTCCACAACTCTGGAGCGCGGGCGTGAGCATGGATTGGAGATCACCGGGATCCCGTTATTTGAGATCCAGCCGGTCCGTTGGGATGCGCCTGATCCAGCGGAATTTGACGGACTGTTGATCGGCAGCGCCAACGCGATCCGGCACGGTGGCCCCCAGCTTGCGAAGCTTCTCGACCTCCCCGTCTATGCCGTTGGTCAGGCGACGGCTGACATGGCCGAACGGGCAGGATTTCAGATTGCTCAGGTAGGTAAGGGTGGGTTGCAGCGATTGCTTGATCAAATGCAAGGCCAACCCCGGCGGTTACTGCGATTGAGCGGCGAGCACCGCGTGGAGCTTTCGCCATGCGACAAATTGCGCATCGGAGAAATCGTCGTTTATCGTGCCCATCCTCTCGACGCGCCTACTGATCTTGCAAATAGACTGGAAAGCGGCCCTGTTATTCTGCTCCACTCGGCAGAAGCGGCGAGGCATTTTTCCAGACAATGTAGTAGGTTGGGGGTCAAAGCTGGAAATGTGCGGCTCGCGGTTCTGGGACAGCGCATCGCCGATGCGGCTGGTGCCGGGTGGAAGAGTGTCGCCATCGCTCCCGAACCAAACGACAGCGCATTGCTGGCCATGATCGAAAACATGTGTCAATGAATCGGCAAGAATGTGCCTGATAGGGCGCAGAACGCTGCAAGACAGGTATAGATGGACCGGTTCACTACCAAACCCCGCAAAAGCGGATCATGGGCTGCCATTATTGGCGTGGTGTTGTCCGCATTCCTGCTGGGTGCGCTGGTCGTGGGTTATATGAGCTGGGATGGCACCCCGCGCATCGGGGGAGACGAAGAGCCGGTGGTGGTCGAGCCCGCGAAGCTCGCGGAAACCGACGAGAGTGCCGAAGCGGAGCCTGCCGCCAGTCCGACGAGCGAGGCGGTTGAAGAAGCTGCCGAAGAGGCGACCGAAGCGGTCGAGCGCGTCGAGGAACAGCAGGGCGGCTTGGAACAAAGACTGGCTGCTGCGGAACAACGGCTTGCCAGGCTCGATCTGCAGGCGCAGGCGGCCTCTGGCAACGCAGCACGCGCAGAGGGCTTGTTAATCGCGTTCGCGACGCGGCGTTCGCTGGAGCGCGGCGCGGAGCTCGGCTATTTGGCGGATCAATTGCGGCTGCGGTTCAGCGACGCGCTGCCCAACGCGGTAAACACCGTGATTGAAACGTCGCGCGACCCGATAACGCTGAGCGATTTGCTTGCCCGGCTCGAGGGGCTCGCCCCGAAATTGGCCGAGACGACCGAAGAACCTTCCTGGGAGCGGTTCAAGCGCGAGCTTGGAGAGCTGTTTGTTGTGCGCCGCGAAAGCGCACCGTCACCGCAACCGCAAAGGCGACTGGAGCGCGCGCGGCTGTTTCTCGAGAGCGGACGGACTTCGGCGGCAATCGAAGAGGTTGAGAATCTTCCCGGCGCGGCCAATGCCGAAGCATGGATCGCGGATGCACGGCGCTATGCGGCGGCGCAGCGGGCGCTCGATCTGATCGAGACATCAGCCGTGCTCGAACCCCGCCGTCTGCGCGACCGGTCGGGGCAGCCTATCGAGCAACCCAGCCCAGCTGACGAAAGTAGGTCGAACTAGCTCGCGCAGCAATTCGGGCATACTCGCCGGAAACACGCCGCGCGCTTCGTCCATGAACCAGCGTCTTGAGTGCAGGTGGCATGCGTTGCACCCCTGCCCATGCCCAAATCGCCTGAATCGCTGATGCGGTTTTGCCCGGGATGCCGAACAGGCGCGTCAGCCCATCGGTTGCCAGCGCAACCATGAAACTGTCGAGCCCGCGCCAGTTTTCGTATTTGGTGAGCAGTTGCGCATCGCCTGGTTCGAGGCCGAGCCGCATTCCATCGGCCAGAACATCCACCAGCGCACCAACATCGCGCAGACCGAGATTGAGACCCTGTCCCGCAATCGGATGAATGCCGTGCGCGGCATCGCCAACCAGCGCAAGGCGGGGAGCGGTAATCTTGGCCGTGTGATGGAAACCGAGCGGGAAAGAGGAGCGTGGCCCAATCGAAGTAATCTCGCCGAAAATATCACCCATTCGCTTGTCGACTTCCGCCAGAAAGGCACGGTCGGAGAGTTTGAGCGTGCCTGCCGCATCCTTTTCATCCACCGTCCACACCAGCGCGCTGCGATGGCGGCCATCGGGCAGGTCTAGCATTGGCAGCAGGGCGAATGGCCCGGCAGGATAGAAAATCTCCCACGCAACCTGCTCGTGCGATCTCTCATGCGTCAGCCCGGCGATGATCGCACGGTGGCGATAGTCCCACTTGGCGATGACAATTCCGGCATCCTCGCGCGTTGGTGATCCGCGTCCCTCGGCACCGATCAGCAGATTGCCCGCCAGCGTGTTTCCCCCAGCCAGATCCACCGAGACACCGTGTTCGCCGCGATGACGCTCGATCACGTCGCTCTTTGCATGCCACGAAATCAGCGGTTCGCCCTTCGCGGCTTCGAACAGCGCCAGACGCAACTCGCGATTGGCAAACATCCTGCCGAGCGATCCTTCATGCGGTTCGGGGGTGAAGGTAATCTCGCCGGGCTTCATCTGGTCGGTCACTGCAATCGTATCAATGGGCGAACCGTGTGGCTCAAGCCGGTCGCCCAGCCCGATATTGGTGAACAGGTTCCAGCTGGCGGTAGAAATCGCCGAAGCGCGTCCATCGAAGCCCTCGGCGGTCAGTTCAGCCGGATCGGCGCGGTCGATGACATGGCTCGAAATGCCCTTGCGAGCAGCAGCCAGCGCCAGCGTCATGCCGACCAGTCCGCCACCCAGGATCAGGAGATCGCGTTTCTCGTTCATTCACAATATCCCGATCATGTCATGGGCCATGTTGAGTGTTGCTGCGGCAACTCCTAAATGCCCCGACAGCATTGTGGCAAGGAGATTGGAAGTGACGGCGGCGATTGGCTCTGCTGCAAGACAGGCTGCCGCCTTGTTTGTCGCTCTTCTGGCGTTTGTTTCTGCGCAAGCGGCATTGGCGCAGAGCCTGCGGGGCGATGATCCCAATATCTCGGCCACGCTGGTCGCCGAACGCGCCGCTTCGCCTGGCGAACAGGTCTATGTCGCGATCCATTTCGAGCCGGTCAGCGAAGAATGGCACGGCTACTGGAAAAACCCGGGTGACGCTGGCTATGCGATCGAGCTCGATGGGAAACTGCCCGAGGGTTGGTCGGTCGGAGAACCGCAATACCCGGTCCCCCGAGCGACTGCTGATCAGCGGGTTGATGAATCATATCTACGAGGGCGACTATGCGGTTCTCGTCCCGCTGACCGTGCCCGCCGATACAGCGCGCGGCATTGCGTCCATCACGCTCGACGCCGAATGGCTTGCCTGCACCGACGAGATCTGCGTGCCAGAACGCGGTTCGCTGGCTCTTGATCTGCCAGTCGGAGAGGGCGACTTCGGTGATGCGCGCTTCGCCACATGGCGTGCCGCGATTCCGCCCATGCTCGACAGCAAGGCGGCATTCGAGCTGGCAGACGACACGCTTCGTATCGCAATCCCGTTGCCCGAGAGTGTCGCGCTGGGTGACCCGCACGTATTTCTCGCGACGCCCGATCTGGTGGAATATGCGGCGCGGCAGAGCTTCTGGCGTGCCGGGGACACCCTGATTGCGGAGATCGCGCTTTCGGGTCGCGCCGGTGATCTGGAGGCTTTGGAAGCAATCCTATCCTTCAGCGAAGGCGAGGGCGTGCGTTTCGAGGCTGTGAAAGGAGATGTGCCCGATGATGGCGTGTTGCTGAAAAAGCCGGTCGGCGATACGCCGCCGCTTCCGCTGTTGCTGATGGCGGCACTGTTAGGCGGGCTGATCCTCAACATCATGCCCTGTGTGTTCCCGATACTGAGCCTGAAAGCGCTCTCGCTGGCGAAAGCGGGCGTGGATGAGGCCACGGCGCGCAAGGATGGAATAGCCTACACCGCAGGGGCTGTGCTCGCCTGCGTTGCGCTCGGCGCTCTTATGCTTGCGCTGCGTGCGGCGGGTGAGCAGGTTGGCTGGGCGTTCCAGTTACAGGAACCATGGGTGGTGATCCTCCTTCTGGTCCTCACGGTCATCATCACGTTCAATTTTGCGGGGCTGTTCGAACTGCCCGAGCTTGGTCTGTTCGGCGGCAAGCCAACGGGCGCGTTCGGCACTGGCCTGCTCGCCGCCTTTGTTGCCACACCATGCACCGGGCCATTTATGGCGGCAGCTCTGGGCGCGGCCTTGATCCTGCCGGCGACGGAGGCTCTGCTTCTGTTCGCGGCGTTGGGTTTAGGCCTTGCCTTGCCGTTTCTGGCAGTAGGGTTGTTCCCGGCGCTGCGGAAGCGGCTACCCAAACCTGGCCCGTGGATGGCGAAATTCCGCAAGGCCATGGCGATACCGATGGGCGTGACCGCGCTGGTGCTGGTTTGGCTGACCGCGCGGATCGGCGGGCAGGGCTTTGCGCTGATGGCGATGATCCTGCTTGGCGGTATTCTGATAGCGCTGGCGGTAGTGGGCCGGCTGCAGAAGCATGGCAAGATGGCATGGCCAGCTTTCGGCCTGATCGCCGCGCCCTTTGTGATTTTTGCAGCCTTCGCGCTCCCGAACGCTTACTCGACCGAGCGTGGGACTGCGGCACAGTCGGTGCTCGATCCGGTGGAGTTTAGCGAAGAGACGCTGGCGAAGGCGCTTTCGAGCGGGAAACCGGTGTTCCTTTGGTTTACCGCCGACTGGTGCATCACCTGCAAGGCGAATGAGGCGGTGGCCATAGAACGCGAGGAAACGCGCAACGCTTTTGACGATGCAGGTGTAATCGTAATCCGCGCCGACTGGACTCGCCGCGACGAGGGTATCGCCGCATATCTGGCCGAACAAGGCGTTGCAGGTATTCCGCACTATGTGTGGTTTGCGCCGGGCGACGAACCCGAGGTCTTGCCGCAGGTGCTTGCGCCCGATTTGCTGGCCTCTAAGGCGAAGGCGGTTGGGCCGGCGGTTTCTCGGTCGAACGGCACTGTTCGATCAACTGGCGCGGATGCGGGCTCGAATTCAGAATAACGCTCCCCGCGCCCGGGATCGTCATTTCTACCTGCCTCGGGCCCGACAAAACGTCGAGTTCGGGATTCTCGGCACTGTAAACCCCTTCCCATAGCCAGACCCGCCCGGTCCAGCGCGCATCCACGGGTAACCGGGCTGTATGGCCGTTCCCGATCAGCGCCATAAACGCCTTCGCCTCTGCATCGGTCGCTACGAAGCGGGTGATGCGGATTGTCGGTTGGGTTCCCTCGCGCAAGCATTGTAGCGCGATCAGGGGCGTTTCGCCCGGTTTCCCGTAAACCAGGCGATCGGTCTGGTTGCTGGCGGCCCAAACAGCGCCCTTGGTATCCGGCGAGTCGATTGGTGCCATCGGCCCTTCTCGTCCTGCCATTGTGTCCCCGCGCGGCCCTGGCTCATTGTTCGGGGCAGGTTCGCATCCGGCCAGCGCAACGGCGGCGGCAATAGCTACGGCGAGCTGGGCAAGGGGCGGCAATCTCGACATTTTAGCGATGCCTATCGTCTCCTTGCAGAAATTTGCAAGACCAGGGCTGGAGAGAGCCTATTTCGCGTTTCGTTAATTCGTCCCTATTGTGCCTTCCGGAAGGATTTCATCATGCGTAAACTCGTTGCTTCATTGTTTCTTTTGACAACGCCAACGGTCATACACGCTCACGAACCTGCCGACCAAACCGAGACCGCCGAAGCCGCATCCGTTGTCGAGCAGCTCCACCATGCCGTCGGCAAATGGAATGTTACCACTACGTTCCTTCGCGACGACGGCAGCGTGGCGGGGGCGCTCGACGGCACTTATGAATTTGAATGGGTTGTGCCCGGCAAGGTCGTTAGCGGTGTGACCACCATTCCCGATATCAACCAGACCGCAGCGATCATGTTCTATCATCGCCCCGCGACCAGCGAGATCGAGATGGTCTCGGTCGGCCCGGATGGTCAGCTTTGGGTGATGACCGGTGCTGATACCTCGGAGACGCGCGAGACGCCCGTTGTGACCAATCCCGACGGCAGCACCATCAAGCTGCGTTTCACCCGTTTCAATGTGACGCCCGACAGCTTCGAATCGAAAATGGAACGCTCGACCGACGGCGGCGAAACATGGGTGAAGGGCAACCATCAGATATTCACCCGCGCGGAGCAAGCGGATGTGTCCTGAGGTGGAAGAGGCCTATACCAAACTGGATGGCAATCTGCATGAGCGGCTGCTCGAAATTCGTGCGCTGATTTTGGAGGTTGCGGAGGATTGCGAAGTTGGCCCGCTAACCGAAACGCTCAAATGGGGCGAGCCTGCTTATCTCACCGACGCGACCAAGGCCGGAACGACCATCCGCCTTGGTCGGCACAAGAAATATCCCGATCACGCAGCGATGTTCGTCAATTGCCAGACGACACTGGTGGACGAATATCGCAGCCTGTTTGACGATGAACTGGAATTCGAAGGCAACCGGGCGGTGGTCGTGCCGCTGACGGGCGAATTACCCAAGGAGCAGCTCGGCAGCTGTATCCGGCTGGCGCTTACCTACCATCGGCGGAAGAGGGGTGGTTAGGCGGTTGCTTTAGGCAGAATTTCACGGTGATTGAACCACCGTTCTATCGTCACCCTGAACTTGTTTCAGGGTCCATGGCCCAAACTTCTCGGACGGTTTGGTTAAGCAAGATGGATACTGAAACAAGTTCAGCATGACGGAGATGGGTTGCAACTGCCTATTTCTTTCGCCCCGCCTGGAAAGCGGCGATTACCGCAGCGATAATGGCGACGACTACCAACAAGGTAGTCAGGATGATCATGGTGGTTTCGAAGGATGTCATTGGCTGCCTCGTTTTGCGTGCAGCTACCTATGAATACACGGACTAGTGGTTGGTCAACTGTAATCCACACACCTTTTTGCACACTTTTTCCGTATCGGTCCGAAACGGCCCTGCATGTTTGGATTATCCCGAATTATCTCCCAAATTTCCGCTGCGTCTTCCCGTAGCGCATCTTGCGCGTTCCCGGCTTGCCCTCGGTCGCGCGCCCGATCAGCGGCGCCTTCTTCTCCTCGTCAGGCAGACCCAACTCGTCCGCTTCCAGTTTGCGGATTTCGTCACGCAGGCGACCGGCTTCCTCGAACTCCAGATCGGCGGCGGCGTCGCGCATGCGTTTTTCGAGGTCTTCGATATAGGCGCGCAGATTGTGGCCGACGAGATTGTTGACCTCGTCATCGCCGGTATCGACCACAACGCCGTCCTTGCTTGCCGTGTGGGCGACAATATCGGCGATGTCGCGCTTGATCGTTTGCGGGGTGATGCCCTGCTCTTCGTTGAAAGCGCGCTGTTTCTCGCGGCGACGTTCGGTTTCGGCCATCGCGCGTTCCATGCTGCCGGTAATGCGGTCGGCGTATAGAATGACCTTGCCATCGACGTTTCGGGCGGCGCGGCCAATCGTTTGCACCAGCGAGGTCTCGCTGCGCAGGAAGCCTTCCTTGTCCGCATCGAGAATGCACACCAGCCCGCATTCGGGAATATCGAGCCCTTCGCGCAGCAGATTGATACCAACCAGCACATCGTAGACGCCGAGCCTTAGATCTCGGATCAGTTCGATGCGCTCAAGCGTTTCGACGTCCGAATGCATGTAGCGGACCTTCAGGCCAGCTTCGTGCATAAATTCGGTCAAGTCCTCCGCCATACGCTTGGTCAGTGTGGTGACGAGCGTGCGATAGCCCTTCTCCGCAGTCTGGCGGCACTGGTCGATACAATCCTGCACCTGATCTTCGACCGGGCGTATTTCGACCGGGGGGTCAATCAGACCTGTCGGGCGAATGACCTGCTCGGCAAACACGCCGCCGGTCTGCTCCATCTCCCACCCGCCAGGTGTGGCCGAAACGCAGAAGGTCTGCGGGCGCATCGCGTCCCATTCATTGAAGCGCAGCGGGCGGTTGTCGATACAGCTGGGCAGGCGGAAACCATATTGCGCGAGCGTGATCTTGCGGCGGTGGTCGCCTTTCGACATCGCGCCGATTTGCGGTACGGTCTGGTGGCTCTCATCGACGAAGAGCAGCGCGTTCTCGGGCAGGTATTCGAACAGCGTTGGCGGTGGCTCGCCGGGCAAGCGCCCTGTGAGGAAGCGCGAGTAGTTCTCGATCCCTGCGCATGAGCCGGTGGCCGCGATCATTTCTAGGTCAAAATTGGTTCGCTGTTCGAGGCGCTGTGCCTCCAGCAACAGACCTTCCTCGTTCAACTCCTTGAGTCGCTCCTTGAGCTCGAATTTGATCGCTTCGGTCGCCTGCTTCATCGTCGGGCCGGGCGTCACATAATGCGAATTTGCATAGACCCGCACGCTGTCGAGGCTCGCGCCTTTCGTCCCAGTTAGCGGATCGAATTCGTTGATCTCCTCGATCTCGTCGCCGAAAAAACTGATCCGCCACGCCATGTCTTCATAGTGGCTCGGATAGAGCTCCAGATTGTCACCGCGCACGCGGAATGTGCCGCGCGCAAAGGCCGCATCATTGCGTTTATATTGCAGCGCGACGAGTTTGCGGATCAACTCGCGCTGATCGACGCTTTCGCCTTTCTTGATGTCGAAGATCATTGCCGAATAGGTTTCGACCGAACCGATGCCGTAGAGGCAGGAAACCGAGGCGACGATGATCACATCGTCGCGTTCGAGCAGCGCGCGGGTTGCCGAGTGACGCATCCGGTCGATCGCCTCGTTTACGCTCGATTCCTTCTCGATATAGGTGTCCGAGCGCGGCACGTAGGCTTCTGGCTGGTAATAGTCGTAATAGCTGACGAAATACTCGACCGCATTGTTCGGGAAGAAGCTCTTGAACTCACCATAGAGCTGTGCGGCGAGAATCTTGTTGGGCGCGAGAACAAGGGCAGGGCGCTGCAGTTCCTCGATCACCTTTGCCATCGTGAATGTCTTGCCCGAACCCGTTACCCCGAGCAGCGTCTGCGTTTGCTCGTCGTCCTTTGCCCCGGCGACCAGTTCGGAAATCGCTTGCGGCTGGTCGCCCGCCGGTTGGTAATCCGACACCAGTTCGAACTTCTTGCCGCCCATCGATTTTTCCGGACGTGCGGGTTTATGCGGAACGAACTCCTCGCTTGTATCAGGTTCTTCGAGTCCGCGGCGAATTACGAGTTCTGTCATGCCGGAACATATGGGGAATATTTCTCCGGTGGGCAAGCGGTTGGCAGCAGCAGATAGTGTTGGTAGTTTGACAGTCCAATTTTCCGGAGAATTTCATGCGTTTTATCGTGGTCGCCCCGCTTTTTGCTATCAGTCTTGCCGCTTGCGGATCGGATGCCGAAGAACCGGTCGATGCCGTCAGCCAGGAGCAGATTGAAGCCGAAGTGAGAGAGCTCCCGCTGCCAGTGGCAGGCCTGTATCGCCGGACGACCAAGGTGCTCGAATTCGATGTCCCGGGCGCTTCACCCGAGGATCTCGAAAAAATGAAGCAGGAAGCTCAAGTTGAAAACGAGATCGAAGAGCACTGTGTAACCGAGGCAGAGGCGGCAAAGGGCTACAAGGATTTTGTCCGCGAACTGGGCGAGGCGCAGGACGGGCTTAGCTGCAACTTCACGCAGTTTGATGCCGATGGATCGCAGCTCGATGCGAAGCTGGCCTGTGATGCCGCGTTGGGCGCCTCGGCCAATATTGCCATTGCTGGCACACTCGAACCCGAAGCGACGGATATGGTGATGGATATGAATCTCGGTCTGGGCTTTGTCGGCGAGATGACCATGAAAGTCTCGATGAAGTCGGAACGGATCGGCTCTTGCCCCTGATCAAGCCCACCAAAACGCGGACCGGCGAGGCGCCGCCTGCTTTGACACAGGTTGAATTTGCCAAGCGGGTCGAACTGGCGCGGCAGTCCGATGTCGAGCCTGCCGAGCGGCCGAGGATCCGGCATACTCTGGCTGAGGCGCGCGTGGTTATCGAGCCGATTTTGCGCCTGTTCCGCTCCATGGATATCGCGCCGACCGATACTCCGCGTACCGTGATGCTGCTTCCCGGCTTCGCCACGCATCCGGTTCGAATGCGCTACATGGCGCAGCAACTGGAAAGGGCCGGGCATAAGGCCAAGCGTTGGGGGATGGGCTTCAACTTTGGTCCAACGCCCGAAAACGTTGCCTTTCTCGAAGAGCGGCTGGTCGATATCCATCAACGTTACGGGCGCGATGTTGTGCTCGTGGGTTGGAGCCTCGGCGGTCTGTTCGCGCGCGAGCTGGCCAAGCGCCATCCGGACAAGGTTGCCAAGGTCATAACCATGGGCTCACCCTTTTCGGGCAATCCGCGCAGCAACAATGCCTGGCGCGTCTATCAGTTCATCACCGGGCACAAAGTCGACCAACCGCCAATCGAGGGCGACGTTACCGAGAAACCGCCAGTTGAAACCGTTGCTTTCTGGAGCGCACGCGACGGCATAGTCAGCCCGCGCAGTTCGTGCGGAAAGCCGGGCGAACGCGACCGTGCGGTGGCCTTGCGCTGCAATCATATCGGCTTTTCCTATTCGCCCGAATGCATCCGGGCGGTTTTGCGGGAACTTGAAGCGCTCTGAGAGCTTGGTTCGGTATACACCGCAGGAAATGCGGGGTGGCGGAGCTTTCCAAGCGCGATAGGGGCCACTGTCTGACCGGGGGATCATGGGCGATACGCCAGAAAAATTCGACGAGATGTTCGCAGACGGCGACGCGGTTCGTCCTGCGTATGATGGCTATTGCGACTGGTTTGACGAGCAGGATCCCAAATGGCTGCGCCGCAAACATCGCGATGCGGAAAGCGCCTTTCGCAAGACAGGTATTACCTTCAACGTCTATGGCGAGGATGAGGCCGAGGAACGGTTGATCCCGTTCGACATGGTTCCGCGCATCATCGGCGCGGGTGAATGGCGCAAACTCACGCGCGGGATCGAACAGCGGGTCAGCGCGCTCAACGCGTTCATGCACGACCTCTATCACCGGCAGGAAATCATTCGCGCGGGTCGCGTGCCCGAGCGGCTGTTCCGTAACAACGAAGCATGGCTGCAGCAGATGGTCGGCTTTACTCCGCCGGGCGGAGTTTACACGCATATTGTCGGTATCGATCTTGTGCGTACCGGGCCGAATGACTGGTACGTGCTGGAAGACAATGCCCGTACGCCCTCGGGTGTGAGTTACATGCTCGAAAATCGCGAAACGATGATGGCAATGTTTCCCGAACTGTTCAGCGATGTGCAGGTCGAACCCGTATCAGGATATCCGCGAAGCCTGGCAAAGAGCCTCGCCGCCTGCGCTCCGCCAGCCTGCAAGGGCAAGCCGACCGTGGCGGTACTGACGCCGGGTATCTACAACAGCGCCTATTTCGAGCATGCTTTCCTCGCCGACCAGATGGGCGCGGAACTGGTCGAGGGTAGCGATCTGCGCGTGGTTGATGGTCGGGTGCAGATGCGCACCACACGCGGCTACCAGCCGCTAGATGTGATCTATCGCCGGATCGATGATGAGTTTCTCGATCCGCTGACGTTCAATCCTGAGAGCATGCTCGGTGTACCGGGGATCATGGACGTCTATCGGGCGGGCGGGGTTACGATCGCCAACGCTCCGGGGACGGGCGTTTCGGACGATAAGGCCGTTTACAGCTACATGCCCGAAATCGTTGAATTCTACACCGGCGAGAAGCCGCTGTTGCCCAATGTCCAGACATGGCGCTGCGCCGATGAAGACAGCCTCGCTTACGTGCTCGATAACCTCGAAGAACTGGTGGTAAAGGAAGTCCACGGATCGGGCGGCTACGGCATGCTTATCGGTCCAACCGCGACCAAGAAAGAGATCGCCGAGTTCCGCAAGAAACTGCAGCGCTCGCCAGGTAACTATATCGCGCAACCGACTTTGTCGCTTTCGACAACACCAATTTTCACCCGCAAGGGGCTTGCCCCGCGCCATGTTGATCTCAGGCCATATGTGCTTGTGTCACCAGATGGCGTGACGATCACGCCCGGCGGTCTGACGCGCGTGGCGCTGAAAGAAGGTTCACTGGTGGTGAACTCGAGCCAGGGTGGCGGCACCAAAGACACATGGGTGCTGGCTGAATGAGCAGGTGGAGCGCATCATGCTAGGTCGGACCGCCAACGGCATCTTCTGGATGTTCCGCTATCTCGAGCGGGCCGAGAACACTGCGCGCTTGCTCGATGCAGGGCTGCGAATGGCGCTCACGCGCGATCATACCAAGGCCGAGGAAGAATGGCGCTCGGTAATCAAGACATCCGGCCAACAGGCGGCATTCGAAGCGCGTTATGACAGCTATGAAGGCTCCAACGCGTGGAATTTCATCCTGCGCGACAAGGAGAACAGTGCCAATATTCTCAGCACTTTTGAGCAGGTGCGCACCAATGCACGGATGGTACGCAGCTCGATTTCGAGCGAAGTGTGGGAAGCGATCAACGAGAGCTGGATGAACCTGAAAGACCAGATGAAGCGTCCGGTCGCACAAGGCAATCTGGGCAAGGTCGTCCACGATGTGCGGCAGGCCGGGATGCAGGTACACGGCGCGATGGCTGGCTCGATGCTGCGCGAGGCAGGGTTTCACTTTGCGCGCGCAGGCACGTTTCTCGAGCGCGGAGATAGCGTCGCGCGGATACTCGATATCAAATACTATCTGTTGCTGCCGTCGCTTTCCTATGTCGGATCAAGCCTTGATACGAGCCAGTGGGACAATGTCCTGCGCTCGGTATCGGGTGATCGCGCATTCCGCTGGCTTAATGCCGGGCAGATCGATGCGCGCGGGATTGTCGAGTTCCTGATCCTCGATGATCGCTTCCCGCGAAGCCTCGCATTCTGCCATACCGCACTGAGGCAAAACCTGGCGGCGCTCGCGAAAATTCACGGGCATGAAGGTGAAAGCAATGCGCTGATGCGCGAAGCCGATATGCATATGAGCGAGCTCACCATCGATCAGGTGTTCGACAGCGGGCTGCATGAATTCTTGCGCGATTTCATCTGGCGCAACGCAGCAATCGGGGCTGCGATAGCTGAAGATTACCGGTTCACGACATGAGACTTTCGATCCGCCACTCGACGACTTATCGTTTCCGCGAGCCGGTGGCACATGCTCTCCAGCGTTTGCGGCTGACGCCCAAGGAAACGCAGGGTCAGAAAATCCTTGAGTGGAATATGCGTTATGAAAACGCGACCAAAGAGCTCGAATATGACGATCAGAATTTCAACACCGCAACGCTGATTTCGGTCGACCAGGGTGCGCGTGAAGTTGTGGTCCATTGCGAAGGGCTGGTTGATACGGAAGACAATGCCGGAGTGATCGGCCGCCATTCAGGTCACCTGCCTTTGTGGAGCTTCCTTGGGCAGACCGACCTGACGCGGCCCGGCCCAGCGATGCGCAAGTTTATCCGCGACCTCGATACTCCGGGCGAAACAACCGTCGATGCGCTGCACGCACTATCGCAGCATATTCGCGGCGAAGTTGCCTATCAGACCGGGGAAACGGGTGTTCACACGACGGCGGAGCAGGCGGTCGAGCATGGTAAGGGCGTGTGCCAGGATCATGCGCATATCTTCATTGGGGCGGCGCGCGAGATGGAGATTCCGGCGCGCTATGTCAGCGGATACCTGATGATGAATGACCGGATCGACCAAGAGGCGACGCATGCATGGGCCGAAGCGCATATCGACGGGCTCGGCTGGGTCGGATTCGATGTTTCCAATGGCATCAGCCCCGATCCGCGCTATGTGCGCGTGGCGACGGGGCGCGACTACCGGGATGCAGCTCCGATTAAGGGTATAAGTTTCGGCACGACCAACGATGTGCTCGAGGTTAGTGTTGCGGTCGAGCAGCAACAGGTAGAACAATAGCGCGACGGCCCGGTGAGGCGGCGCTTTCAAGGGAATTACGATGACATATTGCGTCGGCATGATCCTCGACAAAGGTCTGGTCATGATGAGCGACACCCGCACCAATTCGGGCGTCGACAATATCTCGGTATTCACGAAGATGTTTCACTGGCAGGTGCCGGGCGAGCGGATCGTCACTGTTATGACGGCAGGCAATCTCGCCACCACACAATCGGTTATCAGCCAATTGGAAGAGCGCACCAAGGCACCTGAAGATCGCGGCAATTCGCTGCTCAAGGCACCGACCATGTTCCAGGTCGCGGCCGAGATCGGCAAGCTGCTCCGCAAGACCATTGCCGAAACGCAGGAAAGCAATGGCGCGCGGGGGAAGGGGCGCTTTACCGCCTCGATCATCCTCGCCGGGCAAATCGACGGCATGGAACCGCGCCTGTTTATGATTTACCCCGAAGGTAACTTCATCGAGGCGAGTTTCGACACGCCCTTCTTCCAGATTGGCGAGACAAAATATGGCCGCCCGATCCTGATCCGTGGCTATGATCGCAATATGAGCTTCGAAGATGCAGTGAAGCTGCTGATGGTGTCCTTCGACTCCACCTTGAAGGCCAATCTCTCGGTCGGCTTGCCGCTCGACATGATGGTGATCGAACGCGATCGGTTCGAACCTGCTCATCAGCGGCGTATTACTGCAGAGGACGACTACTTCCAGTCGATCTCGTCGAGCTGGGGAGATGCGCTCAAGTCGGCGTTTCATTCGCTGCCCGACTATACCTTCAAAAACGGGTAGGTGTTTGTCCGTATTTCGGCGGGCAATTTCCGAAAAGTACATCCAATCTGGTGGTAATCTTACCCAGCGGGAGAGCACGGGTTCGCCGCGTGCGTGTGTCTAGGTAGAATCTCGGGATCGGCGGATGATCGGCATGCGGATTGCTGCCTATCAGGTCAGTATTGCCCGCATGACCTACACACAGACGCTTCACCTTGTTGATCCATCGAGTCGGAACCGTGCAGAACTGGCCAATATCGCCTTTGGTCTCGGCTATCACGCAGAGGTTTATTGCGACAGCATCGAGCTTTGCGGAACGAAGCTCTCGCAGGGTATTGTGATTGCGCGTGATGATCCGGAGATCGGCGGGATCGAACAGTTGATCGACGATCTCGCTGCATCGGGCATTTGGCTGCCGGTGATTGCGGTGGCTGAAAACATCGACCCGGACAGGATTGTCGAAGCGATGCGCGCCGGGGCTCTCAACTACCTGCCGATGCCGCTCGACCGGGAAAAGCTGCGCAATACGCTGGCTGCGCTTGAGGGTGAGGCGGAAGCCTATGGCGAAGCGCGGCAGAGGATGCTCGATGCCCGCAGCAAGATCGGGCATCTCTCTGCGCGAGAACGCGAGGTGCTCGACTGGCTTACCCAAGGCTACAGCAACAAGGCGATTGCGCGCGAACTCGAGATCAGCCCTCGCACGGTCGAGATTCACCGCGCGAATATGATGACCAAACTCGGGGCCAGCCATGCGGCCGAAGCGGTCAGAATGCGGCTGGAGGCCAAGATAGAGCCTTCGCAGAGGGCATGAGATCTAGCGGCAAAAGCTCCGGCTGTTCTTGACGCGTTCGAGATGGAAATGATCGCGATGTGCCGCATTATATTCGGGTCCGAGCACGGTTCCGAAGCGCTTGCAGGCGCTGCGATGGACGACGCGCAGGAACTCGCGCTCTGCGCTGGTGCCGCCCGCCCAATCCTCGGTCAGCGAGATCCGCCGTCCGTCGGCGAGGATGAATGCCGAGACGTCGATCGCCTCACCCGTTGCATGCGCCGAGCGGCGCGAAGAGCCGGCGATATTGCGGCAGGAATAGCTGCCCATCGTCTCGATCCGCACCAGCTCGCTGCCAAGGATCTGCTGCGCCGCGCGGTCGACACCGTATCGCGCCCATCCGGCAAAGGCCTTGGCCGTCGGACACGCCACCGCACCCAGATTGCTGACGCCCACCTTGGCATCGTCGCTGCGCAGATCGTGGATCCGCACCGCGTTGAGCGTCGAGCAGCCGGCCCCGTAATAGGCGTCGGGGATCGCCGCAAATCGCGATCCCGTCTGGCCCAGCTGCGCGAGACATTGCTGCCCCCCCGCCGAAACCGGCATTCGCGCCGCCGCCGTGCTGCGCGCGGGCTCGGCCGAACCACCACGCCCCGCCGGGACGAGGCTGCAAGCACCCAGAGCGAGGCTGGCAAGAGCTATGACGGCTATCCGCACCATGGCGCGAATTCTGGCAGATTGTCGTTAACGCCGCCCTAATCGCTCCCAGCACCCGCCGCTTCATTCGGGCGCTTCGACCTGCTGCCACAATTCGATCTTCACCCCGTTCGGGTCGAGCACCCAGGCGAATTTGCCATATCCCTCATCCACACTGTCGAGCACCTCGACATCGCGCTCTTTCAACAGCGCCACGAATCCGTCGAGATCATCGACCCGCAGATTGATCATAAAGCCGCCTTTGCCCGGCTTGATATAGCTGTCATCCTTGAAATGGCTGATCAGCGAATAGGGCTTGTCGCCGGTTTCCTCCGACCAGTTGAGCTGCGGCCCGTATTCGCCATCGATCCCCAGCTTGTCGCGATACCACGCGCGCGTCGCCTCGGTGTCTTCCGCGAGGTAAAATATCCCGCCCAATCCGGTAATCTTGGCCATTGCAATTTTCCTTTCCGAACCCCGAGTCGCAGCGTGACGATGCTCCGAACTATACAAAGTTGACACCCTCTACGGATGCACAAGCGCACTTTCCCCTCCCGACGCACCGATTTCGGATGCGGAAAGGCGAGGCGAAGCTAGCAGGGGATTGGCGTGTAGGAAAACGGTTGCTTGCGAGGCTGCTGCGGCGCGTTAGAAGAGGGTGAGGACGTTGCGCGTCAGAGGGGCTATCGAATGGACATTGCCGGTTATCTCGAAACCGTTCGCGCGAAATTCGCCAGCGGGCAGGCGACCGAGCATAGCTATCGCGCGGCGCTCGAATCGCTGTTCCAGTCGATCAATCCCGATATCGAGGTCATCAACGAGCCAAAGCGCAGCGAGGGCGGGATGCCCGATTTCCTGTTCCAGCGCGACGGGGTGCCATTTGGCTGGGCCGAAGCGAAGGACATCGACAAGGATGTCATCAAGCTGAAAGGCTACAGCGTGGAGCAGCGCAAGCGCTACGAAGCGGCCTACCCGAACCTGCTCTACACCAACGGCGTCGATTTCGAATTCATCCGCAATAAGGAGGTCGTGCACCACACCTCGATTGCCGATTTCATGGGCGATCTCGGCGGCTTACAACCGCTGCCCGAAAAATTCGGCGAGCTCGAACGCCAGCTGAAACTGTTCGCCGAGCAGAAACCGATCAGCATCACCAGCGCGCAGAGGCTGGCCGAAATGATGGCGGGCAAGGCGGCGATCATCAAGGACGAGGTCGGCATCGCGCTGGCAGGCGATCCCGGCTTCACGCAAACGCTGGGCCGCCAGTTCCGCGTGTTCAAGGATAATCTGCTGCCCAACCTGACGCCGGGCGAATTTGCGGATATCTATGCGGAGACGATCACTTACGGCATGTTCGCCGCGCGGTTGCATGACGAGACGCTGGACACGTTCAGCCGAGCCGAAGCGCTGGAGAAACTGCCGAAGTCCAACCCGTTCCTGCGCGGCCTGTTCCAGACCATCGCCGGTTACGATCTGCCAAAACGGCTAATTTATGTGGTCGACGATCTGGCTGAAGTGCTGCGTGCCAGCGATCCGAATTCGCTGTTCAAGGATTTCGGCAAGTTCACCGCGCGCAACGATCCCTTCATCCATTTCTACGAGACGTTCCTCGCCGCCTATAACCCGAAAAAGCGCAAGAGCCGCGGCGTCTGGTACACACCCGAACCGGTGGTCGATTTTATCGTCCGCGCGGTCGACGATGTGCTGAAGGACGAATTCGGCATTGCCGACGGGCTGGCCGATACGGGCAAGGTAACGGTCGACTGGGACACCGGCGAAACGAAAAACGGCAAACCGGTCACGATCAGGAAAGACGTGCACCGCGTGCAAATCCTCGATCCGGCGACGGGTACGGGCACGTTCCTGGCCAAGGCGGTGCAGACCATTGCCGACCGGGTGAAGAAACGCGCACCCGGCAAATGGTCGAGCTATGTCGAGGAAGACCTGCTGCCGCGTCTGCACGGCTTCGAGCTGCTGATGGCGAGCTATGCGATGTGCCATATGAAGCTCGATATGCAGCTGACCGAGAGCGGCTACGCGCCCAGCGCGAACCCGCCGCGCCTGTCGGTGTGGCTGACCAACGCACTCGAACCCGCCGAGCGCGAGGTGAAGGATCTGTTCTTCCAGCAACTGGCCGACGAAGCGCGCGGGGCGAGCGAGGTAAAGCGGCAGACGCCGATCATGTGCGTGATCGGGAATCCGCCTTATTCGGGGGAGAGCGCGAATAAGGGCGATCACATCATGGCCCTGATGGAAGCCTATAAGAAAGAGCCGGGCGGCAAGGAGCGGTTGAAAGAACAACAGCCGCGTTGGCTGTTGGACGATTACGTCAAATTCATCCGCATGAGCGAGGAGATGATTGCCAAAAACCCGTCAGGCGGCGTTCTCGGTTTCATCACCAACCACAGCTATCTCGACAATCCGACTTTTCGGGGAATGCGTTGGCACCTGCTCAAGACTTTCGACAAGATCTGGGTGCTCGATCTGCATGGAAACGCCAAGAAGAAAGAAGTGAGTCCAGATGGTTCGCCGGACAAAAATGTGTTCGATATCCAGCAGGGTGTAGCGGTGGTTGTCGCCGTTCGGAAAGGTGTGGGGAGTGACAGCTTAGCCGAGATATTCCACGGTGATCTTTGGGGCAGCAGAGCTTCAAAATATGAGTTGCTAGGCGAACAATCGCTAGGCCATCCGCTGCAACACTCTTTGCAAACCGAGCACCCGAACTTTCCGTTCGAGGAGCGCGACTATGAACGTCTGGCGAAGTATCAAGAGGGAGTGTCGATAGCGAAACTGCTACCGCTGAACTCGGGAGGTATCCTCACAGCTCGGGATGCTCTCTCGATCGATTTCGAGAAATCGGAGCTTTGGAAACGCATTTCCGATCTTAACGCCATGTCTGTCGAAGATTTTCGCAAGACGTATTCAATCGGGAAGGACAGCAAGAGCTGGCAGTTGGCCGCCGCAAAGCAGGACGTCGGCGAGAACTTCGGGCAGGAATGGATGACGGATATCGTTCTTCGTCCGTTCGAGATCCGGACGACTTACTACACAGGGAACCCGAGCGGGATACAGTTCGCCCCCGCCCCGAAAACGATGAAGCCAATGGCCTTTCACGACAACCTAGCATTGCTATCGTGCCGACAGACGAAGGAGAATGGTGGCGCTTTCGTTGCTGACAAGATTTCGGCTCACAAGTCGTTCAGCGCTTACGACATTAGTTCCGTCTTCCCTCTCTACCTCTACCCAGACGAGGACGCCGAGCAGGCGGATGCTCTCGCCCCAACCGAGCGCACGCTCAACCTCGACCCAAAGCTCTATGCCAAAATCTGCAAGGCTGCCGGGATCGATCCCGGCGACACCGATATGGCGCGGCAGGGCGGGAAAAAGTCCTCTCCCCTGAAGGGGAGAGAGCAGAACAGCGATTTTCGGAACACCACCGGCGATGCGCGCCCGTCCGAGGTCAAGGTGTTCGACTATATTTACGGCGTGCTGCACAGCCCCGACTACCGCGATACCTTTGCCGAATTTCTCAAGATCGACTTTCCGCGCATTCCCTGGCCCGCTTCACCCGAAGTGTTCGCGCATGTCAGCGAAAAGGGCGAGGCGCTGCGCCGCCTTCATCTGATGGAACCGGCCGCCATCGGCGAGGCGCTTTTTTGCTTTGATGGCGAGGTCGATGACAGCGACGACGACAGTGTCGTGGCCTCGGGCTATCCGAAACATCAGGATGGGCATGTCCATATCAACAAGACCCAGTATTTTCGCGACGTGCCCAGGACTGCGTGGGATTTCCATATTGGCGGATACCAGCCGGCACAGAAATGGCTCAAGGACCGCAAGGGCCGCAAGCTCGAATATGCGGATCTGCTTCATTACCAGAACATCGTGAAAATCCTGCTCGAAACCGACCGGATCATGCAGGAGATCGAACTGCCTTTGGATGTTGCAGAGGCGTGACCATTGCCCCTCTTCTTTAGAGGAGGGGCAACGAGACTTAGCGATGCGAAGCAGAGTTTAGTCGCAGTGGGGTGGTGATTTGCGCCGGATGACGCTGGCGCGTCACCACCACCCCCAAACCCCCTCCTCTGAAGAAGAGGGGGCTTTAAGGGCTAAAGCTACGCCGCAACCGCGCGCTTCGCCGTCACCCCACTCACCACCACAATCGCCACCCACGCCGCCACGAACCCCGGGATGATCTCGTACACGCCCGGGCCGCCCATGAACTCGGCGTTCCAGCCCAGCGCGATCCACGTCATTACCGTGCCCGCGCCGGTCACCAGTCCGGCCACCGCGCCGCTGCCGGTCATCTTGTCCCAGGTCAGCGACAGGATGATCAGCGGGCCGAAGGCGGCGCCGAAGCCCGCCCAGGCGTTGGAGACGAGGCCGAGCACCTGGCTGTCGGGATCGCTGGCGATGGCGATTGCGGCGAGTGCGACCAGCAGCACGCAGGCGCGGCCGACATTGACCGTCTCACGCTCGCTCGCTTCCTTGCGCAGGAACAGGCGGTAGAAGTCCTCGGTCAGGCTGCTCGATGCGACCAGCAGCTGCGAGCTGATCGTGCTCATAATCGCGGCGAGCAATGCGGCGAGCAGGAAGCCGGTGATCAGCGGGTGGAACAGCGTGTTGGCGAGGATGATGAAGATCGTTTCGGGGTCATCGACGGTGATCCCGTTGCTCTCGGCATAGGCGCGCCCCGCAATACCCACGCCGATGGCACCGATCAGCGCGACGCCCATCCAGCTCATGCCGATATTGCGCGCGGTCTTGACCTCCTCGACGCTGCGGACGGCCATGAAGCGCACGATGATATGCGGCTGGCCGAAATAGCCCAGCCCCCATGTGACCGCGCTCAGCCAGCCGATGAGTGTGAGCCCGCCAAACAGGCTGAGATAATCGGGACCGGCGGCGGCGCTGGCTGCGCCCAGATCGGTCCCGCCTGTCAGCACCACAATCGGCATCAGCACCAGCGCGACCACCATGATGCACCCCTGCACGAAATCGGTCAGGCTGACCGCGAGGAACCCGCCGACCATGGTGTAGGCGAGCACCACGCCCGCAGTCAGCCAGATGCCGAGCATGTAGTCGCTCATCGGCACATCGCCGAACATCCCGGCGAAGCTCGTCTCGAACAGCTTACCGCCGCCCACGAGGCCTGCGGCGGTATAGACCGAGAAGAAAGCCACGATGATGATCGCGGCCGTGACGCGCAGGGTCACCGCCTTGTCAGGGAAGCGGTTGGCGAGGAATTGCGGGATGGTGAGCGCATTGCCCAGCTCCTCGGTCTGCTTTCTCAATCTGGGGGCGACCACCCACCAGTTGACCAGCGCGCCGACGAACAATCCGATGCCGATCCACGCCTCGACCAGTCCGGCTGCATAGAGCGCGCCGGGAAGGCCGAGCAGCAGCCAGCCCGACATATCGGAGGCCCCTGCGGACAGCGCCGCGACCGCCGGATGGAGATTGCGCCCGGCGAGGAGGTACCCCGCGCTATCGGAGGTCGACCGCTTCCATGCGTAGAGCCCGATGCCGAGCATGAGAATGAAATAGAGGGTGAGCGAAATCAGTGTGCCGGTTTGCATGGCCGCCACCTAACAGCGCGGCATGGGTTTGACTACCGGGGCTTGGCCACCGGGCCGCAAACTGCCGGTCGCTGTTATTCTTCGCTGGTGAAGGGCTCGAACGGTCGTTCGTAGGTTCCGACCGGCTGCGCGGAAGCTGCGTTGGCGCTCCGCTGCACCGGTGCCGCGCTTTCCGCGCTTGGTCCGGCTGGTTCGATTTCCGAAATGTCGGCATCGGGATCCTCGTCGGACACCGCATCTTCCGGCGCGATTTCCTGAACCTCTTCCTCGATGTCGTAGAATTCGGACAGCGACGTGGCATCGGTCTTTGCCGGATCGTTTTTGCGCGTGGTCCGGACCTTGTTGTCACCCAGCGCCGCGCGGGTAATGGCTTCCTCGCCGTTTTTCATGGCCTGCTGCAACTCGGCATCATCCGAACTTGCGACCGAGGCGATGGTCGAACCCTCGCCGAACAGCTGCGAGACGAGCAGCATGACGGCGGCGAGGACGAGGAGCGAGTTCTTGGCGTTCATTGGCGCGTGTTCCTCACGAAGATGTGAACTGGTTGCACGAGCGGACCGGTGCTGCGGGCGACGTCTGGTAGATACCCGAGAGGTCGCGTGTGCCGCGCACATTGAAGGCCGATGTCGATGTCAGCCGCGAGGAGTTGATAAACCGCATGGCGTAATCGTTGCCGATCAGCGGTTCGTAGTCATAGATGATCTCGACGAAGATCACCGCTTGTCCGGCCGTGGCCTGCAATTCCTGACCGGCTTCACCCATGCCGGCAAAATCGGTGCCGGTCTCACCAGTGCCCTCGACGCCGTATGCCGACTGGACATTCAGCCTGCCCATACAGCGCTGCCAGTGAATCCACTGGCCGCCATCGTCGTTCATTTCGAGACTGCTGATGATCACCCGGCCATTCTCGAACAGGTCGGTCTGCGCGCCGGCCTGGATGTCAACACCGAGGAAGATGTCGTTGATATCGCTTTCATAGATCTTCTGCGCATTGAGCGCGTCGCGGTCGCCGATGCGCGAACCGTTATCGGCAATATGCATCGCTGCCTGACTCACGCGCAGATTCACGATTGCCAGGTTCGACAGTTCCAGCCCGGTCATGCCCAGCACCAGCAGGATCGGCAGCGTGTAGGCGAACTCGACCAAAGCGAGACCCGAACGGTCACGCCACAACTTGCGCCAGGCTTGGCCCAGAAGCGAGCGTTTGGTTGGTGGTTTAGGCAGCGCGTTCATGCACAATTCCCGATTTCGGGTTCGCGTGTTGCCTGCGCATCGTAAGGCTGGTTGCGCAAGACGGTGCCCGCATCGACCGCAATCTGTTCGGGCAGGTTGAGGAAACCGTGAAGCGGGAACACCCGGTCGAAACTGGCTGTTGCTGTATAGAGCACAGCATCGCGCGCGCCGCCAAGGCCGTCCTGGCCGCGGTCTGCGTCCCAGGTCATATTGCCATTGAGATCCTCAAACGGTTCATTGTCGTCGCAGACACCGTTCCCGTTGTTGTCGGTGTAATCCTCAGGCTTCCTGATGTCGTCGAAAGTCGAGTAGTTCTTGCGTGAAAACGCCATTGTGACACCCGGGATAACGTCATTGACCGCGTCTGTGACATCGGCGTCGAGCTGGGCCGTGGTGGTGACCGTCGGTTCGAGCGAAGATTTGCGTGCAGCCTCCTGCATCGCGCCCTGCAGTGTGGTCTGGGCGTAAATCTGGAAGCCGATATCGAACAGGCCCATCAGCAACAGGCACAGCACAGGAGCCACGAAAGCGAATTCGAGGAGCGTGGCACCGCGCTCGTCCTGGACGAGACGCTGCAAGAAGGGGCGGACACGGGCGATCATTGGACCAGGCGCAGCTCTGCGATACTGGTTGCAATACGGCGGAAATTGTCGATCAGCTCCTGCGAGTTGTCCGATTCCAGCGCACGACTGTCACCGCTTGCACAGGCACGCGTATGCGCATTCTGCGCTAGCCCGAAAGTCACTGTCCAGATCGTAGCGTTCTTGTTCTTGATCTGGTTGCAGACCGCGACCAGCCGGTCGTTGTGAACCGGTTGCAGCTGGGACGTGCTCCACGATCCATCGGTATCGAAGCCGAGGAAGTGACCATCCATGTCGTAATTGCCGTAACCGCCGGTATTCCAGGGGCCCGGTTCGGTGTAACCGTCGGTCATAAAGATCACATGGCGGGTAATCGGTTCGCCATTCGGCGCTGTCCTGTTGGTCGCATTAAAGATACCGTCCGGCGAGATCAGACGGCCAGCCCAGATCATACCCATATCGTGCATGGTAAAGCCGTTCGTCTGCATGCCGTTGATGCGCGCTTCGAAATCCGCGTTCCGGCTGTTACCGGCGAGCGGGTATTCCTGCATCGGCCAGGTGCGGACCGGGCAACTGAAACCGCGCGTACCGATGTTGTCGGTCGTATCCCATTGGGCCGGTCCACCGCGATCATAGGTGATCTGCGGCCACATCGGGCGCCATTGCGTATCGGGATCCGCGGGATCGGGGATCAGGTCGATGTTGAGATCGTTTGCTCCGACCGGAATCGGGCTGAAGTCGGTCGTCGCAACCGTGGTTGCTTCCTCGATACATCCGTTCCAGGTGCTGCTGACGTTGCCGCCCTGCCAGCCGGTTGGTGTGTTGACCGACGCAAACGTCTTGAATGCCGAAGTGTTGAACGACATTTCCCTATATTCATAGCGCTGGAAGACGTTCTCATAGGTGGGCGGTGTTGGCGGCACCGGTTCGGTATAGGTTGTCTTGCGGACGCGCGCGTCGCAGGCCGATGTACGGTTCTGTCTGCCGCCATTGCTGAAATAGTTGGGGATCCAGCGTGTGTCGGTAATCGTCCACGTCACACCGCTGACGTCATAGGTGCCCTGCATTGCGTGGCAGGATGCCTGACCCTCGGTCGCGTGCGATGCGTCTGCCCGCCATTTGTAACGACCGTTTCGGGTCGTGCCGAGCCAGCTTGTCCGGCGTGGCAAGAGCTCGCGCTGGTCCGAAATTACTTCGGTACCGCCCGGTTCGCCGGGATCGCCCGGATCGGTCATCACTTGTTCGAAAATCGCTTCGCGCGACTGGTAGTCATGGGCATCTGACAGATAGTTCGGATCGAGATCGTTGAGCATCTGCCCGACATTGACGGCGGCGTTGTAAGGCACGAGGCCGATGCGAACGCGCGCATTGGCCGGTGCAACCGCCATGATCTCGTCATAGAACCCGAACACCGCAGAGCGCAGAGCGACGATCCGGTTGTTGCGCATCGAGCCTGAGTTATCGAGCACCAGAACCACATCGATATTTGGCAGGTTGAGATCGGCGCTGCATTCGACGTCGATATCGACCTCGTCATAGCCGAACACGGCCATCAGCGTTGTCGGGATCTTGGCGGTGGCGACGCCGTCCATCTGTGTGCCCGACGATGAGCTCAGCGTGTAAGTCGACGCGCTCGTGCCGTAGGTGCCATCGCGGAAGTTGGCCTCGAAGAAATTGTCGGCAGTGGTCCTGATATCAGAGGGGATCGTGCCGTTATCAAGCTGTGAGGCACCCAGCTGCTTGCGCGCTGCCAGCGTTGCGGAGTCGCACGCCTGCTGGAGGCGAGATTTCGCCATATACATCCGGCTGGCGTCGACGCCGCCGCCGATCACACCCACCAGGGGAACGACCGCCGCCGCCGAAATGGCGAGCGTGTTTGCTGTCTTGTCTCTCAGCAGCCGGGCTATCAGCCCCTTGCTTTTGCTTGCGCGTCTGGTTTCGCGTGCCATGGATTCCGCCTGTTGTTAATCAGAGGCGGGATAGCGCGAAGAGTTAAACTCGAAGTAAACCCCGCATTAAGCGGAAAATAACCATAAGGCTGTGCCGGGCTTGCCCAAACGTGTTGATTCCACGTCGATATTCGGCGCCTATGCTGCCGCGGAAGTAAGGCAAGCGGCAACAAAATTGGCTAACGGAAATTCACCTTTCCGCGTCAGGCGCTTTCCATCTTCTTCTTGTGCTTCTTGCGCTCATGCGGATCGAGCATTGCCTTGCGCAGGCGGATGTTTTCCGGTGTTACTTCGACCATCTCGTCATCATCGATATAGGCGATGGCTTGCTCCAGGCTCATCTTGCGCGGAGTGGTCAGGCGGATCGCGTCATCCTTGCCGGTCGAGCGGAAATTGGTCAGCTGCTTGGACTTCATCGGGTTGACTTCGAGATCGTCGGGTTTGGCGTTCTCGCCGATGATCATTCCTTCGTAGATTTTCGCCTGCGCGCCGATAAACAGCTCACCGCGCTCCTCGAGAGCGTTGAGCGCGTATCCGACCGCTTCGCCCGAAACCATCGAAATCAGCACGCCGTTCTGGCGACCTTCGATGGGGCCCTTGTAGGTGTCGTATTTCTCGAACAGGCGGTTCATAATACCGGTGCCGCGCGTGTCGGAGAGGAATTCGCCGTGGTAACCGATCAGCCCGCGCGAGGGGGCGGAGAAGGTGATGCGGGTCTTGCCCATGCCCGACGGGCGCATTTCGACGAGCTCGGCCTTGCGGCGCTGCATCTTCTCGACCACCGTGCCCGAGTGTTCGTCATCCACATCGATCACGACCTGTTCGTAAGGCTCAGTGCGTTGACCATTCTCTTCGCGGAACAGCACTTTGGGGCGGCTGATGCCGAGTTCGAAACCTTCGCGGCGCATCGTTTCGATCAGTACACCGAGTTGCAATTCGCCCCGGCCGGCAACTTCGAAACTGTCCTTGTCGTCCGCCTCGGTGATGCGGATCGCGACATTGCTTTCCGCTTCACGCTCCAGACGGTCGCGGATCATGCGGCTGGTGACCTTGCTGCCTTCGCGGCCGGCCAGCGGGCTGTCATTGACCGAGAAACGCATCGCCAGCGTCGGCGGGTCGATGGGCTGCGCTTCGATCGGTTCGGTGACAGAAGGATCGCAGATAGTGTTCGATACGGTTGCTTTTTCGAGGCCCGCCAGCGCGATAATGTCGCCCGCCTTGGCGCTTTCGACCGGAACGCGTTCAAGCCCCTCAAATGCGAGCAGTTTGGTTGCGCGGCCCGTTTCGACCACGTTGCCATCCGCGTCGATGGCATGGATCGGATCGTTGACATTGACCGTGCCCGACTGGACGCGGCCGGTCAGCACGCGACCCATGAAATTGTCGCGGTCGAGCAGCGTGGCGAGGAAAGTGAACTTGCCGCTTTCGTCGAGGCCCGGGGCAGGGACGTGGCCGACGATCGTCTCAAACAAAGGCTTGAGTGTGCCGTCGCGCGCTTCGGGATCCTCGCTGGCATAGCCATCGCGGCCACTGGCGTAGAGCACGGGGAAATCGAGTTGTTCGTCATTGGCATCGAGCGACACGAACAGGTCGAACACTTCATCGAGCACTTCGACCGCGCGCTGGTCGGGCCGGTCGATCTTGTTGACGACGACAATTGGGCGCAGGCCCAGTGCGAGCGCCTTGCCGGTCACGAACTTGGTCTGCGGCATCGCGCCTTCGGCGCTGTCGACCAGCAGGATTACGCCATCGACCATGCTCAGGATACGCTCGACCTCGGCACCGAAATCGGCGTGTCCGGGCGTATCGACGATGTTGATCCGGCGCTGCTGATCGCCCCCATTCTCTCCGGCGCCATATTCGACCGAGGTACATTTCGCGAGGATCGTGATCCCGCGCTCTTTTTCGAGGTCGTTCGAGTCCATCGCGCGTTCTTCCACGCGCTGGTTCTCGCGGAAAGTGCCGGACTGGCGGAAGAGCTGGTCGACAAGCGTGGTCTTGCCGTGATCGACGTGGGCGATAATCGCCACGTTGCGCTGGTTAGCGGACATCGGATTGTGCTTTCAGTTTCTGGCGCTTGCAATTGTGCAGCGCAATATGGCGCGCGCCCTAGCGGATAAGATGAAAGGCGGCAAGCGATAGCCCGTTGCAGCGTGTTGGATTCCACGCAAGGTTGGCCTAGTGTAAAAAGATATGGTGTTCGAGTAATGGGGGAAAGATCATGCCACCGGAGAATAACCAGAGTGACAGCGATTCGGTGGATACGCGGGCGGGCGGCGCTGAAGAAAATACCGTACAAGTAAAAGCCGCTGGAATCGTTGCACTATTGGTGCTTGTTTTCTTTCTTCTCGCTGTTGCAACGCTGACACTTATGGCAGCTATCGGTGCCTATGGGACGTTTCCCGACTATTCCGATCCGGATGTGATGGCTGCGATGGTTTCGGGTGCGGAGATGGAAGAACCCAAATTGCATTGGCCATGGGCGTTCTTCCTGTGGATTTGCGTAAACGGCGGCATGGTCGGCAAGCTCGTAGGAGGCGTGGTCGCTTTTCTTGGTATCGGCATCAAAGCCATCGCCGATCACAATGACCGGATTTGGGCCGCTGCGACCATTATGATCGCATGCCTGGTCGGTTTGGCGCTCTCGCTTTGTCTCATGTGGCTTCTGTCGGAGAGCGATGCGCTGACAACGCTGAGAAGTTTTACCGAGAAATCGGATGAAGAGTTTACGACAATCGTCAATATCACGCTGGGCGTGATCGCCGCCTGGTTCGGTGGCTTCGCAGCCCGTCAGGTCGGGATTGAGCCCGCGAAGGATGTTTGGACCAGCTTGAAGAAATCGATCACCGGCCAGGGGGAGGATTCGTGATGAGCAGAAGCTCGACAAGATTATCTGCGCTGCTTGCGGGCCTCTGGGCGGCGAGTTTGTCGACCCCTGCATTGTCGCAAGCCGAATTGCACGCGCAGGTCGGTTGGACCGACGACGGTAAACCCAGAAATGTCGAGTTTCAGCAGGGCAGCGCGGAAGATCGTGCATTTGAACAAAGACCCACCTATTTTCTCGGCGCAAAGACGTTTGACGGGGTTTTGGCCACTGACGATTTCGTCGTGCGCTGGCCGGATGCGAGCATGACTCTTCGTGCTCGCGCAGAGGTTGACGCGGAACCCTATTTCTTTCGGATTGCACGCCCGGATGTTGCGTTGAAGTGCAACAACAGGGACGTGAACTCCTTGTTGACGCAGAGCTTCGCGAGCGATCATCAAAAACGCATCGGATTGATGCCCCAGATGCTGGTTCTGCTGAGGCGGGAGCGGGGCGAGCAATGCAGTTCGTTCAACAAGCAGAGGCTTGCCTCCCGGCTGTTCCAGATCAATTGCGAGTTGGGCAAAGACACCGAGTTCTTCCATCTGTCGCCCGATGTCGTGTCGGCATATCGCGGTGTTTACCCGCGCTCGACGCGTGTCGCGAACAGGATTCGCCTATGTACGGACCAGATCAACGGCAAGAGCGTTGCGGTCGCTTACCGGGCGGCCAAATCGGCATCACAAAGCAAGGATTTTGACCAGTTCCACGCCTTGAACGACAAGCTGCTTACCCTGGTTGAAGATCCGGACTATTCGGGCGCATTCACTGTCCAGAAAATCGAACGTCACGACCTTCAACATCGCAAGATCGAGGCGCTGAAAACGCAATATGACGATTTCCCCGATGGATCGGCAGAACAACTTGCAGTGGCCGAAAAGCTGGCGTCCCTGGGTAATGATCCCGACTACAGGCCCGGGTTCCGCCAGGCCAGTTTTCCGGTTCGCACGGCCTTGCAGTTACCCGCAACTGTTCTGAACGAACGCAGGCGGCTGGAAGCAATCGATATGAGCCGCGCAATGGCAAGTGTCCCCGAAGCCGAGACAGAAAACAGCGGTGGCGGCGTTTTCTGACCGCGAGCGGATTTTGCGGTAACAAAATTGCGGCGTAGATACCTGTGACATGTCAGCCACAAACCAGCGAAAGGCGCTGAAAACTGCCGTTTCCGCTTGTGGCATTATGGATGCATACCTATGCATTGACGCCGAGGATTGCCCGTTAGAACGGCATTCCAGTTCTTTGGGTAAGAAGATGGAGTTTCCATGAAGTTTACTGCTTTTAACAGTGGCGCAACGCGCGCTGCGCTGTTCGCTGGCGTTGCTGCCGCCGGGCTTTCGGTTCCCTCGGTTGCATTCGCACAGGATTCCGATGGGACCGCAGCAGAGAGCGACGATAGCGTCGATGATGGCATCATCATCGTTACTGCCTCGAAGCGTGAAACGACATTGCAGGAAACACCGATTTCTGTCTCGGTGACTTCTGGCGAGACGCTCGAGCAGGCGCAGATCCGCGATGTGCTCGACTTGCAAACTGTGGCTCCGTCGCTGCGGGTTAGCCAGTTGCAGAGCTCTTCGAACACGACCTTCATCATTCGTGGCTTCGGTAACGGCGCAAATAACTTCGGAATCGAACCCTCGGTCGGTGTTTTCATCGACGGCGTGTTCCGCTCGCGTTCGGCGGCCTCGCTCAACGATCTGCCCAACGTCCAACGCATCGAGGTTTTGAACGGCCCGCAATCGACGCTGTTCGGCAAGAACGCGTCGGCCGGCGTTATCTCGGTGGTAACGCGTGAGCCGCAGTTCCAGTTTGGTGGATCTGTCGAAGCCAGTTATGGTAACTTCAATGCGCTGGTGTTGAAGGGCGACATTACCGGCCCGATCACCGAGAACATCGCGTTCTCGCTTGATGGCAGCTACAACCGCCGTGACGGTTACGCGACGATCGTCAATCTGAATGAAGAGCAGAATGACCGCAATCGTTGGGCAGTGCGCGGACAGTTGCTGGTCGAGCCTTCATCGGACCTCAAGATCCGCGCGATCGCGGACTACTCGAAAATCGACGAGATTTGCTGTCAGGTCAGCACACTCCTCGCCGGACCGACCACGACGCTGGCTATCGGCGGTGGTCTCGGCGGTCAGTTTTCGACCGACTTCTTCGGCTATGACGCATTCCTGGATATTCTCCCGACCAACGAAGTCGACAACTACGGTGGTTCGGTACAGGTCGATTGGAATACCGGGCCTATCTCGGTTACTTCGATCACGGCTTATCGCGAGCTCGACAACAGCTTCAACACCGATATCGATTTTACCAGCGCCAGCATCGCAACCGAGACGCGGGCTCAGAAAGTCGAGACATTTACTCAGGAATTGCGGATCAGCTCCGATTTTGACGGCCCGTTGAACTTCCTTCTCGGCGGTTACTATTTTGATGAATCGATCCTGCAGAACAGCCAGATCAACAACGGTACGCAGTTCCGTGCCTTTGGTGAACTGGGGGCCGGCGGACCGGGGTCGTTCGGACCGCTCGAAGCCGGACTGGGACTGCCGCCAGGGGCAATCCTGAGCACTCCTCTTCTGACAAGCGAAGTGTTCGCGATGGACAATGAGTCCTACTCGATCTTCGGTACGGTCGATTTGGAACCGCTTGACGGCCTCGTTTTTACGGCTGGTTTCAACTACACCGACGACAAGAAGAATTTCGCACTCGATATGACGGCGTTCGATCCGCTCGCCAATATCAACCTGGCCGATGCGTTCATCGTGGGCGCGTTCAGGGATATCGTAGGAATTGATGCTACCGATCCGGCACAGCTGAATGCATTTCTGGCAACGCCGGCCGGTCCGGCGACTTTTGCGCAGTTCGGTCAATTGGCGCTCACGCCGTGTTCGGCCGCAGCACCGCCGCCTAACTGCAACCCGCTGCTCGGAGCGGCCGCTATCCAGTTCCAGCCACCTTTCCTCAGCATTCCCAACGCTGTCGAGGATGGCCGAACGAACGACGACAAGTTCACCTACCTCCTGCGCGTCGCCTACGCGGTGTCGCCCGAGGTCAATGTCTATGCGAGCTATGCAACCGGCTTCAAGGCGAGTTCCATCAACCTGTCGCGCGATTCTCGCCCGGTATTGGGTGATTTCATTCCGGCGACTCTGCCCGATGGTATTGATGGTGTCGTCGGCGGGAGCAATTTCCTTTCGCCGTCTTCGCCGATCAAGGATGCAGGATTGCCGATCACCAACCTTACGACAGGCACCCGTTTTGCCGGCCCTGAAGAAGCAGAGGTCTATGAGATCGGTGTCAAGGGACAGTGGCCTGGCTTCGGCTTCAATCTCGCAGTGTTCGACCAGACCATCGAGGGCTTCCAGAGCTTCGCGTTCACCGGTCTCGGCTTTGCGCTTGCCAATGCAGGTAAGCAATCGGTCAGAGGTTTCGAATTCGATGCAACAATCGTTCCGACGGACGGGTTGGTGTTCACCTTCGCCGCGACCCACCTGGACCCGCTGTATGACGAGTTCACGGGTAGCACGTTCGGCGATCTTTCTGGTGTGCGTCCGGCCGGTATCCCATCCTGGGCGATTTCGACATCGGCGACCTACACGCACGAATTCGGCGCATCGGGCAATCGCCTGACCAGCCGGATCGACTACAGCCACGAAAGCAACACCCAGATTATCGATGGCGTTAGCGGGTTCCCGACATTGGCAGAGGGTCTCGCTGTAGCGAGACAGTTCCGCCGCGAAGTCAACCTCGTCAACGGCTCCATGATCTTCTCGATGGATAACGGCCTCGAGTTCGGTCTGTGGGCGCGCAACCTGCTCGATGCCAAGTTCGCGACGACCATCTTCCCCGGTGTTGCCCAGGGCGGCACGGTGTTCGGTTATCCGAACCAGCCGCGCACCTATGGCGGGGTTGTTCGCTTCAAGTTCTAAGCGACCGAGAAAATCGAACAAGGAAGGGGCTGCCGAGGGGCGGCCCCTTTTTTGTTGCCCGCTGCTCTTGCGCATCGGGGCGGATTGTGGTGCGTTTGCTGTCGGGACTGTAAAAGGGGATTACCAATGGACTGGATGTTGTTGCCGCTTAAGCGATATGCCGAGTTTTCCGGGCGTTCGCGGCGTAAGGAATATTGGATGTTCTTTTTGCTGAACATCATCATCTACGCCGTACTTATCGGCCTTATGTTTGCCGGCGGACTGGGCGATGCTATGTTGCTCGAAGGAGGAGCGGCAAATCTTGAAGATGGTTTGGGCGCTGCCGGGATCATTGGCGGCTTACTCGTCGCGATTTGGGCGTTGGGGACATTGATCCCGAACATTGCGCTGCAGGTCCGGCGTCTCCACGACCTGGGTCAGACAGGCTGGATCTATCTGGGTGTGGTAATTGCCGGCCTTATTCCGCTGATCGGCGGGTTTATTCAGCTTGGCTTCCTGATCTGGATGGCGTTCCCCGGGAATGAGGGCGCAAACCAGTATGGCGAGGATCCCAAGGATCCGGCCAACGCCGCCGTATTCGAATAGAGCGCGCTATAACGCTGTTTAAAGCGCCCTGAGCGCCTGCGCCGGTTTCGCTTTCAGCAACGGAAGCGAGCCGGCCAGCGCGAATATCAGGACAAAGGCCAGCCCGCCAGCGAGCACCGCGAGGATTTCGCCCCAATCGGGTAGCCAGTCGAACTCGAACAGCTGGGTGACGACCAGCCATGCCAGTCCGCTGCCGAGGCCCAATGCGACCACTGCGAGAATGGCGGCCAGGATACCGTATTCGGCGAGCTGCATCAGCAATATCTGCCTGCGGCTTGCCCCGAGTACGCGCATGACGACCGTATCATAGGTTCGCACCGCGCGTGCGGCGGCGATGGCACCGATCAACACGGCAAGACCCGCCAGGACAGCTACGGACGCCGCCGCGAAGGTCGCAAGGCCGACCTGGCCAAGGATCGTGCGCGCCTCGGACAGAACCTGCCCGATTTCGATGACCGAGCTTGATGGGAATGTGTTCACCAACTGGCGCAGCAGCGGGCCGGTTTCCGCGCCTTCGGGCAATTCCACCGTCGCGGCGAGGTTATGCGGGGCATCCTCGAGCGCATTGGCCGAGAACACCAGCACATAGTTGAAACCCATGCTTTCCCAGTCGATCCGGCGCAGGTTTGCGACGCGCGCGCTTTTCTCGACGCCGAGCACGCCGACGGTAATCATATCGCCGATCTGGAGGTCGATGGCCTGCGCAAATTCCTCATCGACCGAGACCAGCGGTTCGCCATCATGTCCGGCTTCCCACCACTCGCCCTCGACCAGCGAGTTTCCGACCGGCAATTCGGGCGCGTAGGTCAGGCCGCGCTCCCCGCGAAGGGGCCAGGCACCGTCGGGGATTTCCTCGAGCTCGGACGTGCGCGTCATATTGCCTTCGGGACCGTAGCCGAGGATCGCGCCGCGCAAAGCGGGGACGGTGCGGATCATCGCATCGGGATGCTCGCCGGTTATCAGGCTCTCGAACCGGTCGGCACGGTCACGGGGAACGTCGAGGATGAAGTAGTCGGGAGCCTGAGCCGGTACACTGCGGTCGATATTGCCATTGATGCTGCTTTGAATCGCGGCAAGCAGGACAAATGCGCTGAGGCCGAAGCCGAGTGCGGTGACGAGCGCGCCGGTCGAGGCTCCGGGGCGGTGGAGATTGGCCAGCGCGTTGCGAACCAGCGGGCTCTTGGGGCGCGGTACGGCATTGGCGAACCTGCGGATGCCCCAGCCAAGCAGGGCAAGGAGCCCAAGGATGGCTGCCGCTCCGAGCAGGAACCCGCCCGAAAGCAGCGGTTGGTTCGCGGTCAGCAGCGCGAGCGCGACGATTCCGATCAATCCGCCAATCACCCAGCCGAGCGCAGTGCCGTCGCGCGCCAGCGGCACAACTCGGGAACGCATCAACGCCATCGCGGGGAAACGCCGCGCGCGAAGAATCGGCGTTGCGGCGAAGACCAGCGCCACCAACAATCCATATGTGGCCGCAACTATCAGCGCTGTCGGCTCGACAACAAAACCGCTATCGACCGGCAGCAATCCGTCCAGCGCCGCCGCCAACACGGGCGTAACCAGCAGACCGGCGGCCAATCCAAGCAAGCTGCCCGCAACCGCCGCTGCGCCTATCTGCAGCGCGTAGATGCGGGCAATATCGCGGCTCGACGCGCCGAGAACCTTGAGCGTTGCGATGCTCGAACGGCGTGCTTCGAGATAGGACGAGACGCCCCCGCCGATGCCGATTCCGGCGATAACAAGCGCCGCAAGCCCGACCAGCGTCAGGAATTCGCCCATACGCGATACGAACCGGTCCGCTCCGGGTGATGCCCTATCGCGTGTGCGGAAATCGAACCCGGCATTGGGGAATTGCCCGGTCAGCTCTTCCTCGACATCGCCTGGACTGCGGTTGTCGTCGAAGGCGACGCGATACTTGCTCTGATACATCGAGCCGGGTGCTAGCAGACCGGCCTTTTCGGGAATGTCCTCCGCAACAAGGATCGCCGGGCCGAGCTGGAACCCCTCGCTCAACCGGTCGGGCTCGTTGCCGATGATGCCTCCTGCGGTCAGTTCGACATTGCCGATGCGGAATGTGTCGCCAACTGCGATACCGAGCCGGTCGATAGCACCCTGACCGAGCCATGCGGTGTTACCGGTTGGTGCGGTTGCCTCGGTCCCGTCGGATAGTGTCAGCGCACCGTATAGCGGCCAGTTCTGGTCGACTGCCTTCAGCCCGATAGGCGCGGCATTTTCGCCTGCGGTGGCCATCGCCTGGAGCCGCGTTCCGCCCGAGATCCGGCCGTATTCGGCCATTGCTGCTTGCTCTTCGGGCGACAGATCGCGCTGCCAGACTTCGATCTCCAGATCGCCGCCGAGCAATTCCTGTCCGCGCGATTCCAGCTCGCCCTCAATCGCGCCCGTCAGCGTGCCAATAGCCGCCAGCGCGCCGGTTCCGAGAAACAGGCACACGAGCAGCAATCGCAGACCCTTGAAGCGCGCATTGAGGTCGCGCTTCGCTATCCGCCATGCGGTGCTCCAACTCATGCGATCCTCCCCGACACGGGGAGGGGGACCAGACGCAGTCTGGTGGATGGGCACCTACGAACCGAACAGCGTGTCGGGCGGTTCCGCTCCGTCATCCGCTGCTTAGGCATCGACTGACACCTCCCCCGCCCGGGGAGGCTCCTTTGTCGTATCGCTGGCAATCAGACCGTCGCCGATAGTGACGACGCGGTCGCAGCGCTCGGCCAGTTCGGGATCGTGGGTGATGACCAGCAGCGTGGCCCCCGTTTCCTCGCGGCGTTTGAACAGCACCTCGATAATGTCATGGCCGGTCGCGACGTCGAGATTGCCCGTCGGTTCGTCGGCGAAGATGATGTCGGGGCCGGGTGCGATGGCGCGGGCAATGGCGACGCGCTGCTGCTCGCCGCCCGAAAGCTGGGTCGGGTAATGGTCGAGCCGGTGGCCAAGGCCGACCGCTTCGAGTTCCGCCTTGGCCTTTGCGCTCGCGCCTTCGCTGCCCGCCAGCTCCATCGGTGTCGCGACATTTTCCAGCGCGGTCATGGTCGGAAGCAGGTGAAACGCCTGGAGCACGATGCCGATCTTGCCCCGGCGAGCCTGCGCCAGCTGGTCCTCATCCATCGTGGTGAAATCCTGCCCGGCAACGGTCAGTTCACCGCCGGACGCGCGTTCGAGGCCCGACATGACCGCCATAAGCGAGCTCTTGCCCGAACCGGAGGGGCCGAGCAGCGCGACAACTTCGCCCGCAGCGATGTCGAGATCGATCCCGCGCAGGACTTCGACCGGATGCGTATCCGGATCGTAAGTGAGCGTAAGATTTCGAGCGGAAATAGAGTTAGGGCTTGTCACCAAGGTCCAATCGCATAGGAAATGGGGTCGAGCAAGGAGGCTCGCCGATGCAACTACGCTGTTTGTCGATAGTTCCCGCAATTGCGCTGCTGACCGCGTGCGGATCCGAAGCGCCGCCGGTCGAACCGGAAGAGGCGAATGCGGGTGAGCCGGCGATGGAGCAGCCGGTGATGGGGCCGGAGCGCCGTATCCTCGCCTTCGGCAACAGCCTGTTCGCCGGATATAATGTCGATATATCGGACAGCTATCCGTCTAAACTCGAGGCGTCGCTGCGCGTGAAGGGTGTGAATGCCCGCGTCACCAATGCCGGGGTTTCCGGCGACACGACTGCGGCCGGATTGCAGCGACTGACTTTCACGCTCGATGCGCAGGAAGAAAAGCCTGACCTGTTTGTCCTCGAACTGGGCGGCAATGATTTGCTGCGCGGTATCCAGCCCGCCGAAACGCGCGCCAATATCGAGGCAATGCTGATCGAGCTGCAGAAGCGCGAGATTCCGGTGCTGCTGATGGGAATGCGCGCGCCGCCCAATTTCGGCGAATTGCAGGCGGATTTCGATGCGCTCTACGCCGATCTGGCGGCGAAATACGATGCCGAACTGGTCCCGTTTTTTCTGGAGTCGATCTATGACAAGCCGGAAATGATCCAAGGCGACCGGGTCCATCCGACCGAGGAAGGGATCGAAACGCTGGTAGGGGCGACGGTTGGCGCGGTGCAGGGGGCTTTGCCCGAAGCCGAGTAGGCTTTCGGACTGCCCGGTCTATATCAGCAGAGCGATTGCCAAAGCCGCGTTGAACAGCATCAGCGTGAAATCGATCACGAAAATGCGCAGCATCACGCCCTTGAACACATTCCAAAGACCATGCCCGCGCCGGTTCTGTCGTGCCATCGGGATGTTTCCGGCAAATTGTGAGCCGTGTGCAAGCGCGTTGGCGGCCAGCAATATCGCCCATTGGCTGTCTTTGTCGAAGCCGCCGAGATTGAACAGCAGCGCGATGTTGAAGGCCGATAGCGCGAAATTGAACCCGCCCATGAAACGCCCGCTCTCGATCACTGCTTCATAGGCCGAGTTGTTCCGATCTGCGCTGTTGGGCACCACCACTTTGGCGAAAACCTGCCTGCGGATATAGAAGGCGTAAAATCCCATTGCGAACCAGAGAGCATTGAGCGCCAGGATTACTTCAAGCATCGGTCAAATATTCCGTTGATTTCATCGTTATGTCGTATCGGTCTATCGCCGGGACGTGACGCATCGAGGCCGGTTTGGCAACGGGTGTCACAGACGCTGCACCTTTCCGTCGAAAACGTTCCACACCGCCGCCTCATCGCGGATCGCGTCGAAAGGTGCGGGTTCCGTCCCTGTCAGCCACAACTGGGCACCACTTTCGCGCAGGCGGTCGAACAAAACCTCGCGCCGGACCGGGTCGAGATGCGCCGCGACTTCATCGAGCAACAGCAGGTTGGGGCGACCGCGCGCGGCTAAGTTGGCGTGAGCGATGATAATCGCGATCAGCATGGCCTTCTGCTCACCGGTTGAACAACTCGCGGCTGGCACACCCTTGCCATCCATCGTCACGCCCAATTCGTCGCGATGCGGGCCGATCAGTGTACGCGAGGCTTTGCGGTCCTGGCGGCGGTTATCGCGCAGTGCACTTGCCAACTCGCTTTGCGGGATGGGCCCGCCAGTGTCGTAGGACAGGGTGGGGCGGGCAAAGGGTTCGGCAGGCAGAGTGGCGAGCTCTTCCATGATGCGCGAAATCGCCGAGGCGCGACCGGCGGCGAGTGCTGCGCCGTGTTCGGCCATCTGGGCCTCAATCCCGTCGAGCCAGGTGGGATCGGGCTCCATTTCGTCGCCGAGCAGGCGATTGCGTTCTCTAAGCGCCGTCTCGTATCGCGTGGCATGGCGGGCATGCAGCGGGTCTAACGCGAGCGACAGACGATCAACAAAGCGCCGCCTTCCACCGGCGCTATCGGTGAACAGGCGATCCATCGCGGGGGTTAGCCAGCTGATCGAGAGCCACTCTCCCAGGCTGACAGCGCTGGCCTCGCTGCCGTTGACGCGAACCAGCCGCCGTCCGGGGCGTGCAGCCTCGGAAAATGTTCCGAGACGAACAGGCTCCTCATCAGCGGAGCCGATCAACGATGCGCCCGCTGCAAAGCCGCCTTCGCCTCCATTACCGGCCATTTCGGCAAGCGGGGCGCGTCGCAGGCCGCGCCCCGGTGCAAATAGCGAGATGGCCTCGAGGATATTGGTCTTCCCGGCACCGTTCTCCCCGACCAGCAGGTTAAACGCCCGCGCGCCATCGAGCCGGGTTTCGGCGTGATTTCGGAAGCCGGAGAGCGTGATCTGGTCGAGTGCCATATGCCCGTTTGCCCTAGCCAGACCCAGTCATGCGCGCCACTCGAAAACACGAATACCAACTGTTGGTGAAAAAAACCAATATTCAGGAACCGTTAATCAAGTGAAATTGCGATGATCTGCGAAAAACCGCAGAATTCCGCCATTTTTCAAAACTGGCACGCCCCCTGCAACGGTGCTGGCATCGGCGAGAAAGTCTCTCCGAAAGCACACAAAGGGAAAATGAAATGCTCGATTTTGAAAACACAACCAGCCGGGTCTTCGCCGCAGTCAGCGCCGTAACCTTCTCGCTGGTATTCTTCGCCACCGCAATCGTACCCGCCAACCAGGGCGCGCTTCTGCCGGTCATGGCCTGATCGCCATCCACCAAACCAACGCATCAAGGAAAGAAAGCACAATGACTACCTTCGACAACCTCAGCAACCGGCTCTTCGCAGTCACTGCTTCGCTGTTCGTCTCGGCCGTTTTCATGGCCACCGCAATTGCACCCGCCAACAACGGCGCGTTGCTCCCGGGAGTGATGGCATGAGCCAGATCGAACGCAAAACGAGTGGCGGAACGCCGCCCGCCGGGTTCCACCTCGACCGTCGCAACGCCAAGATCTGGGGTGTTTGCTCGGGGATCGCGAACTACACCAATGTAGATCCCATGCTGGTTCGTGTCGGCTTCGTTGTCGGCGCCCTGGTCAGCCTCGGCACTGCCGCGCTGATCTACGCAGCCATCGGCCTGATTGCCGATTGAGAGTGAGGCCCGGGAGGTCTCACTCTCCACTTTTCAAGCCCGCAAAAGCGCCGAGGTTACATCGCGGAAATACCGCCATCCAGTTTCAACTCGGCGCCGGTCATAAAGCGGCTCTCGTCACTGGCGAGATAAAGGACAGCATTGGCAATATCGCCCGGCTCGCCAACGAATTTCAGCGGGATCTGCCGCGCCAGCTTGTCCATCAGGACATCCTTCTCAATCTTGTGATGCTTCGCCGTTCCGTCGAGGATCGGCGTATCGACGAATGTCGGATGCACCGAGTTGCAGCGGATCTGCATATTGTTCTTGGCGCAGTGAAGCGCGATCGACTTACTCAGCATCCACACCGACGCTTTCGAGGCGTTATAGGCGGGCATTGTATCGCTCGCGATCAAGCCAGCAATCGAGCTGATATTCACGATAGAGCCCGGCGCATGTTCGCGCATTAACGGCAGGGCTTTCTGGCAGCCGTGAAAGATCGAATCGACATTGACCGAGAAGCAGCGCTGCCAGTCCTCGAATTTGCAGGTCTCGATATTGCCTGCGACCCCGATGCCCGCATTGTTTACCAGCACGTTGAGCCCGCCGAGATTTTCGCGTGCGCTGTCAACGGCGGCTTCCCAAGCATCGGGATCTGTCACGTCATGCTGGATTGAAAATGCGGTGCCGTCGCCGAGCGCATCGTTGATGCCCTTCGCCGTTTCCGCCGCGCCATCGCCATTGATATCGGTGCACAGAACGCGTCCGCCCTCCTGGGCCAGAAGCATCGAATGCGCCGCGCCAAGTCCCTGCGCTGCGCCGGTTACCAGTGCGAGCTTGCCGGCTACCCTGCCGCTACCATTCGATGCCATTTCAATTCTCTCCCAGAAGATGATGCGCCATTGCGATGGCGAGCCTAACGTCCACCGCGTGGCCTTTCGCGCGCCAGTCTGCAACGAATTTCGGTAGATCGGACAGTCCGACGCGGTGGACGATGATATTCTCGCTCTCGGTCCCACCGCCCTCGCCGACCTTGGTCAGGCCATGCGCGCGCAGCAGGCTGAAGCTTTCGCTGACCATGCCGGGGCTGGAGTAGAACTCGCCGAGATCCTCCATCCGCTCGCAGATATAGCCGGTTTCTTCTTCCAGCTCGCGCATGGCGGCGTCGATGGCCGCTTCGCCTTCCTTTCCCTCGTCGTCGCCGATCAATCCGGCGGGAATTTCAAGGCAGATCTTGCCAAGCGGGATGCGGTACTGCTCGACCAGGATGATCTCATCGCCGTCGATAGCGATGATCGCGGCGGCGCGGATATTGCGCGCTCGGCCAACATATTCCCAGCGGCCCCGGACCTTGGTGGTGATGAATTTGCCTTCCCAAACGACCTGTTCGGGAAGCCCTGCGTCGGGATCGGTGGTCTCGCTCATAGGGCGGTGCCTAGACTTCGATCAGCCTGTCGGGAAGCTCGTTTTCATCGTCTTCGGCGCGCGGGAAATGTTCGGCGAGAACCTGTCCGACATCGCGGACGCCGGCGGCCATACCTTCGGCGATCTTGCCCTGTTTGATCTCGACCAGCATGTCGGCCATCGCTTCGCCCCAAACCTCGGCAGAGACTTTCTCGGCTATGGGTTCGTCGGCGACGATCTCTGCGCGGTGCTCACGCATCGAGAGATAGATCAGGATGCCCGTGCGGCCATGCGTACGGCGCTCGGCACCGACCTTGAAATGGGCAATGGCGCGTTCGTGCACGCGGGTGGTCTTCACCCGGCCCGGAACCAGCGCAAATTTGACCGGATCCCATAGCTGGACCAGCCAGACGATCAGGAACCAGAAAATCGCTGCACCCGCCGCCATCGAGAATATTTCGCGTGGTGACCAGTCGGTGTTCCAGCCATTGTGGAGCCCGGCATAGCTGTCGAGAATCCAGTCGGGGAAGGTCACGCAAAAGGTGAGGGCCAGGAATGCCGCGAGAGCCGACCAAGCGAGCGCAAAGTCCGAATATCCGTCCGATCTGTCGGCCAGCACGGTGACGATCTCGCCCGAAGTGTGCAGTTCGGCCTCCGCCACCGCATTGGTGACGATGGTGTGCGATTCTTCGTCGAGGTAGATGCGTTTCTTCTTTTGGCGTGCCATGTCTCGCTCCTACCAGCCGCCCGAGGCGCCGCCGCCTCCGAAGCTGCCGCCTCCGCCCGAGAATCCGCCGCCGCCGGAAAAGCCGCCACCGCCGCCGCTCCATCCGCCACCGCTGCTTCCACCAGAAGCGCTGCGGATGGCCGCATTGGCCGCTTCCCACAGGATGATGTCGCCGACCGTGCTACCGGTCAGCCCGCCGCGCCGGCGGTAACGCTTGCCGCCCTTGACCCCGCGCAGCATCGGCAAAACGATGAAAAAGAAGAACAGCGCGAGAAAGGCAATAGTCGGAAAATCGAAGCTTGCTCCCGAACTGCTTCGTATTGGCGCTTGGTTGGCTTCGGCAGCGATCCGCTCGGCTTCTTCGGGCGGAAGTGTCAGTTGCTGGATAATCGTATCGGTGGCGATGTTGATCCCGCCGACATAGTCGCCCTCGCGGAAATACGGCAGCATCTGGCGCTGTACGATCAGCGTCGACATACCGTCAGTCAGTACCGGCTCCAGCCCGTAGCCCACTTCTATCCGCGTCTTACGGTCATTGGGCGCGACGAGCAGCATCACGCCGTCATTGCGCTCCGCGTCGCCAATTCCCCAGTGTCGACCGAGCTGGTAGCCGTAGTCGGCGATATCATAGCCCTGCAGGTCGGGCAGCGTGGCGATGACGAATTGCCGCTGAGATTGCGTTTCGAGCGCCTCCAGCTTTGCTGTCAGCGCGGCTTCCTCTGCATCGGGAATAATATTCGCATTATCGACGACGCGGCCCGTCAGTTCCGGAAATTCCGGTTGCGCGGCGAGGGGGGAGGCCACGGCCAGCCCGAGCAATATACTCAAGCTGGCCAGGGCCCGAAAAAGCGATCTCATCTAGCGCGGCCTAGCTGTTGTTTCCGAAGTCCAGTTCCTGAGCGGTTTCTGCGCCTTCGGAGACGGCCGAGTATGGTTCCAGCGGTTCCGCACCGTGGATCAGGTTGGCACCAATCGTGTCGGGGAAGGTGCGGATCGTGGTGTTATACTGACGCACCGCTTCGTTATAGTCGCGGATAGCGATGCGGATCTTGTTCTCGATCCCCTCGACCTGACCCTGGACCATTACGAAATTGTCGTTCGACTTGATGTTGGGATAGGCCTCGACCGTGGCAAACAGGCGCGAGAGGCCGTTGCCGAGCTGGTTCTGTGCATCGGCATAGGCTTTCATTTTCTCGCTATCGCCCAGATCATCGGCAGATAGCTGGACACTACCGGCTTTGGCCCGCGCTTCGGTCACGCCGGTCAGGATTTCAGCCTCGTTGGCGGCAGCGCCGCGCACGATGGATTCGAGGTTGGGAAGCAGGTTGGCTCGCTCCTGGAATGCAGCCTCTACATCACCCCATTTTGCCTTGGCGTTCTCTTCGGCGGTCGGAACCGAGTTGATACCGCATGCCGCCAGCACCAAGGATGCCGCAGCGACAAAAGCCGTTCGAGTGAAGTTTCGCAAACCCATATGATTAGTCCCCAAATTTGGCGCAGCAGAATGCGCGTGTGATCTGTCTTATACAGATAGCACAGTGCCGCCGGTTTTCAAGGAACGCCGCCGCATCCAACGCCCCTTGGCAGCGCGGCGCAAAGTTGGCAGAGACGCGCAGATATCTTGTTTAAGGGGACTGACATGCTGACCGAATTCAAGGAATTTATTGCCAAGGGCAATGTGATGGAGCTGGCCGTCGCGGTCATTATCGCGGGTGCCTTCGCGGTGATCGTCGCATCGCTTACTGCCGATGTCATTATGCCGATCGTAGGCATGATCTTCGGCGATGTCGATTTCAGCAGCAAGTATATCGTGCTGAGCGGTGAAGTCGAAGAAGGTATGTCGCTGGAGGCAGCGCGCGAAGCGGGCGCGAATGTCCTCGCATGGGGCGCATTCGTGACCTCGATCATCAACTTCGTGATCCTCGCTTTCATCATCTTCCTGCTGGTGCGCTACGCCAACAAGGCGAAGGCGCGCTTTGAAGAGCCGAAGGAGGAAGAAGATGCAGGCCCAAGCGAGATCGAACTGCTGACCGAAATCCGCGACGCGCTGAAGAAGTAGGCGCATGTGTTGATTGGGAACGCGCCTCCGCGCGTTCCCTACGGCACCAGCCCACTCCCCCTCCCGGCCACCCACGGCACGATACTGGTTGGGTGGCCGGGAGGGGGAGTGGGCTGGTGCCGCAAGCTGAGGACGGAGGTCCTCAGCGCACCCATCAAGCCAATACACTTCCTATTAAGCCAAAATACCCTATATAGGGTTCGTCCGTTTCGGCGGACTATGGCGATAAATTGCGGTGTGCAATAGACATAACGGACCCGGGGGCAGTACCCGGCGGCTCCACCAAAAAGCGTTCAAAAGCATAGGCTTGAAGGCGCTTCCTGACGGGGCCGAACCAGGATCGACGTGTGTTGAAAAGCATCGTTTTTGCCCGGGTTGAGAAACCCCGTAAAAGGCTCATTTTTATAAGTGCAAACGATAACGAAGCACTCGCTGTTGCAGCGTAATCTGACGGCCTAACGACCTGATCTTACAAAGCTAAAGCGCGGTTGGACCCACCGGGCAACAGAAGCGGATTCCGGGGCTCCGGGGGTAGCTAGCAACAGAAACCCCCACTTCTCTCTTGTCTCTCGTCATTCCAGCGAAAGCTGGAATCGGTCTCAGCAATGTTGGACCTTTGAATGGCGATCCCGGCTTTCGCCGGGATGACGCTAGGAGGCAGCGGCTTCCTTTTCTCGCTCCAGCCGGATGCAGTCGAAGATCTTTGCGCCCGCAAGGAACACTGCGCCGGTGGTCGCGAGGAACAGCAATTTGCCGCCCCAGCCGGGGAAATCGACCAGATATTGCGAGCCGCGCGTCGTCGCGCCGAGCGCAAGCGCATAGATGATAATCGACGCCTCAAGCTTGGTCTTGATCATAAACAGGCGACCGATATTCTTTAGCATGCGCTTCCTCTCGTTAACTTTTTGTGGAGCAAACACCATGCCAATCGAGCATGTCTGCGCATCCTGGTGGTTAACAACGAGGCGAGTGTAACGCCTGCCGACAGCCAGTCCAGCCAGTTAACCAACAACCTGGTTTAGTTCGGAGAGGTCCAATGCTTCCAATAGCTTGTGCCGCGCCGTTCTTACACGTTCTGCAAGCGCCGGATCTCCGACTTGCGCAGGCTCGATATTCTCCGGCCAGTATTCGCTGATGACATTGCCGATCGCTTCGGCCCTGGCATCGTCGAGCAGGAAGCGCGGATCGACTGTCGCCGGGTCCGCGACAACGCGCAGCCGCAGGCAGGCGGGGCCGCCGCCATTGGCCATGCTCTGCCGCACATCGACAAAGCGGACCGCTCGGATGGGGTGGTTGCCGCCAACAGCGTCGTCGATCCAGCGCAGCACCGCGTCGGTTTCGGCTTCGGTCGGGGCGATAAGCTCCATTTCGCCATCGGGCAGGGTGACGAGCTGCGAATTGAATAGATATGTCTTGATAGCCTCGCCCAGCGACACGGCTCCTTCGGGCACTTCGACGACTTGAAGTTCGGGGAATTTCGCGCGGATCGCGTCATACGTACCCTGCTGGTCGGCGAATGCGAGTGCATGGGTGAACAGCACGCGCTCGTTGGCGACTGCGACGACATCATTGTGGAACGCACCTGCCTCGATGGCTGCGGGGTTTTGCTCGATGAAGACTGTGCGATCCGGGGCGAGACCGTGGAGGCGGGCAACTGCGCGGCTGGCCTGTTCATGCTGGCGTGCGGGGAACTTTCCGCCAGGGCGACCATAAACGAACGCCTCGACACCGGCCGCATCATGGCCGGTGCAAAAACGCATATGGTTGGCGGCGCCTTCATCGCCGAAAGTGGCTGGAGCAGCGTCGTGAACCGTAAAGTGATCGGAGTCGCCGAAGGCCACTTTGAGCTGCGCCTGCGTGTCCTGCCATTCCTGCCCGCGATGGAGCATTGTGATGAGGTTGGCCGGTGTAAGGTGGCACTTGCCGTCTGCGGTATCGGCAGCAGGGCTTACCGTCGCGGCGTTTGCGGTCCACATCGAGCTGGCCGACCATGCCGCGCGGGTAAGTGCCGGGTCGGCGGTTTCGTCGACCGCAAGTGCCTCAAGCAGGTCATTGTTGGGACGCGACAGAGGCAGCAGGAAACCCTGCGCCAGGCCGCGCGCGCGGTTGGCTTGCATCTTCTCAAGTCCCTGCAAAGCCGCAGCGCGCGGGTGCGACGTGTCACCCTTATTGGTCGCCGATGCGATATTGCCGAGGCTGAGCCCGGCATAGTTGTGCGAGGGGCCGACGATGCCATCGAAATTTATCTCTACAACTGCCACTTTTTCAAACCTTCAAATACGGTCATGCTGAGCTTGTCGAAGCATCGCATTTCCTTTTTCCCGTCGCACCAGAAGAAGTGCGGCCCTTCGACAAGTTCAGGGCGAACGGAGTTTAGATCATCTACCGCGCCACGCTCCAAACCGTGTCGCCAACCTTCACATCGAGCGTGTCGGCGGCTGCGAAATCGAGCGCGATCGTGCCATCATCGCGCATCTCGCGGGCACCGTAGCAGCAACGGAACTCGGTAAGCTGACCTGCTGCAACCAGCGCCTTTTCACCCTTTTCCAGATCGACCGAAGCCACTTCAGCGCTGGTCGAACCGGCAATGCTCTTCACGCCATCGGTCCGCGCAGTCATGGTCGGACCGCCATCGAAAATGTCGACATAGCCCTCCGCAGCGAACCCTTCGTTCTCCAGCATCTTCATCGCCGCACGTCCTGTCGGGTGCGGCATACCGATAACCTTGCGCGCTTCGTCCGAGAGCATTTCGACATAGACCGGATGTTTGGGCATCAGATCGGCAATGAACTGGTTGCCGTTGATCGAGTTGAAATAGTCGGCTTCCTGGAAGCTCATCCCGAAGAAGCGTCCGGCGACATTGTCCCAGAAGGGCGAACCGCCGCGATCATCGATAATCCCGCGCAGCTCGGCAAGGATACGCTCGGCAAAGCGTGGGCGGTGCATCGCAATGAACAGGTAGCGACTGCGCGCGAGGAGCAGGCCGAGGCCTCCGGCGCGCTCGTTGGGGTGGAGGAACAATCCGCCGACTTCGCTCGATCCTTCGAGATCGGTGACAAGGCTGAGCATCTCGGCCCGCACGGTGCGATCGAGCTCTTTCGAATACTGCGTCAGCGTGTTGAGGCGGTAGGAATAGAACGGCCATTGCTGCCCGACCTGCGTGAACAGCTGGCAGGTTCCGCGTACCGCGCCCGTCTCGACATTTTCGAGCACGAGCACGAACTGGTCGTCGCCCAGCGTATCATCGGTGCGGCCAAAGGCCTCGGCGGCGCGGCCGAGCTTGCCGCCCAGCGCGTCGCGATCGGGGGGCAGGTTGGTGAAACCTCCGCCGGTCAGCTTGGCCATTTCGTAAAGCGGTTCGAGGTCTTCAGAACGCGCAGCGCGCAGGCGGAAGGTCAAAGTTCATCTCCGGATGCAAGCCTGCCGATTACCAATGCGGACAGGGCCGCGCGTTCGGACAGGGATGGGACTATCATATATTCGTCGGGCGAATGGATTGCGCCGCCGCGCACACCCATCGTGTCGACCACGGGCACGCCGACTGCGGCGATGTTGTTGCCATCGCACACGCCGCCCGTCGATTGCCAGCCGATTTCCTGGCCAAGCGATGCACCGCAATCTCGCACCAGGTCGAACAGGCGCTGTGCCTTGCGGTCGACCGGTTTGGGCGGGCGCGAAATACCGCCATGTTTGTGAATATCGACCTCGTGCGCCTGCTGGACGTCGCCGATCAGCGCGCCGAGCGCCGTTTCGAACTGGGTCGCGGCATCGGGGCTCTTGGGGCGGATATTGAACCGCAGGACTGCATGGTCTGGCACGACATTGTTGGCCGCGCCGCCTTCGATCTTGGCCGGATTGATCGGGCACTCGTCGTTCTGGAGTTCCTTGAGACCCAGCGTGAGCGCTGCCGCGGCGACGATGGCGTTGCGGCCATCCTGCGGATTACGCCCTGCATGGGCCGAGCGTCCGGTGATCGTCAGCGAGTAATTGCCGCTTCCGCCGCGCGCATGGGCAAGCGTGCCATCGGGCAACGCAGAGGGCTCGTAGGTCAGCGCGGCATATTTGCCCTGCGCCATCTTCTCGATCAGCGGTGCGGATGCGAGCGAGCCGGTTTCCTCGTCAGAATTGATCAGCACGTCATAGCCGATGCGCTCGGCCACATCGCTCTGTTCGATGGCTTTGAGCGCGTGCAGAAACACCGCGATCCCGCCCTTCATATCGGCGAGGCCGGGGCCGTTCAGCGTATCATCATCGAGCCATTGCTGGTCCTGAAACGGGTGATCCTTGGGAAACACCGTGTCCATATGACCGGTGAACAGCAGGCGACGTTCTGCATCGGGGCGGACTCTCAGGGTCAGGTGCTGGCCATGCTGTTTTTCGAACTCGCTGCCGTCGGTTCCGATAGCGGTGACCGGCGCCGGATCGACCAGATCGACATCGCCAGGCAGGGTGGAAAAGGCATCGGCCAGAACGCCCGCCATTTCAGCCAATCCGTCGAGATTGGCAGTGCCCGTATTGATCGCGCTCCACGCCTGTGCGTCGTCCAGCATCGCTTGCTGGTCGACGGGGGCTATGAGGGCTTCTTGCTGTGCATCGAGTTGTTTCATTTGAAACCGCTCTAGCGGGGTAGTCGGGCACAATAAAGCCCTCTCCCTATCTGGGGAGAGGGGGGTGGCTTGGCGGTGCATTTCCCCTCTCAACTCAGGCATAGCTCGCTATGCTCCCAAGCCTTCGTATCTCTCCCCTGAAGGTGGGAGAGTTGTTGTTGCAATTCGCGCTTTCGCGCGTCATATCGCGCTCGTCCTCCCCGGGAATCCAGTTGAACTTTATGCGTCGCGGCAATTGGCCGCGCGCGCGAACTCTATGAGGATTTGATGAGCGATAGTGTCTCCCGCGCCGGCCTGAAGGTCGATGGCAAACTGGCCGAATTTCTGGAAAATCAGGTGCTGACGCCGCTGGGCCGCGATGTTGCGGCTTTTTGGGATGGTTTCGCCGCGCTGCTGGCCGAATTCGCGCCGCGCAACAGCGCGTTGCTGGAGAAGCGCGAAGATCTGCAGCGCCAGATTGATGGCTGGCATCGTGAGCGAAGCGGCAAGCCCATCGATCAGGTCGAATATCGCGCTTTCCTCGAACAGATTGGCTATCTCGTTCCCGAACCCGGTGAATTCACCATCGGCACAGAGAATGTCGATCCCGAAATCGCGACAATGGCCGGTCCGCAGCTGGTCGTGCCGATTCTCAATGCCCGCTTCCTGCTCAACGCCGCGAATGCGCGCTGGGGCAGTCTGTATGACGCGTTCTACGGCACCGATGCGCTTCCCGATGCACCCAAAGCGCAGCAGGCTGGATACTGCCCCGTTCGCGGCGCGGCGGTGATCGCTGCCGGGCGCAAGTTCCTCGATGAGGCGGTGCCGCTCAAGACCGGCAGCTGGGCGGATATCGACGATCCGACCAAGGGCATAGCGATTGCAGATGAGGGCCAATATGTCGGTCAAACCAATCGGGGCCGGATGTTCAAGAGCAATGGTCTCCATATCGAAGTGGTCTTCGATTCCGACAGTCCAATCGGCCGCGATGACAAGGCCGGGATATCCGACATCATCCTTGAAAGCGCGCTTACGACGATTGCTGATTGCGAAGATTCGGTTGCGGCGGTCGATGCCGAGGACAAGCTGCTCGCCTACACCAACTGGCTCGGTGTGATCCGTGGCGATCTGGAAGAGAGTTTCGACAAGGGTGGCAAAGTGCTGACCCGGAAACTGGCGGGCAACAAACGTGTCGTCCGCACCGAGGGGAGCGGGGTCGAACTGTCGGGCCGCAGCCTGATGTTTGTCCGCAATGTCGGCCATCTGATGACCAATCCGGCGATCCACCTGCCCGATGGCAGCGAGATCCCCGAAGGCATAATGGATGCGGTGTTCACCAGCGCGATCAGCACTTTCGACGTTGAAGGCAAAGCCAAATACGGCAACTCCGATCACGGCAGCATCTACATCGTAAAACCCAAGATGCACGGGCCTGAAGAGTGCGCTTTAACCAACGACCTGTTCGATGCGGTCGAAGACTTGCTCGGCCTGAAGCGCCACACGATCAAGGTCGGGGTGATGGACGAGGAACGTCGCACCAGCGCCAATCTGGGTGCGTGTATCCATGCGGTGAAGGACCGGATCGTGTTCATCAACACCGGCTTTCTCGACCGCACGGGCGACGAGATCCATACTTCGATGCAGGCCGGACCGATGGTCCGCAAAGCGGAGATGAAGTCGTCGGCCTGGCTCGATGCCTATGAGAAGCGCAATGTCGGTATCGGCCTTCGCCACGGCCTGTCGGGCCGCGCGCAGATCGGTAAGGGTATGTGGCCCGCGCCCGATCTGATGGGGCAGATGATGGTCGAGAAGATCGGCCATCTGAATGCGGGCGCCAACACCGCATGGGTTCCATCACCGACAGCCGCAACACTGCACGCGTTGCATTATCACCAGAAGGATGTGTTTGAGGTTCAAAACGGGTTGGGTGATGTTCCTGGCCTCGAACCGCTGCTGACAATCCCGCTGGCAGATGGCGTAAATTGGTCTGAGGAAGAAGTCCGCGAAGAGCTCGACAACAACGCGCAGGGTTTGCTCGGCTATGTCGTGCGCTGGATCGATGCGGGTGTCGGCTGTTCCAAGGTTCCTGACATCAACGATGTCGGCCTGATGGAAGACCGCGCGACTTTGCGGATTTCCAGCCAGCATATGGCCAACTGGTTGCTCCATGGCGTGTGCACCGAAGAGCAAGTAATGGACAGCCTCAAACGCATGGCGGCCAAGGTCGATGAGCAGAATGCGGGCGATCCGAGCTACGAGCCGATGGCGGGCAATTGGGATGGAGTGGCGTTCACTGCGGCCTGCGATCTGGTGTTCAGGGGCGTCGAACAGCCAAGCGGCTACACCGAACCACTGCTCCACCAATGGCGGCTGGCGAAGAAAGCAGGGTGACGATTGGTTGACAAAGGCGACACTGTGTCAACCGATGAAAATCGCCATAACACGCTGATATTATTACATGTTGTCTAGTATTGAGTATGTGCGTGTCGAGGGTGGGGGGCGCCCCCGGGTAAGCTATCGAGATCGCACATCGCCGAGCGATGAAATGTTCTGGCCCAGCATAGCAGACGGTTGGCGTGTAGGAAATGTGGCAGCTGATTGATTGCCTTGCTGCGACCGTTATCCTCGCAATATGCTGCGTCGTGTCGCGATTCCCCTGTTCTTGCTGATGGCCATTGTGGCCGCTGCGCTGGTCGTATGGCTGCGGGAATTGTCGCAGGTGCCCGTTGCTACTCCGGACCCGACATCCGAAGCGGCATTCAAAAATTGGCTGGCCGACGATATCTCGCGAACCGCCGAGTTTCGCAAACTGAGCGCGTTCCTGCGTGAGCATGAGGTTGCCGATGTGGTTCCCGTCTGGCAGCTGACCCGGATCGATGCCTTCTATACGGGCAGATGCGATATCGAACCCTTCATAGTTCCCCCCGAAGAATTGTGGCCCGAGATTGTCCCTGCGCTTGAGCGTGTTCGATCATATGTTGTTCCGGCGGTTGGAGAGGTGACGGTACTTTCATCCTACAGGTCGCCCGAACTGAACGTCTGTGCACGCGGGGCGTCGCGAAGCAAGCGTCTTGAGTTTGCCGCGCTCGATCTGGCTACTGTGGATCGGAAGGAAGGCCGCGAACTGTATCGCAAACTATGCCGGATGCACGCCGATGCAGGGGACGACAGCCGGATGGGTCTGGGGGCATATTTCGATCTCGATGATTCCGAATATGGCGGCGGGCGCTTCCATATCGACGCAGAAGGATATCGTAGCTGGGGCCGCGACTATACGCGTGCCAGCAGTCCCTGCGCCCGGCTGGTCCAGCCTGCTTCTTGAACCTCCACGCCAAATCGCCCACAACCCCTTTCATATCGGGCAAGGGAGAGGTGGCTGGATATGATGGCATCAGCGCGGGCAGAAAAGCCGGTCGTTGCGCAGGATCTGAAGCTGGGTGATCTGGGCAGGGCGCTTGCTGCCGGGTGGTCCGACTTTCTCAAACATCCCGCATTCGGATTGTTTTTTGCCGCGATCTATGTCGGGGCAGGGTTGGGGCTCTATTTTGGCCTTACGACATTGGGTGAACCCGCCTGGTTGTTTCCCATCGTGGCTGGCTTCCCGATCGTCGCGCCGTTTATTGCCGTCGGGCTCTATGAGGTCAGCCGCCGCCGTGAAGCCGGTTTGCCGATGGAATGGAAACCGATCCTCGGTGCGCTCAACGGGCGCGGGGACGAGCAGATCATCCTGATGGGCGGATTTGTGTTCGTTGTGTTCAGTTTCTGGGTCATAATCGCGCACACGATCTCACTGGTGTTCCTGCCCAATGCTGGGATGGGCGGCGATACGCTCGAGACATTACTCAGCACTTCGGGGTTGGTGATGCTTGGTGTGGGCAGTGCCGTTGGCGGTTTGCTGGCATGGGGTCTTTTCTCGATCACGGTGATCAGCCTGCCCATGCTGGTCGACCGCGATGTCGATTGCATCACGGCGATTATTGCCAGCGTGAAAACGGTGCGCTCGAACCTGTTTGTGATGCTGGTGTGGGGCGCGATTGTGGCGATCACGCTGATGATCGCCATGGCGCCGTTGCTGCTGGGACTGTTTGTGGCATTGCCGGTATTGGGCCATGCGACCTGGCACCTCTATCGCCGCTCCGTCAGCCTGCCGCCTGACGCGGCCTAGCCGTCAAGCGCGCGCGCCAGCGAAACGAACTCGCTGATTTCGAGCGTCTCCGCGCGGCGTGTTTCGTCGATGCCAACGGCCTTCAGCGCCGCCAGCGCACCCGGCACAATCTTGAGGCTCTGGCGCAGCATTTTGCGGCGCTGCCCAAATGCGGCGGCGGTTATGTGCTCTAGCGTTCCGGGCGACACGTTCTGCGGCGCTTCATCGGGCACGACATGTACAATCGCGCTCATCACTTTGGGCGGCGGGGTGAAAGCACTGCGGTGCACCTTCATCGCCAGCTTCGCCTCGCTGCGCCACTGGGCGAGAACCGCGAGCCGTCCATAAGCCGAACCGCCGGCCTTTGCGACGATACGCTGGGCAACCTCCTGCTGGAACATCAGCGTGAGCGAAGTCCATTGCGGTGGCCAGCTCTGTCCGCCGAGCCAACTGGTGAATAGAGGAGTGCCGACATTGTAGGGCAGGTTGGCGACCACCGCGAAGGGTTCTTCCATCAGCTCTGCATGGTCGAGCTTCATCGCGTCGTCATGGATCACACGGAGCCCGCCGGGAAACGCTTTCTCCAGCTCGGCAAGGGCTGGCAGGCAGCGTTCGTCCATCTCGATCGCGGTCACCCGCGCACCGGCGCGAAGCAGAGCGCGGGTCAGCCCTCCGGGTCCGGGGCCGATTTCCAGCACCGCCTTGCCTTCCAGATCGCCGGGAATGGCCGCAATGCGATCAAGCAATTGCTCATCGAGCAGAAAATTCTGGCCGAGTGCCTTGGAGGCGCTCAGCCCGTGCTTTGCGATGACTTCGCGCAGGGGCGGAAGGTCAGCCATCGGCTCGCTGTGCGGCGCATTCACCCGCCATCCTGATTGCAGCGATCATTGCGCCCGGATCGGCGATGCCCTTGCCGGCAATGTCGAAAGCGGTCCCGTGATCGGGGCTGCTGCGGATAATCGGCAGGCCAAGCGTGACATTCACGCCCGAATCGAAATCGAGCGCCTTGACCGGGATCAGCGCCTGGTCGTGATACATGCAGACAGCCACGTCGAATGAAGCGCGCTTGTGCGGGGCGAACAGCGCATCGGCGGGATGCGGGCCGGTGACATCGAGGCCGCGTGACTGCAACTCTGCGATGGCGGGCGCGACAACCTCCTGATCTTCGCGCCCGAACTTGCCATCTTCGCCCGCATGCGGGTTGAGCGCGGCGACTGCGATGCGCGGTTCGGCTATGCCGAAATCTCTATGCAAAGCCTTTGCAGTGATTGTCGTGCGGCGGATGATCAGTTCCGACGTCACAAGCTTGGGCACATCCGCCAGCGCGCAATGCACCGTCAGCGGGATTGCGCGCAGTTGCGGCCCGGCGAGCATCATCACTGCGTCTTCGGCATCCAGCCCACAGGATGCAGCAAGAAATTCGGTCTGGCCGGGATATTCGAAGCCTACTCTCGCCAGTTGTGCCTTGGCGACCGGCGCAGTGACCATGGCGGAGGACTGACCCAACAGTACCAGACGCGTCGCCTCGGCCAACGAGTGCAGCGCTAACGCAGCGCCTTCGTCGCTTGGTGTTCCCGGAGAATAGGCACCATCCGCCGTCTCCAGCACGGGCAGGCACGACTGGAAGCTGTCCGGTGCTTCGCTGGGCGACCCGATGGAACCTGTCGCGCAATCCAGACCACACCGGTCGGCTGCAGCTTCAAGAATTTGACTTCCGCCGACCACAAAGAACGGTCGCAGTCCCGCTGCTTCGCGCTCCAGCCACGCGCGCAGTATTGTCTCCGGACCAATACCGGCAGGATCGCCGAGCGAGACGGCGAGCGGTGTCAAAGGTCAGCTATACTCGATGAAGGCGTCGTTGCGCAGGTCGCGGAGATAACGCTGTGCGCGCTTCTCGATCCGCTCGTTCTCTTTTTCCTGCATCACCTGCTCGAAGCTGGGCGCGCCGACCTGCTGCGGATCGTCGCGACCGCACAGCATCAGAACCCGGACACCATCGGCAACCGAGCCGAATGGCGGCGTTGCCTGACCGATCTGGAGGCTGAGGACCGAGTTTTGCAATGGCTCGGGCAGTGAACGTGCGACGATCTGGTTCTCCACAACCTCGGCGCCGATTGTCGATGCGGCCCGCTCTGCATCTCCGCATCCGCGTATCGTGCTCAAGCTGGCGTTGAACTGCTCGATCCGCTGCCGGGCGGCCTCTTCCGTCGTGTCGGGGGAGAAGGTGATCGCGATTTGCTTGAGGCTGAGCATTGCATCGCGTGGATCGGCCAAGCCAATCGTGCGCTTGTCGATCAGATACATGATCACGAAGCCGCCGGGGATCTCGAACGGTCCGACCAATTGGCCGGGCTGCATCTGGCGCGCCTGTGCAGCCATCGCTGCGGGCAGCGTATTGAGCTGGAGGAAGCCAAGATCGCCGCCGCGCGCCGCGCTCGACGATTGCGAGAATTGGCGGGCATAGGCAACGAAGCTGCCACCTTGCTGCAGCTGGGTCACGATCTTGTTGGCGTTGTCGATAACCTGGGCCTGCGTCTCCGGCGTTGCCGCCAGGTAGATTTCGCCAATCCGGTATTCTTCGGTGCCGCGCTGCGCCTCGCGACGTGCAAGCTCTTCGCGGACTTCCTCTTCGGAGACGTTCACAAAGGGTGATACATTGCGCCGGACAACATTGTTCCACGCAATCTCGCCACGGATCTGCTGCTTGAGCGAGGCAGGTGATGATCCCACACTGTTCAGATAGCGATCCATTTGCGTCGGGTCCGAACTGAAATTCTGCGCTGCCACCTGGGCGTAGCGCTGGTTCACCTCTGCATCGCTAACCGGCATTTCCTGGGCCGTTGCAGCCTGAATCTGCAAAGCCTCGTCAATGAGGTTGCGCAGAACCTGCATCCTGACCCGGTTGAGCTCTTCGTCGGAAAGCTGCCCCTGCGATGCGGCGACCAGCAGAGCGACCCGCTGATCGACATCGGTGCCCGTTATGACCGTGCCATTTACCACCGCAGTTGCCGAACGGTTGTTCGGATCATTCTTCGACAACAGCGTAATGTCAGGCGGAATGTTCAGTACATTCGGGTTGGTTGCTGTCGCTTGCTGCGCGCTGGCAGCAATTGGACTTCCTGCCAGAGTTGCTGCGGCAAGCCCGCCAAGAAGCGTGGAAAAGGTCTGTTTGATCACTGTAAAATCCGTTTGCAGCGCTGTCCCAAGCGCCAAAGGGAGCCTTGATTTCGCCGATTCAGGCTTAACCAAAGCTGAGCGATCATGCGATAGCGTGTTTGACGGGCGCTGCCAATCGGGGGAATGCATCAGGGTGTGTGCGAGTTGGGCGGCGAAGGCCCGATCAGCGGAAGCCGAGATTGCGCAGGGCGAAGTGGAACTGGAATGTATCGCCGCGCTGCGCGTCGCCCGATGTGATATAGTCGCGTCGCCAGGTCACGCCCAGTTCGAGGCAATCGTCCTGATAGGCGATACCCAGCCTCGTTCGCACCGGCTCGAACCCGTCCGAATTGAATGTCGGATCCTCGTTGGCATCGGTCAGATTGAACACGCCCGAACCGAACAGTGACCAATATTTGGCAAGAGCAACCCGGGTGGCGATGCGCAATTCCTCCCGGTCCTGCAAATCCTCGATACCCGCCGCGATGTCGCGGTTTAGCCGCAGATAGCCGATTTCGGCATAGGTTTTGCGGCTGCCGACAGCCGCGTCGAACTCGTTGCGACGGATCGCGAAATTGTCTTTGTCGAGCCGGTAGCGATGTGTCAGCTTGAGAAAGTCGCGATATCGGACTTCTGTTCGGCCCACGAAATCGGATACGCGCTCGCTCAGTCCGGTGCCATCGACCAGAATATCCTGGTCCTTGTCGAGCCGGTAGGACTGTCCGAAGGTGGTTTTTATACGCCAGCCGGGACGCTGCAATTCCCAATCAAATCCGTAGGTTACGCGAACTCCATCCTCGACGCGGTCATAACCGGGAAAGCGGTTGAGCGCGAACAGGTTGGAATCTTCCAGGTCGATTGCGCGCGCATCTTCGTTGGGTACGGCCAGATTCTTGATGCCGGGCGTTGCGACTATTTGCACGCGCGGCGTGAAAATCTGCGTTCCACCGAATGCTTCGCCGACAAACGGCCATTGCATGTCGAGCGCCGCCAGTGCGACACCGCGCGTTTGCCACCCGGGATTGCCGCGATAAATCGCTGTCTGCGTCAGGAAGTTTTCGTCGCTGTGATAGATATCGCCGCGCACAAGCCCGGTCAGTGTCACGACCTGGCCGAGACTGGTGAACTGCTTGAGATCCCAGCGTGCTCGGGCAAAGGCGCGCTGAGTATCCTGCCCGTTGTCGCGCAGAAGCGCGAGCGAATTGGCCTGCAGTTCGATTGTCCCGCCAATTGAGGATGGAGCGGCAAGCCGCTTGCGGAAATCGATCGCCGGAATCGCAAGCGGAACCTGGCCCTGATCGGTGCCGATTTGAAGCGTCTGCGTCGCCCAACCGGCTATGGAAAGATAGGACGTATTCGAGATTCGCTCGAGATTCAGCGTGGAACGCAGACGATCATCGCGGCTGATATCGTAGCGCCGCAGGAATGTCCGGTCGCTCGCCCGGCGGACGGATCCGGTCAGGCTCCAATTGGGATCGAACTGGAACTTGCCGTTGGCGAATATGTAACCGCGCGGATCGTTCTCGGTTGTGGGCACCGCGCCGAAGCGGCTGATACGGTTGCTGTTCGTCGCATAGCCGGTGATCTGATACGCGCCCTTGTTGGTCAGATGCCGCCATTGCGCCGAGACCATGGGCGGTGCATCGGTGAAGAGGTAGGCCGAAGCGGTCAGATCCTTGTTCGGGGCGAGGCTCCAATAATAGCGCCCTCTGACTTCGACTCCGTTTGATTCGGAAAATCTCAGATCCGGGACGAGCAACCCGGACACTGCCTTTCCATCTGTGCGAATCGACAGGCCGGGCATCGGTAGCAGACGCGCTCCAAACAGCTCGAGATAAGCACCGCGAAAACGCACCCGGTTGTCGGCCGGACTGTAGATCACCCGATCCGCCGTGATCCGCCAGCTTGGATTCTTGCTACAGCCTTCCGGATCGACCACCGCACAGGCGCTGTAGGCTGCATCTGTGAGAATTACCGACCCGTCTTCCTGCCGCGCGCCGCCTCTTGCCGCCAACCTTCCGCCTTCGCGTAGCGCAAGGAGCAGCTCTTCCATCGCGCCCGCCTCGAATTCATCGGTCAGCTCGATACGGTCGGTGTAAAGCTGGTTGCCTTCCTGGTCGACGAAGCGGACATTGCCGCTGGCGACGATCTGCCCGCTTTTGCGATCCCACACCACCTGTTCGGCAAGCACAGAATTGTCGTCACTGCGAAGGATCACGCGGCCATTTGCCGTAACGATATCGTTTTCGGCATCATACGCGACTTCATTGGCCTCGAAGTCGATTTCGCGCGCGGCCTTGATACGCGCCTCGGGTGACGTGATTTCGGTCACGGCTTCCTCAACCGGCCTTAGCTCGCCCGGATCGTTTGCGGCCTCGTCCTGAGCATGGGCTGTCCCGGCGCAACCCATGGCCGCCGCAAACAGCAAGGGCGTTCGGAAAACTCTGGCCGGGAATGACATATGCGCGCGGAGCATGGCTTGCCTATCGCACCGCCCGCGCGTAATCGCAATTGCATTCAGCGGCGCGATCGCGCGCCACCCACAATCAGACGCAATTCGCGCACCAAAATCACTTCGGAGATCCCATGAAGGTCACTTTCAGCGACACCGTTCCATCAGACGCGCGCCTCGTTGCGCATATTGCCGACAAGGGAAAGCTGCCTGAAGGACTTGAGGCTGCGCTCGTCGAGGGCGCGAAATCCGCCCGTTTTAAAGGGACGTCAGGGCAGGTTTTTGAAGGATTCGTTGAACGCGATGGCACTGTCGTGCGCGTTGCCATTGCCGGGGCCGGCGATCCGGGCGGGGCACGCCGGACGAATAATCTGGAAAAGGCCGGCGCTGCGCTGACAGCCAAATATCTTACCTCGGGCGAAGGCGCGTTGGCGATGGATTTGTCGGGCAGCGGGCTGGATGCCGGTGCGGCGGCGGCAGTTCTGCTCGGCCTCCGGCTGCGCGCGTGGCGGCACGATGCCTATCGCACCAAGCTGAAAGACGAGCAGAAGATATCGCTAAAGGAAGTTACCGTGGTCGGTGCGCCCGATGGTATCGAGGCGGCATGGGAAGACGCATCGGCGGTGGCCGAGGGCGTTGAATTCACCCGCGATCTGGTCGCGGAGCCCGCGAACAAGCTCTACCCGGTCAGCTTTGTCGAGCGCTGCGAAGAGAAATTCGCAGGGACCGGCGCGGAATTGATCGTGCTCGATGATGTGCAGATGGAAGAGCTGGGCATGGGTTCGCTGCTCGGTGTGGGGCTCGGTTCGGAGCAACCCTCGCGGATTCTCGCGATCAAGTGGGATGGCGGTGCGAAGGACGAGAAACCCACCGCATTCGTTGGCAAGGGTGTAACCTTCGATACTGGCGGCATCTCGATCAAGCCAGGCCCGGGCATGGGTGACATGAAATTCGACATGGGCGGTTCGGCGGCGGTGGTCGGTGCCATGCTGACGATGGTCAAACGCAAGGCGAAGGCGAACGTCGTCGGCGTGGTCGGACTGGTCGAGAATATGCCCGATGGCAAGGCGCAGCGCCCGGGCGACGTTGTGACTTCGATGTCGGGACAAACCATCGAGGTGCTCAACACCGATGCCGAAGGACGGCTGGTTCTCGCCGATGCACTTCACTGGACACAGGTGGAGTTCGAGCCGAAGCAGATCGTCGATTTCGCCACGCTGACCGGTGCGATGATCATTGCGCTGGGCAACGAGCATGGCGGGCTGTTTTCGAACGATGACGATCTTGCCGACAACCTTCTCTCGGCGGGTATCAAGAGCGGCGACAAGCTGTGGCGGATGCCGGTCAGCCCCGCCTATGACAAGCTGATCAACAGCCCGATTGCCGATATGCAGAATATCGGCCCGCGTGGTGCCGGTTCGATTACCGCGGCGCAGTTCCTCAAGCGCTTCATTCTGAACGACACGCCCTGGGCGCATTGCGACATCGCGGGTACGGTGTGGGCCGACAAGGCAGGGGCGACCTGGGACAAGGGCGCGACCGGCTATGGCGCAAGGCTGATCGACACCTTCATCCGCGACAACGTCGAAGCGTAGATGTGAAGGTCGATTTCTGGCAGCTGAGCCGTGACCCGGTCGAACGCGTTGTTGCGATGATTGCACAGCGCGTGATCGAGAATGGGGAGCGCCTGCTGGTTGTGACTGACGATGCCGGGCAACGCCACCACATCGCGACAGCATTGTGGGAATCGTCACCCGAGGCTTTCCTCGCCAATGGCAAGGCCGATGAACCGCATTCAGAGCGGCAACCGATCCTGTTGTCCGACAATTGCGATGCGCCGAACGAGGCGAGCCATGTGATCTTTGCAGACGGCCAATGGCGCGAGGCGGCCAGCGGGTTCGAGCGCAGCTTCCTGCTGTTTGGTGAAGCGACTTTGGAGGATGCGCGCGCATGCTGGCGCTCGCTTGATCAGATAGAAAATCTTGAACGCAGCTTTTTCCGGCAGGATCAGGGGAAATGGGTCAAGGTTGCGTGATGCTGTTTCATGCCTAGGATGCGCGGCGACGAAATCGGGAGAGAATGCGATGAAAAAACTGGCTTTGGTGAGCGTTCTGGCAGCGAGCCTTGCGGCATGCGGATCGGGCAGCGACGATGATGGCGTCAGCGGCGGCGATTACTCGCGTGAATACGAAGCGGGCGACACGTCTGCGAAAGTGACCGCAGGGGGTGATATCGAGGTCGAGCTGCCCAACGGTTTCGAGACCTATCCGGGCAGCAAGGTCATCACCACAATGACGATCAACAACCCTGCGGTGCAGGGCAAAACGGTTGCGATGGAAACCGATGACGGCATTCAGGAAGTTGCCGACTTTTACAAGGGCAAGGCGAAGGATGCCGGGCTTGAGATCAACATGGAAACGGCGTCGGCCGATGCCATCATGCTGGTTGGCCAGGTCGAGGGAGAGGGCGGCTTCAACATGGTGGCGTCGCGCAACGACGAGGGTAAGACGACAATCCAGCTCACCGTGTCCGAAGCGGGGGACGGCGAGGGTAGCTAACGCCCCCTTTAAAAGTCAGTTTCGGACGGCTTGAGCTATCGCGCGCAAGGCAAGTGAATGCTTGCGAATTGTGCGCTGCAGCGCTACGGGCGCGCGCAACAGATCATCCCCCGTTCAATGAAGGAAATTCCGATGGCGGTTACCCGCACCTTTTCGATCATCAAACCCGATGCGACCAAGCGCAACCTTACTGGCGCTGTCACCAGGATGCTGGAAGAGGCCGGCCTGCGCGTCGTTGCTTCCAAGCGCATCCGTATGACCCGCGAGCAGGCCGAAGGCTTCTACGCGGTTCACAAGGAACGTCCCTTTTTCGGTGAACTGGTCGACTTCATGATGAGCGAACCGGTTGTGGTTCAGGTGCTCGAAGGTGAAGACGCGGTGAAGCGTAACCGCGACATTATGGGCGCAACCAACCCGGAAGAAGCCGCTGAAGGCACGATCCGCAAGGAACATGCGCTGTCGATCGGCGAAAACAGTGTCCACGGCTCGGACAGCGACGAGAATGCGAAGATCGAAATCGACTTCTTCTTCTCGGACGATGAAATCGTCGGGTAACGCAAATTCGCGAACCTAAAGTTCAGCCCCGTCGGAGCAATCTGGCGGGGCTTTTTCTTGTGCTGCAATACGGTCGAGATCTGCGGCGTGTCTGCGATGATCCGATTTGTCGGCCCGGCGTTGTTCGGCTCGCATCGCAGAAAGAGCGTCGTCCGAGAGGGTCAGTTCCAGCGTTTCGTAAAGACCGACAATTGCCGCCTCCCAATCCCGCCCCAATTGCTCGAAATCGATAGGGGCAACTCTTCCGGTGAAGGTTGCCAACGCTGCATTTAACCGCTCAGCCCGCAGCGCGATCTTGCGTTCCCACTCGTTTTGCAGACGCTCCAGATCGACATGATCGGATTGCATCGCCATCTGGTTGGCGACCAGCGAGATGGAGCTGCGAACCGTCGCCTCGAAATCGCGCTCCGCGACCACGACGCGCGCGTCGGGGAATTGGGCGAGCAATGCCGCGAGATCTTCGGCGAATTGCGGCACCTTCATCACACGCGGTAGCTTGGCATTGTCGTGGTGCAGCGCGTCGGTGCGCAAAATGCGCGCGAATTCGCGGTAGACCGGTGCCGGATCGCGGGCTTCGCTGAAGGCGACATAGCTCGGGATATGCCATTGGGCTTCGTATGCGCTGTGATCGAGCGCGCCCGCGAGCCAGCCCAATTCCTCGTCCGCACGCGCTGCTCCGAAGGGATGGATCGTATCGATCCAGGGATTGAGCCGCCTGGCCCAGAACAGCGCCACCCCGCTCCAGAACGGACGCAGGTCGAGCGATTGCGGGACCGGGTGCCAGCTATCACAAAAGCGCGTGGCGGCGTGGTTCGGATCTGCAGCAAGCAGCCGGTGCACGCGCGTGGTGCCAGCCCGCATCTGTCCGACGACGATGATCGGTGCGGCCAGTTCCGTTTCGAGTATTGCAG
>CBDCXY010000012.1:0-68116 GCA_965223995.1 Pontixanthobacter sp. | reverse complement strand
CCAGTAGATTTCGTAATAGCGCGCGTTATTCTCCATCAGCACGCCAAAAGCATCACCCGTCTGCAAGCCCTGCCCCCGCAGCCAGTGCGCCATACGGTTCGCAGCTTCATCAAGCTGGCTATAGGTGACGGTTTCCCCGCTACCGGCCATGATAATAGCGGGATGGTCAGGGCGACTCTTGGCAAACTGTATCGGGTGCATGGAATTCCTCTCTCGAGAAGCATCCTATTCACCCGATGCGCAGCGGCAAGCAAAAACACCAAAGCAAAAGGGCCGCAGATCGCTCCGCAGCCCCTTCCAAGTTCCCGCCGGTCTAGCCTAACGGGCTGATTCTCGATTGCCTATTCGCCGCCGCGACCGCCTTCGGATTCTTCTTTGGCCAGCGTATAATCACGCTGCGCACCTGACTCGACCATGTAGGGAATGGGGTTAACCGCCTTGCCGTCGACGCGCACTTCATAATGGAGATGCGGGCCGGTCGAGCGCCCGGTCGAGCCGACATAGCCAATAACATCGCCCTTCTTCACCCGCTGACCGTTGGCCACCGCGATGCGCGACATATGGGCAAAGCGCGTCTGGATTTGCGCGCCATGCTCGATCGAGACATACAAACCGTAGCTGCTGAAGCGCTCGGCCTTGCTGATGATACCGTCAGCCGTTGCGTAAATCGGCGTGCCGGTAGGGGCCGCCAGATCAACGCCTTTATGGCCCCGACGTCCGCCCAGCACCGGATGCGTACGCATGCCGTAGCCGCTGGTAAGGCGCGCATCGTCAAGTGGCATGCGCGATGGAATCGAAACCGTCGCAGCAGGAGCAGGAATAGCAACTTGCGCCTTCTCGTCGCCGTCGAGCGCCTTCCAATCGGCGAACAATTGCTTGAATTGCTGATCGCCACCCGAAACTGTCGAACCTTGCACATTCCGCACGGGTGCAGGAATTTCCGCAGTGGCTGTTGCTGTATTCGCGATTGCTGGCGTCGCGCCAACACCCGCTACACACACAAGAAGTGCCGCAAGTCCGCGCTTGAAAATAGATACGACCACAAACCGTCCTTTTTGTTCCAGCATCGCTGCCGGAGGATCCCTATCGAGAGTGCGGGAACAAACCCGCGTCTCGTTGATTGTGTCGTTAAGGTTACAAACGTTTACGAAGCAAGACTCGCATAGAAGTCTCGCGACAAACCGGCTGCAAGACGCGCCGAGTCGTTGAATGGCGCCTTCAAGCCCCCTCTGAAATGCTCGCGAACCAAGGATTTCCAGCGTTTTTCGGGTGATTCCCCGCCTTTTGCGCAAATTGCGACAAAGTGCTTGGTGCCTATCGCGACATGGCGAATTTCGTCGTCAAGTATACGTTTCAGGATTTTCGCACCATTTTCGTCGCCCGAAGCCTCCACCCGCGCGAGAGTGGACGGCGTGACGTCAAGCCCGCGTGCCTCGAGGACCATCGGGACAATCGCGAGCCGCGCTGCGACGTCATGCGACGTACGTTCGGCGGTTTCCCACAATCCCGCATGTGCAGGGAGCGCGCCGTAATTGGTGCCATGCCGCGCCAGTTTCCGGTCGAGCAGGGCGAAATGCATTGCCTCATCGGCGGCCACGCTTAAAAAATCGGATACGAACCCCTCGCCCATCTCCGCTCCGAACCGGCCCGCCATATCAAGCGCGAGGTCGATGGCGACGAATTCGATATGCGCCAGCGCGTGCCACAGGGCGATGCGCCCCTTCTCGGTCCCACCCTTGCCGCGTCGCGGCATATCGCGCGGGGCGAGCAATTGGGGCCGCTCGGGCCATGCCGGACGCACAGGCATGTTTGTCTCGAAGCGTGATTCCAGACGCCCCAAACGCCAATCGCGCGCTACCTGCCGCGCCGCCATGATCTTGCCATGCGGATCGGCAGTCAGCAGCGCCGCGCGAATCGCGGCCGATACAGTGCGCGGATTATCGCTCAAAGCCCGCGCGCAGCCTCGAGCACTTCCTCGGCGTGGCCCTTGACCTTAACCTTGCGCCAGACACGCGCAATCTTGCCATCGGCGCCGACCAGATAGGTCGTGCGGACCATGCCCATGAAGGTCCGGCCGTACATCTTCTTCTCGGCCCACACGCCAAGTGCATCGGACAACCCACCTTCTTCGGCATCGGTGGCGAGATCGACGGTCAGACCATACTTGGCGATGAAGTTCTGGTGCTTCTTGGCAGAATCCTTGCTCACGCCGAGAATCGCAGCTCCGGCCTTCTCGAATTCGCTTTTAAGCCCGGAGAAGTCCTTCGCCTCTGTCGTGCAGCCGGGCGTATTGTCTTTTGGATAGAAGAACAGCACCAGCTTTCGGCCCTTGAAGTCGGATGGCTTCACACTGCCGCCATCTGGCGTTTCCATCGCCACATCGGGCAGGGCGTCGCCCACATCTGCAAAATCACTCACTGCGTTATCTCCAATTCCATTCCGAAAATTTCCTTCCAGCACGACGCGACGCTTTGCCGTGCCGCCTTCAATCGTTGCAAGACCTGACCACTATCGCCGCAGCGGCATGATTGCGCCAGCACCGCAGCCGGCCCGGCAGCCGGCTCCCCCAGGTCGGGTGCAAGCAGGCGCGATGCAACCAGCAGCCGCGTCATCAGATCATGCACATCGAGCAGTTCTTCACCGACCAGTCCCTGCGCGATCAGCCCTTCAAGCGCTTTGCGCAGATCGGGATCGAATGCGCAACGATCGCGCAATTGCAGGTAGTGGACGAGGAATTCCAGATCGACGAGACCGCCGCGCTGGAGCTTGGCATCGAACGGGCCGCGCGCCGGCTTGTGCGATGCCATCTCGTTGCGCATCGACAGCACATCTTCGCGCAATTTCTCCGGATCACGCGCGCGGTTTAGAATCGTGTCGATGACCCTCGCGATTGCGCGGCGTGTTTCGGGTGAGCCATGCAGCACCCGCGCGCGGGTCAGCGCCATGTGCTCCCACGTCCACGCATCGCTTTGCTGGTAGCGTTCGAAGCTCTCGATACTGACTGCAAGCGGCCCCTGCGCGCCTTGCGGGCGGAGCCTGGTATCGACCTCGTACAATGCGCCCTGCGCGGTCGGCACGCTCAGCGCCGCGCCCACACGCTGCGCCAGGCGATTGTAATACAGCGTCGCTCCCAAGGGCCGCCCACCATCCGATTCCCATTCATGCGAACCTGAAAAGACGTAAATGATGTCGAGATCGGAGCCATGGGTGAGCGCACCGCCGCCAAGACGGCCGAGCCCGATTATCGCCAACTCGCTATTCTCGATCACACCATGCGTATTGGCGAATTCCCGGGCTGCCGATTGCGCTGCGACGGTCAAAGCTGCCTCTGCCACCCGTGACAACCCGGCAGCGATATCGAGCGGATCGTGTTTCCCCTCGATCAACTGCGCACCGAGAGCAAAACGCTGTTCGCTGGTAACGATCCGGATCCGGTCGAGCTGCCGCTCGTAATCGTCATGCTGTTCGATCCGCGCCATGCTGGCGACAAGCTCGGGAACATCGCCCGGCAGGTCGAGCGCACTCCTGTCGATGAGCGCGTCGAGGAGTTCAGGGCGGCGGCCCAGATCATCGGCCAGCGGTCCAGCCAGCGTCAGAATTTTGGTCAACTGTTCGAACAGCCCCGGACGCGCTTCGAGCAGGCGGAACAGATTGATGATGCTGGAGGCTTTCTGCAGCAGGCTCTCCCAGCGCAAAAGCGCGCGCTCGGGATCGGGAGCCTCGGCAAAAGCCTCGAGCATCGTGGGCAAGATTGCTTCGAAAGCGGAGAGCGCTGCGGGGCTGCGCAGTGCATTGAAGCGACCATCACTCCACGAGCGAATCCGGCTCGCCATATCGCCCGGCTTGTCGAAGCCGAGCTGTGCAAGATTACTGGCCAGGCCGTCGCCTGCGACCGCTTTCGAATCGCCGTCCTGCGCATCGATCAGCGTGTCGAAGCGTGCAGCAACCACCTGCGTGATTTCGCCAAGATCGGCGAGCAATGCGTGCGCATCGGTATATCCCGCCAACAGCGCGACATTTTCCAGCGCGTCGCCTTCGGGCAGTGTATGCGTCTGCTGGTCGTTCACCATTTGCAGCCGGTGCTCGATCGTGCGGAGCCGGTCATAGGCCTCGCCCAGCGCCGCCGCATCCTTTGCCGCTACAATCCCCGCAGCCGCAAGCGCATCGAGCGCAGGCCGCGTCCCGCGCATCCGCAGCGACGGGTCGCGTCCGCCATGGATCAGCTGGTGTGTCTGCGCGAAGAATTCGACCTCGCGAATCCCGCCCCGCCCTTGTTTGACATTGTAATCCGGCCCGGGTTCAAGCGGCCCCTTGTAAGCCGTGCGGATTTTCTGCGTGAGCCGTGTGATCTCGTCGATCGCCCCGAAATCAAGGCTCCGGCGCCACACGAACGGGCGGATGGATGACAGGAAGGCCTGCCCCGCTTCGATATCGCCCGCCGCCGCGCGCGAGCGGATAAAGGCAGCGCGTTCCCATGCCAGCGCAGAAGATTCGTAATGGGTTAGCGCCGCCCCAAGAGAAATTGCCAGCGGACTGACTTCGGACGCCGGTCGCAGCCGCAGATCAACGCGAAAGACGTAGCCTTCATGCGTGTTGTTCGACAGCAGCTGGACAATCTCGCGTGCGTAACGCTGCGCCGCTTCGCCCGGCTCATCGCGTTCGCGCCGGGGCAGCGTTTCGGGATCATAAAGCAGGATCGGATCGATGTCGGACGAATAGTTGAGTTCGGAGGCGCCGTGCTTGCCCAGCGCGATCCCGATCAATCCCGTCGGCGCTGCATCGGGAACGCGTTTGCGGATCGCGGCGGTAATGACAGTATCGAGCGCACGGTCAGCGAAGGACGACAATTCGCTCATCACGCGCCCGACGGGAATAGCCCTCGCAAGATCGCCAATCGCAAGCGCGGTGGAAAGCGCCAGTCGCTCGCGCCGCAGCGCAACGCCGACATCATCGACGTTCCGCCCGGCATCCCTGGCATAGGCCAGCGCGGCATCGCAATCGCCGGCGGCAAGCAGGCTTTCAAGATCGGGCAGCTTGTCGAGCGCGCTGCACAGGAATGGCGAAAAGGCGCGGGCGCGCCCAAGGGCATCGCCCCAATCCGCATTCTCCTGTGCGTTGCTCATACCTATTGCCCTTGCCCCTTCTCGCGCCCTTTGCAATGGAGGATGCATCGAAAACACCCCCTGCTCACGGGATGAGGAAGAAATATGATCCACAAACTGATTGGCCGAACTCTGGCAGCTTCCGCTGCTCTCACGCTTGCCGCCTGCAATGCGGCGGGTGACGACACGCTCGATATACCCGATGTCGAAGCCGGCGATATCTCCGAAGAAACGATGGTCGATATCACGCGCACGTTGTCGCTCGACGAATTCGAAGGCCGGATGCCAGGCAGTGCCGGCGAGGAGAAAACCGTCGCATTGCTGATCGAGAAGTTCGAAGCCGCTGGTCTGCAACCCGGCAATGGCGACAGCTGGGTGCAGAAGGTTCCGCTGGTCGAAATCACCGGCAGCGACTTCGCACCGCTGACCATTTCGGGCGCGGAGACCGAGCTAAGCTACACAGCTTGCGAAGACTGGGTTGGCGTAAGCTACCGCGAAGACGCGCAAACCACGCTGGAAGACAGCGAGCTGGTTTTTGTCGGCTACGGTATCAATGCGCCAGAACGTGACTGGAACGACTATGAAGGGGTGGACATGACGGGCAAGACTGCGGTCATCCTGGTCAACGATCCCGATTACGGTACCGGCTCGCTCAATGGCCCCTTCAACGGCGATGCGATGACCTATTATGGCCGCTGGACCTATAAATACGAAGAAGCTGCACGGCAGGGCGCGGCAGGCGCGCTGATCATCCACGATACAGAACCGGCATCCTATGGCTGGAACGTGGTCGAGAGCAGCTGGTCGGGCCCGCAGGCCTACGCCCAGCGCGGCGAAAATGCTCCGCCACTCACGCAGATGAATGGCTGGGTTCGCAACGAGGTTGGTGCTGAAATCCTTGCGGCTGCTGGGCAAGACCTTGCCGATCTCTCGGCCAAGGCGAAAGAGAAAGGCTTCAAGGCAGTTCCTCTGGGGCTGACCGCCGGAACCAGTTTTTCAAACACAATCCGCTCCTACGAATCGCAGAATGTTATCGGCATCCTGCCCGGCAGCGAAAGGCCCGATGAGTTCGTGATACACACAGCGCATTGGGACCATCTCGGACGCTGCACGCCGGCTCCCGATGGCGATGATATCTGCAATGGCGCGGTCGACAATGCCACGGGCACAGCCGCGCTGGTCGCTCTCGCTGAAGCACATGCCAAGGCTGGAGCGCCCGCACGCAGCCTCGTTTTCCTCGCAGTAACCGCTGAAGAGCAAGGCTTGCTTGGCGCGGATTACTACGCCGCCAACCCGGTCCTGCCGCTCGACCAGACAGTCGGCGGGATCAATATGGACGCCTTCCTTGTCGCGGGTAAGTCGAACGACGTGACGGTGGTTGGGCCGGGTAAATCGAAGCTCGACGACTTCCTCGCAAAAGCGCTCGAAGCCGACGGCCGGACAGCGACGCCCAATCCCAACCCCGAAGCCGGTTACTACTATCGCTCGGACCACTTCGCCTTCGCCAAGCGCGGCGTACCGATGCTGTATGTCGATGGGGGTGAAGATCTGGTCGAGGGTGGCCGCGAGGCAGGTGCTGCGGCTGCGAAAGACTATCGCGACAATCGCTATCACGGCCCGAAAGACGAGTTCAACGAAGAGTGGAATTGGGAAGGCGTGATGCAGGATCTGCAGTTGTTCTATCGTCTTGGGCGGATGCTGGCAAACTCGACCAGCTGGCCCAACTGGGTCGAAGGCGACGAATTCAAAGCAACGCGCGATGAAAGTTGCGCGGCATCCGAAACTGGTTGCTGACTATCTGACAACGTGACCCAAGCGAAAGCCGGTCCATGAGCGTTCCGATGCCGCCTGAATGGGCTCCGCAGGAGTGGCTCTGGATCGGCTTTCCGCATGACGAGAGCGAGTGGTCAGGCATTCTTGGCCGTGCTCAGGAGCAGATTGCCGCTTTCGCCAATGCCGTGACTGAAAGCGGGCAGGAGGTCCGGTTGCTGGTCCGCGACGAGGCGAATGAAGCAAGAGCGCGAGGACTGGTCAGTGCGTCTGTCAAACTTGAGCGGCGCACCTATGGCGATATCTGGCTGCGCGATACCGGGCCACTCGTGCGCGGCGATGGTTCGGCTCTGCGACCTCGGTTCAATGGCTGGGGCGGCAAGTATCTGATGGAAGGGGACCGGACCATCGGGGTCGAACTGGCGCGTGATGCAGGCTTGCCGCTCGTCGAAACTGACTGGATCCTCGAAGGCGGAGCGGTCGACGGCGATGGCGCGGGGTTGGTCGCTACAACCGAGCAATGCCTGCTCAATCCTAACCGCAACCCTGATCTGTCTCGCGAAGATATCGAGGCAAGGCTCCACAGCGATCTCGGCGCAACGCGGATATTGTGGCTCGGCGACGGGCTGATCAATGATCACACCGATGGCCATGTCGACAATCTGGCAAGGTTTGTCGGACCGAACCGGCTCGTAGTCCCGGTGGCAACCGGTGCGGGCGATCCCAATGCAGCCATCTACGCAGATGCACGCGCCAGAGCGACAGAAGCGAACATGAACGTGGCAGAGATCCCCTCACCGGGACTGGTCACGCGCGACGGAAAAATCGAACCCGCCAGCTACGCCAATTTCGCTATCACGAGCCATCTGGTCGTAGTCCCGACTTTCGGCTCAGCGCATGATCAAGACGGCGTCGCTGCAATCGCAGCGCTGTTCCCCGATCGCGCAGCCATCGGCCTTCCCGCCGACGCGGTCCTCGCGGGCGGCGGCGGATTTCACTGCGCCAGCCAGCAAATGCCCTCGCTCCCGGATTAAGGGATTGTTAGCAATCCGAGGTGAGAATGCGTCTCATGGCCAAAGCGATGGACCTTCTCGAACATCTCGATTTGATCGACGCATTGCGCGCGTTCATCGTTAGCGGCTGCGGGCTGGCCCTGATCCTCGCGGGGTCCGTCACTCCAATAGTTTAGCGTTTATCCGGCCTTTGCGATGCTTCCGCCCCGCGCGAAAGGCTGCAAGAACCGCTCGCGGCCCCATCAGCACCCCGACCATCAGCAGGAAAAGGCATAGCAACCTCGCCCAGATCGAGCTGTAACACCGCGCGCCCAGTTCCCAGCTGGCGAGGCGGCATTCATCGGCAGCCGAGAAGCCGAATCCGGTGAGCAGGTGATTGGTATCGTGAATATCCAGTGCTTCGCGCCGCCAGCGGAAATTGGGTAGCGGCAGCACAAGCTGCCCCAGCGTCGCAAGCCATATCGGACCCTTGCCATCGTCGAGCCGACGCGCCGGATCGCTACGCAGGCGTTCCAAAGCAGTGCCCAATTCAGGACTGGGTTGCATTATCATCCTTCAGCGAACACATATCGGCTTGCCCGGGCGAGGCGATGGAGAGCGCCCGTTCGGTCACCGGCGAGATGCCCGGTCGCGGGGGGAGGTTCGAGGGGAGCTTGATATCCCAGGCCAGCCCCGCTTTTTCGAGCAGCCGGATAAACTGGAAACCAAGGTCGATCTGGCCGGGATAAAGCCCATGCGCTGCCGAACGGGGAAAGGCGTGATGGTTGCAATGCCAGCTCTCGCCCATGGTCGGGATTGCCATGATCGGGACATTGTGAGCCTGCAACGCAGCGCCGTCGAGATGCCAGTCCTGCGGCCCGCGGCTATGCGCGAAATAGCTGATGAACCAGTGCATCGTCACGCAAGCCGCAACGCGAACGATCACACCCCACACGACCCATGTCCAGCCGCCCATCAGATAAAGCAGGATTGCCAGCGGAATCTGGTGCGCCATCCAGGTTCCTTGCAAGAACCCGTAGAACCGGTCGTCCGCAATTTCAGGCCCGGGATCAAAGCCCGGCGGATGGTCGAGGATCAGCTTGAAATTCAGGTAGTAGAAGCCCTCGACCAACAGCGGCTTTCCATGGCGCAGGAACCAGTGGCAATCTTCTTCGCGCTGCGCCCAGTCGCGGCTGTCATGCAGGCCGATAGTCCAAATTGGTCCGCCCATTCCGACCAGCGTTCCGAAATAGACCAATGTCCGTTCGAGCCATTTGGGGCATTCGAAACTGCGATGGATCAACCGCCGGTGGAAACCGACCGAGTGACCCGCGCAAAGCGTGATCGCGCTGAGTACCAGAAACATCGCAAACGCGCTCCAGCTGAAAAACAGCGGGCCAAGGATCAACGCGCCGACAATCATCCCCGTGTTCCAGATCGACCGCGCGGGATCCCATACGACGCGGCCTTTATCCGGCCTCGCCTGGTCGAGATTGGTCAGCGAATTGACCTTGAACGCCTCGCTCCCGGTTTGCAGCGGCCTGCCCATCTAATCGATCTCCTCCACCGGATGGCGCGCAATGATCGTCTCAATAAAATAGCGCGCACTCTGCTTTGTCGCGAGCTGCTGTATCGGAGCAAAGTACCATGCCGGATCGAGCAAACGGCGCGAATGCACTTCAAGCCGGATATGCGTTCCCCCGCCCACAGCGGGTGTAAAACGGATATTCGTCCCATGAACCTTGAGATAATTGGCGAGGTAGGAATCGTTACGGATAATCTCGGTTGCAATCTCGTGCTCTCCGACCTCGCTGATGCGAATATGCATTTCGCCGCTGTGGCTGTTGGTCACCAGCCAGCGGCGATAGGTGAAATGCAGCCGGTGGATATCGCCCTCACCCAAGCTCGCGGCATCGATCCTGTCAGGCAGGGGGAACAGTTCGAGAAACCAGTGCCGTTCGGCATCGAAGGTAACCGGCTGCGCCATGTTGGCCTTGAGCTGGGCGGTGGATTGCGGGCTGTAGGCTTCAAAGCTCGCAATATGCTCGCGTTCGAATGTGGTTGCCGGTATCATCCCCTCCGCAACCATTGTCAGAAACAGCACCGGCAAAGCCGACGCCTTGAAGACATCGGTGTGGTCTTCGCGCCTTTTCGCCAAACCCATTGCAGCAAAGGCGATGCTCGCGACAAAGTAGTAAATCGGCATGAACATCAGGACGCATATGAAGCCTTCGAACAGGAAGGCCGAGGTCACGAGGAACACAATGGTCATGATGCGCATGTGATTGAGGTATTTGCCCATCACAGTGTCATCGCTGGCGCTCGGCACGACGTAATAGATCAACGCCGACAGGACGAAAGGCACCAGCAAGTAGACCAGCGTTCCCTGACCGAAGCTGCTATCGAGCAAAGCGCGCAGGACAAGCGCCGCAGCGCCGCAAATAAACAGGATTGTCATCCACTTGCGTGTCATGGCGACAGGCTAGCGGCTGTGATCGCAATGGAAAGCCAATTCTTGCGCGCCCTGCCTATCCTATCTGAGATCGGGCGGGGTCGCTTCGTCTGCCAGCATTGCAATCGCCTCGTCGAGCGAAAGCACCCTCTGGTCCTTTTCACCCAGAGTCCGGATTGCAACCGTGCCTTCTTCCTGTTCGCGCTTGCCGACAACCAGCAGATGCGGGACTTTCTTCAACGAATGTTCGCGCACCTTGTAGTTGATCTTCTCGTTGCGAAGGTCGGCCTCGGCGCGAATACCGGCGGCTTCCAGCTTGGCAAGAACCTCACCCGCATAGCCGTCAATATCCGAGACAATCGGTGCAACCACCGCCTGCGTCGGCGCGAGCCATAGCGGCACCTTGCCCGCAAAGTGCTCGATCAGGATCCCGATAAAGCGCTCATAGGAACCGAAGATCGCGCGGTGCAGCATGACCGGGCGGTGCTTGCCACCGTCTTCGCCGATATAGGTCGCATCGAGCCGCTCGGGCAGCACGCGATCACCCTGGATCGTGCCAACCTGCCACGTCCGGCCGATCGCATCGGTCAGGTGCCATTCGAGCTTGGGTGCATAGAACGCGCCTTCGCCCGGAAGCTCCTCCCAGCCATATTCGTCATTGTCCATGCCCGCTTCGGCCACCGCATCGCGCAGTTCCTGCTCGGCCTTGTCCCAATCGGCGTCGCTGCCGAAGCGTTTCTCTGGGCGCAGCGCCAGCTTCACATGATACTTGAAGCCAAAGTCGCGATAGACTTCGTCCGCCAGCTGGCAGAACTTGCGCACTTCCTCGACCACCTGGTCCTCGGTGCAGAAGATATGCGCATCGTCCTGCGTGAACTGACGCACACGCATCAGCCCGTGGAGCGCGCCATGCGGCTCGTTGCGGTGGCAACAGCCCATTTCGCCCAGCCGGATCGGCAGGTCGCGATAGGAGGTGATCCCCTGCTTGAAAACGAGGACATGCGCCGGACAGTTCATCGGCTTGATTGCCATCCAGTCGGCATCATCTGCCACTACAGGCGCAGCGGCGCCCTCATCCGCATCGACGTCGGGCACCATATCGGGCACGGCAAACATGTTCTCGGCATACTTGCCCCAGTGCCCTGACTGCTCCCACTGGCGAACATCCATCAGCTGCGGTGTCTTGATCTCGCGGTAGCCGCCGCCATCCATCTTGCGGCGCATATAGGCCTCGAGCTCGCGCCAGATCTTGTAACCCTGCGGATGCCAGAAGACCGATCCATGTGCCTCCTCTTGAAGGTGGAACAGGTCCATCTCACGGCCCAGCTTGCGGTGATCGCGCTTGGCGGCCTCTTCCAGCCGGTGAAGATGCGCACCCAGCTGTTTCCTGTTGAGCCAGCCGGTGCCGTAAATGCGCGTCAGTTGCGCATTGCGCTGGTCGCCGCGCCAGTAAGCACCGGCGACGCGCATCAGCTTGAACGCCTTGGGATCGAGCTTGCCCGTGCTGGGAAGATGCGGACCGCGGCACATATCCATCCAGTCGTCACCCGACCAGTAAACCGTCAATTCCTCGCCTTCCGGAAGTTCGGCAGCCCATTCGGCCTTGAACTTCTCGCCCTCAGCCTCCCATTTATCGATCAGAGCCTGGCGGCCCCACGCCTCGCGGCGCAGAGGTTTGTCGGCCTTGATGATCTCGCGCATCTTTTCTTCGATCGCAGGCAAGTCATCCATGCCGAAAGGATCGCGGCCTTCAGGGGCCATCACATCATAGTAGAAGCCGTCTTCGGTAGCAGGGCCGAAAGTAATCTGCGTACCCGGCCAAAGCGCCTGCACAGCCTCTGCCAGAACGTGGGCGTAGTCGTGACGCGCGAGTTCGAGCGCTTCCTCTTCATCGCGCGATGTGATCAGGGCGAGTTCGGCGTCGCCTTCAAAGGGGCGATTGATATCGCGAACTTCGCCATCGACCTTTGCCGCAAGAGCGGCTTTGGCCAGGCCGGGTCCGATTGCGGCTGCCACATCCGCAGGCGTCGAGCCTTCGGGCATTTCGCGCACCGATCCGTCGGGTAGGCTGATTTTGAACATTGCACTCATCGTAATCGTCCGTTTCCGTTTAGATGCGCCATGGCAGAATCATACGCGCACCGAAAGAGTCGGTGTCTTTCAAACTAACGATTTCGGGAGGTGACACCGGACCGCCCGAAACCGGGCGGCGGTGATCTGCTTAGCGTGCAGCCAACCGCCCCCGGACATGCCGGGTGGTAGTGGTTGTGGTCAGGAGCTTCGCATTAAGCATGGGGACCACATAAGGCGCACAGGTTAACATCGCAACTACGCGTCGAACCTGTTGGCGCCGTGGCCGGCCGAAATACGGTGCGATCCGGCAAGCTTGCTGCTGCGCTGGCGGACATTTTCGACGAAGCGATATTCGCTGGTGGCCTTATCCGGCGTCAGCTCGACCGCCATATAGCCGCGCTGCGAGGTATCGGCCCAGGCAAGCTCGGAATTGGCCGCAACGCTCGAGCGCGCAAGAACATCCGGCTTGATCCAGCTGACATTGGTTTCAAAGCCCGGCGAGCTGACCGAATGCCCGGCGAACTCGACGCCGGCAGGAGCCCCATCGTGCTCCAGCTCGAACGCCCAGCCATTATGGCTGTCGCCCGCCAGCACGACGAGGTTCGCGTCGGCTTCCTGTGCAGCCGAGAGCAGGCGCGAGCGCGCTGCGGGATAGCCGTCCCACGCATCCATGTTGAGCGGCAGTCCGGCACGCGCAGCGGCGGCGGCGGCAAGCAGGCGCTGTTTCAACCAGTCGGGCAGGTCTGCACTCATCCCGGAAAGCAGGTCGGGCGAGCCGAACAATTCACCCATGATCACCTGTTGGACAAGCACCTGCCACTTCTTCCCGGCCCGGGTCGAAGATTTGAGCGCATCGGCCAGCCACGCCTCCTGCTTCATGCCGAGCATCGAGCGGGCAGGATCCTTGTATGCGCCATCCCTGAAGGCAACCAACGCCGCCATAGCTTCCTCGGCACTGGCTTTGCCGCGCAGCACATCACCGATATCGTGCGGTTTGTCGCGGCCAAGCAGACGTGTTTCGAGCCGGAAAAGAGTGGCGAGATCGCCAATCTCGTAAGCGCCCCATGGCTCGTCCGAAACAGGCAACCATTCGCGATAGGCGCGCATCGCGGCGCGTTTTCGCACTTCCCAATCGCCTTCTGTATCGCTGTGATGGTTCTGCGCGCCATCACGATAGCTGTCATTGGCGCTTTCGTGATCGTCCCAGCCCATGATCATCGGATAGAGCTGCGTCATGCGCCGCAAATCGGCGTCACCGCGATAGGTTGCGTGACGCAGGCGGTAATCGGCCAGTGCGACTGTTTCATGCTGCGGCGTGAGATTGCGCCCTGGCAGCGCCTGGTCGGAGCCCGGATAAATCCCCGCCTCATATTCGTAGAAATAGTCGCCCGTATGCACCAGCAGGTCGAATGCATTTTGCTCTGCTGCATGGGCATAAGCGTTGAAATAGCCGAAGCCGATATTCGAGCAGGAGAACACTGCCATGCGAAAGCGGCTAACTGCTCCGACGGGAAGCGTGCGCGTGCGGCCCGTTTCGGACATCGTCCCGTCGGGCGCGATAAAGCGGTAGTAGTAATAGGTGCCGGGTTTGAGCCCCTTGGCGACAGGCTTCACGCAGAAATCGTGCTGGGGCATGGCGGCAATATCTCCGCCATCGGTCACCGAGGTAAACTCAGGGTCAGCAGCAATCTCCCAGCGGAGCGTCGTATCCTGCGCGCTGGCATAGCGCGTCCAAAGCAGCACGCTGCCCGGCCCCGGCTCGCCGCTCGCCACACCATAGGCGAAACCATCGATCGTCGCTGCGGAGACCGATTGCGGGAGCGCAGCCAGCCCAGCGCCAAGCAAGCCCCCTTTGAACAGGGAGCGGCGGTCGATTGTAGCGAGATTGCGAGCGTTCGCGGGAGGTTCTGTCTTCATGGAGCCTGCCTAGTCGCGAAGTATGGCAGAGCCAAGTCAGAACAGCGCAGGACAAGCATCCCAATCAATATGGAAAGGAAACTTGACATATGACGAATCGCATGTAAATGACCCTTTACATCAAGAAAAGGAACATTGACATGACACAGATTCATAAGGCCCTGCTGCTGGCCGCTGCGATGATCGGCATTGCACTGCTCGCAGTGTTCGACATCGTGCCCGAAGAATTCGCGCAATGGGCGCCGCTTGTAATGCTCGCCCTCTTCCCATCGGCGTGGATGGGATCGGGCCGCACATGCGGAGCCGCCCGATGACCGAGATCGAAACCACCAAGCCCGCCGGTAGAAGTCCATTCTTCTATGCCGGCATGATGTTCGCCGCGATCGGCACCATCGTAGGGCTCGCCGCGACCGACGCGATCAACGGCACAACCGCTCTGATCCTGATGATCCTGCCTCTCTGGCTGATCATTCCGCTGGTCAAGGCAGCCAACCGCCGGGCGGACGCCAGCAACAGTGCTTGCGCCGGCAGCAAGCATGCAAACAAGCGCTACCTGAAGCGAGTTGCCTTCTTCACTGCGTTTTATCTCGGCTCGCTGGCGCTGTTGACCTTCGTTACGAAGAACTATGATCCGGCTCTTGAGCTGCGGACAATCATGGCGGCGCTTCCCGGACTCGCAATTGCGGGCATGTTCTGGGCCATCGGACGCCTTATCATCGAGCAAACCGACGAATTCATTCGCATGCTGACAATCCGGCAATCGCTATGGGCGACCGGCTTTGCGCTGAGCACGGCCTCGGTCTGGGGCTTTCTCGAGCAGGCCGACATCGTCATCCATGTCGATGCCTACTGGTGGGCGGTGTGGTGGTTCTTCGGACTCGGCGTCGGGGCAGTTGCAAACCGGATCCAATACGGCACGTGGGGCGCGGCATGATGGGGCGCGCGGTATGAAAAATCGCCTCAAGGTGCTGCGCGCCGAGCGCGACTGGAGCCAGCAGGATCTGGCCGACCGTCTCGGCGTGTCACGGCAGAGCGTGAATGCAATCGAGACGGGTAAGTACGACCCCTCATTGCCGCTGGCCTTCACCATCGCCGAAACATTTGCTATGTCCATCCACGAGATTTTCGAGCGGGGCTGAATAAGGAGAGTAACAATGCGTTTTGCGATCCTCCTTTTGGTGGGCATCCTGGGCGGATGCCACGATGCAGAACCTTTCGGTCAATGCGAAGAGCCACTGACGCTACCGACACTCTACTAGTTCTCCCGGACTCCCCTTGCCTGAACCGTTCCGATAAGGAATGAAGCCGGGCATGAGTGAGCTGCAGTACCACGAAATGGGTGATGGCAGACGGATCGCCTTTCGTTTTCTCGCGGGCGACGGTCCGGCGCTGGTGTTTCTACCCGGCTACATGTCGGATATGGATGGCGGAAAGGCCTCCGCAACGATGGATTGGGCGCGGCAAAACAACCGCTCGTGCCTGTTGCTCGACTATTCGGGCTGCGGTTCGAGTAGCGGCGATTTTGTCGATGGCACCCTAACCCGATGGCGCGACGAGGTGCTGGCTCTGATTGATGTAAATCGCATCAAGAAAGCGGTGGTTGTCGGGTCTTCAATGGGCGGCTGGCTGATGCTGCTCGTCGGGCTGGCACTACGCGGCAGGTTGGCCGGATTGATTGGCATTGCTTCGGCCCCCGACTTCACCGATTGGGGGCGCAGTGAGGCAGACAAGGCCCGGCTCGATTCTGGCGAGACAGTGTTCGACGAAAACCCCTACGGCCCCGAACCGACGCCAGTGCATCCGGGCTTCTTCGCCGACGGGCAGGCGCAACGCTTGCTCGATACCGAAATAGCAATCCAATGTCCCGTCCGCCTATTGCACGGCCAGCGCGACGCCGATGTTCCCTGGCGGATCAGTATGCAACTGGCGGAGGCGCTGTGTTCGGATGATATACAGGTGACGCTGGTAAAGGACGGCGACCATCGTTTGTCGCGCGATGGCGATATCGCCCTGCTGCTGCGCACCATCGCGTCGCTGGGCTAACCGGAGAACTCACTTGCTTACCACCGCCGTTCTTGCCGTCCTGCTCCAGGTGGGGCCCAACCCGAGCACCGGAGCTGTGCCAGAATTACCGCCCGAGATTCTCGACTGGCGGGAGATGGAAGCACAGAAAAAGAACACCGAAGTCAGCGTTCTCAACCGTTTGGAATCTTGCCTTGAGCGCGCAGAAGAGGACAGCACCGCCGCGCGGATCGAAGCCGAAGACTGGCTGGCCAGGGCAGAGGGGCTCGAGAAGGCGCAGGCGCTCCATTGCCGCGGCTATGCCGATGCGCAACTGACGCGCTGGAGCGATGCCGCGCAGAGCTTCGTTGCGGCGCGCGAAGCCGTCGGCGATCTCGATGTGAAATATCGCGCAAGGCTGGGCGCAATTGCGGGCAGTACGTTGATTACCGCAGGCGATTATTCGGGCGCACTTGGCGCGCTGGACCTTGCCGCAACCGACGCGGCTGTGGCCGGTTTTACCCCACTGGGCGGCGAAATACAGCTCGACCGGGCGCGGGCCTTGCTGGCGATGGAAAATTCCGCCGGGGCGGCGGCCGCGCTGACCAACGCACGGCGGCTGACCCCGACCAGCTCAAGGGCATGGCTGCTCTCGGCTACACTGGCCCGCCGGACAGACGATCTGGAGATTGCGCGGGACCTGATCGCGCAGGCGGGAAAGATCGATCCGGCCAGTCCGCAGATCATGCTTGAAGCGGGTTTGATTGCTGCATTGTCGGGAAATGACGATATGGCGCGCGACAACTGGGAAAAGCTGATCTCGACCGCGCCAACAAGCCCGCAACGCCCCATTGCCGAAGACTATCTGCGGCAGCTGGAAGACGGATGACTGAACTTTCAGTCCTCGACCTTGTTCCGGTTCGCGAGGGCGGCTCGCTGTCTGACGCTTTCGAGGCTGGTGCAATACTGGCGAAGACCGCCGAAAAGAATGGCTACAAACGCTATTGGGTTGCAGAACATCATGCGATGGAAGGCATTGCGGGAGCCGCAGCGTCGGTTGTGCTGGCTCATATTGGCAATGCCACAAGCAGCATAAGGATCGGTTCGGGCGGAATTATGCTGCCCAACCACACACCGTTCCAGATTGCCGAGCAATTTGGAACGCTTGACGCCTTGTTCCCGGGGCGGATCGACCTGGGATTGGGGCGCGCGCCGGGAGCGGGGCCGGAGCTCCAGCGGGCCTTGCGCAAAGACCTGCACCGGGCCGCCGAGGCCTTCCCGCAGGACGTGGCCGAACTGCGCGCATTGCTGACGGGCGATATCGAACTGCCGATCAAAGCGACGCCCGGTGACGGCGCGCAGGTCGAGCTATGGATGCTCGGCTCAAGCCTGTTCGGCGCGCAGCTCGCAGCCAGACTTGGTATGCCGTATGCGTTCGCCTCGCATTTCGCGCCCGATCATTTGGACGAAGCGCTGGCGCTCTACCGCCGTGATTTTCAACCCTCCGAAGCCTGTGAGAAGCCGCATGTAATGGCGGCAATGACAGTGATTGCAGCCGATAGCGATGAACGGGCGGAATTTGTCGCTTCGTCGCAACTGCAGGCATTCGTGCGGTTGCGCACGGGCAACCCCGGCAAACTTCCACCGCCGGTCAGGGATTATCGTAGCAGCCTTCCTGCGCCGGCGCAGGCAATGCTAGCGCATATCGGTCAAGCGAGTGCGATCGGCTCTCCTCAATCGATCCGCACGGCGATCACTGACTTCATAGAGCGCACCGGCGCGGACGAAATCATCCTTGCCGGATCGACCTATGACCCGACCGACAGAACGCGTTCGCTCGAGCTGACACGCGATGCCATAGCCGGTTGATATATGTTGCCAAAAGCAATGCGCTTTGGCTTGCTAGCTTCGCGCGATAGGCCTATTTGCGCGCCAACGCTGCTCAGACAGCATGGAACTTTCGGACGGGCCAATCCGGCCCGATCCAGATGGAGCACAGCGAATGGCTTCCAAGACCGGAAAATCATCAAAAACCCCTGCCCGCCGCATGGTGGGCGAAATCAAGGCTATCGATGCCCTTGCGGAGAGCATTCACGATTCACTGCTGCCGGGCGACACGCCGTTCGATAGAGACAAGATCCGCGAGGCTGCGACGTTTGTGCTCGACGCTGCGGCGCGCAGGGAGCCCAAACGCTCGGCGATTTCACTGACCACCGCGAGCGACAAACGCCGCTTCATGCGCATTGCGATCATCAATGACGATATGCCGTTCCTGGTCGACTCGGTAGCTGCGACAATCGCAGCGCAGGGACTCGCCATCGATCGACTGGTCCATCCCGTGGTGGGCGTCGAGCGTGACAGCAAAGGCCAGCTGACCGAGATTTTCCAGCAGATTTCGAAAGACAAGCCGCGCGAATCGATGATTTATATCGAGACAGCGCGGATCGATGCAAAGCAGCGTCGCGAGTTGGAGAGGGCCCTGCGCGTCACGTTGGGTGATGTGCGCGCCGCGGTGGCTGACTGGCCCAAGATACGCGAAGCCATGCAGAGCGACATCGAGCGCGTTGGCCCGGGCGAAGGGGCCGCGCTTATGGCCTGGCTCAACAATGGCATGCTCACCCAGCTCGGTCATATGATCCGCAAACGCGACGGATCGGTAGCGGCCAGACTCGGCATTTGTCGCAAGAGCGCGAAGGATCTGCTCACAGACACTTCCTATGACCGCGCCTTCGAATGGTTCGAAGATGCCGGGAAGCACGGGCGCAATGCGCCGCTCGTTATCAAGGCTAATCAGGTTGCCAATGTCCATCGGCGTGTGCCACTCGACCTGTTTGTCACCCCGGTAGTGGATGGCAACAAGGTCACTGCACTATCGGTCCATGCCGGCGTCTGGACCAGCGCCGCGCTGGCTGCGCCGCCCGCAGATGTGCCGCATATCCGCTCGCAGATGACCGATCTGATGGGCCGTCTCGGTTTCGACGCGAATGGTCATGCGGGCAAAGCTCTGGTCCATGCCATGACGGCGCTGCCGCACGACCTGCTGGTCGGTTTCTCCGACAAAGACATCATCAAGGTGGCGACGACGATGATGGGCCTGGTCGACAGGCCACGCCCGCGCCTCTCGGTTGTCGAAGCGCCGCTTTCCCGACACCTGTTCGCATTCGTGTGGTTACCGCGCGACATGCTTTCAACGCAGGTCCGCCACCAGATCCAGGCACTGCTCGAAGAAAGCGCAAACGCCAAATTGCTCGATTGGAGCCTGGAAGTTGAGGGTGGCAATCTCGCCATGCTGCGCTTTGTGCTCGACATTCGCGATGGCGGACACGCACCCGACGAAGCAGCAATAGAGCAGCACATGCAGCGAATGCTGCGCGGATGGTCGGAGGCCGTCGAACACGAGCTGGCAGAACATGTCGACCGCGGGCGCGCCGCAGCAATCGCCACACGCTTTGCAGACATTTTCCCCCAGGGGTATCGCGCTACCTATGGCGCCGCCGAGGCAGCGCGCGATATATTGCGGATGCGGTTTCTTCTGCACTTCGACACGGCGGGCAAATCCGACAACACGCTAAGGCGTGACGCCAGATTGTATCGTCTCGACGATGATCCGGAGGATTCACTAAGGCTCAAGATCTACGAGCATGAGGGTTTGATGCCCTTGTCCGATGCGGTTCCCGAGCTAGAGAATTTCGGCTTCGAAGTTCTGTCGGAAGTTCCGACCAGGCTTGATGGCGGCAGGCTCGGCACGCTGCATGATTTCGTGCTCGGCCTTCCCGATACGGCGGATGCCGATGATGTGCTTGCCCGGAAAGACATCGTCGAAGAGGCAATCGTAGCAATCTTGAACGATGCTGCCGAGGATGACCCGTTCAACCGCCTGGTCATCGGCACGGGTTTGTCGGAGCAGGAAGCCAATTGGCTACGCGCATTTTACCGCTACCTGCGTCAGGCCGGAATGGGCTTTACCATCTACACAGTAGTCGATGCACTGCGGAATGCGCCAGGTGTTACGCGGGCTTTGATCGCTCGCTTCGTCGCTGCGCACGATCCCGAGTTCAAGGGTGATCGCGAGGACGCAATCAAGGAAGCCGAAAGCGCGATCAAGCAAGGTCTCGCCAAGGTCAGCGCGATCAATGATGATCGCCTGCTGCGGCTGTATCACGCGCTCATCAAGGCGATCTTGCGGACCAATGCATTCGCTCCAGCGGCAAGCGAGGCACTGGCCTTCAAGATCCAGTCTGACCTTGTCCCAAATCTGCCCAAGCCAATTCCCTGGCGCGAAGTGTTCGTCTATTCACGCCGGGTCGAAGGCATCCATCTGCGCGCCGGCCCAGTCGCACGCGGCGGTTTGCGCTGGTCGGACCGGCGCGACGACTTCCGCACCGAAATTCTCGGCCTGATGAAAGCACAGCGGGTGAAGAATGCCGTGATCGTCCCGACCGGTGCCAAGGGCGGCTTCTACCCCAAACAGCTACCACCGCCCGACAAGGACCGCGATGCCTGGGCAGCCGAGGGGCAGGGTTCCTATGAAGTCTTCATCCGCACATTGCTGACCATTACCGACAACATCGTCGACGACAAAGTCGTGCATCCCGAGGGTGTGCGTCCGCTCGACGACGAAGACCCCTATTTCGTGGTCGCGGCCGATAAGGGCACTGCGCGCTTTTCCGATGTTGCCAATAGCCTCGCTCAAGAGCGCGGCTTCTGGCTCGATGATGCGTTCGCCAGCGGCGGCTCGAACGGTTACGACCATAAGGCGATGGGCATCACAGCCAAGGGCGCATGGGTCTCGGTCCAGCGCCACTTCCTCGAGATGGGTGTCGATGTGCAGAGCGACCCGGTTACCGTGGTCGGCTGCGGCGATATGTCGGGTGACGTATTCGGCAATGGGATGCTGCTGTCCAAGGCAATCAAGATCGTTGCCGCATTCGATCACCGCCATATTTTCATCGATCCTGATCCCGACCCGGCGAAAAGCTGGAAAGAGCGCAAGCGGATGTTCGATCTGCCACGCTCGAGCTGGGAAGACTACGATAGCAAGCTGATCTCAAAGGGCGGAGGCGTCTATGCGCGTTCCTCCAAAGTAATAAAACTGTCGGCAAGTGCCGCGAAAGCGCTGGGCCTCGAAACACGCGAGATCGAACCCGAAGCCTTGATTTCGGCAATCGTAAAAGCTCCGGTTGACCTGATATGGTTCGGTGGCATCGGCACCTACATCAAGGGCTCGCAAGAGAACAACGTCCAGGTAGGCGATCCGGCGAACGACACGCTGCGCGTCAATGCCGGCGATCTTCGCGCCAAAGTGATCGGCGAGGGTGCCAATCTGGGTGTCACGCAAGCCGGACGGATCGAATTCGCGCTAAAGGGCGGACGGATCAACACCGACTTCATCGACAATTCGGCCGGCGTCGATTGCTCGGATAACGAGGTCAATATCAAGATTGCGCTGGCGGCTGCACGTAGCTCGGGCAAACTGTCGGAGAAGAAGCGCAACGCGCTGCTTGAAAGTATGACTGACGAGGTCGGCGACATTGTTCTTGACGATAATCGCCTGCAAGCACTTGCGCTTTCCATCGCGGAGGCAGGCGGAGCGCCAGCCGTCGCAGCCCAACTGCGCCTGATCGAAGCTCTCGAAGATCGCGGCGCGCTCGACCGGCAAACCGAAGGGCTCGCCACGGGTGAAGCGCTTGCGCGACGCGCGAATGACGGCATCGGCTTGATGCGCCCCGAACTCGCCGTACTGTTATCTTCGACCAAGCTGGTTCTGCAGGACGCGATCGAGAAAACCGCTCTCCCGGATGATCCGAGCCTGGCGGATTCGCTGATCGGATATTTCCCGTCGGCAATGCGGAGCAGGTTCAAGCGGCAGATCGAGGGTCACCAGCTGCGCCGCGAGATCATCGCTACAATGCTCGCCAACCGCGTGATCAATCGCATGGGCCTGGTCCACCCCTTCGAGCTTTCCGAAGAGGAAGGTGTCGGTTTGGGCGACATCTGCGCGTCCTTCGTCTGCGCCGAACAGTTGTTCAACATGGGCGAATTGTGGGCGGAGCTGGAAAGTGCGAAAATGCCCGAAGACGCACGCCTCCTGCTGTTTCGTCACGCAGCCGGAGCACTTCGCAGCCAGATGGCCGATCTCATTCGCGTCGGCGCCAGTATCAAACTGCCGAGCGAGATAATCGGCGAGCTGCAGAAGCGCGTGACGCTACTTTCGACCGGCACCGATCAGTTGCTGACCGAGGCATCGCGCGAACAGTCTGACAAACTCAAGGCTGAATTCGTCGAATTGGGCGCGCCTGAGAAACTCGCGGCGAAGGTTGTCCATCTCTACGATATCGACGGTGCCATCGGACTGGCCTCATTGTCACGCTCTGCCGAGATCGACGCGCGCAAACTGACAGCGGCATTCTCCGATCTGGGTGAACGCGTCGGGCTCGACTGGGCGCAAGGCACCTCTGCAATGATGAATCCGTCGGATGTGTGGGAACGCCTACTGGTCGCGGGCTTGTCGCGCGATTTCCAGCAAATTCGACTCGACTTCTTGCGCCGCCTGTCGCGACGCAAAGGAGCGAAGAAGGATCCGCTCGGTGCGGTTGCCAATTGGGCGGACGAGCATACCGCAGCGGTTCGCCAGTTCCGGGGCATGATCGGACGGGCGAAAGCACATCCGGCAGTTTCACCGGCCATGCTCGCGCAAATCGCCAGTCAGGCGCGCAACTTGCTGGCCCGCTAGTCGCGCAACTCGATCTTGAATTTTGATCGTACGGCTTGACCGAAATTCATTTTCGGCCAAGTCAGGCGCGATGAAACACGCGGATGTCATTATCGTCGGCACGGGCCATGCCGGAGCTCAGGCAGCAATCGCTCTAAGACAGAACGGCCACGAGGATACGATCACCATGATCGGGCGTGAGCGCGAATATCCTTATGAGCGTCCGCCGCTCTCGAAGGAATATCTGGCGGGCGAAAAGCCGTTCGAGCGCATCTATATCCGCCCCCCGCAATTCTGGGCCGACAAGCAAATCGACGTCGAACTGGGCAAGGCTGTCATCGAGGTCGATGCGGCTGCGCATACTGTAACCCTGAGCGATGACAGCACGATGTCATATCGCAAGCTGATCTGGGCAACCGGCGGTGATGCACGCAGGATGACTTGCCCCGGCGCCGATCTTGGCGGAATTCACACCGTCCGGACCAAAGGTGATGCCGACCGGATGATTGCCGAGCTGGAGGCAGGGGTGCAGAAAGCGGTTGTGATCGGCGGCGGCTATATCGGGCTCGAAGCGGCTGCGGTTCTCCGTAAGCTGGGTCGGGAAGTGACGATTATCGAAGCGCTCCCGCGTGTGCTGGCGCGCGTTGCCGGAGAGGAGCTGTCCGATTTCTACCTGCAGGAACATCGCAGCCATGGTGTTGACGTGCGACTGGAAGCGCAGGTCGAGGAGATCGTCGGTGAAGATGGCAAGGCCACTGGCGTCAGGCTCGCCGATGGCGAGGTGATCCCGGCCGATTTGGTGATTGTCGGAATTGGCATCATCCCGTCGGTCGGTCCGCTGATTGCGGCGGGTGCATCGGGTGGAAACGGGGTCGATGTCGACGAATATTGCCGCACAACGCTCGATGATATCCATGCGGTCGGCGACTGCGCAGCCCACGCCAATGACTACGCAGACGGCGCTGTGATCCGCGTCGAATCGGTCCAGAATGCCAACGATATGGCGACCACAACCGCCAAGTCGATCATGGGGGACAAGCAACCCTATCGCGCCTTCCCCTGGTTTTGGTCGAACCAGTATGACCTGAAACTGCAGACCGCGGGCCTATCGATCGGCTATGACGAGACAGTTCTGCGCGGCGATCCAGTAGAGCGGAAGTTCTCGGTCATATACCTGAAGGAAGGCCGGGTAATCGCACTCGATTGCGTCAACAACACCAAGGACTATGTGCAAGGCCGCAAGCTGGTTGAGGCGCGAGTCAGCCCCGATCTGGATTTGCTTGCCGATGCCGAAACGCCGCTCAAGGCGTTGCTCTAAGCTTCCCAAGCGCCCACACCGCTGCTTCGGCGACAACTGGATCGGGATCGCTGGTCAGACGCTCAACCTGACCAAGCAATTCACGCTCATCGCTATTGCCCGCCGCAATCAGGCAATTACGCACGAAACTATCGCGTCCGATGCGTTTAATGGGTGACCCCGAAAACAGGGTGCGAAACGCCGCGTCATCCAGTTGCAAAAAATCGGCCAGCCTAGGCGCGGCCAGTTCTACGCGGGGGGCAAGTGCCATATGCCTCGCCGCCGTTTCGGCGAACTTGTTCCACGGACACACTGCAAGGCAATCGTCGCAGCCGTAAATCCGGTTGCCCATTGCCTCGCGAAACTCCTCCGGGATCGGGCCTTTGTGCTCGATGGTGAGATAGGAAATGCAGCGCCGCGCATCGACCACGTAAGGCTGCGGGAAAGCGTCGGTGGGGCAAGCGACCTGACAATCATTGCACGATCCGCAGCGATCCTCATGCGCGTCATCGGGCGGGAAGGGAACCGTCGTATAGATCGCGCCAAGGAACAGCCAGCTGCCATGCTCGCGGCTGACGAGGTTGCTGTGCTTGCCCTGCCAGCCGATCCCGGCCGCTTCTCCGAGCGGTTTTTTCCATGACCGGGGCGGTGTCGACGAACACTTTGAGTTGCGGTTCGTCCAGGCCGCGCTGCTTTGCTTCCGCAACCAGCCAGCGCGCCAGCTTCTTGAGCGCTTTCTTGACCGTATCGTGATAATCGCGGCCCTGCGCATAGACTGAAATTCGGGCGCGATCACCCACCCCTTCCAGCGCCAGCGGATCGACATCGGGCGCATAGCTCATACCCAGCGCGATCACGCTCCTGGCTTCGGGCCACATGCTGTGCGGACCCTGCCGGACGTCGGCACGATCCTCCATCCAGCCCATCGAGCCATGATGCCCCGCTTCGAGCCAGTCCCGCAGTCGCTGTGCTCGCAGCGGATCGTCCTCGGCGCTGGCGAAACCGACCGCCGCAAAGCCAAGCCCTCTGGCTTCTTCGGCCAGTTCTTGCTTAAGCTCAATAATGACCGGCCCGTTAACCATGTTTTGGGCTGCTCCCGTTTACGCGCCGATTGTATGTGGCGCAGTATGGATATGCCGCTAAGCGACACGACGTGGAAGGACAAATGCGTGGTTGACGAAGTGCCTTCTGCCAAAAACAAACCTCGCTCTCTCGCTATCGAAGCACACGGACTGGTTAAAACCTTCGAGGGGACAACCGCCGTCGATGGTGTCGATCTTTCGGTGCACGAAGGCGCGATTTACGGCATTCTCGGCCCCAACGGTGCGGGCAAGACGACGACGCTACGCATGCTGCTGGGCATTATCGATCCCGATGAAGGCGTACGCAAGATATTCGGCCATGACCGCCCGCACGAGATCGCCAAGTTGATAGGGTATTTGCCTGAAGAGCGCGGGCTCTATCCCGCCATGAAAGCAATCGAAGCCATCGCTTTCATGGGAGCGCTGCGCGGATTGTCGCTCGACGAGGGACGCAAGCGCGGGCTCGAATTGCTCGAAAAGCACGATCTTGCCCATGCCGCCGACAAGCAGATCAGGCAGCTGTCCAAAGGTATGGCGCAAACCGTACAATTGCTCGGCACATTGGTTCACCAGCCCAAACTGGTCATTCTCGACGAGCCGTTCTCCGGCCTCGATGCGATCAATCAGGGCAAGCTCGAGCGGATGATCCGGGAGCTGGCCGATGACGGCACGACGGTGATCTTCTCGACCCATGTTATCCATCACGCCGAGCGTTTGTGCGAAGGCGTCGCGATTATCGCGGGCGGCAAAGTTCCCTATGCGGGCTCGGTAGAGGCCGCACGCGACCGTATCCCGGCGCAGGTGCGCCTCGAAACGCGCGAACGCGACGGAAAATGGCGCGATGCCTTGCCCCCCGACACCAAGCGCGAAGGCGACTTCTTCTACTTCCCGCTGCCCGACAGCGGCATCGAAGACTTGCTGCGCTCGCTGATCGAAGGCGAGGCGGGCATCCAGTCACTGTCGATCGAACGCGCCGGACTGCACGACGCTTTCGTCCATATTGCAGGCGAGGCGGCGGCTCGAGCGCTCGAAGAAGACAGTGCAGTGGAGGTGGCCCGATGAGCGATATTACATCCGAAAAATCGCGTCTGCCGCTGTTGCAGGCAGCCTTTGTGATCGCACGGCGCGATTTTCGCGCAATCCTGTTCAGCAAGGCCTTTATCCTGTTCCTGATCGGACCTCTGTTTTTTATCGGTATCAGCGTGGGCGCAGGAATGCTCAGCGCTTCGGCCGCAGACAGCCGGGCGAACCCCAAACTTGCCGTCGCTCTTTCAAGCGAAGAAAGCGGCGAGTTCGTTGAGGCGCATATTGCACTGGCCGAGCTGGTCCGGTTACCCGATATCGAGGTGATCGGGGCCGGTGAGACCACCACTCCCGACACGCTGCTAACCGATGACAGCAATAATTTTGGAGCGGTGCTGACCGGCACTCTGGCAGCGCCCGAACTGACCGGCACCGAAGATCGCATCGAGAGTTGGCAAGGCGAAGTGGCGCTCGTCGCAGCACGTGCGTTGGGCGAGCCTGAAAGCTATCCCGCCATTACCCTTGCCCCGACAACCACCAGCATGGCCGAAATGCGCACAGCAAACAGCGTTACGGCAACCGGAGGCATTACTCTGTTGTTTCTCCTGACGATGTTGCTGGCGGGCATGGTCCTGTCCAACCTTGTCGAAGAGAAGGCCAACAAAATCATCGAAATCCTTGCCGCCGCTATCCCGATGGACGCGGTGTTTCTGGGCAAGCTGTTCGCGATGCTGGCGGTCAGTTTCGTGGGGATCGCCGTCTGGGGCAGTCTCGGCGGCACGCTCTTCTGGCTCGGTTCGGGCGGCGCACCCGAATTTCCCGCCCCGGCAGTTGGCTGGCCGGTATTTATCGCGTTGTTCCTGCTCTATTTCGCGATGGCGTATCTTCTGATCGGTTCGGTGTTCCTTGCGATTGGATCGATGGCGCCGACTGTGCGCGACGTACAAACGCTTTCGATGCCTGCTACCATGCTACAGCTGGGTGTGTTCTTCCTCGCCACTTACGCGATGAAATATCCTGGCGCGCCGATTGAATTGTTCGCGGTGATTTTCCCGGTCAGTTCGCCCTATGCCATGCTTGCCCGCGCTGCGCAGGACGCAACGCTTTGGACTCATGTTGTGGCGCTGGCGTGGCAGGTCGTCGCAGTCGCGCTGTTCGTCCGCGTCGGTGCAAACCTGTTCAAACGCAAGGTCATGCAGTCGGGGCCGCAAGGTGCGAAGAAGGGCAGAAGGGGCCTTTTCCGGCGCCAGGTGCCAACGCAGCTTCCGGTCACTTCGGCGCAAGAATAAGTCGCAAATCGAAACTCACTATTGACATTGAGGTAAGTAAGGGGTGGAGTTGCCCTCGACCGATTCCGGATCAACCGGAACGCGACAGGAGAGACTCATGGCGACGATCGCCCCCGAACGCCCCCCGCAACGTCCAGAGTGTCGGACCGAGCCGACCGCTTATGCGGCACTCAAGAAACATTTCGAAGAGCATCCCGAAGAACGTCTCGACCACCCGCATAAATGGGATGTAAGCCGCTCGGACATTTACGCCGACAACACCTGGCATCCGATTTTCAGGGAAATGCGCGAGGCCGGTCCGCTGCATTACATCCCCGAAAGCCCATTTGGCCCGTACTGGGCGGTGGTTGGTCACAAGGCGATCCAGCATATCGAGGCACTGCCAGACATCTTCTCCTCCAGCTGGGAGCATGGCGGCATCACGATCCTCAACCGGCTTAGCGAGGAAGAGGTCGCCGAGAGCGGCGTAGACCGGCGCGAATTGCCAATGTTCATCGCCATGGATCGCCCGCAGCACACCGGCCAGCGGCGCACTGTTGCGCCCAAATTCACCCCCAGCGGTATGGCCGAGATGGAAGGCGAGATCCGCCAACGCACTGGGGAGCTTCTCGACAGCCTGCCGCGAGGCGAAGTGTTCGACTGGGTCGACAAGGTCTCGATCGAGCTCACAACCGGGATGCTCGCAATCCTGTTCGGCTTCCCGTGGGAAGATCGCCGTCTTCTGACCTTCTGGTCCGACTGGTCGGGCGACACCGAACTCGCCACAGTGCGTGAGCTCGACGAAATGCGCTGGGGCTTTCTCCATGAAATGGCTGCCTATTTCCAGTCGCTGTGGGTCGAGCGCACGCATGACCAGGAGCCTGGCGACGATCTCATTTCGATGATGATCCATTCAGAAGCGATGAACCAGATGAGCCCAGAAGAGTTTATGGGCAACCTCGTGCTGCTGATCGTTGGCGGCAACGACACCACCCGCAATTCAATGAGCGGGATCATCTACCAGCTCGACAAGAACCCCGATCAACGCAAGCTATTCGAACAGCAGCCCGACTTGATTCCCAACGCGGTGCAGGAAATCCTGCGGATGCAGACGCCGCTGGCGCATATGCGCCGCACCTGTACCGAGGATACCGAAGTCTTCGGCCAGCAGATCAAAGCGGGCGATAAGGTCGTGCTGTGGTACCTCAGCGCCAATCGTGACGAGGACGTGTTCGAAAACCCTGACAAGCTCGACATCACGCGTGATAATGCACGGCGCCATATTGCCTTCGGCTACGGCATTCACCGCTGCGTCGGCGCTCGGCTGGCCGAATTGCAGCTGCGCGTACTGCTCGAAGAACTGCACAAGCGCCGTATGCGCGTGCATGTCGCGGGGGATATCGAGCGCGTGCGGGCGAACTTCGTCCATGGTTTCCGCAAGCTGGAAGTGGAACTCACCGAGTTCTGATCTTGGCCTGAAGTGCAACCTTTCGCGCTGCTCCAACGTATATGATATGATGGAACGGACGAAACGGGGACACGATATGGCTTATCGAGCCAGCACTTCGCGCAGGAACTTTGTCGCTTTGCTAGCCGCTGGCGCCTCGCTGCCGATTCTGGCCGCATGCGGTGCTTCACCAGCCGAAGCGCGGAATTTCCCGGTTAAGCTCACGCGCGCGCAATGGCGGCGCAAGCTGAGCAAACAGGAATTCTACATCCTGCGCGATGCGGGAACCGAACGCCCTTACAGCTCGCCGCTCGACAAGGAAAAGCGCAAGGGCACCTTTGTCTGCGCGGGATGCAGTAACCGGCTCTATTCCTCCGCCACCAAATATGACAGCCGCACGGGGTGGCCCAGTTTCTGGAAACCGCTGCGCGGCGCGATCATGCTCGATACCGACTACAAGCTCGGCTATCCGCGCAAGGAAGTGCTATGCGCCGATTGCGGCGGCCATCTGGGCCATGTGTTCAACGATGGGCCCAAGCCAACCGGCAAACGCTATTGCATGAACGGCGCGGCGATGGATTTCATCCCGGCCTAGGCGCTATTTGCGCACGCGCCAGACTTTGAATTCGGGCGGGCTGTCAAGATCGACGGGATCGAGCCAGTCGGGCGTTTGCCCGTCAATCAACTGCTGCGCGAAACCGCCTTCGGCAGAATGGGCGTAGAGGTTCAGCTCGTAGAGATCCGTGCAAATAGCGACATAGTCGGCGTCATGCGCGGTGACTTTCTCACGCGCGATGATCGCCGATCCCCTGAAAGCCTGAATCACATCGCGCATCGCCAGATTGGCGCGATGATGGCTGGTCGCGACAACCGAATGGTCGCTTTCGAGCAGGATCGCCGGACCGATATCGAGTGGTGCGAAGATTGTGCCGGCGGGAAGTTCGTCCAGACGCGCTGCCTGTTCGCGGATGTTGCAGCTGGACTCGCGAACGCTCGCCAGCTCGCCAGTGTTTTCCGACGCTGGCGGTTGCACAAGGCTCTGCCACAGTTTTACAGGTGTTGCAGGCAGCAGGATCAGGATAATCGACAGCGCCGCGAGCAGCTTGTTGCCCAACCGCTCCTGATTGCGCATGCTGTGCAGCAGCCGAGTGGCCAGCCACCCGAGCGGTACAGCCGAAAGCAGCGCGGCGAATGCCGCCGAGCGCCAGACGAACAGCGAAAGCGCGATGCTCGCTGCCAGGAGCAGCGCATACTCGCCCCAATAGCTGCGCAGCCAGTCGCGCGTGTTGCTGCGCAGGACCAGAACGGCAAACAACGCCACCAGCAATTGCACCAGCACCGGAAGCGCGCCAGCGAGATCCTGCCTCCACAATGGCTGACCTTCCGTCACGTTTACATACCAGAAGGCCTGGACATCGGGATCGAGCCCGGCGAAAGGCGAGGCCAGGCATTCGGGCGCCGACAGCGCAAAGAACATCAGACCCGCCGCCCCAGCCAGTGCAAAGGCACCGATCAGGAGCAAGCGCGGCAATGGCGGGGAGGCGGCGGTAACACCGGTGCCGATGGCGGTGATCACGAAGAAGCCGAGATGTGCCGGCGAGACTGCGTCGCAATGCTGCACCAGATCCGCGAAGCCACGCGTGGCCAGAAAGGCAGCAACCAGACCAAGCGCCAGACCCTGCATATAGGCCACCAACCACCAGCGTTGATCACGATCACCCAGCCAGCGGAGCGCGAGTATCGCCCCAAAAGTTGCGGCCATCGGCAGCATCTCGAGCGAAATCGTCAGCCCCGTCGCTATTGCCATGCCCGCAAGGGCGCCGCGTTTGAGCGCGGCCCGGCCCGAAATCGCCCATAGTGCCAGCGCCAGACAGAATATCTGCCATCCGTGGTGATCGATCCGCATCGGCTGGAGCTGGAATACGAAGGGTGCGAGCAGGCCGAGGCTGAGACAAGCAAAGCCCGCAACATCGATGTCGAACAGCCGCCATGCCAGTCGTCCGACAAGAAACAGGATCGCGCCCAATGTGAGCAGCGGCACTGCAACAAGCGCGGTCGTTTCTGCGGCCGCAGCACCGATTAGGGGCGTCAGCAACACCACGACCAACGCAACCGGCAGATCGACCAGCCGCGACCAGTGCATCAGCGTTCCGCCAGCTGCAGGATCGATGCGGTATTGGTGAAGGTCGAACCATCCCTGCCCGGCCAGCAGATCGCGCACCTGCACCAGCCGCAAGGCATCGTCGGGATCTGGAAACTGGCCCTGCAATATGCGCTGCAACCCGACCGCGCCGAAAATGACCGATAGTACCAGCCACATCAGCGCAATGCGCCGATTGGGCTTTTCATGTCCGCGTCGTCGGCGATCCCCCTGGGCCATGCGGCATCCCTACCGGCTTACCGGGCCGGGCGAAACACAATGCGGCTGCGCAGGAGCCAGGTCAGGGTAAAACTCGCACCGATTGCGACCAGTTTCGCAGGGCGCGGATCGAAAGTCAGATGGTCGGCGATCCCCACAATCGCGGTCGTCACCGCAAGTCCGGCCAGCGCCGAAATCACGAACAACGCCTTTTGCTTGGTTCGCGGCAATCCCCTTTCGGCGACACCGTCGGTGAAAACCGTGCGGCTCGATAGCATCCAGTGCGCAAGGATTCCGGCGCTGTAGCCGAAGGCAGATGCCAGCACTGCGGGCGTGTTCCCGGCCAGCAGAAGCAGGAAACATCCGACATCGACCGCCAGCGCACCGACGCTTGCCAGCAAATAGCGCAGCAGGCGAATATCGCGCAGCCTGTCGATCATGGCCGTGAGCTCAAGCATCTGGCCGTCATGCTACCTTGCGGTCGCCGGCGTCATTCTCATCCGGTGCGAGCCGCTCAGGAACCCCGCGCAGCGAGTTTAGCGCTGCGGCCTGATCCTCGGAGATGGTTTCGCGAGCCGGAATGGCTTTCTCCGCGCCCTCGTCGCCCGCCTCGTGATATTCGGCGTCTTCGTTGACGCACCACGTATCGTAGATGCGCTTGCCCGCCAGGATGTTCTCGGTCGTGAGCATCGCGGTCATCATCGCGTGATCCTGGTTGTTGTAGCGGTGCATGCCGTTGCGCCCGACCAGATGCAGCGTCGGGAACTTCTCTTCCAGTTCGACGCGCATCGCCTCGACATTGGCGGCATAGTCCTCGTCATAGACCGGATAGGCTTTCTCCTGGCGCACAACCGCGCCCCCGATCACATCTTCGGGGTTGCACAGACCGAGGATCGCCATTTCCTTCTTGGCGAGCTCAATCAGTTCATCATCGGAGGACGACCACAACCCGTCATTCTCCAAGCAGAAATATTCGAGACCGACACAGGCGACATCCTCGTCGGGCACCATTTCGGGCGACCAGCTGCGGAAGTTCTGCACGCGGCCGACCTGAACCTTCTCGTCATGGATGTAGATCCAGTTATCGGGGAACAGGTCTTCTGATTTGATCTTGAGCGCGACAGTCAGGAAGTCGCGATACTTGAGCTGCGAAGCATTGAGCGTCGTATCGGGCAGCGGATGCATGCGCGCAGCCAACTGGCGCATCGGCGCGGAGCTGATCGCATCTTTCGCTTTGACGACCACCTTGTGGCCTAATGCATTGACGCCGCTCATCCGCCAGCCACCGGCACCATCGCTAGCGAGTTGCTCAAGGCCGTGCCCCATCACGATATGGCCCTTACCACTGGCGAGGATCTTGTCGCGCGCGGCATCCCACATCATACCGGGGCCGAGACGCGGATAGCGGAATGTCTCGAGCAAAGTTTTGGCCGCTTGCCCATCATTGGGCTTCTTGTTGAGGCCGAGCGAACGCTTCAGGCCGTCAGTCACTGCGCTCCACAGCGAGAGCCCCTTGATCCGCTGTGCCGCCCAGTCGGCGCTCATCTCGTCGCAGGGCATGCCCCACACCTTCTCGGTATAGGTCTTGAAGAAGATCGAGTAGAGACGGCGACCGAACTGGTTTGTGGTCCAGTCCTCGAAGCTCTTCACCTCTTTGATCGGGAACAGCTTGTAGCGCAGATAGCTGACCATGCATGCGGTCGAACGCAGCAGACCAAGATTGCTCAAAGCCTCAAAGGCGCGCAACGGGTAAGAGTAGAATTTTCCCTCGTAGTAGATCCGGCTCATGCGCGGGCGCTGGATGAAATCGTCGGGCAGTATCTCGTTCCACAGATCGACAACCTGCTGGCTTTTGGAGAAGAAGCGGTGCCCACCGATATCGAAGCGATAGCCTTCATGTTCGACCGTACGGCTGATACCGCCGACATAGGTCTCGTCCTTTTCGATGATCGCGACAGATTTGCCCTGCTTCGTAAGCAAATAGCCTGCTGTCAGGCCCGCCGGACCCGCACCGATGATGGCAACATCGACGTCCAGCTCATTTGGCAGTTCATCGGGCTGGGTGGTGGTATTTGATGTGGTCATTCTTGCCCCCGGGAAAATGTATGATCCGGAGGTGAAGGAAATTGGTTAGGAGATGGTTAACGCACGGCGGTATTTCGCGCGTCAGTCCGCCAGCTGGGCATTTGACTGAGATGACGCCCGCACCGCTGTTTCACGCATATGCAGATCCCTGACAAGCAAAGCGAGATTGGCAAGCGAGAAGGTCGTATCGAAAATCAGGCCATAGCGCCCTTCTTTGCGCCAACGCACTCGTGCCTCAATATCGGGAATGCCCGAGCCTACAATTTCTACGCGCTGATCGAGTGCAATCGGCGTGTCACATTCAAGCAGGCCGCCCTGCCGCGATACATTTTTGAGCATGGCTGAAAACCGCTGCCCGGCAAAGCGCAGCTTGACCTCTTGCTCGATATCGAAGCGCAAATCGCGGCGAGGATATTGCGATATCCCCTGCACCACATCATCGACATCGATCGGGGTGAGAAATTGAAACCCGGCTTCACCATCCCTGTCCCAGACCGGCTCGACCGGATATTCCTGCCCGGTATCGAGCTGGATTGCCGTTCGGCCGCCTTTCTTGATCGGGTGAAAGGTGCGAATACTGGTGCCAGTGGCAGATATGTCGCGGATGACGCAAAGATACTGGCGATCCGCCACCACCAGCTTGGCGGTGCGGATAAGAAGTGTGAAGCGCGGTGCCGCGCGATCATCTACATCGACTGCGCTACAAACTGGCGAATTGAGATTCGACAACCCCTGCAACTCTTATGCCCCCTTACCCAGTAAATATCCGCACATATGCGGTACCGTGACCGCCATAGGCGGAGAGGGTTAGCACTTCGTTGCCTGTGCGCCCGGTAGTTTGCACACGCAGAATGGTACGGGTGACTGGACTCGAACCAGCACGAGCAAAGCTCAGGGGATTTTAAGTCCCCGGCGTCTACCATTCCGCCACACCCGCACAACACAGCAGCGCGAAAGCGCCCTAACCGCTCCTGCGGCAAAGGCCAATATCGTTCATAGGTGTCGAATATTCGCGAATGCGGCGCAGAACTGCAATCAGGGGTTCAGCCGCTCGCGCATTTCCTTGCCCGGCTTGAAATAGGGTACGCGCTTCGCCGGCACTTCGACAGTTTCACCGGTCCTCGGGTTCCGACCGGTACGCGCCTTGCGCTCTCTGGTCGAAAATGCACCAAAACCGCGCAGTTCGACACGGCCACCCTCGGCCAGTCGCTTGGCGATTTCATCAAAGAAAATATCGACAACCTGTTCAACTTCGTCGGCACGAAGGTCCGGATTATCCTTGGCCAAGGCCTGCAACAGTTCCGACCGTATCATGTTTGCTTCTCCCGTCCCCAGCCCGGGCTTTCCGCCCCGGCTGACGAGCAAATCTGTTTACGCCCACAAAAAGGCAACGCGCGACCGTGCCGGTGATCTGCCAGACCTTCCCCGGTTTCGCAATGAAACGCGCCAAAAAATCGACCAAAAACCGACGATTCAGGTTGAACGACCCGATTTTCAGGCGGATTCGAGCAATTCGGAAGGCGAAATGCCCAGCCGGCGCATACGCGTGCGAATTTCAGGCCATTCTTCGCGAATAAACTCGTCGCGCTCCGAATTGCGCAATTTTTCAGCCGCCCCGGTCACGACATACATGCCGACGCCGCGCTGCACCTCGACCAGTCCGTCGCTCTGGAATTGCTGGTACGCCTTCGCCACCGTGAGAGGATTGGCACCCTGCTCGGCTGCAAACGCGCGAACCGATGGCAGCATCTCACCCTCAGCATAGTCACCCTCGATTATCGCTGCTGCGATCTGGTCGCGGAGCTTGAGATAGACGGGGCGTGACTGCTGGCTCATATGCATTTCCTCAGGAATGGTGCTTCAGTGCCATAATACACTGCTCCGCGTCAAGGCTCCCGAATAGTGGTTTCGAACGAAACTAGTGCTTCACATGGCCAAATCTGCCGCTAATGTGCCGCCTTTCGGCAGCTGCGTGGGGAGCGCCTGCCTTTAGTCGAGAGAGGGTTTCGCAAAGATGGCGACGCAACAATTACCGCACGGCGATTCCGCCGGCACGATTCTAGGACATCCCAAAGGGCTGTTCGTCCTGTTTTTTGCCGAGATGTGGGAGCGCTTTTCCTATTACGGTATGCGCGCGCTTCTGATTTTCTATCTCGTCAAGCACTGGATGTTTAGCGATGGTGAGGCGTCGGTCATATACGGTGCCTATACTGCGCTAGTTTACATTACCCCGGTGATTGGTGGTTATCTTGCGGATCGCTATCTCGGACAAAGAAAAGCTGTCCTTTATGGTGCGATTCTGCTGACGCTAGGGCACTTCTTCATGGCGTTCGAAGGATCGCCGGGCGCAGGCCATGAAGGCAATCCGGTCATCAATATCTTCTGGCTCGCGCTGGCTCTGATCATCGTCGGATCGGGCTTCCTAAAAGCGAACATTTCGGTGATCGTCGGCCAACTCTATCCGAGAACTGACGTCCGCCGCGATCCAGCCTACACCATATTCTACATGGGAATTAACATCGGCGCATTCTTGGGCTCGCTTCTCTGCGGTTATATCGGAGAAACCTATGGATGGGCATATGGCTTCGGCCTTGCCGGAATCGGCATGCTGCTGGGTCTCTTGGTATTTGTCTGGGGCAAGCCTTTGCTGCTTGGTCGCGGCGAACCTCCCAAACCACTTAGCTCTGGCAACGAATGGGGCATGTACGCCATCGGCCTCGGTCTCGTCGCCGTTTGCTGGGCGCTTGTGCAACTACCTGACTTGGTTGGCTGGGGACTAGGCGTGTTCGGTACCGCCATTGTCGCGACCATCATTTATTATTCAATGTATGTGCTCGGCGGAGGCACTTGGACGTTCGACAAATTTGCGAAAACGCTGACCTTCGTAACCGCAGCGATGATTGTTCTCGGGTTCCTGATTGCCGCAATTGCAGATCTAACCGAATCGGCCGGTCTTGCTTTCGTAAATGAGACTGTTTTCACGGCAATGGGCTATGAAATTCCTGTATGGGGGGTTCTAGCTCTGATAGGCCTCGTGGGCATGATCGCGATGATGGTTCAACAGGTGATGGCTGTCGCTTTTGAGGATCGCGATCGAATCTTTGCCGCGTTGTTTCTGATCCTGGTGTCGATAGTTTTCTGGGCTCTATTCGAACAGGCTGGCTCGTCGCTAAACCTGTTTACTGATCGCCACGTTGACCGGAACATCCTTGGGTTCGAGGCTCCAGCATCAATGTTCCAATCGGTGAACGCAGCTTTCATCTTCCTGCTCGCCCCAGTCTTCGCCATCGCATGGCTGTTCATGGGCCGTCGTGGGTTCGAGCCTTCCACCCCAATGAAGTTCGGGCTCGGCGTGGTGCAGGTCGGCCTCGGCTTCTTGGTTCTGGTCTGGGGCGCTCAAGCTGCTGGCTTGGAAAACGCCACACCGGTGATCTTCATTTTCCTGATTTATCTCTTGCACACAACGGGAGAGCTTTGCCTATCTCCAGTCGGTCTCTCCGCCATGAACCGTTTGCCGCCAAAACATCTGGCGAGTATCATGATGGGCACATGGTTCTTGGCATCTGCGACCGGGAACTTCGCTGCCGGTTTGATCGCACGCGCAACCGGAGCGGAAGGCGTCGGCGAAGAAGCTGGGAAAGCTCAAGTTCTTGACGTCTATTGGACTGTTGGGCTTGTCGCGCTGGGGGTCGGCGTCACGGTCATGGTTATCAGCCCGCTGATCAAGCGCCTGATGCATCTCGACACGCTTCAGGACGAAACGCTTGAAGGAGCAGCCGAAGCCGGTCTCGAAGCCCAAGAGGGCGGTGTTCACCCGGCTACTAAGGCCTGATCGAAAAGAGAAACATGGAGAAAACAGCGATGCGCTATCGTGCCTTAACCGTTCTGGGGGGCGCGGTAGCGCTCGCTGCATGTTCCACCACCGGTTCGGGCGAAGAGCCTCAATCGGCAAACAGCACAGCCTCGGCAACTGATGCGGCGATGCCTTTCGAATCGACCTACACGCCCTATCCCGGCGTCCCGACTGCGCTCGTCGGCGCAACGGTCTATGATGGTAAGGGCGGCCGGATAGATAACGGAGTGGTGTTCTTCAGCGGCGGCAAGATCGTCGACATAGGCGGTCCGGATACGCCGATCCCGGCCGATATTGCAGTGTTCGACGGGACCGGGAAATTCGTCACGCCGGGCATCATCGATATCCATAGCCATCTGGGCGATTACCCCACGCCCTCGGTTCAGGCGCATTCGGATGGCAATGAGGCGACCAGCCCGACAACGCCCGAAGTCTGGGCGGAACATTCGGTCTGGCCGCAGGATCCCGGCTTCAGCCGGGCGCTCGCCAATGGCGGGGTGACCAGCCTGCAGATTCTTCCCGGCTCGGCAAACCTGATGGGTGGCCGCTCGGTGACGCTGAAGAACGTCTACAGCCGCACGGTTCAGGGAATGAAGTTTCCCGGCGCGCCCTACGGTTTCAAGATGGCCTGCGGCGAGAACCCGAAGCGCGTCTATGGCAATCGCGGGCGGATGCCCTCTACTCGGATGGGCAATTTTGCGGTCAACCGCCAGACATGGCTCGATGCCAAAGCCTACGCCGAAGGTGATCGCGACAAGCGCGATCTGGCCAAGGAAACGCTCGCCGGCGTGCTCGATGGCGAAATCCTGGTTCACAATCACTGCTACCGCGCCGACGAGATGGCGCTGGTGATGGATATGGCGAAGGAGATGGGATACCGCGTTTCCGCCTTCCACCACGCGGTCGAGGCCTACAAGATCGGCGATCTACTCAAGGAGAACGAGGTCTGCTCGGCGATCTGGGCCGACTGGTACGGCTTCAAGATGGAAGCCTATGACGGGATCATGGAGAACGCCGCGCTGCTGTATCAGGCGGGCGCTTGCGTCGTGATCCATTCGGACAGCGATATGGATATCCAGCGCCTCAATCAGGAAGCCGCCAAAGCGCAAGCTGCTGGCAGGCGGCTGGGTATCGAGATCGACGACGCCACCGTCATCTCGTGGATAACGCTCAATGCTGCCAAAGCGATGGGTATCGACCAGTACACTGGCAGCCTCGAAAGCGGCAAGATGGCCGATGTGGTGCTGTGGAACGGCGACCCGCTAAGCGTCTATTCGCGGCCCGAAAAGGTCTGGGTCGATGGCGCCTTGCTGTTCGATTCAACCGATCCCAAGCGGAGGCCGGTCAGCGATTTCGAGCTTGGCCAGCCCGGTGAAGGAGATGTGAAATGATGAAACGCACTCTTCTTGCCACTGGAGCTGCACTGGCTTTCGCTTCGCCTGCGGTAGCACAAGACGTCGCCATCACCGGAGCGACCGTCGCCACCGGTGACGGTTCGGCGCCCATCGAAAACGCCACAGTGGTTATCCGCGGTGGCAAGGTCGTCGCGGTCGGACGCGAGTTGCGTCCCGATCCCTCTATCCCCGTGCTCGACGGATCGGGCACATGGGTCACGCCCGGTATTGTCGCCACGGTCACCAATCTCGGCCTGTGGGATGTCGGTGCGGTCAGCGAAAGCAACGATACCCGCGCCGGGGGCGCCCGGTTTAACGCCGCGCTCGATGTCGCTCCGGCCATCAACCCGTCGTCGCAGCACATCGCAATCAGCCGCGCGGGCGGCGTGACACGCGCTGCAGTGGTCGCCAGTCCGTCGGACTCGATCTTTACCGGACAGGGAGCCCTGATCGACACCGGGGCTGACCCGCAAGCGGTCAACAAGGCGCGCGCCTTCCAGGGGGTGACAATCGGGGAACGCGGCGCGAATCTGGCTGGCGGAAGCCGGATCGCCACGCATGTTGAACTGCGCAATGCGCTTCGCGAAGCTGCAGATTTCGCCGCCGGGAACTGGAGCGGCGAGGACAATCTCCTGACCCGCGCCGATGCCGAAGCGCTGGGTGCGGTCATCTCTGGCCGACAGAAGTTGCTGGTGCAGGCCGACCGTGCCGCCGATATTCGGCAGGTTCTGGCACTCAAGAGCGAATTCCCGCGGCTCGACCTGGTCTTGCTGGGCGCGAGCGAGGGCTGGCGGGTGGCCGATGCGATTGCGGCGGCAAATGTGCCGGTTATCGCCAACGCTCTGCTCGATCTGCCCGAACGGTTCGAGAACCTCGCTTCGACCCAAAGCAATATCGGCCGCATGCACCAGGCGGGCGTTTCGGTCGCGCTCGATGCTTCGGCGATGCGGCAGCCGCGCCAGCTTGCACAGCATGCGGGCAATCTGGTCGCGCTGACCCGCGTTCCGAGAGCAACAGGGCTCAGCTGGGGTCAGGCACTGGCAGCGATCACTTCGGTTCCCGCACGGATCATGGGGATGGGCGATGCCGGAGTGCTGCGGCCAGGTGCCGTGGGTGATCTGGTGATCTGGGACGGCGACCCGCTTGAGGTCTCGACCGTTCCGGTCCGCGTGTATATCGATGGCGTCGAGCAGCCGCTGACCAACCACCAGACCCGCCTGCGCGAACGCTATCGTGATCTCGACGAAAGCGACTTGCCCAAGGCGTATGACTGGTAAGTCCGGCACACCTTCAGGGTTACACCTGTCACCTAACACACCTGCGGTAAGTCACTGACTGTAAAGGAAACTTGCCGCGCCGGACGGGTTACACATTGTTCGGCGACTTCTCCCGGAAATCCAAAAAAAACCGCCCCGCAGGAACCCGGGGATCGACGATGCGAAAGAGCCGGTTTCGGACCATAGCTTAATGGAAGCCGTGTAGGACAGCGAAATCGAGGCGTTTAAAATAGGTTGCAAAATGTGAACCTATATGGTCTTTTCGGACCCGGGGAGATCGATATGGAACCGCTATCAACCTTGATCGCCGCCTGCACCGCCTTTGTTGGCGGTCATTTCGCCATGTCGCATCCGCTGCGTGCAGCAATGGTTCGCCGGTTGGGGGAGCAGGGCTTTCAGGCGGTCTACAGCATCATCGTGCTGGCCGCTTTCATATGGATGTATTTCGCCTTCAAGGCTGCACCAAGCTCTACGCCGCTATGGTCGGGCTTTGACAATATAAGCTGGGCAATCGGCAGCGTGATCGCGCTGGTGGCGATGGTGCTGATCGCCGGTTCTTTCTCGGGCAATCCGGCAATGGCGATACCCGGCGCAGAGAAAGCCGCGCAGGCAGAGCCATCGGGCGTCATGCGCGTAACGCGCCATCCGATGATGTGGGGCGCGGCGCTGTGGGCAATCTCGCATATCATCGCCGCCCCGACCGCACGCACTCTGGTGCTGGCAACCGCCATCCTGATCCTCGCGCTGGTCGGCTCGCATATGCAGGACCGCAAGAAACGCATGCTTATGGGCGAAGACTGGGCCACATGGTCGTCCAAGACCAGCTATTGGCCGCGCTGGAGCAAGCTGTTTTCCGCCGGTCTTCTGCCATGGGTGATCGGAATCGCCTTATGGCTCGGCATCAGCTGGATTCACCAACCGCTTGGCGGGTGGGATGCCGGTATCTGGCGCTGGCTCTAGCGCTCAATCCAGCATTTCGACCCATGCCAACCGCGCTGCCTGAGCCTGCGGCGTAAAGGTCAGATCGTGACCGACGCCCTCAAACAATTGTAGCTCGGCATTCGGGGCCAGCTCGGCGAGCGCCTTGCCATGGCGCGGCGGGATCAGATTGTCCGCCTTGCCGTGCTGAACCAGTATCGGCAGGTCGAGATCGCCGATTTTCACGGCATTGTCGAACCGGTCCCTCGCCAGCATCCGAACCGGCAGCCAACCCATGCTTTGCGCCGCAACATCGGGCACGCTGGTAAAGGGTGCGGAGAGGATCAACGCTTTGGGAGCATACTCGCCCGCCATCTGCGTCGCAGTGCCCGAGCCAATCGAATTGCCGATCAGGATGGTTGCTGCGGGCACAACACCATTCGCTTCGAGAAACGCCATCGCCGCGCGGCCATCCTGATAGAACCCTTCCTCGCTCGGCGAGCCCGGATTACCGCCATAGCCGCGATAATTGACCAGCAGCAGTCCGTATCCCGCATGCGCGAACATTGCATTGGCCGCCATGCTGCCCTGCAAGGTTCCGCCATTGCCATGGAAATAGACGATGGTCGGACGCCCCTCGCTGGCTTCGCGATAGAAGGCGCGGATCGTCAGGCCATCGCTCGTTTCCAGCATCGCTTCCTGATAGCCGTCCGCCAGCGCAACCACATTTTGCGGCGCGGGATAAATCAGGTTGCGCTGGAAACCCCAGACAAGCAGCGCCGTGAGGATATAAAGGCCGAGCAGGACGGCCGGAATGGTGAACAGCAAGCGCGCCATCGAGGGTCAGCGTCCCTTGAAGTCGGGCGCACGTTTCTCGATCAGCGCGGCAACCCCCTCGGCGTGATCCTCGGTATGATGCATCTGCGCCTGCACCGATGCGGCCAGCTCGAGCGCGGTGTCATATGTAACCGAGCGCCCCTGCCGCAGCAGGTTCTTGGTCTGGCGCAAAGCGAGCGGCGGCATCGCGGCAATCTTCGCCGCCAGCGCATTTGCTTCGCCGATCAGATCGTCATGCGACACAACACGGCTGACGAGACCCCAGTCGAGCGCCTTGTCCGCATCGATGATCTCGCCGGTAAAGAACAGCTCGGCAGCGCGCGCTTCGCCGATGATCCGCGGCAGAATCCAGGTTCCGCCATCGCCCGGGATTATGCCCAGCTTGAGGAAGGTTACCCCGAAACGTGCCTTTTCCGAGGCGACACGGATATCGGCAAGGCATGCCAGATCGCAGCCCAAACCGACCGCCGCGCCGTTCACCGCAGCGATCAGCGGAACCTTGAGCGTGTCAATCGCGCGTAAGGCGCGGTGGATATTGGTGCGATAGCCCTCGGCGACATCGACCGGGTTGCCATCGAACATCCCGCCCTTGTCGCGCATCGCCTTGATATCGCCGCCCGCCGAAAAAGCGCGCCCTGCCCCGGTCAGGATAGCAACGCGGATATCCGGGTCGGCGTTGATCGCCGCGCACGCCGCCGCGATTTCATCACCGTCACCATCCTTGCCGAGCGGGTTCATCGCATCGGGCCGGTTGAGGGTAAGAGTGGCGATGTGGTTGGCGGTGTTTGATTTGACTAGCATAGTGAAACACTCAAAGTTCGATTGTATTAGACTAAAGTCGGCGATTTTGCAGCTATACTAACATTTTGAGTGGCGGGAGGAATGTCGTGAAACGATCATCGAAATGGAGGAACCCCTTCACTTGAGCACTTTTATCAGGGCCACTGGTTTGCATCTCCTTCGCCAGCGGAATGGTTCTAAATCATTATACGGATCATGGAGATGATGTAGTTGCGACAGCCTCTTTTCAGCCGAGCCCGAGAGTACCCCGCGCGATAGAAATTAGGTCTGGATCATATCAATACTACAGTGAGCACCAGATAGATATTGATTGCTTTAATTTGATCTCCGCTCGGTTTGATGCAGAAGTTGTCGACACGATTCGCTATCTCAGAAGTACAAATAATGGGCTGCGTATCACGCGTAGTTACGTCGTCAATTTTCTAGATGGATCGGAATCACAAACCGTCCGCTGCGAATACGATCCGGCAACTGGCAGAATAGATATTGTTCTCAACTAAGCCCGCGCCTCTTCCACGCCTGCAGAATTATGCCGCAGCGCTTTCAGCACGGTTTCGACGATATGCGGCGCGTTCAGGCCAGCCTCTTCGTACTGCCTGTCGGGCGCGTCCTGTTCCTGGAACATATCGGGCAGACGCATCGTGCGGATCTTCAGGCCTGCGTCGGTCAGTCCCGCGTCGCTGGCGAAGGTCAGCACATGCGCGCCGAGGCCGCCGATGGCGGCTTCCTCGATGGTGATGACAACCTCGTGGCTGCGCATCAGCTTCTCTATCAGATCGGTGTCGAGCGGCTTGGCAAAGCGAAGGTCGGCAACTGTTGTCGAAAGGCCCTTGGCTTCCAGCTCGTCGGCAGCCTTCAAACTCTCGCCGAGCCGCGTGCCAAGCGACAGCAACGCAACCTTGGAGCCTTCGCGCACGATACGGCCCTTGCCGATTTCGAGCTTCTGGGGTGTTTCGGGCAAAGCGACCCCGGTTCCCGCACCGCGCGGATAGCGGAAGGCAATGGGCCCCTCGTCATATTCGGCAGCGGTATAGGTCATATGGACCAGCTCCGCCTCGTCCGCAGCCGCCATCACCACAAAATTGGGTAGCGTCGCGAGATAGGTGATGTCGAACGACCCGGCATGGGTCGAACCATCCGCACCGACCAGGCCAGCGCGATCAATTGCGAAACGCACGGGCAGGTTCTGGATCGCGACATCATGCACCACCTGGTCGTAGGCACGCTGGAGGAAGGTCGAATAGATGGCCGCGAAGGGGCGCATTCCCTGCGCGGCGAGGCCCGCAGCGAAAGTCACGCCGTGCTGTTCGGCAATCCCGACATCGAATGCGCGGTCGGGATGCGCCCTGGCAAATTTGTCGACCCCCGTCCCGCTCGGCATCGCGGCGGTGATCGCGCAGATGCGATCATCGGTCTCGGCCAGCTTCGCGAGCGTTTCGCCGAACACATTCTGATAGTTGGGCGGCCCGCCCGCGCTCTTTTTCTGCTCGCCAGTGATCACATCGAATTTGGCCACGCCGTGATATTTGTCGTCGCTCTGCTCGGCCGGAGCGTAGCCTTTGCCCTTCACCGTGCGGACATGAATCAGGATCGGCCCGTCCTCGGCATCGCGGACATTTTCCAGCACCGGGATCAGATGGTCGAGATTGTGTCCGTCAATCGGGCCGACGTAATAGAAGCCCAGCTCTTCGAACAATGTCCCGCCGGTCACCATTCCGCGGGTGTATTCTTCAGCCTTGCCGAGCGATTTATGCACCCGGCGGCTGAGCTTTGCAGTCATCTTGGAAGCCAGGCTGCGCAGTCCGAGATATTCGCTCGACGAGATCAGCCGCGCGAGATAGCCGGAAAGCCCGCCTACCGGCGGCGCAATCGACATATCGTTGTCGTTCAAGATCACAACGAGGCGATTTCCGGCCTGCTCGGCATTGTTCATCGCCTCATAAGCCATGCCCGCGCTCATCGCGCCATCGCCAATCACCGCAATCGCCTTGCCCGGCTGGTCATTCAATTTGTTGGCGACGGCAAAGCCGAGGCCCGCCGAAATCGATGTCGAGCTATGCGCAGCGCCGAACGGATCATATTCGCTTTCCGTACGCTTGGTGAAGCCCGACAGGCCGCCGCCCTGACGAAGCGTGCGGATGCGGCCTCGCCGTCCGGTGATGATCTTGTGCGGATAGCATTGATGGCCGACATCCCAGATCAGCCGGTCTTCGGGCGTGTTGAACACATAGTGGATTGCGGTGGTCAGCTCGACCACTCCCAGCCCCGATCCCAGATGGCCACCCGACGTGCTGACGGCATCGATCATCTCGGCGCGCAGCTCGTCCGCAAACTGGCGAAGCTGCTCAGGCTCGAGCTTGCGAAGATCGGACGGGTATTCAACCGTATCGAGCAACGGCGTGTCGGGATTCGAAGTCATGCGCGCTGCTTACACCCGGAAATCAAAACTGTCGATGAACGACTCGTCGACAAAAAAGAACGTTTCGTCGCTTGGTGTGTTTAGCGGCAGCTGCGGCAAACGCCGCGAACTTCAATGATCGGGCGACGCGCGGCGAAATTCGCACCATCGGCTACCGTGCGAACTTTCTTCGAGACATCGTCATCATCGACATGCGTTGCCTCGCCGCACTCATCACACACCAGAAAAATGCAGTCATGCGTGCAGCCCGGATGGCTGTTGGCGAGGAACGCGTTGGAGCTTTCCACGCGCAGCGCCAAATTGTTGGCCACGAACAGGTCGAGAATGCGATAGACGCTGTTGGGCGCAACACGCTTGCCGCGTTTGGCCGAAAGATTGTCGGCAATATCATAGGCGGATGCCGGGCGCTCGTGGCTCGCAAGCTCTGCAAAAACATCGGAGCGCATGCTGGTCCATTGCTCGCCCGCTTCGACAAGCGAAGTGCGCGCGGCTTCGATCAGGCTTTCGCCCGAATGTTCCTGATGAGCGTGAGAATGTGCAGCCATGCGCATCATATAGCGATGGCTTGGGCATGTTTCCAGCACGCCGGTCTGACGAACTAGTTTGGCACGAATTTCGACCGGAAGTGCTTCGGGTAAAGCCGCTTGAGGGCCGCGACTTTGGGCTTGTCCCAGCGGACAATATAACCGTGACGCGGATTCTTGAGCATGAAGTCCTGATGATATGCCTCGGCGCGGTAGAACTTCTTGTAGCGCTCGATCTTGGTCACGATCGGGCGCTTCCACACCCCCGAGGCCGACATCTGCCTGAGATAGGCGGCGGCAACCTTGCGCTGCTCGGCATTCATCGGGACCAGTGCGGCGCGATACTGGCTGCCGCGGTCCGGTCCCTGGCGATTATGCAGAGTCGGATCGGCCACGACCGAAAAGAAGATGCGCAGCAGCTCGTCATAGCGCACAACCTTCGGATCGTAGACCACGCGGACCGCCTCGGCATGGCCGGTCACGCCAGTATTGGTCTGATCGTAGGTCGCCGTCGCGGCATTGCCGCCGTGATAGCCAGAGACCGCGCTTTTGACGCCTTTGACATGGCTGAATACCGCTTCGGCGCCCCAGAAACAGCCGCCCGCAAAGACGGCGGTCTTCAAGCCAAGGCCTTCATTGGCAAACTTCTTGGGCTTGGGCGCTACGACCACTTTTTCGGCGGCAGAAGCGGGCCGCTGACAGCCCCCTGCAGCCAGCCCGAGTGCCATGAGCGGCAAAAGAATTCGGGCGACGACTTTCATCGGATCGTTGCGGCGACCACTTCGGGAATCAGCTGGCTGCCGAGATCAGGGCTGATCTGGAAAGCGACAATGAATGTGCCGACGATGAAGCCGATGCCGAAATTGCGCGCGAGGTCGGATTTGAGAAAAGTCATGGCGGGTATCTTTGGTCTATATTCGAATCATCAAGCGCAGCCCTATGCGAGCGGCTCTTTCGATCCGGTGAACGGAGTGTTGTCGGAAGGTTATTCGGTGCGCAGCACCTAAAGGTTACATCATTTTGTTTAGGCCCTCGAACGCCAGGCGCGGCACGTCCGCGTCGCTTGGCTTCCTCGCATAAGCTCGGGCGGCCGGTCGGCCTTGCGGTTTCCTAGTCGGAAACCGAACCATTCTCAGTCATCAGCATCGCACTTGGCTCCTGGTCGCGGCAGCCATAGGGCCACGCGGCCCGCCCGCAGCGGAGCGGCCCAAAGGCCGCGGGAGCGAGGATATCGCGCGCCCGGACGGGCGTGCGGAAAACAAATCAATGCCGGAAGTGACGCATCCCGGTGAAGACCATTGCCAGGCCTGCCTCGTCGGCAGCTGCGATCACCTCGTCGTCGCGGATCGAACCGCCGGGCTGGATGATCGCGGTCGCCCCGGCTTCAGCGGCCGACAACAGGCCATCGGCGAAGGGGAAAAAGGCATCGGAAGCCACCGCGCTGCCCACAGCACGCGACTGGTCCCATCCATATTTCTCTGCCGCTTCGGCGGCTTTCATCGCAGCGATGCGCGAAGAATCGCGGCGGTTCATCTGACCCGCGCCGATACCTGCGGTCGCGCCGTCCTTGGCATAGACAATGGCGTTGGATTTGACATGGCGTGCGACCGTCCAAGCAAACAGGCAATCATTTAGTTCCTGTTCGGTGGGCTCGCGCTTGGTCACCACCGTCAACTCCTCGGGAGTGATTGTGCCATTATCGCGCGATTGCACCAATAGGCCACCTGTGATCGGCTTGACCGCGAGCCCGCCGCGCCGTGGGTCGGGCAAGTCTCCGGTAACGAGCAGGCGCAGATTTTTCTTCCTCGCAAAGACCTCACGCGCTGCATCACTGATCGACGGAGCAATCACGACCTCAGTGAATATCTTCGCGATCAGCTCGGCAGTTGCGCCGTCCAGCTCGACATTCACCGCGACGATCCCGCCAAACGCCGATACGCTGTCGCAGGCGAGCGCTTCCTCCCACGCCTCCACTAGCGAGCCGCGCTGCGCCACGCCGCAGGGATTGGCATGCTTGACGATGACCACCGCCGGATCGCCACCCTTGAACTCGGCGCACAATTCGAGAGCGGCATCGGCATCGTTGTAATTGTTGTAGCTGAGCTCCTTGCCCTGCAGCTGTTCGGCCTGCGCAATCCCGGCACCGTGCGGGCCGACCGGCGTGTAGAGCGCCGCCTTTTGGTGCGGGTTTTCGCCATAACGCAATTCGGTGACGCGATTGCCGTTCACCGCAAGCATATCGGGGAACATCTGCCCCTGGTCGGCGAAGGCGAACCATTGGCTGATCATCGAATCATACGCAGCGGTTGCAGCGAAAGCCTTTGCGGCCATCTTTTTGCGGAAGTCGAGCGAGGTCGCGCCATCTTGTGTGCCGATTTCACCGATCAACGTCGCATAGTCGGATGGATCGGTCACGATGGTGACAAACCGGTGGTTTTTCGCTGCCGAGCGCACCATGCTCGGCCCGCCAATATCGATATTCTCGATAATCTCTGGCCGCTCCGCTCCGCGCATTACGGTTGCCTCAAACGGGTAGAGATTGACCACCACCAGATCGATTGCGCCGATTGCATGCTCTTCCATCGCTGCAGCATGCGCCGGATTGTCGCGCACCGCGAGAAGTCCGCCATGAACCATCGGATGAAGCGTCTTGACCCGGCCATCCATCATCTCGGGAAAGCCGGTGAGGTCGGAAACGTCTTTCACTTCGAGACCCGCATCGCGCAGCGCCTTGGCAGTGCCGCCGGTTGAAACCAGTTCGACATCGCGCGCAGCCAGTGCCTGGCCCAGCTCGACCAAACCGCTCTTGTCGGACACCGAGAGCAGCGCCCGCCTGATCGTTACATCCGTCATTTGGAAACTATCCCATTTTCTTGAGCAGCCAGGAGAAGTTGCCCCCGCTGCGCGATGTCATACCCTGGATTACCAACTGCTCGATCGGCTGCGGGCGGCCATTGCCATCGACCCACATGCTTTCCTCGATTTTCAGCTCGGCACCGGCTTCATTGCCCGCCATGCGAAACTGCCAATAGCTGCCATCGGGAAGCGCCAGCCCGGCACCCTTCTTGTCATCGGACAGGCCCAACTCGATGCCCGGGCCGATATGGAAGCGGATTGCAAAGTGGATCTTGCCGCGCTTGCCCTTCTTGCCGACGGGAACAAGCATGTCGTCGCCGCGCAGTTCAGTGCCTTCTTCGCGCATGATCAGCACGCGGCGGTGCATAAGGCCAAAGCGCGCGGCATAGCCGTCATGGCTCGCTTCCAGCCGCGTCGCCGGGCCTTGGCCGAGCTTGAGCGCCTTGCGGTCAACCTCGACCTCATTGACGCCCGCTCCGAGCTTGCCCTTGATGTGGACGGCAGTGGAATTGGCATCGTCGAGCGTCAACGTCGAATGTGCCGCCGTCGCGCGCAGCCCCTGTTCGATCCGCGCGGGAACCTGTCCCCCGGCGAAAGCCGCGCCGCCGCAATTTACAATTACACGCTGGCCGTGCGCGCATAGCTCGAAAGCCAACGTCGATGCACAGCCAGCACGCGCATGGCGTGAAAGAGGCGGCGGTGCCGCATCGAAAATCAGCGTGGTCTTGTTGCGCGCCACGCGCTGATAGCCCCATTGGCGCACATTCTTCAGCGGGCGCGCGCGGATTGTGCTCGCATCGACCAGCGCCGCGATACGGTCTGCCCGGACCGCTCCGGCACCTTGCCAGCTTGCCAGCCCGCCATCCGAATGGACGACGTTGAGCAGCGGCGGAACGAGCAGACCAAGCATGGTGCCCAATGCTTCGGGCGGATCGAGATCCATCGCCCGGTAACAAGCCGAAAGGTCGACCAGCAAGGCGATAGCGGCCATCTGGGCCAGCGGGCTGCGCGATAACACCCCGCCATCGTCGGCGACCAATTCACCCAGAGCCTTGATCAGCCCCGCCTCGCCAAACAGCTGGCGGGGGCGGCCGTCGGGCAGCAGCAATCCTGCTGCGACGATACCGCACCAGCCGGCGACTTCGCCAAGGCGATCATTGGCTTTCGACACATTGCGGTCGAGCCAGCGGGCTGTTGTCGCAATCGCCTCAATAGTGCGGAGGCGCTGGGCGCTGTCATTGCCCGACAGGATTAGCGGCGCGTGGACCAGCCAATTGAGCAGCCGATGGCCGACATGCTCGACATTCCACGGCGTACTCTTGCCCGGTTTCGGATTAGCGTCGAGCCAGGCAGCCATCACTCTCTCGGCCGTCGCGGAGCATTGTTCGCGCGGTGCGGAGGAAGCAAGGTCGCGTAGCCAGGCAAAACCGTGGATGACCCGGTCGAAGGGTGGTGTCAGCCGGGCGGTCGGACCGAAATCGATCTGCGTGATCGGAGCCTTCACGCCGTAAACCAGAAAATGCCCTGCCCTGAGCGCGACGCCCGCCGCCCGCTCTCCCGCAAGCGGCGTCTCGACCGTTGCCAGCAAGCGCGGCTTGGCGGGTTTGGCGAAGGGCGAAGACAAGGTCGAGGCTGGCACACCCAGCCGATAGGCGAGCCGGATCAGCTGCTCGGCAGCACTGGTGGAGGGCACCTGAAAGTCGGAAATAACCAGCGAACGGCCCGGCTCGAGCGTTTCGCGCGCCATCGCCGAGTGCGTTTCGCTTTCCGAAGCAACCAGCGCATCGCCCTCGCCGCCCGCCAGCGGAATCGCCATCTGTCCCTCGTCGAGAGCTTCAACATCTTCGCGAACGGCGGCGCGCGCGTCGAGAGAGGCTTCGCTCGTCACGCGACCCCCTTCAGTGCAGCAATATTGGCCGCATATTGTCCTGGCCCGCCTTTGAAAGTCGCCGACCCCGCAACCAGCACATCAGCCCCGGCATCAACGCATTGGCGCGCCGTATCGGGATTAACTCCGCCATCGACTTCGAGATGGATATCGCGGCCCGTCTGTTCGATCAGGGCGCGAATGCGCTCAATCTTGTGTAGCTGGCTGTCGATGAAGCTCTGCCCGCCGAAACCGGGATTGACGCTCATCACGAGCACCAGATCGGCAAGGTCGATCAGGTAATCGAGCGCCTCGACCGGCGTGCCCGGGTTGAGCACCACGCCAGCTTTCCTGCCCAGCCCACGAATAGCTTGCAGCGTACGGTGTGTATGCGGCCCCGCTTCGGGATGAACCGTGATGATATCGGCACCGGCCTCGGCAAATTGCTCGAGATAGACATCGACCGGACTGATCATCAGGTGGACATCGAACGGCTTGTCGGTATGCGGCCGAAGCGCCTTTACCACGTCGGATCCGATGGTGATATTGGGCACGTAGTGGCCGTCCATCACATCGATATGGATCCAGTCGGCACCTGCTTCGTCCACCGCACGCACCTCTTCGCCAAGCCGGGCGAAATCGGCGGACAGGATCGAAGGGGAAATCAGCGGTTGGGCCATCATATGCGCGCTTTGTTGCCAGCCATTCCTCCGCCTATAGGGCGCGATTCACAGCCACAAGGAGCGGGCCAGGTCTTTTCCACACTGGCCGAGGTCAGGGTTTGCCACTCAGCGCAAGGATATTGCGGGTGAAAATGCCGAAATTGCGCCAGTTCAGCGACAATTCAGGGCAGCAACGGCATAAGAACGGTCAAATACGGGGCACCGATTCGACCAGATTGGCGTTTCTTCACAAGCAATTCTGCGCCGAGACGCGCATATGGAACACGGAATATGACGATTAAGACGACTCTCAAGATTGGCGCGGTGGCGTTCGCGGCTGCGGGTATGTTGGCGGCTACGCCCGCCCATGCGCAATATCGCCAGAAGATCGGCAACGATCTGTCGCGCTGCTCGAACTCTTCGGGCTCGGCGATCAAGGTTGTCGTGCGCGGTATCGAAACATCGACCGGCAAGATACGCGTCCAAAGCTACAAGGGAACCAAGGCCGACTGGCTGACCAAAGGACGCTGGCTCAACCGGATCGAAACGCGCGCCCGGAAAGGCACGATGACATTCTGCATGCCGTTCACCGGCCCCGGCAGCTATGCGATTGCCGTGCGCCATGACAAGAATGGCAATGGCAAGACCGACATTTCGAGCGATGGTGGCGGCATGTCGAACAATCCCAGCATCAACATCTTCAATCTCGGAAAGCCGAGCTACAAGAAGACGCGCCTGTCGGTCGGCAACAGCGTTTCGACGATCACCATCAACATGCGCTACATGTGATCGCTTACGCCGTCGGTTCTAGCGGCGGCGCGATCTCCACACTTTGAACAACACACCCGGTGCCGCAAGGATCGGGTGCTTCTCGCGCCACGGGGTAACCTCGACCGCCACGCCGGTATGCCGTTCAACCTTCCACGCCGCGTAGCGAGCCGCGCCTTCAAATGTTGTGCTGGCCTTGATCAGCCGGATCAAATTCAGCGGCTTGCCGTAACGGCGGCGCTTGCCCCACCAATGCAACACATCCTGCCGCCATTCGTCGGTGCGGTGGATGCAGATGTGCCCGTTCCTGTTGGAAAAATCGATGCCTTGCGCGGCCAATGCAGCGGGCAACAGGCCTTCAAAATGCTCGGCGTTGAGCGAGAGGATGGAGTCCTCTCGTCCTGCCTTCTCGACTCGAAACTCGGCCTTGTAGGTCGCCTGGAACAAGGCACGCCAAAAGTCCTCTTCTGCACCACATTCGGGCCCCAGCGCGGCAGCCAGCCGAGCCGCCGTTTGCGCGGCACCGGAAATGGCATCTGCTGCCGCGACAAACCCAGCGTCATCGGCGCTCCAAACCAATGCGCTCGGCTGCACGAAACGCGCCCAGATCGTCGTGTCGCGCGAGTCCCCGCGTGCAGCCTGCGCAAACTTTGCCAGCGACATCCTCGCGACTTTGGCTCTCAGGTCGACGCCGTCTTGCTGCCATTCGTGATAGCTGACACGCGGCCAGATTTTCTCTTGCTGTGGCGCGGGCATCAGCAAGTAGAAATCGAGCACGCCCTCCAGCTCGCCTGTCCGCAGATTGGAGCCGTAAAACAACGCTGCACGCGCGCCGACCCCTTCGGCAAGACGTTTGGCAAAGGCCGCAACTGACGGATGCACATCGACAGCGAGCTGCGCCGCGATCCTCTGCTCCAGCGCGCCGGTCATGGCACCACGAACGACAATTCCGGGCCTGCAGAGATACGGTAATGGCCCGCCGGATAGGCTTCTCCGTCAAGAATATACGGCTCCTCGATCCGCATCTCGTAGTGATCGGCATGCACCTGATGCCAACCCATCCGCCTAACCCATCGAGGAACTTTGCCCGTCAGTATCATCGGCATGACCGCCAATATCCTGCGATGCGGATGGTCGAGGATCGAGATTTTTAGCCCCGGGCGCGATGTATCGAACAGCTTCATGCCGGCCGGAAAGCGTTCGAGCGTCGAGGACAGGAACACGCTGCGCCGTTCGGGATCGCCGGGGCCGTAATGCGGCACCTTCTCGCGCTTGTCGCCCAGTAGAAACTCTGTCTGTGTCCCACGACGCCAAATGTTCCTGTCGGTGCCGAACAGAGCCTGCGCGACACCCCAAACCGATGTTGCAGCCACCGCGAGACTGTTGAATGCACCCATCTTGTGCGCGTCCTGACCTGCCTGGATGCCCAGCGTGAACGCACCGCCGCCAAGGATAAAGCCGAGCATTGTGTCGCTGCAGTGTTCGCTGTCCTGACGGGCAGATGTGCCCTCGTCGACCGGTTCTACCGCCAGCGGGCGACGCGCGATGCGTTTGCCCTTGTTATAGGCCGAGATGGCATCGGCCAGCGTCCAGCCATTGGGCGCGCCAAGGTCGACATTAAGCGCGTTGGTCTTGCCTTTGGGGAGAACCGCGAGCGCGGGCCAATCTTCGCCGAACACGGCCAAACCGCAGGTCAGGACATCGCGTACAGTGCCGTCCCCGCCATTGATAATCAGGAAATCGATGTTTCTCGCCGCAAGGCGCGCCAGCGCATCGCCGATATCCTTGCGTGTCTCGGGCTGCTCGACATGCACATTGGGCCGCGCCGCAATCTCCAGGTCGCGGCCCTGGTTGCGATGGCTGCGCGGATTGTAGATCACGCCGACAACGGGTTCTCTGCCGACGCTGTGTGTAGAGTGTGTCTCAACCATCAAGCAGTCGCCTTAGACTCTGCTTCGCGATAATTCACTAGCCATTTCATTTTGTTCGACAGCGCAACCTCCAAAGAGGGGCGACGAACCGCGTTGTGGCGGCTATTGTGCACCCATGCTTACAGCTGATTTGCTCGATTCCGCCAAAGGTCTCTCGGACCGCATAGTCACTTTGCGCCGTGCAATCCACGCCGAGCCCGAACTGGGGCTGCAAACACCCAAAACCAGCGCCAAAGTCCGCGAAGCGCTTGCGCATCTGCCGCTTGAATGGCGCGAGGGCGGCGCCACCACCGGGATGGTCGCGACGCTGAAGGGCGCAAGACCCGGCGCGCGCGTACTGCTGCGCGGCGATATGGATGCGTTGCCGATGCCGGAGGAGACCGGCCTCGAATTCGCCTCTACAATCGAGGGGCGTATGCATGCCTGCGGGCACGATACACACACCGCGATGCTCGCCGGAGCTGCCGAACTGCTCGCCTCGAAGCAAGACGAACTGGCGGGCGAAATACAATTCATGTTCCAGCCGGGCGAAGAGGGCTATCACGGTGCACGCTTCATGCTCGAAGACGGGCTGATCAATCCACTGCCCGACGCTGCCTTTGCGCTCCATATCATGCCCAACGCGCCGCATGGAGTAATCGCGGGCAAGGCGGGTCCGCTGATGGCGGCTGCCGATCAATTCGATATCGTAGTAAAAGGCAGGGGCGGTCACGCATCAATGCCGCACGATACGCGCGACCCCGTTCCTGTCGCTGCCCATATCGTCGCGGCGGTACAGAGCATGGTGACGCGCCGCTTCAACGCCGCAGATGCAGTGGTAGTGACCGTAACGCAGATCTCGGCAGGGACCGCGCATAATGTTATCGCTGATCACGCCTCGCTTGGCGGAACAATGCGGACCTTGTCACCCGAACATCGCGCCAAGGTTCACCAGCTCCTGCGCGAAACCGTCGCCGGGATCGCCGCTGCCAATGGCGTCGAGGCGGAAGTGACAATCACCGAAGGTTTCCCCGTAACGATCTGCGACCGGCGAGCGGTCGATCTTGGCCGGGCCGTAACCCACGATACGCTCGGCGATCAAAGCTGGCGCGACCTGCCTGCCCCGATCATGGGCGCAGAGGATTTCGCCTATCTGCTGGAGAAGGTTCCGGGCGCGATGTTCTTCCTCGGCGTAGCGCCCGAAGGCGAGGACTGGTCGAACTGCTGCGGCATCCATTCGCCGCGCATGCATGTCGATGAAAGCGCGCTTCCGTATGGCACCGCGATTCTCGCCGGGTGCGCGCTGCGCTTTCTCGAACGCGGCTTCGGGTAGTTACGCCACGACGATTGGGCCATTTACGTCTCGGCATGAAACCGACATGGTCGTGTCAATAAGTGCCGAGCGATTCGGCCCAATGAATGGATGCGTGACTGGAGAGGCGCCAGATGTCCGACAACAATCCCTATTACCCGACCTATGGTGCTGCTTTGGCCGCACAAGCCGAAGAGCGACCCGACCAGGTCGCATTGAGATTCGGCGAGCGCACGACCGACTTCAAGACCTATGACCGCCACGCGACGCAGATCGCCAACGGGCTCGCAGCAATGGACCTCAAGAAGGGTGACCGCGTCGCCTATCTCGGGAAGAACAGCGATATTTCGGTCGAACTGTGTCTCGGTGCGGCGCGCGCGGGAATTGTCTTCATCCCTATCATCTGGCGGCTTGCCCCGGCCGAGGTCAGCTTCATCATGCAGGATGCTGGCGCGGACGTGCTGTTCCTCGAAGATGCGTTCTCCGCCGGCGAGTTTGGCGGCCGGACAGTTTCGATGGAAAAGGAGTTCGAGGCATGGCGCGATGCCCAGGCGGACACGCCGATCGAGACCGTCGTCGATGCGCAGGACCCGTTTCTCCAACTCTACACATCGGGAACAACCGGCCTGCCCAAAGGTGTCGTGCTGAGCCATCACAATGGCACGCATATGCGCCCGGTGATGAAAGAACACGGCATCTACTGGTATTGCGCCGATCCAGGCGACAGCCTGATCTTTGCCATGCCCTATGGACACATCGCGGGGGTCGGCACCGCGACCAGCGGCGTGATCGGCGGGCAAGAAGTAATCGTCCATGCCGAGTTCGATCCCGAATTGCTGATATCCGACGTGCAGGAGCATCAGGTCAAATGGCTGTTTCTCGTGCCCGCCGCGATTGGCATGATGCTAGCCCATCCGGCAGCCGAAAAGGCCGACTTCTCCTCGGTCAAAGGACTGACCTACGGTGCCAGCCCTATCCCGCTCGACCTGCTCAAACAGGGCGTCGAACGGCTCAAATGCGATTTCGCGCAGCTTTATGGGCTGACCGAAACTTTCGGCACGGTCATCAGCCTCTCGCCCGACGACCACAAACCCGAAAATGTCGCGGGCCGCGAGCATGTGATGAAATCGGCGGGCAAGCCTCTCCCCGGCATCGAAGTCATGGTGATGGATGAAAATCTTGAGCCGCTTCCGACCGGAGAGATTGGCGAGATCGCGATCCGCGGCGAGTCAGTCATGCTGGGTTATTGGAACCGGCCGGAGGAAAACGACAAGGCGCTGTTCGGTGATGGCTGGTTCCGCACGGGCGATGCAGGGATCGTGGACGAAGAAGGCTACGTCTATATCCAGGACCGGATCAAGGACATGATCATCTCGGGCGGCGAGAATGTCTACCCAGCCGAAGTCGAAAGCGCGATCTACGGGCACCCTGATATTGCCGATATCGCGGTGATCGGCATTCCCGATGAGAAATGGGGAGAGACGGTCAAGGCGATAGTCGTCGCCAGGCCCGATAGCGGCCTGACCGAAGACGGTGTGATCGCTTACGCGAAACAGAAAATCGCCGGTTTCAAATGCCCGAAAAGCGTGGATTTCATCGACATGCTTCCGCGCAATCCCTCGGGCAAGATCCTGCGCCGCGAACTGCGGGCACCCTATTGGGAAGGCAAGGAACGCGGAGTGAATTGAGGTTTGGCGCACCCGAGAGGATTGGGCCAGCGCTATAGCGTTGCCCCGTCTCCGCTACGCTCCGACTCCGAACCAGGTTCGATCCTTCTTGATACACCAAGGGGAGCATCCCTTACGAGATACTCCCCTTGGCGCACCCGAGAGGATTCGAACCTCTGGCCTCTGCCTTCGGAGGGCAGCGCTCTATCCAGCTGAGCTACGGGTGCTGATCGCCTGAGCGAGCGCGGCGCTTAGCAAAGGCGACCACGGCTTGCCAGTGCAAAACGTGGCTCTGTTTCTGGCCGGATCGCATTAGCTATTTGGCAAGCGATGACTGCTAAGCGAAGCGCCATGGAGTCCAAACACCCGAAATTTGCCAAGCCGGTTGATGGCACGAACGACAGCGATGCCGCGCGCGAAGCGGGGGCAACGCTGTCGCGCCAATGGTCGGCGGTGCAGGATGCTGCCGAGGCGGTGGCGATGATGGCGGGGCTCGCGAAGGAAGAGCCGAGCGACAAGTGCCGCAGCTTCGCGATCCTGATCCGCGATGTCGAAGCCTGGCGACTGGAACTGGCGAAGAACCATGTCGCCGATATGACCGCGATGATGCAACCAGGTCTCGCCGCGCTGCTTGCAACCAATGCGCGCGGACAGGATGCAACGGCAGCAGCCCTGACGCTGTGGCGCGAATATTTCCATGCGCGTGAAGCATTGCTCGCTTTGCTACCCGATTCGGGCAAGATGGGCCCGCGGCGCTCGGCCTAGCCATCAATTCGGACGCTTGACCGCGTTCTTAATTTGTTCCAGTCAGGCGCTATGGAAGAGCAAGCGCTGATTCACCCCGAACTGGTGACCGGAAGCCCGGAAACCCGGAAAGTCGCGCGCGGCATATTGCGGCTGTTTGGTCGCAACGACACATGGTGCCTGCCCGAAATGCCGCTGCGCAACGGACGGCGGGCAGACCTGATGGGTATCGACCCGAAGGGCCGCGTTGTGATTGTCGAGATCAAGGTCAGCCGCGCCGATTTGCTCGGCGACAACAAATGGCCCGACTATCTCGATTTCTGCGACCGCTTCTATTGGGGTCTGCCTCCCGAACTGGATCGCACGCCGCTGGAGACAGATGACTACCGGCCCGATTGCTGCGGGATCATCGTTGCTGACGGTTATGATGCGGAGATTATCCGTCCGGCACCGTCGCATCCGCTGGCCGCCGCACGGCGAAAAGTGGTAGTCGAACGGCTGGCACGTGCGGCGTTGCGGCGGCAGGTCGTGACCGCCGATCCCGAATGCTCGGCTTGGGGAACGCCTTCGAATTAGGTTGTGACACGGCATCGCGCTTGGGCATAAGGGCTGCAATGACCTTGGCCATCATCCTGTCCGCGCTGGCAATGACGCTGATCGTTGCCGTGCGCTATGTGCTCACCAGCGGGCTGTTCGCCTGGGCGACCATGCGGGTGCGTCCGGGGCTCTATGCAAAGCTCGACAAGCAAATCCGGATGGAAATCGGCTGGTCACTCGCGTCTGCAGCGATTTACGGGATTCCGGCCGGCGTCGTTGCCTGGGGGTGGCAGAACCGGGGATGGACGCAAATCTACTCCGACCTCACCGACTACCCGCTTTGGTATTTGCCGCTTTCGCTAGTCGCCTACCTCTTGCTGCACGACACATGGTTTTACTGGACACATCGCTGGATGCACCGACCAGATCTGTTCAGGATCGCGCACGCTGTTCACCACGCCAGCCGTCCGCCAACTGCCTGGGCGGCGATGAGCTTCCATCCGATCGAAGCGCTCACCGGGGCGGTGGTGATACCGGCGCTGGTGTTTTTCATTCCGATCCATATCGCAATGTTGGGGCTGGTGCTGGCTATTATGACCATTATGGGTGTGACCAATCATATGGGCTGGGAAATGTTTCCTCGCACGCTTGTTCATTCGCGGTTGGGGAGATGGCTGATAACCGCGAGCCATCACCAGCGGCATCACGAGGCTTATTCATGCAACTACGGACTCTATTTCCGCTTCTGGGATCGTCTATGCAGGACCGACCAAGGTATATCGGACGCGCTTGCGCGCTAAGGGGCAGTGTCGGACGCGCTTGCACGCTCGCCCTGATCGGCAGCGCGGCTTTCTCGACCTGCCAGGGATCGCTGTTGCCGAAACCGAGGAGCAACTGTCGACAGTGACGGTCACCGCCACCAACCTGCGTTCCGCGAAGGGTGTGGTCCGCGCCTGTATGACGACCAATCCGAAGCGTTTCCCCAAATGCCGCGGCGATGCGAATGCCTATTCAACGGTCGTGCCGGCGGGGGCTACAGTCACCTTCAGCTTCGAGAATGTGCAGCCGGGCCGCTATGCCATCGCGCTGCTCCATGACGAGAACAACAATGGCAAGGCCGATCGTGCATTAATGATGATGCCGAAGGAAGGCTTCGGCTTCTCGCGCGATGCAAAGGTCCGCATGGGGCCGCCAAAGTTCAAGTCGGCCGCCTTTGACGTCACGGAGCAGGATCAATCGCTCAAAATCAAGATGCGCTACATGCTCTGACTTTCCGCCTGGATGCACTGCCGCAGCCGAGCCGCACCAGAACGTTCTTAACGCTATCTTTACTATACCAAGGCAGGAAATGCCCCTGAACCTTATGACTAAAGGGCTTTCGGGGCATGGACACGTTTCGCGGAAATTTCGGCTCAGCCGGCTATGGCGATGATCAGGACGACTACGATCCGTCGGAGGACGAGACCGGTCGCGACCTGCCCCCAGCCGCAATCGGAACCGATGAACGCCGGATGCAGGTACGCGCCTACAATCATTGGGCAAGTCTGCTGGACAGCCGCAATTTCCCTTCAATCGAAGACCTTGAACCCGAGAATCTGCCCGATTTCGGCCCCTATGGCGTTTTGCTCGACTTCACCTCGGGCATCGAAGATCCGGCTATCCTGCACCTTGGCAAAGAACTCGCAGACGAGTGCGGCACCGATGCCGAGATCGAGCAACTGTCGGATATTCCCAGCCGCTCGCTGCTGAGCCGGATCACCGATCACTACATGCAGATTCTGGCCAATCAGGCGCCGATCGGTTTCGAAGCCGAATTCGTGAACCAGCGCGATGCAACGATCCTCTATCGCGGTATCCTGCTGCCCTATTCGAGCGATGGCGAAACAATCGATTTCATCTTCGGTGTGATCAACTGGAAAGAAATGGCCGACCAGGCCACCACCGACGAATTGCTGCTTGATCTCGATCTGGCGCTTGAAGAAAGCGAACCGCAGATCGATGATCGCGCCGAAGACCCGGTAACCGATTGGGCCGATGGGCCCGCAGCCGCGCAGACCGATGATGCGGCTCAAGCCTTCCCCGAGCCGGCATTCGGCGTCGAAGCGGAAGGTGCGGAAGAACCAGCTCTCGAAACCAGTGATGTCGTGGAAGACAGCGACGAAGATGTAACCTCGCGACTGTCCTCGCTGATCCAGCCGTCGGTCGACGAAGATGGTTTCGCAAAGCCCGCTCACACGGTGGATGATATTCTGGCTCGCTCGGTTGGAAAGCAGGGGCAAGAAGATTCCCAAGGCGATCTTCATGATTGCCTCGCCGAAGCCCGCGAACTCGCTCAGCAAGCGCGCAGCAGCGAAGATCGCACGCGTCAGGCGCTGTACGCCGCTGTTGGCCGGGCCTACGATGTGAGCCTCGCCGCAGAGCAATCACCCGAAGAATTCGAAGAGCTGGTCGCCGAAAACGGGCTTACCATGCAGGAACGTGCGCCGATGACGCCGGTGGTCAAGCTGGTCTTTGGCGCCGATTACGACAAGACGCGCCTGACAGAATATGCAGCCGTGCTGTCGCATGCCCAGCGCGCCGGGATCGAACGCGGTGGCCTCGCCCAGTTCCTGTCCGATGCCGAAGGCGGCCTCAAAGGAGTTGTCCAGGCCGAACGCCGCATCCGCAAGGAAGAAAGCGGCAAACAGGTCGATCCGGTCGATGCCGTCAAACCCGCACTCGCAAAGAAACTGCGCAAAGTCGAAAGCCGCTCGCTCGATTCGATCAATGCCGAGGGTGGGGAATTCGGCGTTGTGATGATCCGCCGCACCGAAGAGGGCGAAGTGGTCGTTCTGGGCGAGATCACCGACGATATCGCGCTGGTCGAGAAGGTCGGGCGCAAACTGCTCGGTTAATCCGGCTTACAACCACACTACCGACTTGCGTTTAGCCCTAGGCGTTCGGCGCCCTATTGGTTAGCGATGGCGTGTGCCCATCAACCGCCACCACCCCGTCCGTGTGCTGCCCTTTTTCGGATACCGCAACCGCGACCGGCTGCGCATCTCCGCACGTGCCCTGCGCGCGAAAGAGAGCGACTTTGCCGTTGGTGGACGCTGGCGCGCCTTGCGCACGATGCTTGCGCAGTTCGCCTCGCATGAAATTGCCGGTCTTCGCGTCACTCTGAGCATCAAATCGCCTGCTGGCACCGAACAATCGCATGAGGCGGTGACCGACAAGGAAGGCTTTGTCCATTTCGATGCTGAACTGGGTGGCTGGGATTTGCCCGCAACGTCGCAATGGGAAGTGGCGGGTCTCGGCTGGAATCACAGAGGTGAGGAGGGCTATGTCAAAGGTCACATTCTCGCGCCTGCGCACAATTCCAGCGTTGGCATAATCTCGGACATTGACGACACAATCATCGAAACCGGTATCACGGGAATTTCCGCGCTTTGCTGAAAAACTGGCGGCGTGTTCTGCTGCAAATGCCCGACGAACGGATTGCAGTGCCCGGTGTCGACACGTTCTATAATGCACTGGGAGGCAATGTCGCCTTTGAGCGGGATACCGCCGATCTTGGAGTGGGCCTGTCGGCAGGCTGCCGCCCGTTCTTCTACGTCTCGTCGAGCCCGTGGAACCTCTATTCCTACCTCGTGGCCTATAAGAGGCAGAACAATCTTCCGCTGGGTCCGATTGCCATGCGCGACTGGGGCTTGAACCGCGATACTTTCGGGTCATCGAGCCACGGGACGCATAAGCGCCAAGCTATCGGCCGGCTACTCGGGACATACCCCGAAATGCGTTTCGCACTGATCGGTGATGACACGCAGGGTGATCTGACCGCTTTCGGTTCGGTTGTTGCGGACTATCCAGGACGGATTTTGGCGGTCTTTATCCGCAAGGCAGGTGAGACATTGAATGAGGAGGAACTCGCCGCCCGGTCGACGATCGAGGATGGGGGCGTTCCATTGTGGATGGACTGTGACTATTCGTCGGGCAGAGCATTTCTGCGCTCGGCCGACTTGCTCGATGATTTGGGGGCCGCAGAGATCGTCAGATCGAAGATCGAACAGGGGGTTACCGCGCCGTGACCGCGAAAGGCAAAAAACGCATGTGGACCGCCGTGATCATCCTCCTTGCGCTGGCTGCGGCTTGCTGGGCAGCCCTGCAATATGCAATCTCGCGCAACGGCCCCGCTGTGCTCGACACTGTTGACCGGATGACCGGCGGCGCACGCGATGTCGAACTGGTCGAGCGCGTTTCTCTCGGTGGCAACCCGCAACAGAAGCTGGCCGTCTATGCTTCGCCTGAGCAAGGCGCAGACAACCCGGTGATCATCTTCACCCATGGCGGAAGCTGGCGCAGTGGCAATCCCGATGACTACGGTTTTGTTGCGCGAGCGCTGGTGCCTGAGGGATTTGTGGTGGTGCTAAGCGGATATCGTCTCGACGAACCCGGCAGGTTCCCCGCCATGATTGAAGACACCGCCGCTGCGGTTGCCTGGACACGCGCCAATATCGCCTCTTTCGGCGGCGACCCGGACGCCATTGTCCTTGCTGGGCATTCGGCAGGCGCATACAACGCGGCAATGGTCGCGCTCGACCGCCAATGGCTGGGGCGCGAAGGCGTTGAAGATGGTGCGATCAAGGGTGTAATCGGCCTCGCTGGCCCGTATGACTTCTATCCGTTCGACAGCGATTCGACGCGCGCTGCATTTGGAGAAGCCGCCCAACCGGAAAAGACCCAACCGATCAACTTCGTGCGCGCAGACGCGCCCCCGATGCTGCTTATGACCGGCGAGAAAGACACAACGGTCAAACCGCGCAATACCCGCGCGCTGGCAAAGGCGCTGATCGAACAGGATGCGAAAGTCGAGACGACGTTCTTCGATGGCATGGACCACACGGCAATCCTCCTTGCCATCGCAAGCCCATGGCGGCGCGACCGGAGTGTGATCGACAAAATGGTCAGGTTTGCCAAGACGGGCGGTTCAACCCACCTCTTCAGTTCCCGTTCAGGGCGAAACCGGCTAGCACAGTCATATGCGTATGTTCACCGCCCATTTCGGTCGCTTCCTTGCAATCATCGCGGCTCTGGTGCTGGTTGCGCAGCCGGTCGCGGCGCAATCGGTGCTGCGCGATGCCGAGACCGAAGCACTGCTGCACGATATGGCGGTACCGCTCGTCGAAGCCGCCGGACTGGAGCCGGGCAATGTCGACCTGGTGCTGATCAATGACCGCTCGATCAACGCCTTTGTCGCGGGCGGTCAGGCGATCTATATTCATACCGGCCTGATCGAAGCCGCCGACACCGCCAATGAAGTGCAGGGCGTGATCGCGCATGAGCTGGGCCATATCACCGGCGGTCACATCAATCGTTACAGCGAAGGCATGGGCAATGCGACGAGTATCTCGATCCTGTCGCTGATCTTGGGTGCAGCCGCCGCACTGGCCGGGGCGGGTGAAGCCGGCATGGGCATTGTCGCGGCTGGACAGCAAGCAGCACTGGGCAAGTTCCTCGCCTTTTCGCGCGTGCAAGAGGCATCTGCCGATGCGGCTGGCGTTGAATATCTGTCCAAGGCGGGAATCTCGGGTCGCGGATCGCTAGAGTTTTTCAGGAAGCTGCAAAATCTCGAATTTCGCTACGGCGTGAGCCAGAACGACGATGCAGCTTTCAGCCGGACGCACCCATTGTCGGGTGACCGACTGGCCAGACTGCGCGAGAATTACATCCTTGATCCCGCTTGGGATGCACCCGATGATCCCGATCTGCAAGCGCGCTTTGTTCGCGTAAAAGCCAAGCTCTATGGCTATCAGGCAGAACCGAAACGCACGCTGCAGCGCTTTCCCGAGACAAGGAACGATGTGCCCGCGCGCTATGCCCGCGCCTATGCTATCACAAGAACGCGCTGGTTGATCGCGCTCTGGCCGAGGCTGATGCGCTACTCGATATCGATCCGGTCGATCCTTATTTCCTTGAACTGAAGGGGCAGGTCTTGCTCGAATCGGGCCGACCGGTCGAGGCGCTCGGTCCTTTGCGCCAGGCGACCGAACTGACGCTCAACGAGCCGCTAATTGCCTCGATGTTCGGACACGCGCTGATCGCCACCGAAGATGAAAGCCATTACGAAGAGGCGGAACGTGTGCTTGCGTGCTGCGGTTGCTCGTGACCGACTACAATCCCGTTCGCGTGGTACCAGCTTGGCGTTGTTTACGCAGGCCAAAGGGTGACATGCACGCGCGCGCGATGCTGGCCAGTGCGGAGCGGCAGGTCATGACGCGCCAATATGACGCTTGCATTGCGCAGCGCCCACGGCGGCCGAGGCGGGCCGTTTGCCGAAGTCGGCAGCGCCCGACTGGCTGCGCGCGCAGGACGTCGGCGCTGCAAGCTCGCGCCGAACTTGAACGGATGAACGAGCGACCGGCGATAGCCCAGCTGTCATGCAACATGAACTCGTTGACAACCTCGATTTTTCTACAGCAGCAATGGCGCTGATCTCTTGCAGGCGGGTTTGCCGGGGCGGCCTTGTGGTCGTATTCAGCGGCCTCGGCCATGGCGATGACGCGGCGCTTATCTGACTCGAAAACCCGCGATATCCTGCCGGAGATGGCCCAGAGCCTGGAACGACAGGGAACAATCGAGCGCATGCGGCTCGCAAGAGTTCGAGGGCGACGGCGATACGACGCCTTTCCCCGGTGCCGTCCTGGGCAATCCGGAAGGGTCACGGTAACACTGGTCGAGTTCAGCGATTATGGTTGCACTTATTGCCGGAGCCAGCCTGGCCCGATGTGCGATGCAGCTGATCGCGGACGATCCGGAATTGCGTGTCGTCATCCGCGAATGGCCTATCTTCGAAGGCAGCGACGAAGCCGCGCGCATGGCGCTCGCCGCAGCGCGAAACAGGGCAAATTCGAAGCAGTTTCACTTTGCCATGTTCGGACTAGGTCAGTCCTTCAGCCCGATTCCGCCGAATCAAGCTGGCAGCGGATTGCGAAAGCGGTTGGATATCGAACAAGCGCAGGCCGAAGCATTCCACCTCCAGAGATTGTCGCGCAATATCGAATTGATCCGCAAATACAACGTTTGGCGCGTGGGATCGGTTTTGGTGGAACGCCAAGCTGGATTGCGTAGGCGATGCCAGGTTTTCGAAGGCGCGGTCGCCCCGCGAGAACGCTTGCCGAAAGCCGCTTGACGCAGCGATGCGGATTCATGAAGTCTGACCGGCGCGTTCGCCGCGCTGGCCCTGTTTGCTGAGTCCGCTGAGCTGCACATGCACTTTGCCGATGAAGACTACGCTGCCGCGCTTGAGAAACGGGTCCAGGCTATAGACCAGAAGCTTCAGGACGATTGGCTGGAAGCTTGCGTCGGGGCAATGCCGTCATATTGCAGCACCGATACACGGCCGGCATATCGGGCTGTTGTTGCTGGATGTGATACCGTTACAATTTTCGCGCGAGCGAGAAAGTTGCGAGAAGCTCTTGCGCTGCGAGAACCGGTTTTGCTGTGCAAGCCGTTGCCGCAAGGTTCAGCCTGCTGCCGAACGCGCTGGCCTGTTGGCGAACCTTCTCAGTCTGTAGCCATGGCGATTGATGGGGTCGAGTCCGACTCGCACACCGAAACGCGCCAGCCCCGTGATTCTTGCCCGGCTTGCCCTGCTGCACGAACGGAGATTCTGGCGTCGCTCCGCACAAATGGATCGAGTTTCGATTCAGAAACGGCACCGACGCGTTCGGGGCCTCCAGGGAACGCAGGAACCATTGATGGTCAGGCAGTGAACCGGCCTGCCGCGGGCATTTCGTTGTGCGAACGCGATCGATGGCAGCAACAGCGCATCGTCTGAGGCAAAAGCGAGTGCTGGTATCGGCGGCGCGCTTTCCCGGCCTTGCCTATCCGGAAGAGGAGCTGGCAGCAGCCCTCGCCCATGAGTTTGCGCATAACTGGCTTGCGCCACAACGCAATGGCTTGCTCGATAGCCTGGGCCGCAAGCGCCGTCAGACATCCGCGCTGACCGAACGCGAAGCCGACCGGCTGATGACATGGATAATCGCCAATGCGGGCTATCGAACGCCGAAGCTGCAGTGCACGATTCATGAAGTCGCTGGGGTCCCGAAGCACGAGTGGCGGGCTTTTTCCGCAAGCCGCGACGCATGATCGGCTGGCGACGAACGGGTTGCCATTCATCGAAACCGAGATCGCAACCTTGCGCTACAGGAGGTACTTCGCCAAGTCACGGCAATCGGCTGATTGGTCTCGAGCATTTTGAACGGCGCTTCAGCGCCTCGCAGGAAGAATCCCTAACTGAGTCTGTCCATCACTTTGGCGTACATTGAGTTGACAGCGGCTTTGCCATGACCCGGCGCAGCATTGGTTCAAAGAATTCCAGCGGCTCGCTGTCATAGTCGGGATCGAAACGCAGACTGATCGTACTTCTCGCAAAATTCCGCGCAGGCATCGAAATAGGGGCTGTCGCGAAAGTGTATCGCGAATATTCTTGTCGCATGCCGATGATAGTGGAAGATAGTAATAGCCTTGGAAAATGCGCCGTGATGCTGGCAAATCCAGTGCACCTCTTCGCTCACAAAAGGCTTGAGTGATCGAGGCGGCAACTTCAGGGTGGTTGTAAGCTGCCCAACGTGTCGCCGATGTCATGCAGCAGCGCCATCACCACATAACTGCTCATCACGCCCGTCACGATGCGCGCGGGTTGCGGTCTGCACCGAATGTTCCAGCCGATCAGACGGGGAAAGCCACCAAAATCGCCTTCGAGCAATAGTCGCAAATGGGTCCAGCACACGGTCGGGCAAACCCTTGACGCATGCTCCATCGTAATATTCCCGGCCAGATGATCGTCCCAATCACCCTGCTGTGCCCTCCTTCATCTCGCGAAATTTGCGCACGTTCAATCGTATCATGCATTTCGGCGGTATCAGGCGAGGTCATTCACGACAATTCTCCCTTGCGGCGCGAGTCGTCACGCTCTCCTTGTGCATCGCATATCCATACCGCATTGCCGATTATGGGCGCAAAACGCCCCCTGCCCCCTGGCATCAAAAATCTGCGCTAGGTGTAAGCGCAACATGGCCGTTCTTCCGTTTCCAACCCTACGCCATTCTTCGCCGAACAAGAATCGCGCATTCTGGACCCTGCAGTTCGTAGGGCTGGGGTGGCGCGTTTCTGCTGCGCGCCTTGTCAGGCATTGGCCAACGGGCTGCCGATCTCGGCTTTCTCGTGCAGACAGTCATCGTCGCGACAATCACCGGCTTCTCGATCAGCCTCGTTCTCTCGGTGGTTTACCGCCAGTTGATCAACCGTCGGCCAATTGGTGACCTGGGGTTCTGACAGCCGTGGTCCTGGCCATGTCGCCGTCAGCCATCAACGCGGTCATCGATGCATGGGTAATCGGGCTGCGGATTATCCCTGAATCGCGAAGTCGGGTTTCACGCAGTTGCTGCCTGGGCGTATTCTACCTCGACCTGACGTCTTGCTCGGCGCATGGTCAGCGCTCTATTACGCGATCAACTTCTTCCTTCAGGTGGAAGAGCAGGCGGACCGGCTCGAACGACTGGAGGCACAAGCGACCAGCGCGCAGCTGGCCATGCTGCGCTACCAGCTTAACCCGCATTTCCTGTTCAACACGCTGAACTCGATCAGCACGCTGGTTCTACTCAAGCAGACAGCGCCCGCCAATGCGATGCTCACAAGGCTGTCCTCTTTCCTGCGGCACACGTTGCTGATCGAGGCCAGTGGCAAAGTCACTCTGGCGCAGGAGATCGAAACGCTGAAGCTCTATCTCGGCATCGAACGCATGCGCTTCGAAGATCGTTTGCGGACCGATTTCACCATCGAACCCGATGCAGCGAAGGCCTGTCTGCCCGCCATGCTACTCCAGCCGCTGGTCGAAAACGCGATCAAATATGCAGTCTCCCCGCAGGAAGAAGGTGCCAAGATCAGCGTCGGCGCGCAGGTCGTCGGACAAAGGCTGCGTATCACCGTTTCCGACACCGGTCCGGGCTTGCAGAGCGAGCGCGACCGGAACATCCTGCCCGACGCATTGACAGGAGAAGGGCAGACAGTGTCGACTGGAGTGGGCCTGGCGAATATTCGCGACCGGCTTTCGCAGGCCTATGGCGAGAACCACCTGTTTGAAATTCAGACGCCCAAGACTGGTGGCTTCACGGTGACTATTGAATTGCCCTTGGAACAACCCAATTCGG
>CBDCXY010000011.1:0-158259 GCA_965223995.1 Pontixanthobacter sp. | reverse complement strand
ATCGCACCCCCGATCGGATGGCAGATTTTGCGAAAGGGGCTGAGGCTGAAGGTATCAAGGTCATTATCGCGGGCGCGGGCGGCGCGGCGCATCTGCCGGGTATGATCGCTGCGATGACGCATCTGCCGGTGTTGGGTGTGCCGGTTCAGTCAAAAGCACTATCGGGCCTGGATAGCCTGCTCTCCATCGTTCAAATGCCTGCCGGTGTCCCGACCGGCACACTGGCGATTGGCGAGGCGGGCGCGACAAATGCAGGCCTGCTCGCGGCATCAATACTCGGCACGAGCGATGACGCCGTAGCCGAGCGCTTGAAAGCATGGCGCGCCAAGCGAAGCGAAGCGGTGGCGGAGCGACCAACAGACTGATGCTCAAGCAAGGGGGAACAATCGGAATATTGGGCGGCGGCCAGCTCGGTCGGATGATGGCGATGTCCGCCGCGCAGCTTGGCTTTCGCTGTATCACCTTTGCCCCCGACCGCGATTCGGTGGCCGCCGAAGTCTGCGCCGATTTCTTCTGCAATAAATGGGACGATGCCGCCGCGCTCAATTCCTTTGCCCAGCAATGCGACGTCATCACCTGGGAGTTCGAGAATGTCCCGGTCGCACCGCTGACGGTCATCGAGGATCGACTGACCCCGCATCCGCGCGCGCTAGAAACCGCGCAGGATAGACTCAACGAAAAGCGCTTTGTCGAGGATCTGGGCGGAACGGCTGCGGCCTACGCCAAGGTCGATACCGCAAGCGGGTTGACCAGCGCGGTTGACCGGATCGGAGCGCCCGGCATCCTCAAGACACGCCGCGACGGCTATGACGGCAAGGGCCAGTGGCGGATCGGGTCCAGCCGCGACGCCGATGCGCTCAAAGTGCCCGACGTGCCTTGCATTTATGAGGGTTTCGTCGAATTCGACGCGGAATTTTCGGTTATCCTCGTGCGCGGACGCGATGGCGAAGTGCGCTTCTGGGATTCAGACGCACAACACGTCCACGAGGGCATGGCATCCTTGCAACCATTCCGACGCTGCCTGCTCCCGAGCGCATCGTATGGCGAGCAGGTGGAAGAGGCGCGCGGGCTTGCGGCAAGAAAGTCGCCGAAGCGCTCGGTTACATGTCGGCGTGCTGACCTGCGAGTTCTTTGCCACGGCATGAAGGGCCGGTGTTCAACGAAATGGCCCCGCGCGTGCACAATTCGGGCCACTGGACCATTGAAGGCGCGGTCACCAGCCAGTTCGAAAACCACGTGCGTGCGATTGCCGGCTTGCCGCTGGGTGACACGACCAGCGCCATCGCCGAGCAAGATCGTTATGGACAACCTGATCGGCGAGGACCGCGCTTGACTGTGCGCACGAGCCATGCTTTCCGACGCGCGATTGCCCACCTCCACCTCTATGGCAAGAAACGAAGCGCGCGAAGGGCGCAAGATGGGCCATATCACGCGGGTGGGTTGAGGCGATGAAGCACCCGCGATAGTGAGCGGGGCGATGTTTCTTATCGTTGCCCGCGCCACCAATGGCGTGATTGCCAAGCGATGGTGGCAGTGCCCTGGGCGATTTCCGAAGACCTACAAACGCTTCAAGGCACTGACGATGGGCAAGCCGATGGTCATGGGTCGCAAGACTTTCGAGAGCCTGCCCGGACTTGCTTCCCTGGTCGTCGCCACATCGTGCTGACGCGGCAGCGAACGATTGGACAGGCGGAAGGCGCCGAAATCGCGCATACGGTCGAGGAAGCGCTGGACGAAATGGCTCGAAACAACTGGTGGAGTGACGGCGATGAGGATCGGGAAATCGCAGTGATCGGAGGGGCGGCAGATTTATCCACCGGTCCAAACGCGATTACGCGCACGCGCTTCGAGCTGACCGAGGTGCATGAAGACTACCCTTGAAGTGACGTCACGTTTATGAAACCGGCCCGGGTGATGATCCCACGTGGCACGAAGTCGGCGCGCGTTCCCCGTACGGCGGAAGGCGACCGTCCGGCCTATTCGATTTCGTCACTTTCGAGCGTGCGCCGATGAAGCGGCAGCGAATCACCCGCAAAGGATCGGCTTCTCGGCCTGCTCGCTTTGCTGACAATCGCGGCTGGTCGATCTTCTTTGTGTTCGGGCCAGGCATATGCCGAGCGCCAATATGAACGCAGATCGAAGGCAAGCCGAGCTGCCCGTGGTAAGTGACCGAGGCACAGCGCACTGCATGACAACGCTGACCATTGTCGATCTGCATTCGGACACGCTGATGTGGAAGCGCGCAACCCGCTGCGCCGAGCGCATCGATTACGGGGGCATATGGATTTGCCACGCCTGCATCGATGGCAACGTTACGCTACAGGTCTTTTCCAGCGTCACCAAGTCACCCGACGGGCCTCAATTTCGACGAATAATTCAGCGCCGACGCCCGCGACAATATGACGCTGATGGCAATCGGCCAGTTGCAGCCATATCCGGACATGGGGGTCACTGCTCGAACGATCTCGCTATGGCATGCCTCGCAAGCTTGAATAGCGCAGTCTCGAATGAAGCGCAATGACGCGCTGCGCACGATCCGGACGCCGGAAGATGTCGATGGCGCTCGCTAAACGGCGCGCAATGCGCACCGGCCGACCCAAGACTGGTCGGCGCTTTTCTCGGCATCGAGGGGCTGCACAACCTGGAAGGCAAAGCCGAGAATCTCGATGTGCTGTATGATGCCGGTTTCCGCATGGCGGGGCTGGTTCATTTCTTCGACAATGAAATCGCCGGGTCGATGCATGGCGAGGAGAAAGGCGGGTTGACGCCGTTCGGTCGCGACATCGTTCAGCGGATGGAAGAAAAGGGCATGATCGTCGATATCGCCCATCTGAGCAAAGCGGCGACCGCCGAACTGCTCGCGATGGTGAAGCGCCCGGTCGTTTCCAGCCATGGCGGCGTGCAAGCGACCTGCGACGTCAATCGCAACCTGACCGATGACGAAATCCGCGGGCTGGCGGCGAGCGGCGGAGTGATCGGAGTCGGCTATTGGGATGGCGCGGTCTGCGGCACGGCCCCGGAAGATATCGTGCGCGCGATGAAGCACATTCGCGACCTAGCGGGCATCGAGCATGTCGCGCTGGGCAGCGACTATGACGGCACGATCGAGGCGCGCTTCGACACATCAGGCCTCGTCCATATCACACAAGCCCTGATGGATGCCGATTTCACCGAGGACGAAATCCGCGCCATCATGGGCGAGAATGCGATCCGCGTTATCAACCAGGGTCTGATCCCGATGGCCGACCTGCCCGCCGAGGAAGAGGAACCTACCGAGTGAGATGGCTGGACCATCGCGAACCGGTGCCCAAGTCCCTGCGCGGTGCAATCATCGCGCTGGGCAATTTCGACGGCTTTCACAAGGGCCACCAGGCAGTCGCGGGCGAAGCGATCAAATGGGCGCGCGAGGAAGGACGCCCGTCGATTGTCGCGACCTTCGATCCGCATCCGGTGCGCTTCTTCAAACCCGATGTCGAACCCTTCCGCCTGACCACGCTTGAGCAGCGGCAGGAGCTCTATCTCGAAGCCGGTGCAACCGCGATGCTGGTGTTCCATTTCGACCGGCAGCTCGCCTCGACCACCGCAGAGGACTTTATCGGTGATCTGCTTGCGGGGCGCCTCGGCGCGGCGGGCGTTGTGACCGGCGAGGATTTCACCTTCGGCAAGGCGCGCGGCGGCAATGTCGATGTGCTGCGCGAAGTCGGCGCGCAGCACGATATCCAGACGCGAACCGTCGCCCCGGTGGGAGACGAAGAAGTCTTCTCCTCCAGCCGCATCCGCGCCGCCCTTCGTGACGGCGATCCGCAGGAAGCCGCACGGCTATTGTCGCGACCCTTTGCTATCCGGGGCATCGTCGAGCATGGCGACAAGCGCGGGCGCGACATTGGCTATCCGACCGCGAACCTGTCGGTCGAAAGCTATCTCAGGCCCAAATTCGGCGTCTATGCCGTCACCGGACGCATCCTGGCGACGGGTCAGGAACTGAAGGGCGCGGCCAATATCGGCATCCGCCCGCAATTCACCCCGCCCAAGGAATTGCTTGAACCCTACTTCTTTGATTTTAAGGGTGATCTCTACGGGCAGGAGATCGAAGTGAAGTTCCACCATTTCCTGCGGAGTGAAGCGAAGTTCGACAGTCTTGAGGAGCTGATCGAGCAAATCGAGCGCGATTGTAAGCGCGCGAAGGAGTTGCTGGGGTGAAGAGGTGGCTGCTGCGATTAGCGTTCTTGGCCGCGCTCGCCTTCCTCATATTGACGGTGATCAATGCCAGCTGGCTGGCCGATGTGCCGCGCGGGCAGGTGCAGCTGATCGCGCATCGCGGGATTGCGCAGGTGTATGACCGGGAAGGCGTAAAGCGCGATACCTGCACCGCGACACGGATCGAAGAACCGTACCATAATTATATCGAGAACACCGCGCTCGCCGCCAAACGCGCGGGCGAGCTGGGCGCGGCGATGATCGAGGTCGACATTGCGCCGACCAAAGACGGGCAGCTGGTCGCTTTCCACGACTGGACGCTCGATTGCCGCACCGACGGCACGGGGCCGGTCCGCGAGGCAACGCTGGAGGAACTGGCCACGCTCGATGCCGGCTATGGCTATACTGCCGATGATGGAAAGACCTTCCCCTTTCGCGGCAAGGGGCATGAAATCCAGCCGCTGGAGCGTTGGATGCGCTCGATCCCGTTTCGCGGCGAAGTGATGTTTAACTTCAAATCGGGCGACCCGCGCGAGGCCGACCTGCTCGCGGCCGCACTGAAGGCATTCGGGCGCGATCCCGAAGAAGAAGGCGATGCGTTTTACGGCCACCCGGCCCCCGTTGCCCGGATCAAGGAGCTCTATCCCGATGCCTGGGCTTGGAACACCGAAGCCGCAAAGCAGTGCAGCAGCGACTACGTGCTGACCGGCTGGACCGGAATGATCCCCGACAGCTGCCGGGACGGTACGTTGATCGTTCCGATCAATCGCCAGTGGATGTTCTGGGGCTGGCCCAACAAGCTGATCGAACGGATGGAAAGCGTCGGCGCACGGATCATCGTGACCGGGCCGCATTCCTCAGGCGAACCACCGGTCGGTCTGACCCTGCCCGAACAGCTCGGTGATATCCCCGACAGTTTCAACGGCTATGTGTGGGTGGAGGATATCTGGACCGTCGGACCGGCGCTCTATCCGGAGAAGGATACGCGCCGCGAATTCCAGATCGAGGAAGCCGCCGAAGCGCTCGCCAGACGGCGCGAGCGACAATAGGCTAAATCCTCCTTTATCCGCCCGCGCAATTGCCCTAACGGCCATCCGTTATGAGTGACGCCGATAACGAACCCAAGGATACAGGGCGCGACTATCGCCCGACGGTCTTCCTGCCGAAGACCGATTTCCCCATGAAAGCCGGCCTTCCGCAGAAGGAGCCGGGCATTCTGGCGCGCTGGGAAGAAATCGGCCTCTACGAGAAGCTGCGCGAGGCGCGCGCGGGGCGCGAGAAGTTCATCCTGCATGACGGCCCGCCCTATGCCAACGGCGATATGCATATCGGCCATGCGCTCAACCACGTGCTGAAGGACACGGTGGTGCGCACGCAGAGCCTGCTCGGCAAGGATGCACCCTACGTGCCCGGCTGGGACTGCCACGGCCTGCCGATCGAATGGAAGGTGGAGGAGCAGTACCGCAAGAGAGAAGAAAAACAAGGACGAAGTCGAGCCCAAGGAATTCCGCCGCCGAATGCCGCGAATATGCGCAGAAATGGGTCGATGTTCAGCGCGAACAGCTGAAGCGGCTCGGCATCGGTGGGCGAGTGGGACAATCCCTATCTGACCATGGCGCCCGAGGCCGAAGGCGCGATCGTCAAGCCGAACTGCACAAATTCGCCGAAACCGGCCAGCTCTATCGCGGGGCCAAGCCGGTGATGTGGTCGCCAGGTCGAGGAAACCGCGCTGGCCGAGGCGGAGGTCGAATATCGAGGACATCACGGATCGACCGCAGATCGATGTGGCGTTCGAGATTGTTGAGAGCGCCGATTAAGGAACTGGTCGGCGCGCATGCGGTGATCTGGACGACGACGCCGTGGACGATCCCGGTGAACCAGGCTTTCGCCTATGGGCCGGATGTTGAGTATGATGCTGATCACATTAGATTTTGAAGCCAAAGATGATGCTGGCGATGGTCCGGTTTCACTCACTTTTGACAGTCAGCAGCAAGAAATTTGGCAGAGATTGGCTCAGATCGGCTTCCCGGAAAACCGGGAATTTTTGGTCGCGGATGGGCTTGAACGATGCCTTCATTGAGCGTGTCGAGAAGTCTATTCAAGCAATTGACTTCACCGATTTTGGAGTGGCCAGCCTAGACATTCGGTTCAGGCAGTGGCTGTTTGCTACCCGCGGGAGCTAAAAGCGCACGACCGGTTAAAGGCTCCGACCTCGCAGGCACCTATCGTGCGCCACCCGATGCATCATCTCGGCGGGTTCTATGCCAAGCCGCGTCCGCTGCCTGCGGGCGATTTCGTCACCACCGAGAGCGGTACCGGCATTGTCCACATGGCGCCCGACCATGGCGAGGACGATTTCGACCTGTGCAAGGCCAACGGCATCGATCCGGTCTTCGCGGTCGATGGGTGACGGGCGCTATCCGCGATGACTGGCTGTGGCTGGGCGCGGATGATCTCGACAGCGAGGGCAAGCCCCGTCGTCGCAGTGTCATCAACAAGCCAAGTTCAACGCGCCCGAAGGCCCGATCTGTTCGGACCTGCGCGAGGCTGGCGCTTTGCTCTCGGCCAGCGCCGACTACGCGCACTCTTACCCGCATTCATGGCGCTCGAAGGCCAAGGTCATCTACCGCTGCACACCGCAATGGTTCGTAGCCGATGGATGAAGCCGCTCGATCACATACCTCCATCCGTTCGCCCTGAGCCTGTCGAAGGGCTGGGAAAGCGAAGTCCGCTTCGTCCGACGGTGCAGAAGAAAGTGCAACCCTTCGACAAGCTCAGCATGACCGGAGTTTGCGCGGAATCGCCCTCGCCGAAATCGAGGCAACCCGGTTCGTTCCCGCCAAAGGGCCGCAACCGTATGCGTTCAATGGTCGAGGGGCGGCCCGACTGGGTGATCAGCCGCCAGCGCGCGTGGGGCGTGCCGCTCACTTTGTTCGTCGATCGCAAGACCGGCGAATACCTGGTCGACCCGGAGGTGAACAACCGCATCCAGCAGACGATCTCTGCCGAAACGGTCGATGCGGTGCGAAGAATCGCGTGCGGCGGAATTCCTCGGGCAACTGATCGCAACCCTGACGATTACGAGATGGTCACCGACATCCTCGATGTCTGGTTCGATTCAGCGGCTCAACCCATGCCTTCGTGCTCGAATCGGATGAATGGCCCGAGCTGCGCCCCGCAGGCTCGCCCGCCGACCTCTATCTCGAAGGCAGCGACCAGCATCGCGGCTGGTTCCAGTCATCGCTGCTCGAAAGCTGCGGCACACGTGGGCGCGCACCCTACAAGGCGGTGCTGACCCACGGCTTCACCATGGATGCCAAGGGTTTCAAGCAGTCCAAATCGCTCGGCAACACCACCGACCCGAACAAGGTGATGCAGCAATTTGGCGCGGATATCATCCGCCTATGGGCGCTGAGCGTCGATTTCACCGAGGATCACCGGATCGGCGATGAAATCCTCAAGGGCGTGGGCGATACCTACCGCAAGCTGCGCAACACCTTCCGCTATTTGCTCGGCGCGCTCGGCGATTTCGACGAGAGCGAACGAGTCGATGTCGCCGATATGCCCGAGCTGGAGCGCTATATGCTCAGCCTGCTGGGCGAATTGGACGGCAAGCTCAAACAAGCAGTGAACGATTTCGACTTCAACGCCTATGTCCGCGCGCTGACCGAATTCGCCAATGAGGACCTGTCGGCCTTCTTCTTCGATATCCGCAAGGACCGGCTCTATTGCGATGCACCCGGTGGTTTGGAACGCCGCGCCTATCGCACGGTGCTCGACACGCTGTTCCACGCACTGATCCGTTATGCGGCACCGGTGCTGGTCTATACCGCCGAGGAAGTGTGGCAGAGCCGCTATCCCGATGCGGATAGCGTGCATCTGCTCGAATGGCCCGATGTGCCGGCTGCGGAAGTGGATGCAGCACGTTGGTCCGCCCTGCGCGCGCTTCGCGAGGACGTGATGGAGGCCATCGAACCACTGCGCCGGGAAAAGACAATCCGCTCGGGTCTCGAGGCAGACGTTGTCGTTCCCGAAAGCGTGGCCCCCGAGGGCTTCTCCGACGCCGATCTGGCCGCGCTGTTCATCGCCGCGTCAGTCACGCGCGGCCAAGGGGACGGTGTGACTGTTACCCGCACCTTCGACCACAAATGCGGTCGCTGTTGGCGCCTGCTGCCCGAAGTGGCAGAGGATGGCGCACTATGCGGTCGCTGCGATGAAGTCGTATCCGCGATGGACGCCGCAGGTCAGGGGGCAGCATGAGCGCGGTTCGCAAACTTCAGGCCATCGGCCTTGCAATCGCGCTGGCGATTTTTGCGGTCGACCAGTGGGTGAAGGATTACGTCACGAACACGCTCGGCCTCACCATGGAAGGCCAGAGCGTTGAAGTAATATCGATCTTCAATTTCACCTTCATCAAGAATCGCGGCGTGTCGCTCGGCATGTTTGAAGCGACGTCGCCTGAAATGCGCTGGGCGCTTGTTGCACTTACCGCGCTGATTGCGCTGGTCGTGTTCATCTGGATGCTGCGCGAGAAGCTGTTTGGCGACATTTTCGGCCTGGCGCTGATCCTCGGCGGAGCGCTCGGAAATATCGTCGATCGCTACTCGCTCGGCTACGTCATCGACTATGCCGATCTGCATTTCGGCGACTTCCGCCCCTTCCTGATTTTCAACGTGGCCGATGCCGCTATCACCATCGGCGTGGTCATCATCCTTGCCCGATCCTTTTTCCTGCGCGATAAGAGCGCCGACGAGACAAATGAGACGGCTTCTGCCGTGGAGAGCTAATATGCGTAAGACGACGACTTTCATCCTTCTCGGCGCGACCAGCGCGATGCTGGCAGCCTGCGGCAGCGGCGGCGGTATTCTCGGCCGTGAACGCCCTGACGAATTTGCCGTCCAGCGTCAGGCGCCTTTGGTGGTGCCGCCCGATTTCAATCTGGTCCCGCCCGCACCCGGCGCACCGCGCCCGACCGAAGGCACCGCGAGCGAGCAGGCTCTCGAAGCCCTTTTTGGCGGCCCAGCGCCGCGCAGCTCGGTTGAAACGAGTGTGCTCGACCGCGCAGGAACTGCCGCGCCTGGCATTCGCTCTTCGATTGGCGATGCGGGAACGAATACGGTCGCAAAAGGCCGTGTCACACGCGACATTATCGCCGCGCCCGAAGGTGACGGACCCAACAGCCAGGCTGTGATTCCGAGCTAGTTTTTGTTTAGCCTCAAACGCCGGTGCTCACGTTCGTTCGCTTAGGCTTTCGCGCTAACCGCGCGTCGGCCTTGCAGGTGTGCTTTGCACGTCTGCGCCTTCGGCTTCGACTCCGCCCTCTGGCTGCCGCGACCAAGAATGGGCGCGAGATGGATGGCTTGGAATAGTTCGGTCGGCGACTAGCCGACCGCAAGCGCGACTGCGCGCCCGAGCTTATGCGAGGAAGGCAAGGGATGCGGACGTATCCCGCCCGCCGTTTGAGGGCGAAAACAAACGACTCAAACATCAGCACCAAGGACAACGCCCTCAATCCGCACTGGTCTCAACCTTCTCCTCGCTCACCAGCAACTTGTCGATTTTGCGCCCGTCCATATCGACCACTTCGAAGCGCCAGTTCTGATGGACGAAGCTCTCGCCTTCGAGCGGGAGCTTTTTCAGCACCGACAGCGCGAAACCGGCAGCGGTCGCGAATTCGCGGTCGTCGCCATAGGCGATCCCCAGCCGGTCACCGAGCTCATCGGCTGACATGCTGCCCGACACAATCAGCGAGCCATCTGTTCGCTCGACAATCGAAGGTGCATCGCCTTCATCCTGATCGCTGACGAACTGCCCAACCAGCGCGGTCAGCAGGTCGACCGGTGTTACGATCCCGTCGAGATGGCCGTATTCGTCATGCACCACCGCCATCGCAACCTCGGCCTGTTGCAGGCTACGCAGCGCATCCATCGCGTCGAGCTGGTCGGGGACGATATCGGCTTTTTTCATCAGCCGCTTCAAATTGACCGGCCGCCCCGCCACCATTCGCGCGAGCACCTCGCGCACTTTTATCACCCCCAGAATTGCGTCGGGTGATCCATCAGCAACCGGAAGCAGCGAATGCGGGCTATCCTCGATAGCTCGTTTGATCTCCTCCTCGTTTGCCGAAACATCGACCCAGTCGATCTCTGTTCGCGGTGTCATCACCTCGCGCACCGGACGCTCGGCCAATCGGACTGCACCCGTGAGTATTTGCTGCTGCTCGGCCTCGATCACGCCTTGGTTGGTCGCGTCGGCGAAGATCATATGCAGTTCCTCGGCGGTCACGCTCGCCTGCCCGCCCGGACGCACACCGAACATGCGGATTAGCAGTCCGGAAGAGGTGTCGAGCACCCAGACAAGCGGCGCGGCGATCTTGGCCAACAAAGCCATCGGTCGCGCCATGATCAGCGAAATAGGTATTGCCGCTCGCAGCGCGAGCTGCTTTGGCACCAGCTCGCCAACGACAAGGCTGAAATAGGTCGTCAGCGCAATCACCACTGCAAAGCCAAGATCGCCCGAATATTCATCGGGCACACCCAGCCGCGCGAGACGCTCTCCGACGGGTTCGCCAAGGCTGGCGCCCGAATAGGCACCCGCGACAATCCCGATCAGGGTGATCCCGATCTGCACGGTCGAGAGAAATTTGCCCGGATCACCGGCCAGCGCCATCGCCGTTTTGGCAGCGCCGCTACCCTTGTCGGCGGCAGCCTGCAATTTGGTCGTGCGCGCCGATACGATTGCGAGTTCGGACATCGCGAACACGCCGTTCAATACAATCAATCCTGCGATAATCAGCAGATCTGGCCAGGGAAATGGTGTCACAGTGGAATTTCGCTAGCACAAATATGTGTTTGCACCATACCGCTAATCGCGGGTTCACGGGAACAGGCGCAGCTATCGCTCGTTACCCCTACCAGCAGCGCAGGTGGGGCGCGCTACCTGCCTTACGGGCGCAATATTTAAGGAGGGACTACCCCATGAAGACATCACGGATTTTTGTATCGAGCCTCGCAGCGCTGTCGCTGATGACGGTTTCGGGCTGTGTGACCGACCCGAATACGGGTGAACGCAAAGTCTCGCGCACCGCAATCGGCGGTGTTGGTGGCGCGGTGCTGGGCGGGCTGCTCGGCGGCGTCATCGGCGGCAAAACGGGGCGCATCATCGGCGCTGGCGTCGGCGGTGTTGCCGGCGGCGTGGTCGGCTACAAGATGGACCAGCAGATCAAGGAACTGAAGGAACAGACGGCCGGATCAGGCGTCGATGTGACCGAAGTCGACGATGGCAGTGCAATTCTCGTCAACCTGCCCGATGGCGTTACCTTCGACGTCAACAGCTATACGATCAAACCGGCTTTCCGCGACACGCTGGACACGGTTGCAGGCAGCCTGACGACCTATCCCGACAGCCTGGTCGACGTATATGGTCACACCGATTCGACCGGTTCCGACAGCTACAATCAAGGCTTGTCCGAGCGGCGCGCTCAGGCTGTGGCAAACTATCTGACTTCTCGCGGGGTCAGCTCTGCGCGCATTCGCTGGCAGGGCTTCGGCGAAACTGCGCCGATTGCCGACAACACGACCGAACAGGGCCGTGCGCTCAATCGCAGAGTCGAAATCAAGATCATTCCGATCACACAGGAAGATGTCGCTGCAGCACAGGCTGCGGGCAACTAAGTCCTCAAACATCGAAAAGAAGGGTCGGCCTGGCGGTCGGCCCTTTTATTTTTTGTTTGCCGGTCGCTTGGAAACGTATCGATTGATTGTCCCCTTGGCCGACCGGTAACGGCGCCAGCCCACTCCCCCTCCCGGCCACCCAACCAGTATCGTGCCGTGGGTGGCCGGGAGGGGGAGTGGGCTGGTGCCGCAAGGGAGGGACGGAGGTCCCGACCGCACTCAACAAAATTTGCCCGCCCGCTCCGCCAAATGCTCGACCGCTGCATCGTGGATATCCGGCGCGCTTACCAGCATGCCAAAAGCCCTCGGGTCTCGCTTGTTATAAGCAAAAGGCTGGCCAAATGCGTCAGTTACGGTCGCGCCAGCCTCGCGCGCGATCAGGGTTGCCGCGCCGATATCCCATTCGAAGCCCCATCGCAGCGTCGCCACGAGGTCTGCTTCGTCGGCAGCCACCATCGCGACGCGGAGTGCAATGGAATTGGGCTTGTCGACCATGGTCAAAATGCGGTCGATCTTGGCGAGCTGGTCTGCCGGAACGCGCGCTCCTTCGAGATGGCCGCGCCTGGACGCTGAAAGGGTTTCACCATTCCGCCAGACACCTTGCCCGGCAACCGCGACCCATTTCTCGTCCCTCGCTGGCGCTTCGAGCAGACCAATCAGCGGTCTCCCATCGCTGATCAGCGCGACCGATACGCACCAGCCCGAGCGCCCGCGAATGAAGTCGCGCGTGCCGTCTATGGGATCGACCAGCCATAACAGCCCTTTTGAAAGCCGGTCGGGATCGTCGGCGGTTTCCTCCGACAGCCACCCGGCGGAGGGAAGCAATTGGCCGAGTTGACGACGCAGATAGCCATCGACCTCGATATCGGCCTCGCAAACCGGGCTTCCCGGCTCTTTCTCCCAGCTGTCGAGCGCGTGCCCGGCACCTGGCCACAACCCATGCGCAATTTGCCCGGCTTCTTCGAGGATTTCTTCAAGTCGCGCGCGGTCTATCATCTTAGAATTGTCGTGGGCTTCAACGCAGCACTTTTCAAGCGCAGCAATCCATGCTTATGCGCGCTCAACGCCAAATTAGATTCCTATTTCCATCCAATCGAGACGGACATCCCATGAACATTCACGAATACCAGGCCAAGGAACTGCTCGCGAAATACGGTATCGGCATCCCAGCCGGCCACGCGGCTTTGACTGTCGAAGAAGCCGTCGAAGGCGCAAAGAAACTTCCCGGGCCGCTTTATGTCGTGAAGGCGCAGATCCATGCGGGCGGGCGCGGCAAGGGCAAGTTCAAGGAACTCGGCCCCGATGCCAAGGGCGGCGTGCGCCTCGCCAAGAGCATCGAAGATGTCGAAGCCGACGCCAAGGACATGCTTGGCAACACGCTGGTGACGATCCAGACCGGCGAAGAAGGCAAGCAGGTCAATCGCCTTTATGTGACCGACGGGGTTGATATCGAGAGCGAATATTACCTCGCGATGCTGGTCGATCGCGCCACCGGACAGGTCGCGATGGTTGCCTCGACCGAAGGCGGGATGGATATCGAGGATGTCGCGCATGAGACGCCCGAAAAGATCACCACCATCACCATCGACCCGGCGCAAGGCTTTATGCCGCATCATGGCCGCGCGGTGGCGTTCGCTCTCAAGCTGAGCGGTGATCTCAACAAACAGTGTCAGAAGCTCGCGCGGCAGCTCTACACCGCATTCATGGACCTCGATTGCGAGATGCTCGAGATCAACCCGCTGGTCGAAACCAAAGACGGCCAACTGTTGGTGCTCGACACCAAGATGAGCTTCGATGGCAACGCGCTCTATCGTCACAAGGATGTCGAGGAGATGCGCGACGAGACCGAGGAAGACCCGGCGGAAGTCGAAGCCTCCGAATATGACCTCGCCTATATCAAGCTAGACGGCAATATCGGCTGCATGGTCAACGGCGCCGGCCTCGCCATGGCGACGATGGATATCATCAAGCTCAACGGCGCGTTCCCGGCCAACTTCCTCGATGTCGGCGGCGGCGCAACGACTGAAAAGGTCACTGCAGCGTTCAAGATCATTCTGAAAGACCCGGCGGTCGAGGGCATCCTCGTCAATATCTTCGGCGGGATCATGAAATGCGACGTGATCGCCGACGGTATCGTTCAGGCGGCGAAGGACGTGAACCTTTCGGTTCCGCTGGTCGTCCGCCTCGAAGGCACCAATGTCGCCAAGGGTAAGGAAATCCTCGAAAATTCGGGCCTGCCGATCGTCAGCGCTGACGATCTGGGCGACGCGGCCAAGAAAATCGTCGCCGAGGTCAAGCAAGCGGCCTAGTCGCTCGCCAGGCTATTTGATCCGCTTAAAGCTGAAGATCAGCTCGCTGCCGCTTTTCATACGTACGGCGGCGAGCAGGTCTTTCTTGTCCTCGCCCCCATCGAAATTGGCGCACCGCAATGTCAGCGCGTGGAAATAGGCCGCGCAGGGCTCGATAGCGAGCAGGCGAAAAGTGACCATGTCGTCCTTTTCTTCCCACGAGGTCAGGTCGGCGTTGAAGTGCTTGAGCTTGAGCACGAGCGAACCGTTCTCTTCCATCAGGTAAAGATGCTCTGTGAAACGGATACCCTCTTCACCATCTTCCTGCACAAAGGTTCCGACCATCGTGCTGCCAGTTGGTGCAAGCCAGCTTTCATGTGCGGGAGCGCCGCCAATGCCGGTGCCGCTCCATTGGCCGACCAGCCAGTCCATCTGCGCGATTGTTGCAGGGGGCGATTCGAAGCCCTCCTCGCCAATGCGCGTTTCTTGCGCTGCCAATGGAGCAGTAAAGCCCACCAGAATCATCGCCAAAACCGAAAAAATAGCCCGCATATCGCCCTCCTGTCGCGAAGCGTTGTAGCGCGTCGCCGCAAAATCACCTAGCGACATCGGAACATGTGCGACGGTGCATTCGTTGCATTTTGGAGTCGGGTGCGGTCAACTTGACGTTTACGTAAACGCAAGCTAGGCCGCGCCCAGAGTTTTGTCAGAGGAAAGGCAACCCATGAAAATCCTCGTACCCGTCAAACGGGTTATCGATTACAACGTCAAACCGCGCGTCAAGGCCGACGGCTCGGGCGTCGATCTTGCCAATGTCAAGATGAGCATGAATCCGTTCGACGAAATCGCCGTCGAAGAGGCGATCCGCCTGAAGGAAGCGGGCAAGGCGGAAGAAATCGTCGCCGTGTCGATCGGCCCGGCCAAGGCGCAGGAAACGCTGCGCACCGCGCTCGCGATGGGTGCAGACCGCGCGATCCTGGTCGAGACCGATGACGAGGTCGAGCCGCTCGCGGTCGCCAAGATCCTCAAGGCGATCGCCGACGAAGAAGGCCCCGGCCTCGTGATGCTCGGCAAGCAGTCGATTTCGGATGACAGCAACCAGACCGGGCAGATGCTCGCAGCGCTGATGGGCCGCCCTCAGGGCACCTTCGCCAACACGGTCGAGCTCGAGGGTGACAGTGTCACCGTGAAGCGCGAGATCGATGGCGGTCTTGAGACAGTCCAGCTCACGCTTCCCGCGATCATCACCACCGACCTTCGCCTGAACGAGCCGCGCTATGCCTCGCTGCCCAACATCATGAAGGCCAAGAAGAAGCCGCTCGATACCAAAACGCCCGCCGATTTCGGCGTCGATACCGCGCCGCGCCTCACCACCACCAATGTCAGTGAGCCGCCGGTTCGCCAGGCCGGTGAAAAGGTCGAAGACGTCGATGCGCTGGTCGCCAAACTCAAAGCACTGGGAGCCGCCCTTTACGTCGGTGCGATGAAGACCCTGGTACTCGTTGAACACGACAACGCATCGGTAAAGGACGCTACTCTCGCCGCCGTCACCGCCGCTTCCAAGCTCGGTGAAGTGCACCTGCTCGTCGCTGGCTCGGGCTGCGCAGGTGTGGCCGATGAAGCTGCGAAGATCGCGGGCGTGGGCAAAGTCCACCTCGCCGACGATGCCGCTTACGCACACCAGCTTGCCGAGAACGTCGCGCCGCTCGATCGCTGGCCTGATGGCCGACCGATGACGCATTCGTCGCACCTGCCACGACCACCGGCAAGAATATCGCGCCGCGCGTCGCCGCGCTGCTCGACGTGATGCAGATTTCGGACATCATTTCGGTCGACGGCGACAAAACATTCACCCGTCCGATCTATGCCGGCAACGCGATTGCCACGGTCGAATCGTCCGACGCAAAACTGGTCATCACCGTTCGCGGAACGGCGTTCGACAAGGCTGCCGCCGAAGGCGGTTCGGCAAGTGTCGAAGCCGTCTCGGGCCCCGGCGATGCGGGGCTATCCAGCTTTGTCGGCGCAGAAATCGCCGAGAGCGAGCGCCCCGAGCTGACCAGCGCCAAGATCATCGTTTCGGGCGGCCGCGCGCTGAAGGACGCCGAGACGTTCGAGGAATATATCACCCCGCTCGCCGACAAGCTCGGCGCAGGCATCGGCGCTTCGCGCGCTGCGGTCGATGCGGGCTATGTCCCTAACGATTACCAGGTCGGCCAGACCGGCAAGATCGTCGCCCCGGAAGTCTATATCGCCATCGGCATCTCGGGCGCGATCCAGCACCTCGCGGGCATGAAAGACTCCAAGACGATCATCGCGATCAACAAGGACGAAGACGCACCGATCTTCCAGGTCGCCGATATCGGCCTGGTCGCGGATCTGTTCAAGGCCGTGCCGGAGCTGACCGAGAAGCTCTAAGCCGCCGATACTGCTTGACCATATCAGCCCCCGGAGCCATCAAAGCTCCGGGGGTATTTTTATGTTCTTCCAACATCTTGTCGCCCAGTGGCGAGTTCTCGCTACGGTCGGCGTCCTTGTGGCGCTGCCATCCGAAGCGCTTAATGCAAAGCCGCTGCCCGGCGAACTTGCAGCGAAAGAGCGCGCCGTACAGTTGCACCCTGTTTCGCCATGGCAGCTGGACGCGACGGACGACCGATGCCGCCTGGGGCGAAGGTTTGGCTCCGGGGAAGGGGCGGGACTGGTCCTGTTCGAACAACTCGCACCAGGCAAACGCTTCGACCTGACCGTCGCTGGCCCGGACTTTGCCAGTTCGCGCAAAGGCTCCTGGTTCTACGCAGGAATGCGCTCCGATCTCGAGATGGAAACGATCAGCCCGCTGGAATACGGTATTGCCGGGTATGAAAATGCGATCACTCTGGGCGGAATCTGGATCGACGATGACCTCTCTTCGCGGGATGCAAAAAGCCAGCCGATAGTGGCAGCTATCGATGGCGTATCGGCCGGGCTGGTGGAGCGGATCGTACTGCAACGCTCGACCACGATAGTTTCGTTCGAGACCGGCAACATGAAAGTTCCGTTCGAGGCGCTCAATGCATGTACACGGGACCTGCTCTCGGCTTGGGATTTGGACGCGGATGCACATCAGGCCTATCACCCGCCGAAGATGCCCGATGAGAACGCGTATTTCTCACGCCTCCATCACAGGCTCGCAAGCACCCCCGCGAACAAAGGTCACAAATCCCTCTTGCGCGTGCGGGCGATGATCGACGGCGATGGAACAGTGAGCGGGTGCCATTATGAATATGCACTCTCTTCAGGCGGGTTGAGACCGGATATCTGTGCCGATATTCGGAAGATGCGGTTCGATCCGGCAACCAGCGCCGATGGCGAACCGATTGCCTCGTTCTACTCGCGGTCGTTTGCGCTATCGGAGTTTGATCCGTGGACCGCCGATTCTCATGGTGGGCGCTGGGGCGGCGGATTGTGAAGCCGATGTGATCGTATTACCAATCGCCTAGCGAGAAGGCATGGGCTGCAACGATGTCAGATGGCAGGCCGGACCACAACTTTGCCGTCCAGTATTGGACAACTACTTGCACCGGAACACCCGGAATATTATGCCAAGTGCATGAGTATTGAACGGATTTTGACAGCCGGGCTATTCTTCATTGCAGCCTTCGGCCTTTTTGTAGGCGGCGCACAGGCACAAGACGATGATGCGCTCCGCCTGAAGCCATCATCCAAATGGGTCATGCATCACGCCGATGACAGCTGCCGTCTCATGCGGATATTCGGTGAAGGGAAGAACAAGGTCGCTTTCTATATCGAGCGATATGAGCCGGGCGACTATTTCGTCATGCTCGCCGCCGGACGGCCTTTCAAAAGCGTATCCCGGAGCGAACATGCATTTGTCCGTTTTGGCGAAACGCATCAGGAGACAAGGCTGAACTTCGCCCCAGGTTCGCTCGCAGACTATGAGCCGGCGATGATCTTTCAATCAACCTGGTTCGATGCCAGGTCGGTCGACGGCAAACCCGCTCGGAAGCCCGGAGACCGGCGGGATATCTTCTCCCAGACCTACGCACCCGAAGCCGAAACAGCGATCGACTGGATATCGATCCGCCGTCCGCGCAAAGAAGCCGTTGTGCTCGAAACCGGATCGATGGGAAGTCCGATGGAAGCGATGCGGCATTGCACCGATCAGTTGCTGACCGGATGGGGCATCGACCTGGAAAAGCACCGCAATCTGGCGCAGGCAGTCAAGCCAACGGGTAGCCCCGGCGATTGGGTGCGTGCCAGCGACTATCCTTCGCAGCTCCTGCGCGCAGGCCAGCAAGGGATCGTCCGCTTTAGGCTGTCGGTAGGGGCGGACGGTGTTCCGACCGATTGCCACATCCAGCAATCCACTCGCCCCGAAGGATTCGACAGGGCCGTATGTGCCGCTTTGATGAGGAAAGCGCGCTTCGAACCAGCGAGGACCAAATCCAGCGAGGCGATTGCGTCTTATTGGCGGAGCACCGTGCGCTTCGCTATCCGCAGATGAGGACACATCCAGCAAGGAAACCCACTCTACCCATGATTGTCCGAAACCTGTCGAAGCTTTTGCCCTGCGCCATGATCCCGCTGGGCCTATTTGCCACCCCCGCAGCCGCGCAAACTCAGCCCGAAACGCTGGAGCCCGTGAGCGAGTGGATGGAGAGCTCACAGCCTGATCGATGCCGTATCACGCGCGAGTTTGGCGAAGGCGACAATCTCACAACGCTCACGCTCGAAAAGGGGCTTGGGCGCAGCAACTACAACCTGGTGATTACATCTTCCAAGGTCGGCAATCCCTACAGCCCGTGGATCAGGTTGCAGTTCGGGCCGGACGAAAAGATGCAATATCGCAAGTTTGTTGCCAGCCAGACCGATGACGGGCGACCGGTGGCGACGATACATGGCGCCATCTTCGCGCCGCCGCTCGAAAACGAGCCGGGTGTTTTCACACCTGATCGCGCCGGTCCGGAGCGCTTGGCCAAAATCGAAACCCTGGCAGTCAGGTTGGTTGCCGGACCGTTGCTGATGATCCGCACGGGTCCGATGGATCAACCGGCGGCAAGCCTGAGGCAATGCATGAACAGCCACCGCAAGCAGTTTGAAGCCTGGCACGAAAATGTCTTGTCACACCCGGAACCCGTCGCAAGTCCCGGAACCTGGTTCAGCAGCGACGATTATCCGAGAGAGTTGCTGTGGAGGGAAGAGGACGCGCTGGTCGAATTTTCGCTGGTCGTCGATGATCAGGGCACACCTAACTTCTGCGAGATAAAGCCATCGGGCCGAGACCAGCGTTTCGACGATGCGATCTGTTCGAAGCTGTTGGAGCGTGCCCGATTTTCGCCAGCGCTAGACAAGGACGGGAAACCTAGGCCGGATGTCTGGTCAAGCCGCATACGCTTCACAATAAGGAAGTGAGGCCCGAATGACGAAACGCGCTTTTCTCACAAGTGTGTCGGCTCCTCTGGCGGCAATAGCCGCTCTGTCCCCCATCCACCTGGCTGCCAAAGAGACTGTTCGCATCTCGCCCTACGGGCCATGGCAGGTGAATTATGCGGATGACAGCTGCCGTTTGGCACGGATATTCGGGACAAAAGAGAGTCGGTCGGTCTTCTATATCGAGCGATACGCGCCGACTGATGGATTCTTCATGGTCGTCGCCGGCCCGCCATTTAGCGGGGGTAAGAGAACCGAAGTCGAAATCCAGTTTGGTCCGAATGAAGAGGTGCAGGACACGGAAGTGTTTTTGGGCCGCTTTGGCGATTTCGAACCTTCGCTAATATTCAGCGGTGTCAATTTCGCCGGAGAAGAAGCCGGGGAGGAAGTGTCTTCCAGAGAATTGCTGTCGTATGATTTCGCACCCGAACGCGAGGCGGCGATCGAATGGTTGGCCGTGCAGCGGCGGGGGCGCGACCGGATCCTGTTGGAATTGGGGCCGATGGGCGAACCAATGGAAGCTCTGCGCGCATGCACCGACGAATTACTGACCCATTGGGGCATCGATATCGAAAAGCACCGCAAGCTGACACGCGCTGTGGAGCCCAAAGGCGATCCCGGTCGGTGGATGGGGCCGCGCGACTACCCGACCGATCTGCTGCGCGAAGGCGCACAAGGACTGGTCCGTTTCCGACTGACGGTGGACGCCGAGGGGGAAGCCACCGACTGTCATATCCAGAAATCGACCCGCCCCGAAGGCTTCGACAAGGCCGTTTGCGAGGCGTTGATGCGCAAAGCAAAGTTCGAACCGGCGCTCGGCGAAGATGGCGAGCCAATCGTATCGTTCTGGCGCAACACGGTCCGCTTCGAGATTCCTCGATAAATCGGCAAGCCACCTGCGAGAGCGCGGCAATGCAGAGATTGCGTCAGATCAGCGAATCCACGAAGTGGATCGTCAGTCCGACCAATCCGCCGACCAGCGTGCCATTAATGCGGATGAATTGAAGGTCGCGGCCCACGGCACCCTCTATCCGGTCGGTTAGCGTCTGTGCGTCCCAGCGGCGCACGGTTTCGGATACAAGCTGTACGATCTGGTCGCCGTAACGCGTCGCAATTCCGACGGCGGTTCGGCGGGCGAAGCGATTGACCTGTTTTTGCAGCAACGGATCATCGCGCAGAGCCTTGCCGAGTTCGGCCAAACTATCGCCAATCTGCCCGCCCAGCGTCGTTTCGGGATCGCGCGCCATGCGGATCATGCCCGCGCGCATCCGCTCCCACACGCCTTCCCACCAACGCGCAACAGCCTCGTTTTCGAGCACTTCGTCCTTCATCCGCTCGACCTTGGCGCGCATCTTGGGATCGTGGATGAGATCGTTCGCCAGCTGGTCGAGCCCTTCCTGGATCTTGTCACGCAGCGGATGATCGGGATCGACCAACACCTCGGCAAGCAATTTGTAGAGCCCGTCGAGGACCGAATCCGAGAGCCGCCCGTCAAGCCCGGTCCAGCGAATGATGCCGTTGGCGCGCTCGCGGATCATGTCGCGCACCATCTCTTCATTGTCCTCAAGCGTCAGGCCCGACCAGCGGATCAACGCATCGATCAAGGGCAAGTGGCGCTTGTCGATAATCGTCGTCTCCAACATCTGGCCCATCAACGGCGATATCTCGATCTTCTGAGCCTGCGATTTCAGACCCGCCTTCACTTGCCCGCCAAGCCGGTCGGGATCGAGCGATTCGAGAACACCGGCAAGCAGTTCTGCCGCACCCGAACCGATCCGCGACTGCGAACCCTGTGTCGGCTGGACCAGGAATTCGCCGACTGCCCTGGCGATGTTCATATCCTGCATCCGCCGCGCGACAACGGAGGGAATGAGGAAGTTGGAGCGCAGGAACTGCGCCATCGTGTCGGCGATCCGGTTTTTGTTGGTCGGGATGATCGCCGTATGCGGAATGGGCAAGCCCATCGGATGCCGGAACAATGCGGTAACCGCGAACCAGTCGGCAATCCCGCCAACCATCGCGGCCTCGGCAAAGGCGTTCACGTATCCCCAGGCAGGATGCACCGCGAGATATTGCTTCGACAGCATGAACACGCCCGCCATCGCAACCAGCATCAGGGTGGCGGTCAAGCGCATCCGGCGCGCATTATCGACCGGCATCGCTGTGCCGACGGTCGGGCTAGCTTTCGCTAACGGTTCGCTCACTCAGCCGGATGGCCGTCTGGCGGCGGGATCTTGCTGGCCGGGATCGGCGACTCGGCGGCCGGTTGCGGCTGCGGGGGTGTCGATGGTTCGCCGACATCGCTGCCATCATCGCCGGGGCGATAGGTCAGGAACGTCTTACGCATCCACGGGCCAAAGCGCTGCTCCATACCGTCGGCAAGGCTGAAGCCTGCCGGAACGATCAGCAATGTCAGCACGGTTGACAGGATCAATCCGCCGATCACCACAACACCCATAGGCTGACGCCATGCGCCATCGCCGGAGAGCGAAATTGCAGTCGGCACCATGCCTGCGGTCATCGCAACGGTGGTCATCACGATCGGCTGCGCCCGCTTGTGTCCGGCATCCATGATCGCTTCGAGCTTGTTCACGCCCTTGGCCATCTCTTCGATCGCAAAGTCGATCAGCAGGATCGAGTTCTTGGAGACAATGCCCAAGAGCAGCAGGATACCGATCAGCACCGGCATCGAGGTTGGCTGGCCGACCAACCAGACGAGGAATATCCCGCCCAAGGGCGCAAGCGCGAGCGAAGTCATATTGACCAGCGGGCTCATCAACCGCTTGTAGAGCAGCACCAGCACCGCGAACACCAGCAGGACGCCTGCGAGGAGCGCGACCGAGAAGTTGTCGAGCAGCTCCTTTTGCAACTCGTCTTCGCCGACATTGTCGCGGATCACGCCCTGCGGCAGATCCTGCAAGGTCGGTAGCTGGTTGATTTCCTCCATTGCATTCCCGCGCAGGATACCCTCGGCCAGATCGGCACCGATAAAGACGCGGCGGTTCTGGTTGTAGCGCTGGATAGTCGTCGGGCCCGAACCGAAGGAAATCTCTGCAACACGCTCGAGCGGGACCGAGCCACCGGTTGAAGTCTGCACCGGCAGGTTGGCGATTGTGGTCAGGTCGCGGCGCGAACTTTGCGGCAGTTTCACCCGTATCGGGATCTGGCGATCCGACAGCGAGAACTTGGCCGCATTCTGTTCGATCTCGCCCATCGTCGCGATGCGGATCGTCTGGCTGAGCGCAGCGGTCGTAACACCCAACTCGGCCGCGAGGTCCGCGCGCGGTTTGATCAGGATTTCAGGGCGCGGCACATCCGCGCTGATCCGCGGGGCAACAATCGAATCGAGCCCCTTCATTTCTTCAACCAGCTGACCGGCGGTGTTTCCGAGCAGCACAGGATCCGAACCGGCCAGCATGATCGTCAGGTCGCGTCCGCTACCCGGGCCGCCCGGCCCATCCTGCGCCTGGAAACGTACGCGCGCATCGGCGATCTGCGCGATCTGCGGGGCGAGACCACGTTCGAACTGCTTCTTGGTCAGCGCGCGGTCTTCCTTCAGCGTGATGTAGATCGTCGCCCGGCCTTCGCGGACGCGTTCGAGCGCCAGTTCGACCTCGGGTTGTTCGTAGAGTAGATCGGCAACCTGCTCGGTCACGCGAGCGGTCGACGCAAGCGTCGTCCCCGGGACCATTTCGATCTCGATCTGGCTGTTCTCGTCGTCGATTTCCGGATTGAACTGGAACGGCGTCTGCATGAACATCAGGATGGTCAGCAGGAAAGAGAACCAGCCGATACCAAGCACCCAAACGCGGTGATCGTAAAAACGCGCCTCAAGATAGCGCCAGCTTTGCGACAGGCGCTCGCCAAGAAAGCCCAGAACAAAGCCCATCAGCTTCAGGAACACAACGATAACCGCGAAGCCTAGACCGCAAACAAGGGCCAGCATCAGCAGTTGCAACGGTCGTTCGATCAACAAGCGCAGGAAAGAGCCTTCTTCCGGCGAAACCGCCGCGCCGAGCGTTTCGGGAATTGCCAAGGCGCTCAGCGCGTTGAATGAAGAGAAGATCGCCATTGCGGGCAAGACCAGCAGCAGCAGCACGATCAGGAACATCGAAAGCACATAGGCCCAGCGCCGATGGGGACCCGGGAGCCCCTCGCGCCGTTCGCGCATATCCGAGCGATCAAGCGTCCAGCGCAGGACATTCATATAGCGGTCCATCCATTTGCCCTCGCCATGCGCGGCGTGGCCCTTGGACTGGAGGAAATAGGCCGCAAGCATCGGAGTGATCGCGCGCGCAACCGCAAGGCTCATCAGCACTGCAATCACCACGGTCAGACCAAAGTTCTTGAAAAACTGCCCCGTCACGCCGGGCATCAGGCCAACCGGCAGGAACACCGCCACGATACAAAAGGACGTAGCGACAACCGGCAGGCCGATTTCGTCCGCCGCGTCGATACTCGCCTGATAGGCGGTTTTCCCCATACGCATATGGCGTACGATATTCTCGATCTCGACAATCGCATCATCGACCAGCACCCCGGCCACCAGGCCCAGCGCCAGCAATGACAGGAAGTTCAGGTTGAAGCCCAGCAAATCCATAAACCAGAAGGTCGGGATCGCCGAAAGCGGGATCGCGATTGCCGAGATGATCGTCGCGCGCCAGTCGCGCAGGAAGAAGAACACCACCACAACAGCGAGGACCGCGCCCTCGACCATCGCCGCGATCGAGCTGGAATACTGGTCTTCGGTATATTTGACCGTGTTGAACAGCGGGATGAACTTCACACCGGGATTCTCGGCCTGGATCTCGTCAATGATCAGCAGCGCTTCGTCATACACCGTGACGTCGGATGCGCCCTTTGCGCGCGACATGAAGAAGTTGACCACTTCCTTGTCGCGCACCTTACTGATCGAAGTCCGCTCGCTGAAACCGTCGCGCACAGTGGCAACATCGGCCAGCTTGACCGTCTGCCCATTACCGATCCGAATCTGGCGCTGCGAGAGCTCGTACGCCGTGTCGACATTGCCCAGGACGCGGACCGACTGGCGTGTTCCGCCTACCTCGGCCATGCCGCCTGCGGCATCGACATTGTCGAGCCTGAGCAGCTGGTTGATCTGGCCGGCCGTGACGCCAAGACTGCGCATCTTCGACGGGTCGAGAATAACCTCGATCTCGCGATCAACCCCGCCGAAGCGGCCAACCTCGGCCATGCCCTCAATCGACAGCAATCGCTTGGCAATCGTGTCATCGATGAACCAGCTGAGCTGTTCGAGCGTCATATCGCTGGCTTCAACCGCATAAATGCCGAGGAAACCGCCCGCGATTTCGACTTTGCTGATGCGCGGTTCCAGAATCCCGTCCGGCAGGCTGCCGCGCACCGTGTCGATGGAGTTTTTCACCTCCGCCACTGCGTCGTTCACATCGGTGCCGATCTCGAACTCGACGAAGGTGTTCGAACTGCCCTCTCTCGCGGTCGATGAGATGGTGCGCACGCCATTGAGCGAACGGACCGCCGATTCGACCCGCTGGGTAATCTGGTTCTCGATCTCGGTCGGGGCCGCACCGGGCTGGCTGATGGTGATGTTTACGGCGGGGAATTCAACGTCGGGGTTGTTGACCACATCCATGTTACGAAAGCTGAGCATCCCCGCGAACAGCAGCGCGGTGAAGAACACCAGCGGAATGACCGGGTTACGGATCGACCACGCGGAGATGTTCTGAAAGTTCATGCCGCTCAGCCCTCATTCTCTTCCGATGGCCCGGCTTCATCACCAGCGGGAGCCTGTGGTTTTGCGGCCGGCGCTTCGGCCTTGTCGTCGCCCACCTTCTGCGGGCGGACCGTCTCGCCAGGCGTCAGGAAGCCGCCGGCACGAAGAACAACCAGCTCGCTGCCGTCGAGACCCTCGACAATCGCAATGCCTTCTTCGGTCACCATGCCGGTCTTGACCGAGCGGCGGACCGCCTTGTTTTCCTTGTCGACGATGTAAACGAATGCGCCCTCGTCGTCAGAAAGGACCGCCGATTCGGGCAACATCGGCGCTACAATCGTGCCGCTCTTGATCGTCGCCTGCGCAAACCCGCCGGGCCGCAATTCTGGTGCATATGACAGCGCGATACGCGCCGTCCCCTGGCGGCTTTGCGGATCGATTGTCGGCGAAACCTGCCACACTTGTCCCGAAAAACGCTTCTCGGTCCCCACGGGAACGATTTCTGCCTGAACACCGGCCGAGATACTGGCCAAATCTGTTTCGCTAAGCTGTGCCATCAACTCCATCTCGCCGCCCTTGGCGATACGGAACAATGGCCCGGAGCCAGCGCTGACGATCTGGCCAGGCTCGACATTGCGCGCAAGCACAAGGCCGGCCGATGGTGCAACGACGCTTAAACGGTTGTTTCGCGCGCGCAGCTCGCGCATTTGCGCCTCGGAGACCTTGACCCGTGCAGCGGCAGCGTCACGCGTAGCGGTCAAGCGGTCAACATCAGCCTTGGAAATAAAGCCGCGATCAACCAGCTGGAGCGCCCGATCCAGATTTGATTGCGCGAGCCTGGCGTCAGCGCGCGCCACCTCGACCTGGGCCGCCGAACTGGAAATCTGCTGATTTTGCACGGAACGATCGATGACCACCAGAACCTGGCCCTGTCGCACCCAGTCACCGGCATCGACCGGCACCGAAATGACCCGGCCGCCTTCGCCGGCGACGCCCACCGGCAATTCACGCCGCGCGGCCAGAGTGCCCGTCGCGACGATCTCACCGTCGATGGTCGCGTTGCCTGGCGCAATCACCGAGATCGATGCTGCCTGATTGTCGTTGTCGTCGCCCGCAGCGGCAGCGCCTTCGCCGGCCGTTACAAACCAGTAAGCAAGGCCGATTACAGCCAACAAGCCGAGCAGGATCAAGCCGATAACGAAAATGCGCTTCCTGCCGCGCCCCTCGTTCTCGAGATCAGCCAGCTTGTCGCTGCTGTAGTCGCCGGTGTCGCTGCGAACGGTGGATTCGTAATTCATCTGCGGTCCTGATCGTATTCGCTCACCCGAATTGGGCCGTATGCGGGTGTGTTACACACATACATCACTATGCGCAAGCAAGCCTGTAGCCCCCTGCTCTATCAGGATTTGCCTCTAGAGATATGCGATTCCGATCACAATCGCGCCATCGACAAGTGACTTAACGGACCGACGAACCGACAAATTCGTGCCTTGGGGCGCAAAAAGGGCGGGACCGGCCAAAGCCGCCCGCCCTTATCTGCAATTTGAACGTGCTTCGCTTAGCGAACGCGTCCGCGCTGAACCAGGTTAACGATGCCGAGCAGTACAATCGCGCCAATAACCGCGATCACCAGCCCCTGAATCGAGAATTCCTGAACACTGCCGCCAAAACCGAACTGGTTGGCGATCAGATTTCCGACAACCGAGCCGACGCAGCCGACCACAATGTTCCAGAATATGCCCATCGAGGCATCGCGGTTCATCACGAGGCTGGCAAGCCAGCCGGCCACGCCGCCAACGATCAGTGCAATAATCCAACCCATATTCAAATTCCTCCTGTTGTTCCGCAAGGCCTTGCCGTCACAACGGAACAGGCGACCGAACGGTTCCCCGACCTTGTGGCCGGTAGACACGGGGAGGGTTAGTAGATTTGCGGGTGGATTTCTACCGCGCTGTGGAAATCAGTATTTCAGCTGGCGCTCGTAGAGATCGCGATAGTGCTGGATGCGGGTGACGCGCAGACCCTGCATGCCCGAACGATCGACCGCACGCTGCCATGATGCGAATTCTTCGAGAGTAAGTCCGTAACGCTCGAGCACTTCATCGATAGTCAGAAGCCCGCCATTAACCGCCGCAACAACTTCAGCCTTGCGGCGCACGACCCAGCGTTTGGTCTCGGGCGGCGGCAGGTCGTCGATAGTGAGCGGCTCGCCTAAGGGGCCGATTACCTGTGCAGGGCGTATTTTCTGGTTCTCGATCATGCTACTCTCTGTCGCCTGATTGCGTTTCAATCGCGATGTCAGGCACATTGCCCGCAGAGCTTTTGCCATCGACTAAAGCATCAGGGTTAACGCGGGTGGCGTTTTCGTTAATCTTCTCCTCGCTCGCGCATGCGGTAGAGAAACGTGCGAAGTTCCCGCTGGCCGAGACGCGGCGTGTCGCAAGCGCACGGCGCAACTCGCGCGCAGCAGCAAGCTGTGCGACAAGCACGGGCCATTCAAGCGGCTTCAGGCCACTCGATTCTGCAGCTTCGTCGAAGCCGGATTCGGTGAGCGTTCCTTCAAACATGCCAGCTTCCTTAAGCGGGCATGGTCAAAATCGGGTAAAGGCAGCCTTCATCTCGCGTTAGGAATGACGAACAGGACGTAAAGCTTCTCTGGCGGGTTCAAGCGCCTATGTGTATGGGCGCTGCCATGTCCGATCAGACAACCGCCTCCATTGTATTCGATTCCGAACTCGACAGCGCTGGGCTGTTCGATCTGCCGCGCGCCGCGAAGGATTGCCGGATCGTTGTAGCAATGTCGGGCGGAGTCGATTCGTCGGTTGTCGCGGCGCTCGCCGCTTCGACCGGGGCCGAAGTGATCGGCATCACGCTGCAGCTTTACGACTATGGCGCTGCAACGGGCCGCAAGGGCGCATGCTGCGCGGGCGATGATATCAGCGACGCGCGCGCTGTGTCCGACCGGCTCGGCATCGCGCATTATGTCTTCGACCACGAAAGCGCGTTTCGTGAAGAGGTCGTCGAGCAGTTCGCCGACGATTATCTCTCGGGCAGAACCCCCGTACCCTGCATCCGCTGCAATATGGGGCCGAAATTTACCGACTTGCTGCGTATGGCAAGGGAACTGGGTGCCGATTGCCTTGCGACCGGGCATTATGTCCGCCGCGTAATGGGGCCAGCCGGACCAGAATTGCACCGTGCGCTGGATCCCGCGCGCGACCAGTCCTACTTCCTCTATGCGACGACCGAGGAACAGCTCGACTATATCCGCTATCCGCTGGGCGGCCTGCCCAAGACGCAGGTGCGCGAGCTGGCCGGGCAGGCGGGGCTGCGAAATGCCGCCAAACCCGACAGCCAGGATATCTGCTTTGTCCCCGATGGCGATTACGCCAAGATCGTTCGCTCGATCCGGCCCGAAGGCGGCGAGCCGGGCGCAATTGTCCATGCGCAGACGGGCGAAGAACTCGGTCGTCACAGGGGCGTGATCCACTATACGGTCGGGCAGCGGCGCGGTTTGGAGATCGGCGGTTTGGCCGAGCCGCTTTATGTCGTGGGTCTCGATGCCGAGACAGCGCAGGTCATGGTAGGACCGAAAGCGATGCTGGCGGTCGATGCGGCGACGATCATCGAAACCAACCGCATCGGTCCGCTGCCCGATAGCGAGCTGACCGCGAAGGTCCGCTCGCTCTCCAAACCTGTGCCAATCACGCTCGACGGACCGCTTGGCGACGGCGCGACCACCACAATCCGCTTCAAGCAGCCCGAATTCGGCGTTGCGCCCGGACAGGCAGCGGTAGTCTATGCAGGTGAGCGGGTTGTCGGTGGCGGCTGGATCGAAGCGACATCGCGCGACGACACCTAATCGCGCCACTCCTCCAGTACGCAGCCATAACCCTCGCGGTAGGTCGCGGTTTCCGATTTGATCAGCGGGAATCGTGCGGTGACGCTCTTCGCATCGCGATCGGCCTTCAGCGAGATCAGCTCCATCCCCGCGAGCTTGTCCTTCTTGCAATCATCCAGGCTACGATTGCCGATATAGACGCAGGAGCATGCAACACGCGCCGAGTAGGCTGTCCCCGCCCCCGCATAGCCGGTGATGGGCGCACGGTAGAACCACGCCGCCCCGGCAACCAGCAGGACGATAATCGCTAGAACCCAAAACCAGCGGCTGGATTTCCTCTTCGTTGATTTAGCCATTGCCAAGCCGATTCCCGTGCGCGAGTGATGCATCCATGAACGGACGCCGCCTTTCCCTTATCGCGAGCATTGCGCTCCTGCCAGCCCTTGCGGCATGTTCGGATACTGCCGAGATCGAACGGCCGCTCAGCGATGAAGCACTGGCTGCGGTGCAAGAGGATGCCGGCGCCCCCAAAGACCAGCTCGCACGGCAGATCGATGATCTGTTCGCGCATCAGGAAGAGCTCGGCGAAACGCGTGCGCTGGTGGTGATGCATGGCGGGACAATCGCCGCCGAACGCTACGCGGCCGGATATGACGCCGAGACGCGCTTTGTCAGCTGGTCGATGGCCAAAACCGTTACCGCGGTGATGATCGGCATGCTCGTGTCCGACGGACGCCTGCGGCTGGACGAATCGGTGCCCGAGCCGCGCTGGAACCGTCCCGGCGATGCGCGGGCCGAGATCACGCTGCGGCAATTGCTCCAGATGCGTTCGGGCCTGCGGCATACCGAGGCAGGCGAAATTCCTTACGAATCCTCCGAAGTGCGGATGCTGTTTATGGATGGCCGCGACGATATGGCGGACTGGGCAACTGCAGAAACGCTCGAGGCCGAGCCGGGTGCCAAGTTCGAATATTCGAGCAACACGACGGTGATTCTCGCCGATATCGCCGCGCGTGCGCTGACCGACAGCGAGGATCCCGATGTGCGGCGCGAGGCGGTCGACACCTATCTGCGCACGCGTCTGTTCGCACCAATCGGGATGGATTCGATCGTGCCCGAATATGACGCCAATGGCACGCTGATCGGCGGTAGTCTGATGCATGCAACCGCGCGCGATTGGGCGCGCTTTGGCGAGTTCCTGCGCAACAAGGGTTCCTATCGCGGATCGCAGCTGATCCCGCGCAAGTGGATTACCTTTATGACCTCGCCCAGCCCGCGTTCGGAGTTTTACGGCGCGCAGACCTGGCTCAATCGCGATTCGGGCATCGACCGCGACGACGATCTGCCCGATCGCGGACCGGAAACGATGTTCGCCGCCATCGGTCATATGGGCCAGTACATTCTCGTCTCGCCCGAGCAGAGGCTGACCGTTGTCAGGCTCGGCCATTCGGACCGGGAGCAGCGCCCCAGGATGCTCCAGCAATTGCTCGATGTCGTCGAGCTCTATCCTTCGAGGTAGAACCGCCCCTCGACCACCGTGGTGCATTTTCCGCCCAGCCAGACCCGGTCTCCATCGAGCCGGCAATTGACATAGCCGCCGCGTTCGGACGCCTGATAGGCGGTGAGGCTGCCGCGCCCCAGCCGCTCGGCCCAGAAGGGGGTCAGTGCGGCGTGTGCAGACCCTGTCACGCTGTCCTCGTCCACGCCAGCCCCGGGCACGAACACGCGGCTGATGACATCGGTATCCTCGCCCGGAGCGGTGCAGGCAAACTGGTCGACGCCGAACTCGCCCAAAGCACGCAGATCGGGATCCAGCGCGCGCACCTGTTCGGCATTTTCATACAGGAAGATGTTGTACAGCGAGTCGTTGCGATGGACGAGCACCGGCTCGGCCCCGAGCAAGGCCACCGCTTCGGGATGCGGCTGCGGATCGGTTGCGATGGCGGGCAGGCCGACCTCGTAACCCTCGCCCGAACGGCGAACCTCGAGAATGCCCGACTTGCGCGTGCGAAAGCTGACCCGGTCGCCCCCGCCATATCCGTGCGCCTCGTCGAGCAGCACAGGGCAATCTCGTATGTCGGTGTGCACCAGCGCAGTTCCCAGTCCGCTTCGCCGGTCGCGTCTTTCACGACGAAAGCGGTTTCGGCGAACATGTTCTCGCCGCCAATCGCGACCAGCACATCGTCGGGCAGCCATTCGTCGAGCACCATTACTGCCGCCTGGTTGCCCGCAAAGGGCCGGTCGGCGAAGGCATCGATATGGTAATAGGGAACGCCGCCTGTTCTTCGGGTCATTCGCCTGTCTCCAGCTTCTTGAACTCGTCCTGCTCGACCAGCGGGTTGCCCGGCTCGTCGACGTGACCCTCCGGGTCGATATGGATGAATAACTCCATTTCGGGGAAGTGGCTGCAAAGATCCGCTTCCACGCGTTCAACCACCTCATGCGCCTGTTCAACGGTCATTTCAGGAGGCATATCGACGTGGAACTGGGCGAAGTCGCGTGTGCCGCTGGTGCGGGTGCGCAGGTCGTGGAGCTTGCTTAGCTCGGGGTGTTTGGCGGCCAGCTCGACAAAGCGCTGCCGCTTCTCTTCGGGCCATTCGCGGTCCATCAGGTGATCTACCGCGTCGCTTGCCGCGCGCCATGCGCCCCAGATCAGCCATCCGGCTATGGCCAGACCGAACAGCGGATCGGCGCGGTTGAAGCCCGCATATTGGTCGAGCGCCAGCGCCGCGATCACCGCCAGATTGAGCAGCAGGTCGGACTGGTAATGGACATGGTCGGCAGAGATTGCGACCGAACCGGTGCGGTGGATCACGCGGCGTTGCCACAAGAGCAGCCCCAGGGTCGCGACTATGGCGATCAACGAAACCCCGATCCCCGCAGGCGCAGCTTCGGTGCGGCCGCCTTCGACCAGCCTCTCGACGGCGCGAAAGGCAATCGCCGCTGCCGACAGCGCGATCAGCATGACCTGGAACATCGCGGCGAGCGCTTCGGCCTTGCCATGCCCGAAGCGATGGTTGTCGTCTGCAGGTTGCGCCGCAATCCACACACCGACCAGCGTGGCGATGCTCGCGACCAGATCGAGCGCGCTGTCCGCCAGGCTGCCCAGCATCGCGGTCGAGCCGGTTTCGATGCTCGCCCAGAGCTTGAGCGCCACCAACAGGACCGCGGTCGCAATCGAGGCGAAGGCCGCGCTGCGGGTCAGCTCGGCGCGGGTGGCAGCTGCGTCGTTCACGGGTAGAGTAGCGTGTCTTTCCAACCGGAGGCACTCGCCTCGAACCGGCGGCGGTCGTGCAGACGGTTGGGGCGATCGAGCCAGAACTCGAATGCGTGCGGAGTGAGGGCGAAGCCGGTCCAATGCCGGGGGCGTTCGACTTGGCCGTCGGCAAAGCGCTTCTCCGCAGCCGCATAACGCTCGACGAAGGCAGCGCGATCCGGCAGCGGGCGCGACTGATCCGACGCCACCGCGCCCAATTGCGACTCGCGCGAGCGGCTGTGGAAGTAGGCGTCGGCCTGTTCGGGCGACACTTCGCTGAGGCTGCCCTCGATGCGGATCTGCCGCCGCAGCGACTTCCAGTGGAACAGCAGCGCGGCCTGAGCATTGGTGCGGATCTCCTGCCCCTTCCGGCTCTGGGCATTGGTGTAGAAGGTAAAGCCTTCATCCGGCCCATAGCCCTTGAGCAACACCATCCGCACCGATGGCGCACCATCGGGGGTTGCAGTCGCCAGCGCCATCGCATTGCTGTCATTGGGCTCGGTCCGACGCGCTTCGACATACCAGCTGTCGAAGATGCCATAGGGATCGCTCGACGGGACAGCACTTTGTTCAGCTTTCACGATGCACTCCTGAACAGATGGACCGCATGGACCACAGTCCTGGATGAAAAATCCCCACCACACGCATATCGGGTGCGCTTTGCAGGTTCGGGTTTGGCAGGATCGAGGGCAGCGGCAAACATCTGCGCGGCTTACGCTTTTGCAAGCAGGTAGGAAAGCCATTCCGCTTGCGCTTGCGGACCGACATACTTAGCTAACACGCTATGGCCGATCCCTATTCCACCCTTGGCGTGCCCCGCACCGCCACCGAGAAGGACATCAAGAGCGCCTATCGCAAACTCGCGAAGGAGCTCCACCCTGACCGGAACAAGGACAATCCGAAAGCTGCCGAGAAATTCTCGGCGGCGACGCAGGCCTATGATCTGCTGTCAGACAAGGACAAGCGCGCGCAGTTCGACCGCGGTGAAATCGACGCCGAGGGCAACCCTGCGAACCCCTTCGCGGGAATGGGCGGTTTCGGTGGCGGAGCAGGGCCACGCGGTGGACATCAAGGCGGCTTCGGCGCGCAGGACTTCGAAGGCTTCTCGAATGAAGGCGTCGACCTGGGCGATATCTTCGAAGGCCTGTTTGGCGGCGGCGGAATGGGTGGATCGCGTGCTCGCAGTGGCTCAGCCGGCTTCGGCAGGCGCCCCCCATCTCCTCCGCAGAAGGGCGCGGATATCCCCTATCGCCTGCGGGTAGCTTTCACTGACGCCGCATCGCTTGCCAAGCAGCGCATAACGCTCGCCGATGGCAAGACCATCGATCTCAAACTGCCCGAGGGTGTCGAGGACGGCACGCAGATGCGGCTGAAGGGCAAGGGCGAGAAAGGCCCGGGCGGCATGGGCGACGGCCTGGTCACGATCTCGATCGACAAGCACGCTTTCTTCCGCCGTGACGGACATGATGTGCGGATGGATCTGCCGATCACACTCGACGAAGCCGTGAACGGCGCGAAGGTCAAAGTGCCGACCGTCGATGGTCCGGTGATGATGACGCTCAAGCCCGGCACCAATGGCGGAACCGTGCTGCGGCTGAAGGGCAAGGGCTTCTCCAAGAAGGGCGGAGGCCGGGGCGACCAGCTGGTCACGCTCGAAATTATCCTGCCCGAAGACCTGCCGGAACTGGCCAAGCGCCTTGAAGGTTGGCAGGATGATAGCGACCCGCGCGCCGATATGGGTGTCTGACCCGGTCGGCTGACATGATCGCACGCTGAAAGGGGCCGGAGAGATCAGCGAAATCCCCCAAGCCGAACAGAGACGCGTACCCTCGCTGTCGCCCGAGGCGCGGCGGCGCAAACGCGACATGCTGCGCGATGGGTTGAGCAAAACCGTTGGCCCCGGCACGCGGGCGTTCGAAGTCCTCAAACGCACCGCGACCGGCGCATGGAACGATGGCTTTATCCATGCCGGAAACCTCGCTTACATGGCGATGCTGGCGCTGTTCCCGTTCTTTATTCTCGGCGCCGCGATATTCTCGGCCATCGGCGAGGAAAGCGAACGCGCGGCAACGGTCGATGCCATCCTGTTCGCGCTCCCTCCCGTGGTGGGCAATGTGATCGAGCCGGTGGCGCGCAACGTAATCGAAGCGCGCAGCGGGTGGCTGTTATGGGTGGGTGCGGCAATCGGGCTCTGGACCGCCTCAAGCCTGGTCGAAACGATCCGCGACATATTGCGCCGCGCCTACGGAACCGAGGCGACGCTGGCCTTCTGGCGCTACCGCCTCCTCTCCTTTGGCCTGATTCTTGCCGCAGTGATCGTACTGATGCTCTCGCTGATCGCGCAATTCCTGATCGGCACCGCGCAGCAGGTGATTTCCGCCTATGTACCGATGCTCGACAATCTGCTCGACGATCTGTCGTTCTCGCGGATCGTGCCCGCCATCGGCCTTTATCTGTCGATGCTGATGCTGTTCGTGACGCTGACGCCCGAAAGCTATCGCGGGAAGCAATACCCGAAATGGCCGGGCGCACTGACGGTAACCGTCTGGTGGGTCGCCGTTACGATCGCCTTGCCGCCGGTGCTCAAGCGATTCTTCTCATACGACCTGACCTATGGCAGTCTCGCGGGGATTATGATCGCGCTGTTCTTTTTCTGGCTCGTCGGGCTGGGCGTGGTTATAGGCGCTGAACTGAACGCCGCTCTGGCTGAACCTTCGGAGGAAGATGCCGACGAGGACGGTGACGCGCAGGAAAGCGGGCAGTCGCAGGAACAAGCGGAGGCGGAAGGACAATGACGGGACTTATGCAGGGCAAACGCGGCCTGATCATGGGCTTGGCGAACAAGAAATCGCTGGCCTGGGGTATCGCCAGGCAATTGCGCGAACACGGGGCGGAGCTCGCCTTCACCTATCAGGGTGACGCGCTGGCCAAGCGGGTGCAGCCGCTGGCCGAGGAGCTGGGTTCGGATTTCACCTTTGAATGCGACGTATCGGAGATGTCCACGCTTGATACCGCATTCGAGACACTCAAAAGCCGGTGGGAGACGATAGATTTCGTCGTTCATGCAATCGGGTTTTCGGACAAGGCCGAATTGCGCGGGAAATATGTCGATACCAGCCTCGACAATTTCCTGATGACGATGAACATCTCGACCTATTCGCTGGTCGCGGTGGCCAAGCGGGCGGCGGAAATGATGCCAGATGGCGGTTCGATCCTGACGCTGACCTATTACGGCGCGGAAAAGGTCATTCCGCATTACAATGTCATGGGCGTTGCCAAGGCGGCGCTGGAAACGAGTGTCCAATATCTGGCCAATGATCTCGGCCCGCAGAACATCCGTGTGAATGCGATTTCGGCCGGACCGATCAAGACGCTTGCGGCCAGCGGGATCGGCGACTTCCGCTATATCCTGAAATGGAACGAGCTAAACTCGCCGCTCAGGCGCAATGTGACGATCGACGATGTCGGCGGTTCAGGCCTCTATTTCCTGTCGGACCTGTCTTCGGGAGTCACCGGCGAAACGCATCACGTCGATGCGGGCTATCACGTGGTGGGCATGAAACAGGAAGATGCGCCCGATATCGCGCTGGACTGACGTCTCTATTCCGGGCGGATAATCAGCGGGACAATCTGCCCGCGGATCGCCGATTTGCCCGACCACGAGCGGCCGTAGAGCGCGACTTTCATAAACTCGCATCGACCGGCCATTGCGGGGATGCGAACCTCGCCGGGGCGTACGCTCAGCGGTTGGTCCACTACCGGTTCTTCTGCCCCCGGACAGCCGACTTGCAGGCGAAGATCCTTGACCTGATCGGCGGGCGTCAGCGTGTGTGAAACTGCGATTGCGAAGGGCGTCGGCGGCGCTTCGACCAGGCGTTCGGCGAGAATGCCGCCCTTGCCGCTGCGGACATATATTTCCAGATGCGCTTCTTCGGGAAGATAGTCCGCGCGAAAGCCTCCTTCATTGGCAAGCGACCAATCGAAGGGCGGAAAATCGCTGTTCCAGCCCAAGCGCTGCTGCGTGCTTCCCGGTGATCCATCACCCGCCGGCTTCGCTGCAGCATAGATCGGGAAGGCCAGGTCGGTCCGCCCGCTCGCAACCAGGCCGCGGATAAGCTGGCGATCCACATCGGGATCGACATCGTCGCGGCCAAGTCGCAATCGGGCCAGGTTGGGCAGCGCCTCGCGATCCGCCGCCGCGCTGTTCAAAAACTGCTCGTGCCACGGGGCGCTTCGATCAAGAATCGCGCCGAGCTGCGCCGCAGCGCTATCATCTTTGAGCGCTTCGGTAAGGATCGGAAATATTGTCGCCTTCTGCTCGGGGTGCACGCGGAGCATATTGTCGAGCGTCGACAGCGTTTGCGCGTAATCGCCACGGGCGACTTGATCGTCGAGGATCAAACCTTGCAGCAGCAGATCGCGGCGATTGAGCTTCGATGCTGCATCGAGCACCCGGCGCTTGGTTGCCTGATCATCCTCCGCCAAAGCCATGATTGCGAGGCTTTTCGGATTGAGCGGGTCGTGGCTATAGGCACGCATTGCCGTCGACAGCGCCTCTTTGGCCGCCGGACCGATATCGTCCTGCGTCTGAACTCCCGCCTGAAACTGCCGGGTCGCCGCCTGCTCGAGCGCGAGACCATTGATCGGCATCAAGCGCGCGGCCAGTTCGGGCTGCTTCCGCATCAAAACGCTGCTGCCCGCCTGAACAAACAGCAGGCCGGCAAGAACAAGAGCTCCGAGAGTGGTTACCGCCAGACGTGCCGGACGGATTGCCATACTATGCGCTGGCCTCGTTTCGGTCGCCCTCGCCATAGCCATAGCCATAGCCGTAGCCATAGCCGTAACCGTAGGTCGAGTTGCGCTGGTCCAGCTTGGTCACAAGCGCACCGAAGATCGTTGCATTCGCGCGCTTGAGGCGCTTGATCGCATTCTCGATCGCACGGACATTCGCGCCGTTCGATTCGACCACGAACACGACACCTTCGACGGCCTTTGACACTTCCAGCGCATCGGCGAGGCCGAGTACGGGAGCGCCATCGACCAGAACCTGGTCATATGTCTGCAGCGCTGCCTGGACCACGCCGGCGAGACCCGGGCCCGCGAGCAATTCAACCGGATTGGGCGGCTTGTGACCGGTCGGCAGCAGGTCGAATCCATGCGGAGAGACCGGCACAGCCGATTGCGACAGATCGCCATGGCCACTGAGCAATGCGCTTAGCCCGAATTCGGGATTTGCATCTATACCTATGAAGTCGCTGAGGCCCGAATGGCGCAAATCGGCGTCGATAAGCAGAACCTTCTTGCCCAGCTGCGTGAAGCTGCGCGCCAGAGCAACGGTCGAGATACTCTTACCTTCATTGGGCCGCGTGCTGGTCAGCATGAGCGAACGCGGTGCCCCCTGCGGGGTGAGGAACGCCATATTGGTGCGCGCGGCCGCATAGGCCTCGCTGATTTCCGAACTGCGCTGCTCGAGCTCCTCGACAACCTCTCCCGATTCGACGCGCGGGATCAAGCCCAGCGGCGACAGGCCGAGGCGGCGGCTGACATCGGACGGATCGCGGATCGTCTGGTCCATCGTCTCGCGCAGATAAACCAGCGCTGCTGCAGCGAGCAAAGATGCAAGCAGGCCAACCGCAAGATTGTTGAACAGCGATGGCGAATAGGGCGAACCGGGCCGCACGGCCGGGTCGATCAGCGTCATGTTGTTCTTGCCCGCGCCCGCCGCTTCGAGTTCCTTATACCGCTGGAGCAGGGCGTCGTAGAGCTGCCGGTTCGTATCAACCTCGCGCTTGAGAATGCCGTATTGGATCCCCTCACCCTGCTGACCGAGATAGGAGTTCTTCGACTGCTCGAGCCGGCTGCGGAGCGCCTGCTCCTGCAGGCTCGCCTTGCGAAACGCGGCTTGCAGATCCTGATTGTCGATCGAGCTTTCGCCATTCAGCGCCTGGCGAAGCGTAGCGATTTCAGCTTCCTTGGCCTTTATCTCGGGGTAGCCCGGGCCAAATTTGGACCGCAATTCGGCGAGCTGCGATTGGGCATCGGCCAGTCGGCTGCGCAAACCGGCAGCAGCAGCAGCGCCAGCCGTGCTCCGCCCGCCCGACCGCAATGCGCTTTCCGCGCGGATGCGTTCGGCGGTCGCATTTGCGAGCGCCTGATTGAGCGCCGACAGCTCGGCGCCGATAAGCGATTGAGCCGCAGCCTCCGAACCGCCCTCTTCTGCGCCGCCTTCGATAATGATGATCTCGTTAGCGTTGGCGTAATCGATCAGCTCACGCTCGGACAGGGCCAATCTCTCGCGCAGTTCTTCGATCTGTTCCTCGAGGAATTCGCGCGCCTCGATATTGGCACCGAAGCGCTTGTCATAATTGGCCTGCAGGAATTCCTGCGCCCACAAATTCACAACCTTGGCCGAGACATCGGGGTCCGGGCTGGAAAAACTAAGATCGATCAAGCTTGAATTCGGAACCGGGTTGACCGAGAAATTGCCCCTTAGAACGTTGCCAAGCCTGCGCGGGGTGACGCCAGCGGCACCTTCCAGATTGAAGGCCCGCAGAAACTCCTCGTCCCTTGCGAGGTTTCCGGCATCCAGTACGCGCTCGGCCATAAAGGGCGACTGCAGCAGTTCGATCTGCGTTGTGGCATATTGCAGATCCGACGCTCTGCTCTGCAGCTCAACCGGCTCGGCAGCAGTAATGTTCTGCTGCACCAGCGAAATCTCGATTCGCGATGTGGCGCGGTACAATTCGGTTGCCAGCAATGTTGCCACAACCGCCATCGCCAAGCCGAATATGATGATCCCGAGCAGCCAGTATTTGAGCTCGAGCGCCTGAATCCAGAACCGCTCCAGATCGAGGCCCGCAACGGTGGTCGCGTATGGATTCTCGTCGCGATCTTCAACCGCTTGAGCGTTGGATGCGTCTGTTGTCGTGGTGTTCATAAAAAATCGCGATCAGTTGAAGGTACGATCAATCAAGATCGCACTCGTCGAAAGCAGCGGAATAAATCCGAGTATATATTCGAGATTCCTGCGACCGACCGAGTCACCGACCGTTACGATATCCTCGGGATATAGCACAGGATCGTCATAGTTTCCCCGCTGTATGGCAGCGATATTGTAGACGCCGATATAGCGCTGTCCGTCGACGGTGCGCATGATCAGGACATCATCCTTCTTGGCATATTCGTCCAGGCCGCCGGCATTGTTCACCGCGCGGATCAATGTTTGCGAGGTCGCGGCAGGATATGTCCCCGGGCGGACCACTTGGCCACCAACCGAAATGCTCGGCGTGATTGCGTTGGTGGGCCGTACGCGAACCTGCGGATTGACGACATATTCGCCGCGCAAGCGGTCGGCGATCATCTTGGATATCTGGCGCGGCGTCTTCTCCGCGACATAAAGATCACCAACGAGCGGATAGCTGATATAGCCCGCACCATCGATCAGAAATGTGCCGCTCAGCAATTCAGCATCGCTAACAACGACTTCGATTGTCTGTTTCGGCTGGATTGTAATGGCGCCTACATTCGAAGGGGCCGGAAGCTGGGTCAGGTCGGTCACTTCGATATTCGAAGCGAGGCCGATTGAACGGTCAACGGCGCAGCCAGCCAGAGAAAGGCTTAGCCCAAGCGCCAGCATCAAATATTTGATCGCGTTAGTCATACAGTCCTTCAAGCTCGAAGCCATGGGGCATTAACTCTATGAACGGGAGAAGCAAAGGTGTTTTTCCCGCTATCGGCCACATTAGCCGCTCGTATCCACATAGTCGCTACGCGCGAGCTCTTCCTTGCAGAGCGCGGTCAGCCACAAAACCAGCGCCACCTGAAATATCGGTGTCCGCAGAGGGTAATCGACGAGGCTGGCAAACAGCAAGATCGCCGGGAGCGCTGTCCAGAACAGCAATGCGGCCAGTCTTTGCCGTGATGCCCCGCCAATCTTTGCGACTCTTCGGGCGTACCAGACCAACATCCACAGGACGAGCGCTATGGCCGGGATCCCTCCCTCGATAAGCAATTGTGCCCAGTCATTATGCGCCTGATTGACATAGGCCGGAGCCAGCAATTCTGACGGTTCGAATATGTGATACACTTCTTCAAACGAGCCGAAGCCGGAGCCCAGAAACCAGAAGGCAGCCATCATTTCGCGAAGAGCGGGCACCAGCCGCCACCGCAAATCATCGAAGCTCCCCGCATCGGTCAGCGAGCGCAGTGCGGGAATCCGGTCGAACATGACAAAGGCCGCAACCACCAGAGCCGCCAGCGCAGCACCCATTGCAAAGATCAGTGCCGGCCGGAGAGTAACGCCAAATATCTGCGGCAGCGTTTCATCGTCGCGCTTGCCCCTGTCGAGCGTGATCCAGAACATCGCCGCGCTTGCGACAATCGCCAGTCCGGTTGCCAGCAGACCCGCGCGCGAACCGCCCGTCAAAGCGGAGAGCAGCACCAGCAGAAAGGCGGCAAACAGCGCCAATCTTTGCCACCGGTGCCAGCCGCGCGAGCGAGGGTCGCTCAACAGATGCCCCAATGCCAAGAGCGTCAGCGCGCCAAAAACTGCCGAATGGTTCTGGTTTGCAAATATGCCGACCGCTGACCCGCTGTTGGTGATGGCGTAAAGATACAGCGCCTCGTTCCAGAACGAAGCCGCCTGCAACAGTGCTAGCAGCGCGTTGAGAATGCCGACGCCAACGACAAGCAACAACAGGGTCGTCCTTCTCAGCATGAACGCCGCAGCAAGCAGCAATGCGCAGACCGGGACGACCATGCTGGCCAGCACGTTGATCGTGCGCGTAGGAACCATCGAAAGCGGTCGCCAGACCGGTTCCGCGCCAAGCGCCTGCGTCATGGCGGTGACCGGCTCGCGTCCGGGAAGTGCCTGCCAGATCGACGGCGGCAGAGGGATGAGCTGGACCAGAACAAGAAGCGCCCAGGCCAGAAAGATGAACAACGGCGTTCTGACGTCCGCCAGCTTGTCTCGCGCGGCAAAATAGAGCGCCGGCACAAGAACCAGCGCAGCCAGGGGCCGCAATGCGACGATCTGGACTGCGTCGGGGCGTGAGCTGCCGCCGAGAAGCGCGACCACCAGCATGAACAGCGCAACAGCAATCCAGCCATTGCGCAACCGGTACCCTTCTGCTTCGCGGATCATTCGCGTTCTTGGCAATGTGTCTTCCCTTGTGCGGTCTTGTTACGGAAACGATACCGGTCGCATCGCGCCGAATTCGCAAGCGTTACGGTCGCTGGATTGTGCTTTGCTCTCTATTGCCATGAATTTGCCGCTAGTCTAGCCGACGCCACTATTGATCTGGGGCCCGTCCGAAGAATTCACGTGCGGGAATGATGTGATGGACAACGCAGAGTCTCATAGTTTGACGGACCTACGCGCCCTGCCTTTGAAGGATAAGCTGCGCATGCATCTGCGCGGCATCGAGCATTGGCGCATGCCGGACGGACTACGAAAAATTGCCGCCAGTAGCATGCCCGATCCGTTCGCCAGGTCGACCGAACTGCCCGATGGAAGAGAGGCGATCTTCCTGCATGTCCCCAAAACCGCAGGCACGTCGCTGGCTGCCGCACTGGACCTCAGACCGGGGCATATCCCCGTTTCGCGCTACATCGCCAAAGATCGTCTTCGCTTCGAGAATGCATTTTCATTCGCCTTTGTCCGCAACCCCTGGGACCGCCTTCGGTCGAGCTTCGGATATCTGCGCTCTGCTTTCGGTATCAACGCGTCACCCGATGTGCTTTGGGCGGAGGAGAACCTTGCGCCCTTTGGCGAGTTCGAGCAATTCGTTCTGGCCCTCAAAGACCCCAAGATCAGAAGCAGAATTATGCGCTGGAAGCATTTCCAGCCGCAACTCGACTGGCTGGCAATGCCCGGCGAGCGCGACGTGCTGGCCAATTTTGTTGGCAAGTTCGAGAGGATCGGCGAGGAAACTATCCGGCTGGGGTCCGAAATCGGCGTGGAGCTCGATGTGCCCCATTTGCGCAAACCGCAGGCATATCTCGAAGAAAACCGGTTCACACCCGAGATGATTGGCATTATCGGCGACATCTACGCCGCTGATGCGACCGCCTTTGGTTATGTCGGCCCTGTATAGGCCGATGCCCAAATGGCAATTTCCGGATCCGCAATCGTGCGGATATCCAGACAAGTTTCGAAAGCTATCATGACTCAATCTGATAAAAAAATCGCCATTATCGGGCTCGGCTATGTCGGGCTTCCGCTCGCGGTCGAATTCGGCAAGCAGCGAACCGTCATCGGGTTCGATATCAACCAGGCGCGCATCGACGAGCTGCGCGGCGGCAGCGACAGTACGCTGGAAACCGAGCCCGAAGAGCTGGCGCAGGCGCAAGGCTTGAGCTTTACCACCGACATCGACGATATTGCCGAATGCTCGATCTACATCGTCACCGTCCCCACCCCGATCGACGATCACAAGCGCCCCGATCTCACGCCGCTCGTCAAATCCTCCGAAACGGTCGGCAAAGTTCTCAAAAGGGGTGACATCGTCATTTATGAAAGCACCGTCTACCCAGGCGCGACCGAGGAAGATTGCGTTCCGGTGCTCGAGCGGGTTTCGGGACTGAAATTCAACGAGGACTTCTTCTGCGGCTACAGCCCCGAGCGGATCAATCCTGGCGACAAGGAGCATCGCCTGCCAACGATCCGCAAAGTGACGTCAGGTTCGACACCCGAGGTGGCAGATGAGGTCGATGCGCTTTACGCGGAAATCATCACTGCGGGCACCTACAAGGCCGCCTCGATCAAGGTCGCCGAGGCCGCGAAGGTGATCGAGAACACCCAGCGCGACCTCAATATCGCTCTGGTCAACGAGCTGGCGATCATCTTCAACAAGATGGGTATCGACACGCTCGACGTACTGGAGGCTGCGGGAACCAAATGGAACTTCCTGCCCTTCCGCCCCGGCCTGGTCGGAGGACACTGTATCGGGGTCGATCCCTATTACCTCACCCACAAGGCCGAGGCGATCGGCTACCACCCGCATGTCATCCTGGCCGGACGGAGGATCAACGACGGAATGGGTGCCTATGTCGCGGGCGAGATGGTCAAGGCGATGATGAAACGCCGGATTCAGGTCAACGGAGCGAAAGTGCTCGTGCTCGGCCTGACCTTCAAGGAAAACTGCCCTGATCTGCGCAACACCCGTGTCGTCGACGTGATTGCAGAGCTCGAGGATTACGGGGTCGATGTTGACGTCTACGACCCATGGGCCTCGGCAGCCGAGGCACGAGAAGAATACGGTATCGAGCTGGTCGACAAGCCTGTGACCGGCGCATACGACGCCGTGCTTGCCGCGGTTGCTCACCGTGAATTCGCCGAAATGGGCGAGGCGGAGCTGCGCAAGCTGACGCGCGGCGAAGCGGTATTTTACGATCTGAAGAACATATTGCCCGAGAGCGCCGCGGATCTGCGCCTTTGAAGATTCCTGCACCCAAGGACGCAATGCAAAGGCTGGGTCGCTCGCAGCTGGTCAGACTGATGTTCGGCAGTTCGATGCTACGGGCCGCAGGGCTCGGCATCACTCTGCTGACATCGGTTGCCCTTGCACGCGTGCTTGGCCCTGCAGGGCTCGGCTACTACTCTTTTGCACTCGCGGTGATCACCGTTATCGGCCTGCCAATCCATATGGGCCTGCCGACACTGGTGCTGCGCGAAACCGCGAAAGGAGAGGCTGCAGGAGACTGGCGTACGGTACGCGGCCTGTGGAGCTGGGCCGGTCGGCGCATCGCCGTAATTTCAGCATTCATCATTCTGGCGGCCATTCCCGCAATATGGCTGTTCGGTGATCGCTTTATCCCCGAGGGCGGCTCGAGCACCGTCTGGGTCAGTCTTGCCTTGATCCCGCTGATCGCGATCGCGCAGGTGCGCGGTGCAGCCGTCCGGGGCCTCCACCGCCCGATACTCGGACTGCTGCCCGACACGATCTTTCGCCCGGTCGGACTGGTCGCGCTGCTGCTCGGATTCTGGCTCGGCGGATCGGCAATATCGTCGCGCAACGCGATGGAGTTGCATGTTGTATCAGCCGTGGTTGCTTCGATCCTGGGAGTGTATTTTCTCTACAAAGTTACCCCGCCGGCACTGCGTAAGGCCCAACCGTCATTCGAGCCAAAATCCGATTGGAAAAGCTCGCTTTGGCCGCTGGCGATGCTCGCAGGCACACAGATTATCATGCAGAATGCCAACGTTCTCATGCTCGGATTCTGGCGGGCACCCGAAGATGTCGGATTCTTCAAAATCGCGGTCTCTGCATCAAATCTCGTAACAATCGGACTGACCGCCGTGAACATGGTCATGGCGCCGACCTATGCAAAGCTGTACTCGCTGGGTGATTTGCCGCGCTTGCAGCGCAAAGCATCGCAGGCTTCGCTTCTCGCCGTAGCGGCCGCGCTGCCGATTTGCCTGCTCTTGGGCGGCTTCGGAGACGCGATCATTTCGCTGCTTTACGGCTTCCCTTTTTCGCAAGCCTATTATCCGTTGCTGTTCCTGCTCGTCGGTCAATTGTGCAGCGCCTGGTTCGGCTCTTGCGGCAACCTCCTCAACATGTCGGGGAACGAGCGAATCACACTCAAGGTGCTGGTCGTGGCAATGATCGTGAACATTGCGCTCAATATCGTGCTGATCCCCGAATACGGGATCGAGGGCTCTGCCATCGCGACGATGATATCGACCATTTTGTGGAACGTAGCGCTGGGCATTGTCGTGCGGCGCAAGATCAACATCTCATCCACACCGCTTGGCATATTGAGGCTCGGCAAGAAAGCCGCCGGTGGCTAGAAGCGCCAGCCGAGACTTCACAACCAGAAAACGTATCGAGAAAGACTGCTTCATGAGTTCCCGCCCGAAGCCCAACCTGTTCATCGTCGGAGCGCCCAAATGCGGCACCAGCGCATGGGTGAAGTATCTCAAACGGCGTGACGATGTTTTCATCAGCAAGCCGAAAGAGCCGCATTACTTCAACACCGACATGCCCGGCTTCCGCTGGTTCTACGACAACGAAACCTACTTGCGCATCTTCGAGAATGCGGGTGACAGCAAATGGATCGGCGAATCTTCGATCATGTATCTTTACTCAACCGAGGCGGCGCAAAATATCGCCCGCTTCGCTCCGGATGCCAAGATCATCGCATTTGTGCGCTCGCACGGAAGCTTCATTCGCTCCTATCACCAGCAATTGCTCTACAATCGCGATGAATCCGATACGGATCTGAGGCGGGTATGGAATCTGGCTGGAGAGCGTCCGGCAGACCAAATGCCCGAACATTGCCGCGATCCGAAACTGGTCGATTACAAATCGGTTGCGGCATTCAGCGAACAGATCGAAAGATATCTCGCGCATTTCCCACGTGAGAGCATAAAGATTGTCCGGTTCGAGGATTGGACTGCCAATCCGCGTGCGACCTACCTTGAGATCCTCGAATTTCTCGGGCTCGAAGATGACGGGATGGACGATTTTCCCAAGATCAACGCCGCCCACCGGCACCGTTCAACCAGCCTTGCAAATCTGACCCAGCGCCCGCCGGGGTTCATTTCGCAGGTGCTGGGCGTGGTCCGCAAGATACCCGGACTTGAAAATTGGCGGCCCGGCCGCAGCTTGCGGCGGATGAACCGCTCGGAGGGATATGAAACCCCCGCCGACGCCCCGCTGATTGCCGAGATCGACGCGCATTACGCCGCCGATGCAGCCAAACTCGAACGATTGGTCGCCGGCCAGTGACGATCAGCAGGCAAAAGCCCAACCTGTTCGTTGTGGGAGCCCCAAAATGCGGGACCACCGCCTGGTCGCGCTATCTGCCACAGCATGGCCAGATTGCCTTTGCTGCACGCAAGGAGCCAGGCTTTTTCAACCCCGAGCTGCCCGGTTTCCAATGGACCAAATCACTCGAGGATTATCTCGCCGAGTTTGCCCATGCAGGCGATGCGAAAATTGTTGCGGACGGATCGGTTTTCTACCTTTCATCCGAAGGGGCGGCGCAGCGGATCGACTGGTTCGACCCCGAAGCGAAGATAGTCATTTTCACACGCGAACGGGCAGCCTGGTTCCATTCCTTTCACGAGCAACTGCTTTACACGCTCGATGAAGATATCGAAAATCCCCGGCGAGCCTGGGAGCTGTCGACCAGGCGTAGCGAACACCCGCTGCCTCCGAGTTGCCGCGATGCGGGTGTCCTCGACTACAAGCGCATCGGTGCGTTTGGCGAGCAGGCCGCGCGTTTTGCAGCCGTATTTCCACCCGAACGCATGGTCATCATCCGATTTGAGGACTGGGTCAAAGATGCGCCGGGCACCTATGCCGCGCTGCTCGAATTTCTCGACCTTGAGCCGGATGGCGAGGTTGCCTTCGAGAAGGAGAACGCAGCGCGTTTCCACAAGTCCCGGACGCTTGCTGGCGTCACCCAGAGACCGCCAAAATTTGCCAGCAAGATAACCGGCGCGCTGCGCAAACTGCCCGGCATGAAGAACTTTCGTCCGCTGCGGTGGCTTAAGCAGAAGAACAGCGCGCAGGGCTATCAAACGAAGCCGGACGAGGGGCTCGACCAGTCCATCCGCGATTTCTTCGCTGAAGACGAGCGCTTGCTTGCCGAGCTTGCCAAACGCTACCGGCTCCCCGACAGACGTGGATCTTGGGAAGCGGGCGGATGAGTATGATCAGCGGAATGCTGGCGAGATTGGAGAAATATGCACGCCGGGCCGGTGCGGCGATACGGCGTGTGCGTCTCCATCTGCGCTACCCAGGTCTCGAAATCGCCAAAGGCTCCCTGATCCGCAAACACACGCTGATAAGGGCAACCGATGGCGGTTGCATTTCCATCAAGGCGGGGGTCCGTATCGATCCATTCTGCAAGATCACCGCCAAATATGGCCGCATGACTATCGGAGAGGGGTCGTTTGTTGGTCGTGGCAGCGTGATTTCAACGCGCGAGACCCTGACAATCGGCCGCGATGCGCTGATTGCTGAATATGTCACGATCCGCGATCAGGATCATCGTTATGGCGGCGATCGGCCCACCGCGAAAAATGGCTTCGATACCGCGCCAATTGCCATTGGTGACAATGTCTGGGTCGGCGCAAAGGCAACCATCACAAAGGGTGTGACGATTGGCGACAACGCGGTGATTGCCGCCGGCGCGGTTGTGATCGAGAATGTCCCCGCCAACACCGTTGTCGGCGGCATACCGGCGAAAGTCCTCAAACAGATCGATGGCTGAGCGCCCCATCCGCGTTTTGCATGTGATCGAAACGCTGGGCCGTGGCGGCGCGGAACAGCTACTGGCGACCTCGCTACCTGCGTTGAAACCGCATGGCATCGAGCCGGTCGTTGCGGTAATACGCGAACCGCTCGACCTTCAGCCAGCGCTGGAGGAAGGCGGCGTGAAAACCGTGGAGCTGGCCGGCTTCAACAAATGGAACCTACCCGCAGCACTGGGTGCCTTACGCAAACTGTGCCGCGAAGAGCGGATCGACATCGTCCATGCCCATCTTTACTTCCCCGGCCTTTATGCCGGATTGCTGGGTGCGCTTGGCGACACTCCGGTTTTCGAAACGTTCCACAACCTTGCCTATGCCGGGGCCAATCGCGGCGGGGCCAAACTCAAATTCCGGCGCAAACTCCGCGAGCTGGTCGCACGCAAAAGCGGAACTCGTTTTTTCGGCGTCTCGCAAGCGGTTGCCGATCACTATGCCACCGCGCTCTCGCTGCCGAACGTAGAGGTTCTCCATAACGCCATCGATCTCGCGGCGATTGATGAAGCGGCCGCGGGTGGGGCGAAGAGGGCCGGGACACTGCACCTGGTGGTGCCGGGCCGTCTGGTCGCGGAAAAGGGCCATGCGGACTTGCTCGACGCTCTGGCCGATGCGGACATGCCCGAATACGGACTGCACTTTCTTGGCGGCGGCCCGCTTCGTAGCGAGCTCGAAGCGCATGGGAAACGCGTGGGCGTGCCGCTCAGGGTCTCGGGCAGTCTGGTCCATCATCAATTTCTGCAACAAGTTGCCGCTGCTGACATCTGCCTGGTCCCGTCACGTTACGAGGGTTTCGGCATTACCGCCGCCGAGGCCATGGCGCTGGGCATCGCTGTCATCGCCAGCGATGCCGGTGGTCTGCCCGAAGTGGTCGGTGACGCCGGAATTGTCGTTCCCGCCGGGGATGTCGCCGCTATCCGCGAGGCTGTGGCGGGCCTGGCCCGCAACGAAGAACGCCGAAGAGCGCTTGGTGCGGCAGGCAGCCACAGAGCCCGAACGATGTTTGGAAGCAACCGGATCGCCCAGAAGCTCGCGAGCGCCTACAAATCGGCAATCTAGCCCGTCGGCGGCGAGTATGGGTGGAAATCGCCCATCAGTCGTCTAAAGCGACCCCCAACAAGCCAACCGCGCAAGGCGCCAATCGACCCGCTTCATGTCCTCCGTTCTCTACATCTCCTACACCGGACTGCTCGACCCGCTCGGCGAGAGTCAGGTGCTTCAGTATCTGAAGCATCTTTCCGCCGATCATCGCATCACCCTGCTGACTTTCGAGAAGCCGTCCAATCTTGCCGATGCCGATACGCTAGCGGCGATGGAGGCCAAATGCCGCGATGCGGGAATCGCGTGGCACCGGCGCGTTTGGCACAAGCGGCCATCGCTCGCTGCAACCACATGGGATGTGTTCTGGGGTAGCCGCGAGGCAATCCGGCTGGCCCGCGCCAGCAGGGCACAAATCGTGCACTGCCGAAGCTATGTCGGTTCGCTGATCGGTCTGAACGTGAAGCGCGCCACCGGGGCCAGACTGATCTTCGATATGCGCGGTTTCTGGGCCGACGAGCGCGCCGATACCGGGCGCTGGAGCCGCAGCGGAACAGCCTATCGCGTGGTCAAGAAGATCGAGCGAAAGCTGTTTCTGGGGGCGGACCATGTGGTTTCCCTCACCCGCGCCGGAGTGCGAGAGTTCGAGCAGTTCGATTACCTCAAAGATGATCCACCGGCGAGCAGCGTTATCCCGACCTGCACCAATCTTGACCTGTTCAGAGCAAGCGAAAAGCCAAACGGACCGTTTACGCTGGGCTATGTCGGGTCGGTCGGGGGGTGGTATCTGTTCGACCAGGTCGCGGAGGCGGTCGCCAGACTGTTCGAACACGACCGCGAGGCGCGTTTTCTCGTCATCAACAAAGGCGGGCACGAGATGATCCGCAAAGACCTCTCTGCTGCAGGGGTCGATCTTGCGCGCTGCGAGATCCGCGCCTGCCGTTACGATGAAGTGGGCGAGCAGACCGCACGTATGAGTGCGGGCATCTTCTTCATCCTGCCCGCCTGGTCCAAGCGCGCATCCTGTCCGACACGGATGGGCGAGTTTCTGGGCAGCGGTGTGCCCTGCCTGGCCAATGATGGCGTTGGCGATGTCGCGGAAGATCTGGCGAGCACCGGGACCGGCGTGGTCATGCCGGTTTCGCCGGATGGGCGGGTAGATCTGAGCGAAATTGACCGGGCGCTGGCAGACTTGGTTGCGCTCACCGAAGTTCCTGGAATGGCCGAAAAGTGTCGTGCTGCCGCCGAAGAGCGTTTCTCGCTCGAAGGCGGCGTAGCCGAGTACGACCGGATCTACCGCAAGCTCGCCGGAGCAGGCGGACGATGACGAACAGAAAGACGCTGTCGGTGCTGTTTCTGACCCGTTACCCGGAAGAGGGCGCATCGAGCCGCTACCGGGTGTTTCAATATATCCCGCATCTGGAAAAGGGGGGAATAGCCTGCACAGTGCAGAGCTTCATGGATAGCGAGATGTATCGTCTTTCGCTGTCCGAAGGCGGAACTCCGCGCAAAATCATGCTGACACTAAAGGCAGTGTATCGCCGCTTGCGGATGCTGGCGCGATTCCGCCAGTTTGACGTCATCTACATGCAGCGCGAGCTTTTGCCCTTCGGGCCGCCATTGCTCGAACGCTTTCTGAAGCGGATGGGAGTGCCGCTCGCATTCGACTACGACGATGCACTCTTCATCAAAAAGCCGAGCCGCTACAATCCCATCGCGACGTTCTTCCGCTCGCCCGGAAAGACACGGCAAATGTTCAGGCTGGTTGATCGAACGGTGGCCGGGAATGACTGGCTGCGCGATAGTGCCGAGAAGGAAGGCGGCAAGGCGGTAACTGTCGAGGTTGCCGAAGACTCATCGCGCTACGTCTCTGCGCGGGAGAAATTTGCCGAGAGGGCCGGGCCGGTCACGATCGGCTGGCTCGGCTCACCATCGACGGTGAAATATATGGCCGAAATCGAACCCCAGCTGCGTGCCGTCGCCGCGAGCCATCCCGACATTCGCTGGGAAATGATGGGCAGCGGCGAATTTGCGATGGATGGCGTCCCCTGGGTGACGGAGGATTGGTCGCTTGCGGCCGAGAAGGCGGCGCTTGCGCGCTACGATATCGGCCTGATGCCGCTACCCAAGCAGGAGTGGTCGCGCGGCAAATCGGGCGGCAAGGCACGCACCTATATGGCTGCTGCGGTGGTGCCGGTTGTCCAGTCAATCGGCTACAATCGCGAGCTCATCCGCCATGGCGAAACCGGCTTTCTGTGCGATGAAGATGCGGACTGGACCGACACGCTCGGCAAGCTCATCACCGATGCCAAGCTGCGCCAGCGGGTTGCTGTAGCAGCGCAAGAGGATGTGGCGGAGCGCTTTGCCCCGGAGCGCAAGGCTGCAGAAATCGCTTCTGTCCTGTATGAACTGGCGGCAAAGGAATGAGCGAAGAAATCCTCCCTCCAGCGATTGTTCTCGGCCTGTCACCGACCGGCCTGCATGTCGTGCGCGCGCTCGGCCGGGCCGGGGTCGAAGTGTACGGCGTTGCTGAAGGCAATCAGGCTGGTCAAGTCTCCCGCTATCTCGCGGACGTCATTCACGAAACCGAGGATGCCCGATTGCTCGCCGCGATGCTGGACCTTGCCGACAGACTTGAACGACGCGGTCTGCCGAGGGCCGTTATCATCCCGTCATCGGACCAACATGTCGAGTTCATCACCCGTCATGCCGATGCGTTGGCAGCCAAGTTCAATTTCCAGCCAAGCTACACAGATGGGCTGGCGTCAAAGATCATGGCGAAAGACAGCTTCTACCGGATGTGTGAAGCAAACGGCATTCGCTATCCGCAACTGGCCGAAGCGCGAATCGAAGAGCTGGCTTCGCTGGCCGGGAAAATAGCATTCCCGTGGATGATCAAACCGGCCGAGATTCACCGGGTCAAAGACGCCATGGCTGGCGGAAAGGGCTGGATCGTGCGCGACACAGCCGAGCTGAACTCCGCGATCCCGAAGATTCCGGTCAATGTCGGGACACTGCTGGTGCAGGAAATCGTGCCGGGCCCGGAAAGCAACATCACTCTATGCTGCGCCTATGTCGACGGACATGGCGCTGTGCGACAGATGTTTTCGGCCCGGAAGCTGAGACAATATCCCCCGGGTTTCGGTTCGGCCTCGCTGGTGCAAAGCCATGCGGAACCCGATTCCGTTGCTCTGACCGAAAAGCTGCTCACCGCAATCGGTTATCGCGGGATCGCCGCTTCCGAGTTCAAGCGGCACCCCGAAACGGGCGAGCTACAGATCATCGAAATCAACGTTCGGCCCTCGCTGTGGTTCTCGATTTCGGAAACGTCGGGCCGCCATGTGGTGCTCGATGCCTATCGCGATCTCGCCGGTCTTCCCCCGCTGCCCGATCAGCCGCAACGCAAAGGCATCCGCTGGCGGTATTCCCTGAAAGATCTCTATTCGAAGCTGTTCTATATGTGGGAAGGCGATTTTCTTCTTCCGGCACCCGATATCGAAGCGAGCGGCGGCGCAAGGCGTACAACCAACGCGGTGCTGGCGCGTGACGATTGGAAGCCGGCATTGGCCGAGGTCGGGTTCCTGTTGCAGAAGGCGTTCTCACGCCTTACTTCGCGTGGCGGCAACACTGACGGTTCCGGACGGGAATGACATCCAAATTTATCATCTCGCTCGATTTCGAGCTTATGTGGGGAGTGCGCGACCACCGGACAATCGCCGATTATGGCGAGGCTGTCATAGGTGTGCGGCAGGCGATCCCGAGGCTGCTTGAAGCGTTCAGGCAATGCGGGGTTGCCGCCACCTGGGCCACTGTGGGCCTTCTTTTTGCCCGCAACCAGAGCGAGATGCAGGAATTTTCGCCGGTGCTAAAACCGGCATATGATCGCGGTGAGCTGGCACCTTACAATGCCATCCAGGAACTTGCCGGACAGAACGAGGAAACCAACCCCTATTTCTTCGGTCGTTCATTGGTCGAGCAAATCAAGGATGCGGGTTCGCAGGAACTGGCATGCCACACCTTCTCGCACTATTTCTGCCTTGAGCCGGGGCAAACTGCTGAACAATTCCGCGCCGACATCGCCGCGAATATCGCCATCGCCGCCTCGGCTGGTTGCAAAATGGAAAGCATCGTTTTCCCGCGCAACCAGTGGAGCGAGGCTTATGTCGACGCGATCACAGATGCCGGACTGGTCGCATTTCGCGGCAATCAGGGCGGGTATATGTACCGTTCGCGTTCGGGCGAAGGAAACACAATGCTGGTTCGCGGCCTGCGGCTTGCCGATGGCGCATTCCCGCTCGTCGGAGCCACTTATTTTCGCGATCCGCAGGCCTATCGCAGCGCTGTCAATATCCCGGCAAGCCGGTTCCTGCGCCCCTGGTCACCAAAAATGCGGCACTACAACGCGCTTCACATACGCAGGATCAAAAGCGAAATGACCCAGGCTGCCCGAAATGGTGCGCATTATCATTTGTGGTGGCACCCGCATAATATGGGCCGTCATATTGATGGCAATTTCGCTCAGCTCAAGCAGATACTCGAGCATTTCGAGAAGCTGCGCGGCGAATATGGGATGCAGAGCCGGACAATGGCCGGCATGGCCCATGACGCACGCGCTATCGCGAGCGCCGCATGACAATCTACACGCTCATTTTTGCTGTTCTGGCTGCGCTGGGAATTTTCGTCCGGAGGGAACAGGAGCGGATTTTTCTAGCATTTTCGCTGCTGTTCCTGCTGGTGTTCATGGGGACGAGATACCGTGTCGGCTGTGACTTCCAGGGCTATCTCAACCGCTACGACTACACCTCCCCCCACGCCTCGTTTCTCGACGCTTTCTCTTCACCCGAGGTCGCCTTCCGGTTTTTGGAGATATTCACCCGGACCGCCGATATGGGTTTTGTCTCGCTCATCTTCATCGCGACGGCGATCATTCTGACCTGTTACTGGGTGTTCCTGCGCCGGATCCACAACCCGCTGCTCGTTCTGGCACTGTTGTTCCCGATCATGATGACCCAACTCGGAATGTCCGGCATCCGGCAGGGCATTGCCGTGGGCTTCCTGCTCGTTGGCGCAACGTCCTTTATGAAGGGCCAGCGTCTGATGACCGGATTGTGGATCGCGATCGGTACGCAGTTCCACCTTTCGGTCGCAATGTTCCTGCCAATCGCGTTCCTCGCCGGGCGTGAAATCTCCCTCAGGCAGATGATCGCAGCAGGCATTCTGCTTTCACCGCTGGCACTGTTCATCGTTAGCGACCGGATCGACACATATCAGGATCGCTACATTTACGAGATTTATGGCGATCAGTCTTCGGCCGGCGCAGTATATCGCTATGTTCTGAACATCGTCCCCGCAGCGCTTTTCCTCTACTATCGCAAGACCGTCGAGCAGAAGTTCCCGAGAGAGTTCCAGCTGCTTATGATATTCGCGATTGCAACAGTCGCGCTAGCGCCGCTCACGGTTCTTTCGACCTTCGCGTTGCACCGTCTGAACTTCTACGTGATGCCATTCACGATTATGATGGCGGTGTATCTTGTCTATTGCATACCGACGACACGCGAACGTCTGCTCGCCTTGCTGATCCCGATTGGTGCCTATGGTGGCTACAGCGTTCTTTGGCAGATGACCTCGTTCCATTTTCAGGCTTGCTACTCGAACTATCAGAGCTATCTGAGCCTCTGATAACAGCTCTGGTCACCGACACGCGGCCGCCACCCAACACTTCTTGATGGGGTAAACTTCCATGCAATTCCGCAAAACCGACATCGATGGAGTGGTGCTGATCGAGCCGAAACGGTTCGGCGATGATCGAGGCTGGTTTTCGGAAAGCTGGAACAAGCCTGCTTTCGAGGACGCGGGGATCGCTATAGACTGGGTGCAGGACAACCATTCTTTCTCGGCGCAGAAGGGCACGCTGCGCGGGCTGCACTACCAGACACCGCCGCATGCGCAAGACAAGCTGGTTCGCTGCACGCGGGGGAGCATCTGGGATGTCGCCGTCGATTTTCGCAAAGGCTCGCCAACCTATCTGAAGCACTTTGGTGCCGTACTGAGCGCCGATAACGGTCATCAGCTGCTCGTCCCGGCGGGGTTCCTTCACGGTTTCGTTACTCTGGTGCAGGATTGCGAAGTGCAGTACAAATGTAGCGAACGTTATGCACCCGAATGCGATGCGGCCATCCGCTGGGATGATCCGCAGATCGCGCTGGATTGGCCGCTCGCAGGCAACCCGATACTGTCCGATAAAGACGCCGATGCGCCTTATGTCGCTAATGTATCCTCACCATTCTAGGATCCAGGCTACCATGAAAATTCTCGTTACGGGTGGAGCAGGCTTTATCGGATCGGCGGTGATCCGCCGGGCAATTGCGCATGGGCACCAGATCATCAATCTCGATGCGCTGACCTATGCCGCCAACCTTGCAAATCTGGCATCGGTTGCGAACGACCCGAATTACTCGTTTGAACAGGTCGATATTCGGGATCGCGCCGAACTTGACCGCGTTTTCGCCGAATACGAACCCGATGCGGTGATGCATCTGGCGGCGGAAAGCCATGTCGACCGTTCGATCGATGGGCCCGCCGATTTTATCGAAACCAACATCACCGGCACTTTCAACATGCTCGAAGCTGCCCGCGCGTTCTGGACGCGCAACGGCAAGCCGGAAAGCTTTCGCTTCCATCATATTTCGACCGACGAGGTTTATGGCAGCCTGGGCGATACCGGGCTGTTCACCGAAGACACGCCGTACGATCCGCGCTCGCCCTATTCGGCCTCGAAGGCTTCCTCCGACCACCTCGTTCGCGCATGGCATGAAACCTATGGCCTGCCGGTGCTGTTGACCAATTGTTCGAACAATTACGGCCCCTATCACTTCCCCGAGAAGCTGATTCCGGTGATCATAATCAATGCGCTCCATGGTCAGCCGATTCCGGTTTACGGCAAGGGGGAGAATGTCCGCGATTGGCTGTATGTCGAGGATCATGCCGAAGCTCTGCTAACCGCGCTCACACGCGGCAAGATCGGGCGCAGCTACAATATCGGCGGCAATAATGAGCGGCGCAATATCGATCTCGTGCATACGATCTGCGAGCTGCTCGACGAGATGCGCCCCGGCGACGCACCTTACGCGGATCTGATCAGTTTCGTCACCGACCGCCCCGGCCACGACATGCGCTATGCAATCGATGCAACGCGGATCGAGAACGAACTGGGATGGAAACCTTCCGTGTCGGTTGAAGAAGGGCTGCGCAAGACGGTCGAATGGTATCTCGCCAACGAGGAGTGGTGGAGACCATTGTGGGAAGCCGGAGCCGGCAAGCGAGTTGGCACCAAGGCATGAAGCTGCTTGTCTTCGGCAGGACCGGACAGGTCGCAACCGAATTGCAACGATCGGTGCCTGCGGAATGGGATGCGCGCTTCACCGAAAGGAGCGAAGCCGATCTGACAGAGCCCGGCCAATGCGCCGCGACCATTCGCGATTTCGCACCCGATGCAGTTATCAACGCGGCTGCCTACACTGCGGTGGACAAGGCAGAAGAAGAGCCCGAACTGGCGCAGCGGATCAATGCGGAAGCGCCCGCCGCGATGGCGGCGGCGGCAAGGCAAATCGGAGTACCATTCCTGCATCTCTCGACCGACTACGTGTTTGGTGGCGGCGGGCAGGAAGCATTCACACCCGACGATCCAGTCGGACCGCTGGGTGTTTACGGCACATCGAAACTCGCAGGCGAGCGCGCTATCGCCGAAACGGGCGGCGAATGGCTTGTCCTGCGCACCAGCTGGGTTTTCAGCGGCCACGGAGCAAACTTTGTGCGCTCGATGCTGAGGCTTGGTGCAGAACGCGATAGCCTCAACGTCGTCGACGACCAGATCGGCGGCCCCACACCCGCCAGAGCAATCGCAGAAGCCCTGCTGGCCTGCGCGTCGGCCATGGCCAGCGGACAAGCCGGCGGCCTTTATCACTTCTCTGGCGCGCCTTTTGTCAGTTGGGCCGATTTCGCCCGGGCAATCATGGCAGAAGCCGGGCTCGATTGCCGGATAGACGGAATCGATACGAGCGGCTACCCGACCCCGGCAAAGCGACCGCACAATTCGCGTCTGGATTGCGCTTCGCTGAAACAGGATTTTGGCATTGGGCAGCCTGATTGGCGCGCGGCATTGCCCGGGGTGATTTCGGAGTTGATTGAATGAGCGGTCGGAAAGGCATTATCCTCGCAGGTGGATCAGGTACAAGGTTGTGGCCGATCACGATGTCGGTCTCCAAACAGCTGTTGCCGATCTATGACAAGCCGATGATCTATTATCCGCTGTCGGTGCTGATGCTGGCCGGCATCCGAGAGATTGCGATCATCACGACACCAGAAGACCAGGCGCAGTTCCAGCGCGCGCTCGGCGATGGCAGCCAATGGGGTCTTACTTTTGAATTCATTGTCCAGGCCTCGCCCGACGGGCTGGCGCAAGCCTATCTGCTCGCGGAAGACTTTCTGGACGGCGCACCTTCCGCAATGGTGCTCGGGGACAACATTTTTTATGGCCATGGCCTTCCCGAGATTCTCGCCTCGGCCAATGCGCGCGAGCAGGGCGGAACCGTATTCGGCTACCATGTCGCCGATCCCGAGCGTTACGGCGTGGTCGCTTTTGACGATAACGGCTCGGTCAAACAGCTTATTGAAAAGCCTGATGTCCCACCGTCGAACTACGCTGTAACCGGGCTCTATTTCCTCGATGGCAGGGCGAGCGAACTGGCCAGGCAAGTCAAACCTTCCGACCGCGGGGAGCTTGAGATTACCGAGCTGCTCGAACTGTATCGTGAGGACGGTTCGCTCCGCGTCGAAACGCTCGGGCGAGGTTTCGCCTGGCTCGACACAGGCACCCATGGATCGCTGCTCGATGCGGGGAATTTCGTCCGCACTCTGAGCGAACGGCAGAGCTATCAGGTGGGCTCGCCCGACGAGATCGCGTTCAGCCAGGGCTGGATCGACCCGTACCAGCTGCAGGAACGCGCGGATACGTTCAAGAAGAACGAATACGGCACTTACCTGCAGGGTCTGCTGGACCAGAACTGAGGTCCTCGCTGCGATGCCGCGCCCGCTCCATATCGTGATGACGGTCAATGCGGCGTGGAACATCGTCAATTTCCGTATGCCGTTGGTAAACGCGCTGTTGGCAGACGGTCACAAGATCACGGTGCTCGCACCAGCCGATGACTCGGTTGCCAGGCTGCGCGAGGCCGGTTGCGGGTTTGTCGATCTGAACATGGACAAGAAGGGGTTGAACCCGCTGCGCGATGGCGGGTTGCTGATCCGGTTCCGTCGGCATTTTAAACGGCTCGGCCCCGATCTGGTGCTGAGCTTCACGATCAAGAACAATGTTTTTGGTGCACTCGCCGCAAAGAGCCTCGGCCTGCGCTTCGTGCCCAACGTTACCGGGCTTGGCACCGCCTTTCTTTCGGGAGGCCTTTTGCTGCAACTCGCGCGTACGCTCTATCGGCTGGCATTCCGCAAGCTCCCGACCGTTTTTTTTCAGAATCGCGATGATCGCGACCTGTTTCTTGAAACGGGGCTTGTTACCGACAAGCAGGCAGAATTGTTGCCCGGGTCGGGGATCGATTTGTCCGCGTTCTCGCCCGCGCCCTACCCTCGAACCGGCGACCAAACGCGTTTTTTGCTGGTGGCCCGCCTGATTCGCGACAAGGGTGTGATGGAGTTCGTAGAAGCGGCGCGAATCCTGCGGCGCGATCACCCCTCATTGCGGTTCCAGCTGCTTGGCGCGATCGGGTTTGCCAATCGCACAAGTATCGACCGGGCGCTGGTCGAGCAGTGGCAGGATGAAGGGCTGGTCGACTATCTCGGCACGGTTGACGATGTCCGGCCGCTGATGGCGGACGCCCATTGCATTGTGCTGCCGTCCTACCGCGAAGGGGCACCCCGCACACTGATCGAGGGGGCAGCCATGGCGCGTCCGGCCATCGCGACCGACGTGCCGGGATGCAACTCGGTCGTCGATGATGGCGAAACCGGCTTGCTGTGCAATGTTCGGGATGCCGCCGATCTCGCCGACAAAGTCAGGACGTTCGCCGCACTGGACGACAGCGAAAAGCGGGCAATGGGCCTGGCCGCGCGCGCCAAGATCGAACGCGAATTCTCGGTCGATATTGTGATTGCCGCTTATCGCAGCTTGATAGCAGAGCTGATCGACAGCAGCCCTGGCCCCGAGGGGCGCTGACGCGGCGCGGGGCGGCTCGCGCGCTCTTCGCACCTGCAACACGCCATATTGCCAAGCTATCGGCAAAGCTCTACCGGCTCTACAGCGATGTGTCAGCTTAACGCCCGGGGGACCAGTAAGTGCTGATCCAACAAAACCAGCACCTGGAAATCGACCGCGGCAGCCCCCTTTCCAGGCAAAGCGTAAAGCTCTTTTGCTACGTCACTTTCGGCGTGGCTGTGCCGTTTCTGATCTGGTTCTCGGCAAGGTTGCCCTCTCTGGATCGTGAGTATCTGCCCAACACCGCAATTGCATCCGCCGGTGCGGCCCTGGCGACATGGTACATCCTCGACCGCTTCCGCTTCTATGCAAAGGCGCGGCGGCTGTCTTATGTGGTGCCGGTCAACTTCCTGACCTTCGGAACGGCTTTTGCGATTATCGGCCTGCTTCGGGCACCGTATAGCACCTCGCTTTATCTGGCTTGCTTCGCCGCCACGCTTGCCACCAGCTATACGGTGACCGCGCTCACGCGGCTCGGCAGCAATCGGCAATATATCGCAAAAGGCGGGCGCGTGTCCGAACTCCGCTCGCGCGCCAACCGGATGATTATAGACGATCCCGGTGAGATCGAGCGGTTGATCGCCGCCGGCCAGTTCAGCGGGTCGCTTGTCGGTGATCTCCATTATGACCATCCCCCGCAATGGGAGCGGCTTTTTGCCGCTGCAGCACTCCGGGGGATCCCGGTCTATCACTACCGCCAGATCCACGAGCTCGAAACCGGGCAGGTACGCATCGACCGGCTAAGCGAAAATGTGCTCGGATCGCTGATCCCCAACTTGCCTTACATGGCGCTGAAAAGAGCGGTCGATATCGTTTCAGTGATCGTCCTTTCTCCCATATTGCTTCCGCTGATGCTGGCGATCGCAATCGCGGTGAAGCTCGATTCCAAAGGGCCGGTTCTGTTCATTCAGGAACGGATGGGTTTTCGCGGTGAAGTGTTTAGGATGGTCAAGTTCCGCACCATGGCTCTGCGCGAGGAACAAGAGGATCCCGATGCCAAGCGGCAAGACTCCATGACCAGAAGCGATGACAACCGGATCACCCGGATCGGCCGGTTCCTGCGCAAAGTCAGGCTCGATGAAATTCCGCAAGTCTGGAACATTCTGAAGGGCGAAATGAGCTGGATCGGCCCGCGGCCTGAGGCGATCAGCCTGTCCGAATGGTACGAGAACGAAATACCCTTCTATTCCTACCGCCATATCGTTCGCCCCGGCCTTACCGGCTGGGCGCAGGTGAACCAGGGGCATGTTACCGATCTCGACGATGTGACGGCCAAACTTCGCTTTGATTTCTACTATGTCAAGAATATCTCCCACTGGCTCGACATGCTGATCGCGTTGAAGACGATCCGCGTCGTGCTGGGGGGGCTGGGCGCGAAGTAGCGCTTCGCCTGCCACCCGAAAGGTCAATCGAATATGCGCAAGGTTTTCGTCACCGGCTCGGCCGGGTTCATCGGGTTCCATCTTTCCCAACTGCTTTTGAAAGAGGGCTTTCAGGTCGTCGGTTTTGACGGGATGACCGACTATTACGATGTGCGGATCAAGGAGCGGCGGCACCAGATGCTGCTGCAGAACGAGCATTTCAGCGCGCATGTCGGAATGCTTGAGGATTTCGATACGCTTCGCGAATTGATGCTGGCCGAAAAGCCTGACGTGATTGTCCATCTCGCGGCGCAGGCAGGCGTTCGTTACAGCCTCGAAAATCCGCGCGCCTATATCGATGCCAATATCGTCGGTACTTTCAACGTGATGGAATGCGCGCGGGAGCTCGCGGTCGATCACCTGCTGATGGCCTCGACCAGCTCGGTCTATGGCGCGAATGAAGAAATGCCGTTCGATGAACTGGAACGCGTCGAGACGCAGATGACGCTCTATGCCGCGACCAAGAAAGCCAACGAATCGATGGCGCACAGCTATGCGCATCTATGGAACCTGCCGACCACCATGTTCCGGTTCTTCACCGTCTACGGCCCATGGGGACGCCCCGATATGGCGCTGTTCAAATTCACCAAAGGGATCCTGAACGGTGAACCGATCGACATCTACAATCACGGCGAGATGTACCGCGATTTCACCTTCGTCACCGATCTGGTGCGCGGCATCCGTCTGTTGATCGATGCAGTGCCCGAACGGCCGGAAAACAACGACGATATCGCCGAGGGCGACAGTCTCTCGCCCGTCGCCCCCTTCCGCGTGGTCAATATCGGCAATAGCGACAAGGTGAAGCTGACCGACTTTATCGATGAAATCGAGAAACAGTGCGGTGTGGAAGCCAAACGCAATTATATGGACATGCAGAAGGGTGATGTGCCCGCGACCTGGGCCAATGCCGACTTGCTCAAATCGCTGACCGGCTACCAGCCACTGACCGACTACCGCGAAGGTATTCGCCAATTCGTAGAGTGGTACCGCGCCTATTACGGCGTCTGATGTCTAGCTCGCGAGACGCAGGCCGGGCTTGCTTGGTTTGACCGATGCGTCGGGCCAGATGCCGCGTGTGTCGTAAATCAGGGCGTTCTGGCGTTCCTCGGCGGGAACAACCTTGAACACATCGTGGTCGACCAAGACGATCAGGATTCCGCAATTTTCCAGCGCGTAGTCGATATCGACCAGCTCGGCGCCAGTCCCTTCGAATTCGCGCGGTAACTCGGCGGCATAGGGTTCGACGATCTTGACGCGTTCGCCGAATTGACGGGCGATCGAAGCGGCCACGAAGCGCGCCGGACTTTCGCGGAAATCGTCGATATTGGCTTTGAAAGCGAGGCCGAGACACGCGACCGGGACGCCCGGATTGTCCTCAACCAGCTTGCTCGCCTGTGCGACAACATGGTGCATCTTGCCATCGTTCACTTCGCGGCCCGTGCGGATCAGCGGCGACTGTTCGGGCGCGCCATGGATGATGAAATAGGGATCGACCGCAATGCAGTGACCGCCCACGCCGGGACCGGGCTGAAGAATGTTCACCCGCGGGTGGCGATTGGCGAGCTTGATCACTTCCCACACATCGAGATCCATCGCATCGGAAATCATCGAAAGCTCGTTGGCGAAGGCGATGTTGACGTCGCGATAGGCATTTTCGACCAGTTTGGTCATCTCCGCGCTCCGCGCATCGGTGGTCACACAGGTTCCACGAACGAAACGTTTGTAGAATGCCAGTGCCTTACGCGCGCAGCGCGGCGTTATGCCGCCAATCGAGCGGTCATTATGCGTGAGTTCTTCGAGGATCTTGCCCGGCAGGACGCGCTCGGGGCAATAGGCAAGAGCGACGTCGGGTATCTCGTCGGTGTTGCCCGGCATTTTCAGATCGGGGCGCAAGCCCGCAATCAAATCGCGCATCGCCTCCGTCGTACCGACCGGCGAGGTCGATTCGAGGATGACGCAGTCGCCCTTCTTGAGCACGCCGGCGACTTCGGTTGCAGCGGCCATCACATAGGATGTGTCGGGCGTGTGATTGCCGTCCTTCTCGAACGGTGTCGGCACCGCGATCACGAACACATCGGCTGGCGCGATCTGGGTCGAGGCCTTGAGCATTCCGCGCTGAACCACGCCGCGCACCAACCCGTCTAGATCGACTTCCTCGATATGAATCTCGCCGCGATTGATCGTTTCGACAACCTCGTCGGAAACGTCGATCCCCGTTACCGGGCAGTTCGCACGGGCGATGATCGCCGCTGTGGGCAGACCGATATAGCCAAGGCCGATAACACAGACTTCAGGTTTGTTTTCGCCGCGCATGATGTTCCCGCTGCTGGATATGTTTGCAGCAGCCTTACGCAGAGAAGGTAAACATACCGGTAACGATTACGCGGCGGCGAGGGCCTCGATTATGCGCTGCACGGCCTGGCCATCGCCAAACGGATTGTGCGCCTTCGACATCGCCAAATAGGCTGCTTCGTCATCGAGCAGGCGATTGCACTCGGCGACTATTGTGTCGGCGTCGGTCCCGACCAGCTTTGCCGTACCGGCTTCGACTCCCTCGGGGCGTTCGGTAGTCTCGCGCATGACAAGCACCGGCTTGCCCAGCGCGGGCGCTTCTTCCTGCACACCGCCGCTATCGGTCAGCATCAGCGCGCAGATATCGAGCAGCCGCGCGAAATGCGGATAATCGAGCGGTTCGATCAAGGCGACATTGTCGAGCCCCTCCAGCTCGGCATTCATTACCTTGCGGACATTGGGGTTGAGATGAACCGGGAAAATCATCGCAACATCATCGCGCGTGGCGATCCGGCGGATGGCGTCGGCGATCGCCTCCATCCCGCCACCGAAATTCTCGCGGCGATGGCTGGTTACGCCGATAATCCGCTTTCCGGCAAAGCTTCGTTCCAGATCAGCCAGGTCGGTCGCCAGTTCAGGGCGTTTCTCGATCTCACCGGTGATCCAATGGAGCGCGTCGATTACCGTGTTGCCGGTTACATGGATTGTCGCCGGATCAACCGCCTCGCGCTTCAGGGCATCGGCCGCCGTCCCGGTCGGCGCGAAATGCAGGGCGGCGAAGCTGCCAACGATCTTGCGGTTGACCTCCTCGGGCCAGGGATGATGGATATTACCGCTGCGCAGGCCCGCCTCGACATGCGCAACCGGGATCTTGCGGTAATATGCCGCGAGCGCACCCGACATTGCGGTCGCAGTATCGCCCTGGACGATCACCCAGTCGGGCTTCTCTTCATCGAGCACCTTGCCGACACCAGTCAGCAGATTGGCGGTCAGCGCATCGAGCGTCTGGTCGGGCTGCATCAGATCGAGGTCGTGATGCGGCGCGATCGATGCAATTTCGAGCACCTGATCGAGCATCCCGCGATGCTGGCCGGACACGCACACACGCGAATCGAAGCGATCATCGCTCTCCAGCGCGTGAACCAGTGGAAAGAACTTAATCGCTTCGGGGCGCGTCCCGAAAACACTGAGAATTTTGACAGGCTTGCTCATGCAGCGCGCCTTAGCCGAATAAGGTTAATAGCGCCTATTCAGTATTGGGATCGGGCAGAGCTTCGGCTTCCGCGCCTTCCTGTTCATCGGGCAAGGTTGCATTACGCTCCGCTTCCAGCCGCTCCAGATATTCGCGTTCGATCGCTTCGACACGCGCCTGCTCTTCGGCTGCTTCATCATCGATCCGGTCGAGACGCTCCTGACGCGCGGCATTGATCAGCTCGCTGAACCGAACTTCTGCCCCTTCGCGTTTCTCGCCATAGGCCTGTTCAAGCAATTGCTGGGTGCAGCCCGTAAAGCCTCCGGCGCCCGCAGTCGAGCAGGACAAAGCCCCGAAATCGCCGATCATTTCGAGACGTTCCACCCGGCGTGCCCAGGCCGTATTCGCCGGGTCTGAGCTCACCCGCAGGTCGGGGGGGATCCGGTAACGCTCGCCTTCCGCAAGAACGACGATCACGCAAACCCGGTCGCTGGGGCAAGGCGGCGCATCGTCATCGCCGTAGATAATCGCCGTCTGGACGTCGTCCGGGACGGTCTGGGTCTGCGCTTCATCCTGCGCCGTTGCCGCCGTCGAAAAACTCGCGGCACAGGCAATCAGGGCTGTAACAACTTGGCGTTTCATGGACAAAATCCGGTTCTGTGACTGTTTGAGCGCATTCTAGCACCGATCCCGGTGAATGCCATATGAAGCTGGTTCAGACCCGCTCGGCCAGCTTGATCGCCACCCGGCAGCCGAACCGGATTGCGCCCGACAGCAGCGGATAGGCAGGCGCCTTTTCCGCACCGGCCGCAAGGGCGGCATCGCGGTGCTCGCGCTCTTCTTCGCGGAATGTTTCGATCATATCGGACAATGCGGGGTCGTCGCCATTCTCGGCGAGCTCTTCGAGCTGATCGGAATAGTGCTTGTCGATCTCCGTCTCGACCGCGGCGGTGCATGCCATTGCAGCCTCGGGGCCAAGCAATGCAGTCCCTGCGCCCAGCGCGTATCCCGCCGCCGACCAGAAGGGATGCAGCGCGGTGGGCCGCACGCCGCGCTCGGCCATCAATCGGTTGAATTTCTCGTGATGGACATCTTCTTGCGCCGCCATCGCCTTGATTTCAGCCGATAGCGGATGGCGATCACCCATTACGGCCAACTGGCCAGCATAGATGCGCGTCGCGCCAAACTCGCCAGCCTGGTCGACGCGGATCATGCGGTGGATATCGGGTTTGGAAATCGCCCTGCTCATAGGTTTCCTGCTCTGGTTGATCGTCCGAGCAGTGCGAATATTGCAATCGCGCTGATCGTTGAAATGAGGAAGTTCCATCCGGCGAGACTAACGCCCAACAGGCTCCATGGTGCCACATCGCAGCGGACCACGTCGAAGCTCATAATGTCGGTGGTGGCGCAGCCGGTTATCCCCTCCCACCAGCCATATTCCACGCCAGCATGAAAGCCGCCGATCAGGCCCGATGCAAGGATCGCTAGCGCAGCGAGCGCAACCCAGACCTTCTTCGCCGGCGCGACACAGGACAACAGCCCCAGACCAACGGCTGCGAAATGCGGCCAGCGCTGCCACCAGCACATTTCGCATGGGAACAGGCCAAAACCATACTCGGAAATATAGGCACCCCCGAGCAATAGCGCGGGAATGCCGAGAGCCAGCCTTTGCGCCAGCTTGAATTCGGATGTGTCGGTCATCGCGCCCCTATCGGCGAATTAGTTGGCTCGAGCAATCGCATTGGGAGCCGTGCGGCGTAGCGTGTCGAGCGCGTAATGCAGCTGGAAGTCTTCAACGCCCTGTTCCTTCAATTCCGCAGCGGTCAGTTTGAAGCGCGGGTCGTCGCGTTTGTCGGTCTCCAGAGCCTCATCCTCCAACGCCAGTTCGTTGACCAGATGGCCGCGAAGATCGGATTCGCGCAGCTGGAACTTGGCGCGCTTCTCAAGATCGGGGTCCGAAAGCTGCGGCACGCGAATATCGGGCGTGATACCGCCCTCCTGAACCGACTTGCCTGCCGGCGTGTAGTAACGGGCGGTGGTCAGCTTGAGAGCCGAATTGTTTGTGAGCGGCAGCAGCGTCTGCACACTGCCCTTACCGAAGCTTGTCTCGCCCATAACCACCGCGCGGCGGTGATCCTGAAGAGCGCCCGCCACAATCTCGGATGCGGATGCCGACCCCGCATCGATTAGCACGATAATCGGCAGGTCCGCCGCTATCTCGCCGCGATATACCGTTTCCGCGTCATAATAGATCGTTTCGCCAGTGGCACGGCCGCGCTGCGAAACGATGCGGCCCTTGTCGAGGAACAAATCGGACAGGGCGACCGCCTCATCGAGCGAACCGCCGGGGTTCGAGCGCAGATCGAGCACCAGCCCGTTAACCCGGCCCGACGCCTCACGGCGCAGCTTCTGCCATGCGGCAAACACATCTGCGCCGACGTCGCGCGAGAACTCGTTAACGGTGATGACCCCGATATTGCCGCTTTCGAGCGACTGGGTGACCGGTTCAAGCTCGATCACACCGCGCGTAACCGTCACATCGAATGGCTCATCACGGCCCGGGCGGAAAACCGTCAGACGGATCGACGTGCCCGCCGGGCCGCGCATCCGGCCAACCGCCTCATCCAGATCGCCGCCATAGATCAAATCGCCATCAAGGTGGGTGATGTAGTCGCCCGCTTTGATACCGGCTTCTTCAGCCGGACTGCCGCGGAACGGTGAGATGATCTTCACAGCGCCATCATCCATGATCACCGAAAGGCCGAGGCCCGAATAGTTCCCGTCGATCATGGTGTTGAGCCGCTGAAGGTCCGACCCATCGAGATAACCCGAATGCGGATCGAGCGAGGCCAGCATACCGTCAATCGCGCCGCGGATCAGCTTCTCGTCATCCACTTCCTCCACGTAGTTGGCCTTGATCTGCTGGTAAGTCGCAAAAAGCTTGGCAAACTCCGGGCTCGCACGGCCATCGACCTGCGCCATGGTAGCGGTCGTTGCCGGGATCAGCGCAACGGCGGAAACGAGCGCGGCGGACTTGAGAAGCGGGGCAAATTTCATATCGGAGCCTTTCGATTCACGCGAATGTATCGCGCAAGGCGGCTGAATGCCAGATTAGCTTATGCCCGGCGTCCCGCGTTGGAACGATCAGCTATCGACCAATTACCCATATTCATCGTTCTGGGAACCGGTCTACCGAATATGCTCAAGCGGATTGACCGGTGTGCCGTTGCGCCGGATTTCCAGAGTTACAACCGGCCCTTGGGAGCCCGCCACGCCGAGCGGCGAGCCGGTCACCAGATCATCGCCAACCGCGACATCGGTCCGCGCCAGCCCCGTGACCAGACTGGTCCAACCGCCATCGTGTTCGATTATCACGATCCGATCATAACCGCGATAAGGGCCGGCGAAAGCGACACGACCACCGGCGGGCGCGATGACCTGTGCGCCATCGCGCGGAGACAGCGAGATGCCGCTGCTACGCACACCGCCTTCGCCAATTTCACCGAAGCCAGCGATGGTCCGGCCGGTTACCGGAAGTTGGAATGATGTCGCCGTTGCCGATGGAGAGGGGCTCGCAGTAGCGGTGTCGGTGAGGCGCGCTTCGGGCCGGTCGGGCCGCATGATCGGCCCAGGCAGACCCGCCAGCTCCTGCCGGAGGCTCCCCGCCTGATCGAGCCGTTCGATCAAGCCATCAAGGTCGCGCGCTTCTTCCGCCAGAGCCAAGGCGCGCTCTTTCTCGCGTGCTGCATCCCCGCCAGCGCGCCTCGCCGCAAGCGTCTGGCGCGCTTCGACAGCCGCCAGCTGGCTGCGACGGTTCTCGAGCAGTGTTTCGTTCTCTTCGAGAGCCGCGAGCGCCTGACGAGCCTCGGCTTCGAGCGCGCGCCCTTTCTTGATCTCTTCTCTTAGCGCCGCCGTGCGCTGGCGCACTTGCGGGATCGCGCTTTCAAGCATCGCTCTCAGATAGACCGTTTCGCGGACGCTCCCCGGTTTGAGCGCAGACAGCGCCAGCGGGCGCCGCGCAAGTTTCTGCAAAGCGCCGGTCAGGCGGATCAGTGGCTCGCGGCGCTCGGCAAGCCGCTTGCCCAACTTTACCCGTTCGTCATCAATCAGCTTGATGCGCGCTTCCGCTGCAGCAATCCCGGCTTCGGCCTGCTGGATCCGCGCAGCCATAGCCGCTGCCTCGCGCGCGGTCTTTTCGAGCGCCTCGGTTGCCTCACGAGCCTCGGCTTCGAGCCGCAAACCGCGCTGTTCAGCCTCTTTCGATTCCGCCAACGCACGCTGCAAAGCGGTTCGCGTCTCTTGGGCTGTTTCCGGCGCTGCTTCGCGCTGGGCAAAGGCAATCGTCGCGCCCGCCAATGAACCTGTCGCCAGAATGATCAGGGCAAGGCGATTGAGCGTCATGACGTCTCTTTGCCCGATTAGTTCGCTCGATGATAGGGATGACCGGCCAGGATCGCGGTTGCCCGGTATAACTGTTCCATCAGCATCGCGCGCGCCATCAGATGCGGCCATGTCGCCTTGCCGAATGCCATCAGCACATCAGCTTCATCCCGCTCCTGCCGGGAATGGCCGTCAGCCGCACCGATGACAAAGCGCGCCTCACGAATGCCATCTTCGCGCCAACGGCCAACCAGATCGGCAAAATCCTGAGAGCCGAACTGCTTGCCGCGCTCATCGAGCAAAACCGTCCGCAAGGGTGTTTGCGGTTCAGGAATTCTGCCGCCCGTTTCGGGTAGTTCTGTCAGCTTGACCGGCCAGTTCAGTCGCTTCTCGTAACGCTCGACAAGCTCGGCTTCGGGGCTGCGCGCTATCTTGCCGCGGGCGATGACGTGCAGCAGCATCTAGCAGCCCCCAAACCTTCCCGGTCAGGCCGAGCCCGTGGCAACGGGCGGCGCATCACCAAACGCCCACATGCGCTCGAGATTGTAAAAACTGCGCACTTCGGGGCGGAACAGGTGAACCACGACATCGCCAGCATCGATCAGAACCCAGTCAGCAGCGGGCAGGCCTTCGAGCCGCACCGGACCGTGACCGCCATGCTTGACCTCTTCCGCCAGCTTCTGCGCCATGGACGCGACCTGGCGGGTTGAGCGGCCTGAAGCGATCACCATGTAGTCGGCTATCGATGATTTGCCCTCGAGCGGGATCGTCACGATCTCCTGCGCCTGGTCGTCATCCAGCTGATCGAGCACCAGCGCGAGCAGGCTGCCCGGTTCGGCGGCCACGGGCGCTTCCGTTTCAGACAAGGGGGCGGCTCCGCCGGCAGCGGATGTGGTCTGGCCGCGCTCGGCCGAAGAAATGGGCGCCTGGTTCATAGGCGTTGTCGATACTCCGAATTATCTGAATGAAAGCTGTGTCTTGCGACGTGAAAGCCAGCGCTTCGATCATGCGGGATCCGCACCTTCATCACTGTCAATCAATCGGCGAGTCACTTGGTCGCGCAAAGGCCCATTTGACAAATGCGATGCCCAGTTCGGATCGGCCCGGCGAATGGCCGTTGCCGAACGAGAATCCGGATCGAAACGCAATGTCACCAGAGCCGGTACGCTCCCAATTGTCCCGTTTCTGAATGTCGCCGACGACACGCGGTAGCGCCGCAGCCAAGCCATCGCGGGACTGGCGATAGCATCTGCATCATAACCGGGCCGCGCGATCACCGCAATCGGCATCTGCCGCGCTATCCCACGCCAGTTTTTCCAGCGGTGGAACTGGGCGAGATTGTCCGAGCCCATCAGCCAGACGAATTCCCGCTTGCGATAACGCTGCCTGATCCCGGCCAGCGTATCGACTGTATAACGTGTCCCCAACTCGCGCTCGATTGCGGTTACGCGGATCGGCGAGCGCCGCGCCTGCTTCGCCGCCGAGCGCACCCGCGCCGCCAGCGGTGCCATACCCTTCCTCGGTTTCAGCGGATTGCCCGGAGACACCAGCCACCAGACTTCATCGAGTCCGAGTGCCTCAAGGGCAAACAGCGACACTCGCCGGTGTCCGCCATGCGCCGGGTTGAAACTGCCTCCGAGGAGTCCGGTCCGCATGCTTAGGGGCGCACCTGTCCATCACCGCGCACCTGCCATTTATAAGTGGTCAGGCCTTCGAGTGCGACCGGCCCGCGTGCATGCAGGCGGCCCGTCGCTATTCCGATCTCCGCACCCAAACCGAACTCGCCGCCATCGGCGAACTGGCTTGACGCGTTGTGCATCACAATCGCCGAATCGACTTCGGCGAGAAAGCGCTCTGCCGCGTCTTCAGCCTCGGTCACAATCGCATCGGTGTGGCCCGAACCATGCGCGGCGATATGCGCAAGAGCGTCATCCAAACCGTCGACGACCCTCACCGACAGGATCGGTTCGAGATACTCGGTGTTCCAATCATCGCTCGAGGCAGGTTTAACCTGCGGATCAAGCGTCATTGCATGATCGTCGCCGCGCAGCTCGCAGCCTGTATCGAGCAACGCCGCCACGAGGCCAGCTTGATCGGAATAGCCAGTGTCGATCAACAATGTTTCCATTGCGCCACATATGCCCGTCCGGCGCATTTTGGCATTCACGGCTATTGCGCGCGCCTTCTCCGGGTCGGCGGCGGCATGGACATAGGTGTGGCAGATGCCATCGAGATGGGCGAGCACCGGAACCCGCGCGTCAGCCTGCACCCGCGCAACCAGCCCCTTGCCACCGCGCGGAATGATCATGTCGATCAGGCCATGTGCCGAGAGCATGGCCCCGACCGCCGCACGATCTTGGGTCGGCACCAGCTGCGCGACATCGGGGCTTACCCCCGCCTGATCGAGGCCATCGGCGAAAGCGCGGTGCAATGCTCGGTTGGAATTGACCGCCTCGCTCCCACCGCGAAGGATAATGGCGTTGCCCGATCTGACGCACAAGGCGGCGGCATCGGCGGTCACATTGGGTCGACTTTCATAGATGATGCCGATCAGACCGATAGGAATGCGAACGCGCGACATTTCGAGGCCATTGGGCCGCACGGCGCGATCGATCTGCCCACCAACCGGGTCGGGGAGGTTCGCAACATTCTCGACCGCCTCGGCAATCGCAGCGAGCCTGTCATGATCGAGCGCCAAACGGTCGAGCATCGCCGATGACAGGCCCGCTTCGCGCGCCGCCGCAAGATCGAGTTTGTTGGCTGCCAGAATCGCGCCTGATTGATCGCGAATCGCTTGCGCCGCAGACACCAGTGCCCCGGTTTTCGCCTCGGAATCGAGTTTGGACAGGCCCGTCTGCGCTGCACGCGCGTGCTCTGCCAGCCGGAAAATCAGCTCCTCAGGATTCAATTCCGCGGCGTCCTCGGCGATTTGTGTCATGCTTGCCATTCCGGGACATGTAGCAGCCCTCTCCCGGGAGAGAAGCAGCAAATTTAGCCCTTGCAGGGCACCCGATTCGCGAAAAATGCGGCTCCGCACACGATAATTTCAACACTGGAAAACGATTCGCCGCGCGAGTCCGTCGATTCGCCCTGTGTCAGCGGTGAGTCTGGTTAAGCGATTCGACGCAGGGATGTTCCCATGCTAGCGGGCGCGCAACAAAAAATACGGGTCATGGGGTAATTCTTGGAACAGAACGCATCAGCAGGCGGATGGACGAGCCGTCTGGCTGACTGGTTCCCGGATCGCGAATTTTTCATGCGATCGCAGGGGCAAGTCCGCTTCATCAAGATTTCATCGCGATTCCAGAAGATCGCCGCGACCGCCGTGCTTATCGCATTGGCGGCTTGGGCCATTTCCATGGCGGTTATGGCGTGGAGCCAATATCGCGCGCAGGCCGATCGCAACTTACTGCTCGAGCGCGAAGCACAAGTTGCCAGCGCAGAAGATCGCGTCGCCGAATATGCGGGCGATATCGAGAAAACGACGCAAGAGCTGATCAAGCGCCAGGAGTTTCTTGAAGCAATGGGGCCTCTCTTGCCCGACGACGCCCGCGAAGGCGAAACCGTTTCTGACTCGTCTGAAGCAGCAGCTGAAACAGTTTCAAAAGTCAGCGCCCTTATACCCGAAGCGGCAGGTCTGGCCCGTCTTGAGCAACGGCAGCTTGCCTATGTCGAGCGCCTGACCCGGTACGCTGATCGCCGTGCTGCACGCGCTTCCAGAGCGATCCGACAGCTTGGTCTCAACCCCGAAGTGATCGCGCGCAATGCCGACCGGGAGGCGATGGGTGGTCCGCTCGAGATACTCTCAACCGGCAGCGACGGCAAGGTTGACCCCCGTTTCGAACGCCTGGGGCTGAGCATGGCTCGCATGTCGGCACTAGAGCGTGGGCTTGACGGTATTCCGCAATTTACCCCCGCTAGCGTTGCCAAGATTTCATCGGGCTTCGGCTATCGCCGCGACCCGTTCAGCGGCGGCGGCGCGATGCATTCGGGTCTTGATTTCAAAGGCCCCTATGGCGCGCCGATCCACGCCGCCGCGAAGGGCACTGTATCCTATGTCGGATGGAAATCTGGTTACGGTAAGACTGTAGAGATCGAGCATGGTAACGGTCTGATGACCCGCTACGCTCATATGTCGAAGTTCAATGCCGCCGCGGGGCAGGAGGTTGCTGCAGGCGACATCATTGGCGGAATTGGCAGCACCGGCCGCTCGACCGGCCCGCATCTTCATTTCGAAGTGCGTATTAACGACCGCGCGGTCAACCCGCGTCCATTCCTGGAGAAAGCCCCCCATGTTCTCAAAGAAGCCCGAACAGACAGCGCCCGTTCCGCACAACCGGCGCGCGTCCGATAGAAAGATGGGCGGCAATTCAACCTTTTCGGTGATCGGGGCAGATGTAGCGATCAAGGGCGACATCTCGGCCACGACCGAGCTTCATGTTGATGGCATGATCGAGGGGGACATTGCCTGTTCGTCACTCGTGCAGGGCGAAGCGAGCACCATCGACGGAGCTGTGAAGGCGGAAAGCGCGAGGCTTGCCGGAGCTCTGACCGGATCGATCACCGTACGCGAGCTGGTTATTCTCAAGACAGCGCGGATCAAAGGCGACGTTCACTACGAGGCGCTGACTATCGAGCAGGGTGCCGTCGTGGAAGGCAGCTTCGCGCCGCAGGGCGGCAAGACGGTCGCCGGTAATGTCGCGACGCCCGCACAGCCGGAAAGCGCTGCCCCCGATAGCGACGAAGAGCCAAAGCTGACGCTAGCGACCTAAGTCGCCTCCTTCATTGCTGGTTTTCTAGCCGCAGACTTCTGCGCGCAGAGCTTTGCGATCCAGCTTGCCGATCATCGTTTTCGGCAGTTCGTCGCGCAGCACCACTTTCGATACGCGCTCATGCTTACCAACGCGGGTGTTTAACCATTCCGCCAGCGCGTCTTCGGAAATATCGTGCCCGTCATTCAGCGTCACATATGCATGCGGGGTTTCGCCGAGATAATCGTCGGGCATGCCGAGAACCAGCGTTTCCTTGACCGCCTCATGTTCAACCAGGACATTCTCGACCTGACTTGGGAACACTTTGAACCCGCCGACCGCGATCATATCCTTGCTGCGATCGACTATCGAGATAAATCCGTCCTCATCGCGGATGGCAATGTCTCCTGTGCGGAGCCATTTCTCGCCATCGATTTCCACGAAGGCTGAGGCGGCTTCTTCGGGCCGGTTCCAATAGCCCTGCATGATCTGCGGACCGTTGATAACGAGTTCGCCCGGCTCGCCTTCTGCCGCAGGCTGGGTCGCATCTTCCTTGTCAACAAAGCGGACGCGCGTCCCCGGAACGACCTGTCCTATCGTCCCCGACTTGCGTGTGCCCTCATAGGGATTGACCGAGACAACGCCCGAGCTTTCGGTCAGACCGTAACCCTCAACCACTCGAACACCGGTTTCCGCTTCAAACTTCTCGCGCAACGGCGCAGCGAGCGGCGCCCCGCCGGAAATGCAGACCTTGAGCGACGACAGATCACACTTAGCGGTTTTGGGATTGTCGAGCAGCGCCTGAAACATCGTCGGGACGCCCGGAAAGCCGGTTGTCCCATGCGTTTCTATCGTATCGAGCACTTGCGCGGATTCGAAGCGCGGGACCATCGCTATCGACGCACCGGTTGCAACCGCATGGTTAAGCAAAGCGGTGTTCGCGAAGACATGAAACATCGGCAGCGCGCCCATAAACACTTCGTTTTGCGCATTGCCGAACGGATTGATCGAGGCGACCTGCTGCGCGTTCATCGACAGGTTTGAATGGCTGAGCATTGCACCCTTGGGCGCGCCGGTCGTCCCGCCAGTATATTGCAGTAGCGCGAGATCCGAAGGGCCAATCTTGGGCAGCTGCGTAGAGCCTGGATCGCCCGCACGCTCCAGCATCGCATCCCAATCGACGATTGCCGGTGAGTAAGCGACGTTCGCGATCTTGCTGCGCGCCAGCAATCGCATGGCGAAACCCTTGAGGCTGGGTAGCATTTTCGAGAGCTTGCCGACGACCAGCGCTTCGAGATCCGATCCGCGCAGCACCTCATCGGCTGTTCGATAGAGCTCGGGAACGTCAACTGTCACCAGCATCCGCGTGCCAGAGTCCGCGACTTGCTGCGAAAGCTCCTCGACCGAATAGAGCGGCGAGAAATTCACCGCTACTGCGCCCGCCATCATCGCGCCGTAATAGGCCGCAACGTAAATCGGCACATTTGGCAGAAACAGGCCGACACGGTCGCCCGGCTCAATTCCGCGTTCTTGCAGCGCAACAGCGAAGCGCTGCGCATCGGCATAGAGTTCGCCATAGCTGAAGCTACGCCCCATGAAATGAACCAGTGATGTTTCGGGCGCACGCTTGGTAGTCGTGGCAAACATCTCCGGCAGGGCCATGGGTTCGAATGTCGCATCCCACGGCGTGGGATGGTGATATTCGATTTCGGCAAACGGGTTTTGGGCGCTACTTACACTCATGTAAGTTTGATGGCTCAAGGCGCACACGGCGACAAGGGCAAAAGCCCATATCGCGATGATTTACGTCAAATTTCGATCCAAGTGTGGCGTGCAGGTCAGCTTTCGCTGCTACCTGCGCCTTCTTCACCAGCCTCTTCGGCGCGCTTGTTCTCGAGCCATGCGGCGGCCTCGGCTTCCTGTGCGGCTTCGGCAGCTTCCTTGGCAGCCGCTTCACGCTCTGCCTGAAGTTCGGCAATCAGCTTTTCCCGATCACTCAGCCCTGCATCTGGTGCCGCAACCTCGACGGGAGCCTCTTCACCTTCGACCGGCTTGATGTTCTTTGCTGCCTTGGCAACGACGGCGTCCAGTTCACGCTGCGAGCACAGGCCGAGCGTCACCGGATCCTTCGGCTGGATATTCTGGATGTTCCAGTGGCTGCGTTCGCGGATCGCATTGATCGTGTTGCGCGTGGTGCCGATCAGCTTCGAAATCTGCGCATCGGAAATTTCCGGATGGTTGCGCAGCAGCCAGGCAATGCCGTCGGGCTTATCCTGACGCTTGGAGACCGGTGTATAACGCGGCCCCTTGGTACGGGTGACCTCGACTGGCGCCTTCTGCATAACCAGCGAATAGTTGGGGTCGGCCTGACCCTTGTCGATCTCTTCCTGCGTCAGTTCGCCCGAATGCAGCGGATCGCGCCCGGTATATTTCGAACCCGCAAGATCGTCAGCCATCGCCTGAACCTCGAGGATATGCAGGCCGCAGAATTCGGCAACCTGCTCGAAAGCGAGCGAAGTGTTGTCGATCAGCCAGGTTGCGGTCGCATGCGGCATCAGCGGTTTGGGTTGGTCAGTCATCGAATTTACCTTTGAAAATAGAAGGGCCGCCCCTTTCGGAGCGGCCGCTTGACCGACGATCTAGGCCATCGAAGCAGAATCGGCAAGCGTTTAAGCGCCCTGCCGCGCATCACCCACCGGCGACCTCCAGCACTATCTTCCCTATGTGGTCGCCTGCTTCCATCCGCCTATGCGCAGCGGCAGCTTCGGCCAGCGGGAAGGTTTCGTCCATCACCGGTTTGAGCTTGCCCTCGGTGAACAAGGGCCAGGCATTGCGCTCTATCTCGCCCGCGAGCAGCGTTTTGAACGCATCCGAGCGCGGACGCAGCGTCGAGCCGGTCAGCGTGTAGCGGCGGCCCATAACCACCGCCATATTGAGCTCGGCCCGCATCCCCCCAAGCACGGCGATGGTAACGTGTCGGCCATCTTCGGCGAGACATTTGAGATTGCGCGGCACATAGTCGCCCGACACCATATCGAGCACCATCTCGACGCCCTCGCCCTTGGTGAAAGCCTTCACTTCCTCGACGAAATCGGTCTCGCGGTAATTGATCGAAAGATCGGCCCCGAGATCGCGCGAAGCGGCGCATTTGGCCTCGTCACCGCACGTCGTGATGATGGTCAATCCGAATGCCTTGCCAAGCATTGTGGCCATGGTGCCGATGCCGCTCGTCCCGCCATGGACCAGTAAGGTCTCACCCTCCTTCGCCCAGCCACGCTCAAAAACGTTGTGCCAAACGGTGAACAGCGTTTCGGGGATGGCGGCTGCCTCAGCCAGGCCCATATTATGGGCGACAGGCAGGCAATGCCCGATATGCGCAAGGCAATATTCGGCATAGCCGCCACCTGAAACGAGCGCGCAGACCCTGTCGCCGATAAAATCGTCCGGGACATCTGGGCCGACGGCAGCTATGTCACCAGCGACCTCGAGCCCGGGTATTGGGGACGCTCCCGGCGGGGCGGGATAGCGCCCCATTCGCTGGATAACATCGGGACGGTTGACCCCTGCATAGGCAGCTCGGATCAGAACCTGCCCTTCGCCTGGCTGCGGGACCGGGACCGTCTCGGCGCGCAACACTTCCGGGCCGCCGGGTTCATCGAATCCCATAGCCGTCATTGTCTCCGGAATTGCGACCCCCATCAATCCGCTCCGTGGCTGCCGGGTGCATCGGCCCGGTAGTATTTGTGTCTAGCCCGCGACACTGTGCTTGTATGGATCGGGAGTAACCCCACATGCTGTTGACAGCAAGCATGGATGCTTGCGAGGTTACGACACGATGGATGAAGATGACCGGCCACGCCCCAAAGGCGACGCAGCAAGCAAGCTCTCGGCAGAGGACTTGTCGCCGTATTCTCGCGACGAGCTGGATGAACGGATTGCCCTGCTCGAAGCAGAAATTGCGCGGGTAGCTGAACATCGCGACAAGGCGACAGCACATATGGCAGCAGCCGACGCATTGTTCGGGAAGAAGAGTTCCTGATGCGCTGCAAAGCGGTTTTGTCTCGTAATGCCAGCCATCATCGCCATTTAGGTTTCGTTAACCATAGAAGTTCATACTTTCTCACAAGAGCAAGTAATCCACTGATGTCGAAAGAGAGCTGATGCCCAGTTTTGCCCAGAACCTCGAAAAGACGCTCCACACCGCGCTCGCCAATGCGTCCGAACGTCGGCACGAATATGCGACGCTGGAGCATCTGCTGCTTGCGCTGATCGACGATGAGGATGCGGCGCAAGTGATGGGTTCATGCGGGGTAGACCTCGCCGAACTGGGTGAGGTGGTCAAAACCTATCTCGACCAGGAGTACCAGTCACTCCAGACCGAAGACGATGCCGATCCGCAGCCAACCGCCGGCTTCCAGCGGGTGATCCAGCGCGCGATCCTGCATGTGCAATCATCGGGCAAGGATACGGTAACCGGTGCCAATGTCCTGGTCGCGCTGTTCTCCGAGCGCGACAGCTACGCGGTCTATTTCCTGCAGCAACAGGATATGAGCAGGCTCGATGCAGTCAGCTTCATCAGCCACGGCATCGGCAAGGGCGGGCGCCAGCTCGATACGACTCCGCCGCAGGGCGCCGAAGATGCTCAGGTCGAGGAAAAGGGCGGCGACGCCAAGAAGGAAACCGCGCTCGACCAATTTACCGTCAATCTCAATGCCAAGGCGGAGGCCGGCAAGGTCGATCCGCTGATCGGCCGCGGCCCCGAAGTCGATCGCACGATCCAAATCCTATGCCGCCGGAGCAAGAACAACCCGCTCTATGTCGGCGATCCGGGCGTAGGCAAGACCGCCATAGCCGAAGGCCTCGCTCGCAAGATCGTCGAAGGCGATGTGCCCGACGTTCTGTCCGAAGCAGTGATCTATTCGCTCGACATGGGCGCATTGCTGGCCGGCACGCGCTATCGCGGCGATTTCGAGGAGCGGCTCAAACAGGTCGTGAACGAGCTCGAGCAAATGCCCGAGGCGATCCTGTTCATCGACGAGATTCACACCGTTATCGGGGCTGGTGCAACGAGCGGCGGAGCGATGGACGCTTCCAACCTGCTCAAGCCCGCTTTGTCGGGCGGCACGATCCGCTGCGTCGGCTCGACGACATACAAGGAGTTCCGCAATCACTTCGAGAAAGATCGAGCGCTGCTGCGCCGGTTCCAGAAGATCGATGTGAATGAGCCGACAATCGAAGACACGATCAAGATTCTCAAGGGCCTGAAGAGCGCTTTCGAGGATCACCACAAGGTCAAATACACGCTCGACGCTCTCAAAACCGCCGTCGAACTATCGGCCCGCTACATCAACGACCGCAAACTGCCCGACAAGGCCATCGATGTGGTCGACGAGGTCGGCGCGATGCAGATGCTGGTCCCGCCCAGCCGCCGCAAGAAGAAGATCACCGCGCGCGAAATCGAAGCGGTCATTGCGACAATGGCGCGCATCCCGCCGAAATCGGTTTCGAAGGACGACAAGAAGGCGCTCGAAAACCTCGAACGCGATCTGAAGCATGTCGTCTTTGGTCAGGATGAAGCGATCAAGCGTCTCTCGACCGCAATGAAGCTCAGTCGCGCGGGCCTGCGCGATCCGGACAAGCCGATTGGCAGCTTCCTGTTCAGCGGCCCGACCGGCGTTGGCAAGACCGAAGTCGCGCGCCAGCTCGCCTCGATCATGGGGATCGAACTCAAGCGGTTCGATATGTCCGAATATATGGAGCGGCACAGCGTCTCGCGCCTGATCGGCGCGCCTCCGGGCTATGTCGGCTACGACCAGGGCGGTTTGCTGACAGACGCCATCGACCAGAACCCGCATTGCGTGCTGCTGCTCGACGAAATCGAGAAAGCGCATCCAGATTTGTTCAACATATTGCTGCAGGTGATGGATAATGGCCGCCTGACCGACCATCACGGCAAGACGGTCGATTTCCGCAATGTCGTTTTGATTATGACCACCAATGCCGGTGCATCGGATATGGCCAAACAGGGGATCGGCTTCGGCGACGTTTCGAAGGAAGACGCGGGCAGCGAAGCGGTGAAGAAGATGTTTACCCCCGAATTCCGCAATCGTCTCGATGCAATCGTGCCCTTCGCCTATCTCGGCACCGAGACTGTCGCGCGCGTGGTCGACAAATTCATTCTCGAACTCGAATTGCAGCTGGCCGACCAGAACGTCCATATCCAGTTCGATGGTGATGCCCGCGCCTGGCTGGCGAAGAAGGGCTACGACAAGCTTTACGGCGCAAGGCCGATGGGCCGTTTAATCCAGGACCGGATCAAGCAACCACTGGCCGAAGAACTACTGTTCGGCAAACTGTCTGGCGGCGGCGAAGTCAATGTGAGCATCAAGGACGGCGAACCCGCCTTCGAGCTTACACCCGCTCCGCCCAAGTCGAAGCCCAAGCGCAAGCCGAAGAAGAAGCCGGCCGCCAAAAAAGCCGCACCAGAAAAGCCCGACGCTGAGGCGGGTGACGATAAGGGCGAAGAAAAGAAGTAGCGTCATTCCTTTGGTCCGGACATGACATACAGTGGGGCGCAATCGACAATGGTTGCGCCCCCTTTTTTGACTATCGCTCTACCCACAGACGCGGGCTGCAGGAACGCTCGTCCAAGACTCGCCGCCGCCCCGCTTCTACTTGCATCGAATCAAGGCAAGACGGACTTCATCGCAAATCGGTTACATTATGCGCCCGGGCTACGTGAAAGCCGGACAAGTCGCGCCGCGCAACAAGTCGGCTCTAATCTTCGCCCGCCGCAGCGACAGCCGCCGAATGGTGTTTTGCATTCTCGGTATAGTGCGCCACGCCCATCCGCATTCCGGCAACAGCTGCATCGGACAGACCCTTTAGCGGTTTTGCGGGACGACCCGCCCATAGCGAGCGCTCTTCCATAACTTTGCCCTCAGTCAGCATCGCACCTGCCGCCAACATTGCATCCGAACCGATCACCGCCTTGTTCATGGCAACCGCGCCAAGGCCGACAAAACCGCGGTCCTGTATCGTGCAGCCGTGAACCATCGCCATATGGCCAACCAGCACATCGTCACCGATTATCAGCGGGCTGCCATCGGGATCACCTGGGCGCTCGGGGTCGCAATGGAGCACGCTGCCGTCCTGGATATTGGTCCGTTCGCCAATCCGGATGCGCGACACATCGGCGCGCAGCACACAATTGTACCACACCGAGCTGTCCGCCCCGATCTCCACATCGCCGATGATGACGCAGCCGGGCGCGACAAAAGCGCTGTCGTGGATTTTGGGTGTCTTGCCGTGGATCGGAATGATCCGTACGCCCACTCGCAGGCCAGGTCTGCTCATCTGTTTTCCTCCCATTCTTTGCGCGTGATCGAATAGACAATCACCGTGTCCGCACCAAAATCATCATTCTCGAAATCAAGATCGGCACGCCTTGTCATGCCGAGCCGTTTCATCATCCCCCAGCTTGCCGCGTTTTCCTCGACCGTCAATGCGAGGATGTGCGGAGCATCGAAGCGCTCGAACCCCATGGCAAGAGACGCGGCGGCGGCTTCGCGCGCATAGCCGTGCCCCCAGGCATCCTCGCGCAAGCGCCAGCCGATTTCATGCTCGCCCATCGGCCCACCCTCTTGGTTGGAGAGCTTGAGGCCGCAGAAACCGAGGATCTCCCCCGACAGATGTGCTCCATCGCTCTTTCGCTCCACCACCCAGAAAGTGAAGCCGTGATCGCGCCGGTAGCCCTCCAGCCGATTGCGCATCCATTTCTGCTTGTCGGCATCGATAACACCGCCGAGCCAGCGCATCACAGCTGCGGTATTGGTATAATCGAAGAAGGGCGCCCAATCATCCTCACGCCAGTCGCGCAGTATCAGTCGGTCGGTTTCGTGTCGGAAGTGACTCATATGCGGAGCGCCTCCCATTCTTCACGGTCGACACTGTACTGGATCGTCGGATTGTCCTCCGGCGGAAAGTTCGGGTCGGTGAAATCGAGATCCTTACGCCTGCGCATGCCGAGCTTTTCCATGATCCGCCAGCTGCCGATATTCGCCTGCGAGGTCAATGCAACCAGCAGCGGCGCATCATGGGTGGCGAAAGCCAAGTCGCGCACTGCCAAGGCCGCCTCCATCGCATAGCCAATCCGCCAGCGATCCTCGCGCACCAGCCAGCCGATCTCCATGTCGCCCCGATTGGGTGCCAACGGATGATCGACGCGTTTGAGGCCGGCATGGCCGACCATCTCTCCGCTCTCTTTTTCTACCAGCATCATAAAACCGAAGCCTTCACGCGCGAAACAGGCCATGGTTTTGGCGTGCTTGGCCTCGATCTCGTGGAGTTCCTTCACCCCGCCAAGATGCTTCATGACGGCAGGCGTGTTGAGCAAGCGGTGCTGGATCGCCGCATCCCCTTCGTCGACACGGCGAAGAACCAGCCGCTCGGTCTCGAGGACCAGGTCACCCATTCAGCAGTTTGGCCGCATGCGCCGCATGATAGGTCAGTACGCCTGTGCAGCCCGCGCGCTTGAAGCTCGTCAGCGTTTCGAGGGTCAGCGCATCGCGGTCGCCCGCGCCCGCCGCCGCTGCAGCTTCTATCATCGCATATTCGCCGCTCACCTGATAGGCGAAGGTCGGCACTTCAAAGCGCTCTTTCACCCGGCGGACGATGTCGAGATAGGGCAGACCCGGCTTGACCATCACGCTGTCGGCCCCTTCCGACATGTCCAGCGCGACTTCGCGCAGAGCCTCTTCTCCATTGGCGGGATCCATCTGGTAGCTTTTCTTGTCGCCCTTGAGCAGCCCGCCCGAACCGACCGCATCGCGAAACGGGCCGTAGAAAGCCGAAGCGTATTTTGCAGCGTAGGACATGATCTGGACATTGGCATGGCCCTCAGCCTCCAAGGCCTGTCTGATCGCGCCAATGCGGCCATCCATCATATCCGAGGGTGCGATGATATCGGCGCCGGCGCGCGCCTGGTTCAGCGCCTGTCCGACCAGAACCTCGACAGTGTCGTCATTGGTCACATAGCCTGCATCGTCGAGCAGGCCGTCCTGACCATGCGCGGTATAGGGATCGAGCGCGACATCGGTCAGGATTCCAACGCCGTCGCCGCAAGCCTCGCGGATCGCGCGGATCGCGCGGCACATCAGATTATCGGGGTTGAGTGCTTCTGCCCCATCGTCTGACCTGCGGTTCGCCTGCGTATTGGGAAACAACGCAATGCAGGGGATGCCCAGCCCGATCGCCTCCTTTGCGCGAACAACAATCCCGTCGACCGACCAGCGCGATACGCCCGGAAGCGATGCAACCGGCTCCTCGGCTCCATCGCCCTCGGTGACGAAAAGCGGCCAGATAAGATCTGCCGGTGTGAGCAGCGTTTCGCGGTGCAGCGCACGGCTCCAGCCGGTCGCACGGGTGCGGCGAAGCCGGGTGTCGGGAAAAAGACCTGTCATGGAGTGGCCATGTGCAGGAAATCGGCAGGCGGTTCAATTGTGTTTGCGAATGGTAAGGTCAGCCAACCTTTTTGGGGCTCTCCAGCTTGTCGATCTCGCGCACCGGCTCTTCATCAAGCGGCTTTTCGGGTTTGAGATCGGCCAGCGCCTTGCCTGTTTCGACAGTTTTGAGCTTTGCCAGCGCCGCGCGGAATTCGCGCAGATCGCTACCCGATAGCTGCGCACGGGTAACAAAGCGCACCGATGCAGGATTGATCGAGCGACCGCCGCGATACATTTCGTAGTGCAGATGCGGACCGGTCGAGAGGCCGGTCGAACCAACATAGCCAATCACCTGACCCCGGCGAACGGTCTGACCGCGGCGAACCGCAACACGGCTCATATGGCAGTAGCGCGTCGACAGGTTGCCCGCATGATTGAGGCGGACAGCATTGCCGCAGCCGCCCATACGGCCTGCACCAGACACACGGCCATCGGTAACGGCGACAATCGGCGTCCCGCGTGACGCCCTGAAGTCAAGCCCTGCATGCATCCGGCGATAGCCAAGAATTGGATGGCGGCGCATACCATAGCGCGAACTGATCGCTCCGGGGACCGGCTTGAGCAGCCCGCTGCGCTGCTCGCCCACGCCCGATGCCTCGTAGAAACGTCCCTCTTTGCCCCAGCGCATCAGCTGGGTCTTGGGCTTCCCGCCGCGATCGATGCCGGCATAGAGCAGCTTGCCCGCCTGGCGCTCGCCCGTCTCGGCGCGGCGATGCGCGACGATGATATCGAATGTGTCGGTCGCGCTGACCGAACGGTTCAGATCGGTGTGATCACCCAGCGTCGAAAGGAACTGCTGCACCGCGCTCGCCGGAGCGCCAGCCGCACGCGCCGAACGATAGAGGCTGCTGCCAACAGTACCGCGGATACGCAGAGGTGTATCGTCAACCGTGATGGGTATGCGCTTGAGCGCGAGATTTCCGTCAACCCGCTCGATCTGCAGCGCGAGATCAAAGCGGGCGCGGAAGTTGATGGCGTCAAGAGGGCGCGCTTCGCCGGGAGCCGGACGGCGGCCGAGAGTGATGTCGACCTGTGTGCCCGGCTCGATATCGCCGAGTGGAATCGAGCGGCCAATCAAGTCGGTTACTCGGCCCGCATCGCCCGAACCGACGCCTGCGCGCTGGAGCATCCGGGCGAAGCTGTCGCCGCGCGAAAGTGTGGCGAGCAGATCTACCTGTGGCCGTTCGGGCGCGCTTTCGAGGGCTATAACCGAAGGAGTCGCGCCCATCCGGCGGCCCGTATCGGCTCCCAATGCCAGCGGCATGATCATCTGGCTGCGAAACTCGTCGCGCACGCCGTCATCGATTTCCATCGCCGGTGCGGCTTCGAGCGGAGCAAAATCGGGCCACATGGCCAGAGCCACAACCGACAGGCCGATCATGGTGCCAACGCCGCGGAACCAGCGGCGGCTGCCGATGGCTTCGGCCAGATCGGGCGCAAGGTCGAGCTTGCCGAGTTTCTCTGACGCCTCGAACCGCCATTCGTCGAACTTCTCGGTAAATCCGCTGGTGCGTTGGATCACTTTGGGCCGGTCGTCAGCGATCATCTGCGAATGCGACAGCGCGACGGCACGCCAGGACGCGGCGCCCTCGCTGCTCGCTGCCTTTTCAGCATCATCGCTATCTTGCGGCTTGTACAATCCGCTCTCCTCAAGAAGGTCGCGGCTTGTCTGTATGCGACCCGACCCGGACCTTTGCGTTACAGAATTCCCTGCCGAATTAAAGTTAACATGGATTTAAGCTGCGACGGGCGGACTCAGATGCGCGGCGGGCTGTTGAGCGGGGGTGACAAGCGGTTGCGGAGCTGCGGTGTGGGTGCCACATCTTGCCTGTGAACCTCCGCCTGTCCGAACAATCCACCATCAAGGCTGTGCTCGGCCCGACTAATACAGGCAAGACGCATCTGGCAATCGAGCGGATGTGTGCGCATTCGAGCGGTGCGATGGGCTTTCCGCTGCGCCTGCTCGCGCGCGAGGTCTATGACCGGGTGGTTGCAATCAAGGGGGAGAAGCAAGTCGCGCTGATCACCGGCGAGGAGCGGATCGAACCGGGCGATGCGCGCTATTTCTGCTGCACGGCCGAGGCGATGCCCAAATCGGGATCACCCAACGGCCAACCGGCCTTTGTGGCGCTGGACGAGGCGCAGTTGGGTGCCAATCCCGAGCGCGGACATATCTTTACCGACCATCTGCTCCACACGAGGGGACGCGAAGAAACGCTTTTGCTCGGCGCTGCCACGCTCGAACCGCTGGTCAGGACACTGGTACCGCGCGCTGAGCTGGTCGAACGGCCGCGTTTTTCCACGCTCACCCATATCGGACCGCGCAAACTGTCGCGCCTGCCCCCGCGCAGCGCGATTGTCGCCTTCTCGGCCGAGCAGGTTTACGCGGTGGCCGAGATGCTCCGCCGGTTTCGCGGCGGCTCGGCAGTGGTGATGGGCGCCCTCAGCCCCGAAACGCGCAACCGCCAGGTCGAGCTGTTCCAGTCGGGCGAGGTCGATTACATCGTTGCGACCGATGCTATCGGGATGGGCCTCAATCTCGATATCAATCATGTCGCTTTCGCATCGCTCAAGAAATTCGACGGAAAGCGAATGCGGCGCCTGCGGCCCGCCGAGATGGCCCAGATCGCCGGGCGCGCAGGACGCCACCAGCGCGACGGAACATTCGGGACGCTGTCCGGAGCTGGCAGCAAGGGTATCGAATCCGCCGAGTTCTCCGAAGAGGAGATCTATGCCATCGAGGAACACAAATTCGCGCCGCTGACAAAACTGTTCTGGCGCGATTCCGAACCGCGTTTCGACACCATCGCCACCCTGATCGCCGACCTCGAACGCATTCCAGACGAACCGGAATTGCGCATCATGCCCGAGACCGTCGACCTCGCGGTTCTCAAGCGGTTGGCGGACGAGTCGCTTGCGCAAGACGTCAAGGGGCCAGCGCAAGTGCGCAGATTCTGGGAGGTTTGTTCTCTTCCCGACTTTCGCCAGCTCGGCGCGGAAACGCATTCGCGCTTCGTTGCGCGGCTGTGGCAGGATCTGCGCAGCGACTATATCGGCGCGGATTTTGTCGCGGCCCGCATTGCCGAACTCGACAATATGCAGGGCGACATCCACACCATCCAGGGCCGGATCGCTGCAATCCGCAGCTGGGCCTATATCTGCCAGCGCCCCGATTGGGTGCTTGCCCGTGATGAAATGGCCAGCCGCGCACGGGGGGTAGAAGCCAAGCTGTCCGATGCGCTACACGCCCGGCTAACCGAGAGATTTGTAAACCGAAGGACCGCAATCCTGATGAAAAGCCTGGGACAGGATGCCTCTATGCTGCCGGTGACACTGAAAGGCGATGGCATGCTGTGCGTCGAGGACGAGCCAATTGGCAGAGTCGAGGGTTTTCGCTTCAGCGTCGATCCGAACGCGCGGCACGAGGATCGCAAGATGCTGCTTTCGGCCGGCGAGAAGGCCTTGCCGCGCATTCTGGGCGAGAAAGCGCGCAAACTCGCAGCCGACGGACTGAACTCGCTTACGCTGGACAGGGGCGCAATCTGGTGGGAGGGCCAACGCATCGCCGAACTGGGTATCGGCCCTAATCCCGCCAATGCCGGGTTGGCGTTGACGCGCGATCTGGAGTTGCTGGGCGAGCAGGATCGCAAGGCGCTGATCGAGGCGCTCGAAGGGTGGCTTGCCAAGAAACTCGAGCCCATCGCTCCGCTCGGCAAGATGGAAGCGGCAACGCATGACGATTCTGCAGGCTCGCAGGCCCGGGCCCTGCTGCTCACACTGATTGCGGGCCATGGCTATGTCAGTCGCGAAAAGGCCGGAATCGAGCATTTGCCCAAGGAAATGAGGCCTTTCCTGCGCCGTCTTGGTGTCACCTTCGGCGCGCTCGATATCTTTTCGCCGATCCTGCTCAAACCAGCCCCGCGCCAGATGCTCAAGGCAATGGGAGTCGACAAGCGCCCGCTTGACGAAGCAATGATCCCGGTGATCGACGGGTCCGGCAAACTGCCATCGGGCTACCGCCTAGCCGGCAAGCAGGCGATCCGGATCGATGTGGCCGAGAAAATTCTCAAGGCAGCACATGAGGCACGGTCGAAATCGGGTAAGAGGCGTTTCTTTGTCGATCCCTCGCTCGCGATCTCGACCGGGCTAGTGCCGGACAGCTTCAAGCGCCTTCTGGGTGCAGCGGGCTTTCGTATCCACCCGGCCAAAGCTCTCGCCGAGAACGCCTACGGTCCGTCCGGCCCCGATGGCTGGGAGTGGCGGCCCTCTCGTCGCAAGAAGCAGCGTCAGTCGCGCGGCCCATCCAGGCCGCGCGAGGGCAATGCCTTTGCCGGACTCGCCGACTTGATGAAAAAGTGAGCATGCGCCTTTGAGAATCGACCGGCTGCTTTGCTATTTGCGCTTCGTCAGGACGCGCAGCCAGGCGCAGAAGTTGATCGATGCAGGTCACGTCCGTTGCAGCGGAGCGCGTGTCGAGCGCCACAGCCACGATGTGGCGGCAGGCGACGTGCTGACATTCCCGCTTGGAAACACCATCCGCATCGCCCGAATTGTCACACTTCCAGAGCGCCGCGGCCCCGCCGCCGAAGCACAAGCATGCTATCAGCTTCTTGACCCGTAAGCCCAAGCTGCCATAGCAGCGAACAAACGCGTTACAGGATCAAAGGAACACGCCAGCCATGACCTATGTCGTCACCGAAGCGTGCATCAAGTGCAAATATACCGACTGCGTCGAAGTCTGTCCCGTGGACTGCTTTTACGAGGGTGAGAATATGCTGGTGATCAATCCCAGCGAGTGCATCGATTGCGGTGTGTGCGAACCCGAATGCCCCGCCGAGGCGATCCTGCCCGATACCGAGGACGGGCTGGAGAAGATTCTCGAGCTCAACACCAAATATTCTGCCGAGTGGCCCAATATCACCACCCAGAAAGAGCCGCCAGCCGACGCCGACGAGCACAAGGGCGAAGAAGGCAAGATGGAGAAATACTTCTCTCCCGAGCCCGGCGAAGGCGACTAACTTCCCCTCCGAAAACCGCGTCTGACCCGCCCGAAGCCGTCCCGTTTCGGAGCCAGCCCGGTTGCCATTCGATACCGACTCGCAATTTTGTTGCAATTGTGTTATATAATCGGTCGAGCGCGCCGGTTTATGCTGGCGCGTAGGCATATCTGAGAAGGGCGCTGACCACTTAAGAACAGACAGATCCGTGCTTCGACCACATCTTCCGGTGTGGCCGCTGGAGTGTTTGACTGTTTGTATGGTGACCCGCCCGCAGGAAAGGACTTACTATGGCTGGCAAGGCACTCGCCTTCGATGTCGGCGACTATGTCGTCTACCCCAAGCACGGTGTTGGCCGTGTGACCGAGATCCAGAACGAAGAAATCGCGGGCATGGACCTCGAACTCTACGTTCTGCGGTTCGAGAAAGAACGCATGACGCTTCGTGTTCCGACCAACAAGGTCGAGGCGATCGGCATGCGCAAGCTTTCGAGCGACAAGACGCTGAAGGAAGCGATGGAAACGCTCAAGGGTAAGCCCAAGGTCAAGCGCACCATGTGGAGCCGCCGCGCGCAGGAATATGAAGCGAAGATCAATTCAGGCGAAATCGTATTGATCGCCGAAGTGACCCGCGACCTGTTCCGCCCCGACGACCAGCCCGAGCAGAGCTATTCGGAACGGCAGATTTTCGAAGCCGCATCGAGCCGTCTTGCGCGCGAGCTGGCAGCGATGGACAAGACCGATGAGCCAACTGCGCTCGAAAAAGTCCTCGACATCCTGCGCGAACATGCTCCGCAATATTACGACAATGACGACGATGACAGCTGATCGACGAAGCGTCTAAACCCATCGATAGGGGCCGTCCGTTTGGGCGGCCCTTTTCATATCCGCACCTTGTTTTCGCATGGTTGCTGTATTATGTCAGCAATACAGATTGGAGGAGCTGCATCATGCTGCACACACTTATCAAGAAGCTGGCCCCCGTAGCCGCAATGGCAATGGCATTCGGCACCGCTGGGTGCGACGGAATGGACGTGAGGATCAATGATACGGAGGGCGTGCCGCTGGCAGAACTCGATATGTCGGGCGATCCGCCGACCGAAGTCGTTCTCGCCGGACCCGACACGGTCGTCATCAGCGACGGCGATACGCTCGATATACAGGTCGAAGGCGATGACGAAGCGGTCGCCGCTCTGCGCTTCTCGCTGGAGGATGGCACGCTTGGTATCCACCGTGAGAAAGATGGTTGGGACAATAAGGGAACCGCGACCGTCCGTGTAACTATGCCATCGCCGGAAGAGCTGGTGATCGCGGGGTCGGGCTCGCTCGAAGCAGCTTCGCTAGCCGGAAACGCCGGCGTCACTATTGCAGGTAGCGGCGATGCGACAACAGCTAATGTCAGCGCCGAGAAACTCGAAGTCACTGTGGCTGGTGCTGGAACTTACAATGCCTCGGGTGCCGCCGGCGAGCTCGAATTGACGGTGGCCGGTTCGGGTTCCGCCAGGATGGCAGGCCTCAAGGTCGATGGCGCCGAAATCACCATTGCCGGATCGGGCGATGCGGAATTTGCCTCCGATGGCGAGGTGGAGGCCAATATCGTCGGCTCGGGCAACGTCACCGTTACCGGCGAGGCGACCTGTACGGTCAGCTCGATCGGTTCGGGCCGCGTTCAATGCAAGACTGTTCGCGAAGAGGACTGATCAGCCGAAACGGCGACGATAAATCGACGATAAATCGACGATAAAGGAAAAAGGGGCTATGCGGCTTCGGGAAAGGAACTTTCATGTTCACGCCCACTCGCCGTCTGGCCCCTTTTCTCGTCCTCGGCGCGGCGCTGATGTTGTCGGGCTGCCTGGCCAAGACCGCGCTCGATGTCGCCACCGCTCCCGTTCGTGTTGCGGGCAAAGCCGTCGATCTTGCTACCACCAGCCAGTCCGAAGCTGACGAAAAACGCGGCCGCGAAATCCGCAAACGCGAAGAGCGGCTCGGCAAACTCGAACGCCGATACGCAAAACAGCGCGAGGATTGCGACGACGGCGACCGCAGCGCCTGCGAAAATGCGCGCGAAACCTATGCCGAGATGGAAGAACTGGGCCCGACAATCCCGGTCGAACCGGAAAACGACTAGGCAGCAGCGCGGCGCAGGCGGTCGTTGATCGCTCTACCGGTTCCTTCCTCGGGAATAGGTGCTACCGCTATTCGCGGTTTGTCGGACTGCGCGGCTGCATGAAGTGTCGAATAAAGCCTGGCCGCAGCATCTTCCAAATCGCCGCTACTCGATAGCGTCGCGTCTCCCGCAACAGGTCCAAATCCGATCAGGAACTCGCCCTCCTTTGCCTCGGTCGCGTTCAACCGGACCGGCTTTCCGGGTGAGTAATGCCGCCGCAGCTGACCTGGCGCCTCCATTTTCAATCCGGTCCTATCCCGGCGGATAGTGGCGTGATCAAGCCCCTCTACCGTCAGCGGCCCGGCCCGCAGCTCCTCCCAAGTGCCGTCTTGACGGATCGCCAGAATGTTGGATTCAAGACCTTTTTGGGTGGGTCCGCCATCGATAACAGCATCGATCCTGCCGTCCAGCGTCGACAATACATGCTCTGCCGATGTGGGGCTGATCGCCTCGCTCCGGTTGGCTGATGGGGCCGCTAGCGGGCCGCCGGACAGCTCGATCACGCGCCGCATCACGGCATTGTCGGGCATTCTCACGGCGACGGTATCGAGCCCCGCCGTGACGGCATCGGCAAGTTTCGCATCGAGTCTCTTCGGCAGGATCAGCGTAAGCGCCCCTGGCCAGTTTGCCTTGGCTATCCCGGCAGAATTCCCGGGAAACTCCGCAATCGCCCTCGCTTGCTCGACCGATGCGACATGTACGATCAGCGGGTTAAAGCTGGGGCGCCCTTTCGCCGCATAGATCTTCGCCACGGCCTCATCGCTATCTGCGCGCGCAGCCAGACCGTAAACCGTCTCGGTCGGTACCGCGACCAGCCCGCCACTTCGCAGGATTTCAGCCGCACGGGCGATCCCGGCCTCGTCCGCAAGCAGGCGTTCCGTAGCGTTCTTGTCGCTCATGCCGCCGCGCTATAGGTGAGAGGCAACAAAAGCCAAGAGAATCGCTCTTCGGGAGCACGCAAGGACAACCAACGTGACGCATTACACTCCGCCCACCCAGGACCAATTACTCGCGATCAAGGTCAATGCCGGGATCAACGAACTGGCTCAGAACGAACGCTTCGCCGCCGCCGAAGCAGACATGGTCGAAGCGATTGTCGAGGGGGTTGGCCAGTTTGCAGCCGGCGAGTTCGCGCCGCTCAACCGGGTGGGTGATCTCGAAGGCGCTAAGCTCGCCAATGGCGTGGTCACCCTGCCCGACGGCTTTGCTGCTGCCTACGACCAATATGTCGAGCAGGGCTGGAACGCGATAGCCTCTCCGGAAGAGTTTGGCGGTCAGGGACTACCCCTTACCTTGGCCTGCAACGTGCTCGAAAATCTCGGCACGGCGAATATGGCCTTCAACCTTTTACCGATGCTGTCGGTCGGCGCGATCGACGCAATCGAGAATCACGGCAGCGACGAGCAAAAGGCGCGCTATATGCCCAGGCTGGTCAGCGGTGAGTGGTCGGGCACGATGAACCTGACCGAGCCACAGGCCGGGAGCGATGTCGGTGCGCTACGCTCGACCGCAACGCCCATCGAAGACAGCGAACATGCCGGGAAATACCGGATCAAGGGCCAGAAGATCTTCATAACCTGGGGCGAGCACGATCTGGCTAGGAACATCATCCATCTGGTGCTCGCTCGCCTGCCCGGTGCGCCCGAGGGTAGCCGGGGAATCTCGCTGTTCCTCGTTCCCAAGTATCATCTGAACGATGACGGCTCGTTGGGTGGGCGTAACGACCTGCGCTGCGTCAGCCTCGAGCACAAGCTGGGCATCAACGCTTCACCGACCTGTGTGATGTCCTTCGGCGATAATGACGAATGTATCGGTGAGTTGATCGGCGCAGAAAATCGCGGGCTCGCGGCGATGTTCACGATGATGAACAATGCGCGGATCAATGTTGGCAACCAAGGCGTCCAGATTGCCGAACGCGCCTTCCAGCAGGCGGCGCATTATGCGCAGGAGCGTGTACAATCGGCCCGCGCAGGAGCGCCCGACCGCACTCCGGTCGCCATCGTCGAGCATCCTGATGTTCGGCGGATGCTGCTGCGGATGAAATCGCTTACCGAGGCGATGCGCGCGTTGCTCTACTACACGTCGGGCCAGGTCGACCGTGGGGCGCTCGGCGATGAGGCCGCCGGGCTGCGCGGCGAGGTGCTGGTCCCGATGATCAAGGCATGGGGCACGGATACGGGCATCGATGTCGCCAGCATCGGTGTCCAGGTTCATGGCGGAATGGGCTTTATCGAAGAAACCGGCGCCGCCCAGCATTATCGCGATGCGCGGATCGCCCCCATTTACGAGGGCACCAATGGTATTCAGGCTGCCGACCTGGTCACGCGCAAGCTCGGTTTCGAGAATGGCGAAGTCTATGCTGCGCTGATGGCCGATATCGCGCGTGATGCCGCCGACGAGCCTGCCTTGTTAGCCCTGGCCGGTGAATGCGCTGCCATTGCCGCATGGATGGGCAGCGACGCTTCGCTCGACGACAAGCTGGCCGGTAGCGTGCCTTTTTGCACCATGTCTGCGGTTGCAGTTGCCGGGTGGCAGATGCTGTTACAGCAGCGCGCGGTCGAACGCGGCGAAGCACCTTCGCTCGCAGCAGCCAAGCCGGTCACAACACGCTATTTTCTCGACCATGTGGTTCCCGAGACGAGCGGGCTCAAGGCGGCAGCGGGTGGCGGTGCCCGACTGTTCTACAACCTAAGCGCAGAGCAGCTGACCGGGTAATGCACCTAGTTTGGCAGCGGTACGTCAACTTCGCGCACAAACTCCTCGCTGAAGGCCGCGCGCGGATCGCCGGTCAACTCGCGCTGCGGCGGTAGCGATTCCGAGGTAACGCGCTCGATGGCACCGGCTGGCTCGGCGCCCGGCGCGACAACACGCCATATGATTCCGGCCGTGTCGTCGGTGATCAGCAGCGACCCATCGGCAGCCCACTCGACCCAGGTCGGGCGACCGCGCGTTGTGCCATCGCCGACCAGAAAATCGGTTAGAATGGCAACGGGCTTGCCCTGCGGATTGCCGCGCTCGTCAAACGCGACGAATACAACGTCATAGCCAGAGGCCGGCTTGCGATTCCACGAACCGTGCCGCGCGATAAACGCGCCCTGGCCGTAGGTCTCACCCATCCGGTGTCCCTCGCCGGTAAACCGGAAGCCCAACGCCGCGACATGCGGGCCAAGCGCATATTCGGGGCGCCGTACATAGCTCGGTAGCGAGGCCGGAATTGGCGTATCTACGCGGCGGTCGACGACATCGCCGAAATAGTACCAGGGCCAACCGTAATTCGCACCAAGCGGAACGTTTGTAAGATAGTCAGGCACAAGGTCGGAGCCGAGCATGTCGCGCTCGTTCACGGTCGTCCACAATTCGCCGCTCCATGGGCTGAAATCGAGACCGTTGGGATTGCGCAGGCCCGCTGCAAAGATCCGCGCGCGACCGGTTTCCAGATTGTATTCATGAATCGCCGCGCGGCCTTGCTCGACCTCCATGCCCTTCTCGCCGATGTTGGAAACCGAGCCAACTGCGACGTAGATCTTCTCGCCGTCGGGGTCGATCTGGATATTGCGCATCCAGTGCCCGCCGCCGGGTGGCAGATCCATCAGCTTCTCCGCTTCGCCGGTGATAGCGTTGGCGCCAAGCGTGTATGGCAAAGCGATCAGCGCATCGTGGTTGGCAACATAGAGCGTGCCGTCTTTGTAAGCCATGCCCGAAGGCGAATCGAGCGCATCGGTCAATATGTGGCGCTCGTCCGACACTCCATCACCGTCAGTATCGCGCAGCAGGACAATCTCGTTGGCTGATTCGCCGCCTGCGCCCGCCCTGGTCATCAGCCAATCGGCAATCCAGGCGGTAATGCCGCCGCCATCTCCCGATTTGGGCGACCGGGTCAGAGTAACCAGAATATCACCATTGTGCAGACGGTGCAGAACGCGTGGATGATCGAGCCCCTCGGCAAAGCGTGTAACCTGCAGCCCCTCGGCGGGAGTTGGTGCCTCACCATCCGCCCAGCCAACCGGTTCGGCGATATTCACCGTCGGAATGGCCTCGGCATTGGGATCTTCCAGCGTCGGATCTTCTCCGGTGACGTCGGCAACAGCCAGATCGGCCGTGTCACCGCGTGTTATGAAGAACAGGGCAATCGCGATGATTGCGACAATGGCGAGAATCCACAGCAGGACTTTGCGTTTTGTGCTCATGCGGGGAGGAATAAGGGCACAGCGGCCTTGCGGCAATGGCGGAGTGCCCTAGATGGAGACCATGTTCGATTTCGCACCCGATCCCGACCTGCCCAAAGCCGAGCGCTATCGCCAACTGGCGGACGCGGCGGCGGCTTTGACCGAGGGTGAAAGCGATCACGTCGCCAATATGGCCAATGTCGCGGCTCTGATGTGGGAGTTCATTCCCGACCTGAACTGGGCGGGCTTCTACCGCGTGATCGGCGATGAATTAGTGCTCGGGCCATTTGCGGGTCGCCCCGCCTGTATTCGTATCCCTCTCGGGCAAGGTGTATGCGGTGCAGCGGTGGCGGAAGGCACAACCCAGCTGGTCGAGGATGTGCATGCCTTCCCCGGCCACATTGCTTGTGATGCTAATTCACGGTCGGAACTGGTTATTCCCGTGCGGCGCGACGGCGCAATCGTCGCGGTGATCGATCTCGACAGCCCTTCGCCCGCACGATTTGACGCGGACGATGCGGCAGGTGTTGAGTTGCTCGCGGAGCGCCTCGCCGGATCGATCTAAGCGCCCCGAAACGGGACAGTCCCCCTGCCGCCCTTGGGTTTGCGCGCAATCCATTGGTATATTTCGCGTTAACGCCAGAGATTCGAGCTCTGGCCCGGATTGATCAAGGGGAAGAACATGACCACCCGCACACTCATTTCGAGCGGCATTTCAATCGGCGTCGCCAGCTGCGCCATTCTGGCCGCATCGCCGGCGATGGCCCAGCCCGAAATGACATACGAACAGAAGCCGTATCAATATGCGGTGCCCGCCCCGCCCAAGCCGCCTGCCCCCCCTTCGGTCGTCTATACGCAGCAACCGGTGGTTCAGCCGATTCCGGCTCCGGTTACCTACGAGCAGGACGAATACGAAGTGGAATATGAGAGCGACCATCACGCGGCTCCGCAGCATCACGCACCGCACCATACCAAGCCGCATGTGAGCCATCACCGCCCGCATCACACCGGTCCGGCGATGCCGCATCGCGCCCCTATTCAGCATGGATATGACCGCGATGCATGGCTCGACCAATGCGAAGACCGGATGCGCGGAAATCTTCGCCGCGACCGAAACGGAAATGTGATTGGCGGCCTCGTCGGCGCTGCAGCTGGCGGCCTGATCGGAAATCGTGTCGCGGGCCGCGGTGATCGTCTCGCCGGAACGCTGATTGGTGCGGGTGTCGGCGGCCTGGCCGGCCTTGCGGTTGGCTCGGCGGTTGATCGCTCGGGTAGCCGTAGCGACGCGCGAGAATATTGCGAGAGCTACCTTGCGCAATATTCGGGTGGATACGGTTACGGCCACGGCTACCACCATGGCTATTACGGGTATCATTATGCGCAGCCGATGATGCTGGTGCCGGTTATGATCCAGGTGCCGCAGCGTAAGATCGTCCGCGAATATGTCACCGAGGAGGTGGTTCAAACCGAAGTGGTTACCTACGAGAAAGTCCCCACACGCACCCGCTATATCAAGCAGCGGGCTCCGGCGAAGCGCGTCCCGGTCAAAACACGGACCTACAAACCGCAACCGGTCAAGACGACGCGCTACCGCAAGGGCAAGTAGGCCCTTCGGCATCGCGCAAAGAAATTGCGCCGCGCAACTTCGGTTGTGCGGCGCCTTTCTATGACGTCAGCATAAATTACTGATATATTTAGATATCACCGCCGGTCAGGCGTTGACAGACCAGATCGAGCTGGTCGAGCGTGCGATAGCGGATCGTCACCGAACCCGACCGCGGATCGCTATCGGTCTTGATCTTGACCGGCAGCCCGAGAAATTCCTCGAGATGGCCCTGCACGGCGGCGATATCCGCATCTTTCGCCGGATCGCGCGACGGACGTGCCTGTCGCCGTGAAGTTTCGTTTGCCGGATCTCCGGATTTCGCCAGTTTTTCGACTTCGCGGACGGAAAGCCCTTTTGCGGCGGCGCGCTTGGCGATATCGCTCGCATCATCGTGGCCGATCAGTGCCCTGGCGTGACCCATCGATAGCTTACCGCTCTCGACCAGTTTCAGAACGTCACCGGGCAACCCGAGCAGTCGTTGGAAATTGGCAACATGGCTGCGCGACTTGTCAACCAGCTTGGCGATCTCCGCCTGCGTCATATCCTCATCGTCAGCCAGGCGCTGATAGGCTTTGGCTTCCTCGACCGGATTGAGATCTTCGCGCTGCAGATTTTCGATCAGCGCGATAGCCATCACTTCGCGCTCGTCCAGATCGCGGACAATGGCAGGGATCGCATGCAATTGCGCCTTCTGGGCAGCACGCCAGCGCCGTTCACCAGCGACCAGCTGGTACTTTCCCCCGGCTTTAGGCCGGACGATAATCGGTTGGATCACACCGCGCGAAGCGATCGAGGCCGCCAGTTCATCGAGCGCGGCCTCGTCGAAATGCGTACGCGGCTGTCCCGGCAGCGGTTCAATCGATGCGATTGAAAGCGATGTTAGACCTGAATCACTTTCTTTATTAATGGCTTGGTCGGCATTTCCGCCTGACTCGGAAGACCTGTTATCGACCAACGGCTCCTCGCGCCGCGTTTCACCCATCAATGCACCAAGTCCCCGACCGAGCTTCTTCTTGCTGTCGCGCGGAGGCACTCGCAGGCGGATCGGCTCGTTCGGATCGTTGGGCGGGCGGCTCATGCGGCTTTCCTTTCTTCTGGCAATCTGCCGATCAGCTCGCGCGCCAGCGTGATGTAAGCGCGGCTTCCGGGGCACGAATGATCATAGACCAGCGCGGGCAGCCCGTGGCTCGGCGCTTCGGACAGGCGAACATTGCGCGGGATCACCGCCTCAAACACCAGATTGCCCAGACAATCGCGTACATCATCCGCAACCTGGTCGGTCAGCCGATTTCGGCGGTCGAACATGGTCAAAACGATACCGATAATGCCGAGATCGGGATTAAATCGCTGCTGCACACGCTCGACGGTCTGCAACAACTGGCTGAGGCCTTCCAATGCAAAAAACTCGCATTGAAGAGGGACCATAAGAGTGTCCGCCGCACCCAAGGCGTTCAGCGTCAGCAGCCCAAGCGATGGTGGGCAGTCGATAAAGCAGATGTCGTGATCGGTGTGATCGGCGAGAGCTGTGCTCAACCGACTGGTGCGCTCCTCGACCGAGACAAGCTCGACTTCGGCTCCGCTGAGGTCGACGGTTGCCGGAACAACGTCGAGCCCGGGAATATTACTTGGCTGGATACATTCGGCGAGAGGTAGCTCGTCGACCAGGAGATCGTAGCTCGAACGCGGACGATCACCGCTTTCGATACCCATTCCGGTCGAGGCATTTCCCTGAGGGTCGAGATCGATCAGCAGCGTTTTCCAACCGGTTGCCGCCATTGCTGTTGCAATATTGATCGCGGTCGTCGTTTTCCCGACGCCGCCTTTCTGATTTGCAATCGCAATGGTGATCATGCTCGTGTTTTCGCCCCTTTCCCAAGCGTTCCAACAATTATTCCTGCATCCGTATCGGTCAGCGATTGTTCCACGTGGAACATCTTGCGGACCTTTTTCGGTAACGAATGCAGTTCTTGCGCCGCCGAACGCCCTTTCGGCAACACGAAAGTGGTCTGCCCTGTGGAGAAGCGTGCGGATAAGTCGAGCAGCTTGGGCAGCGGAGCAAAGGCGCGCGCCGAGATGATCGCTGCCGGGACAGTTTCCACAAGTTCGAGCCGTGAGCCAACCACTTCGCATTTTGGTAGAGCCAATTCGGTCCGCATCCGCTCCAGCCAGTCGATCCGGCGACGGCGCGATTCGACCAGCATTACCCGCTGTTTGGGGCGCATTGCTGCGATGATGAGACCGGGAAGCCCTGCGCCGGTGCCCAGATCAAGCCACAATCCGTGTGATTCACGTGAAACATGGTCAAGCAATTGCGCACTATCAGCGATATGCCTCTGCCAGACGGTTTCCAGGCTCGCTCTGGCAACGAGGTTCTGGCGCGCATTCTCCTCGCCGAGCTCCGCAACAAAGCGCTCAAGCTTCTCCATCGCCTCGGCGTCGCAAAGCCCGGCGACATAGTCGCGTGCGGCGCCTTCGCTCGATATCATGCCGTTGCCTGCTCGATACGGCGCGCCTGCACCAGAAGTGTCGAGAGCGCGGCTGGTGTGATTCCCGGCACCCTGCCCGCTGCGGCCAACGTCTCGGGTTTCGCTTTGGAAAGACGTTCGATCATCTCGTTCGACAGGCCTGGAACCGCTTCGTAGGGGAAATCCGATGGGAGCCGCACATTCTCGCTCGAGCGCAGATCGCGAAGCTCCGCTTCCTGCCGCGCGAGATAGGGCGCGTAAACCGCATCCTCGACCAACTCGTCAGCCAATTCGCTGCTTCGGTCGAAATCTGCCGGAAGCCAGCCGGCCAATCCTTCAAGATCAACCCCACCAAAACGCAGCCACTCATTCAGCGGCTTCGGCCCGCCATCCCGGCGAACCGGAAGGTCCGCCGCGTGCAATTCGGTCGCCTGCACCGATTGTTCGAGCGCATTGTTCCACGTGGAACGTTTTTCCTCGCGCTGCTCGAACCATGCCCGGCGATCATCGCCGATCAGCCCGGCCTCAACACCCAGCGGAGTAAGCCGCGTCGTCGCGTTATTCGCGCGCAGCCTGAGGCGATACTCCGCCCTCGATGTCAGCATGCGATAAGGCTCGGTCACACCGTGCAGCGTCAGATCATCGATCATCACCGCTATATAGGAATTGGCACGATCAAGTTTCGCAGGCTCGCGGCCCAGCGCTTGGCCGGCAGCGTGCATTCCTGCAACAAGCCCCTGCGCCGCAGCCTCCTCATAGCCTGTTGTGCCATTGATCTGCCCCGCACAATAAAGGCCCGGAATGTCGCGCAGCTCCAACCCATGCGTCAGCGCGCGCGGGTCGATATGATCGTATTCGACCGCATAGCCCGGCACGACCATCTCGACGCGCGACAAACCATCCATCGCGCGGAGCATATCGTGCTGGACATCCACAGGCAGCGAAGTGCTGATCCCGTTGGGATAGACCAGATGCGTATCCAAACCCTCGGGCTCGAGGAATATTTGGTGCCCATCTCGATCGCCGAAGCGGTGGATCTTGTCCTCGATCGAAGGGCAGTAGCGCGGCCCCTCCGCATCAATCGCGCCCGAAAACAGCGGCGAACGGTCGAGATTAGCGCGGATGATGTCATGGCTTCGCGCGTTTGTGCGGGTGATCGCGCAAAAGACCTGCGGGTTTTCACGCGAAACGCTCATCGGCGACATAGTCCAATGATCGCCATCGGACGGCTGCTCCGCCAAAACTGCCCAATCGATGGTGCGTCCATCGAGGCGCGGCGGTGTGCCAGTCTTCAACCGCGCCATCGGCAGGTTGGCTTCGCGCATCTGCTCGGCGAGGCGCTGCGCCGAATCCTCACCGATCCGCCCGCCTGTCAACCGCTCCTCTCCGCGAAACAGCGTTCCACCCAGGAATGTGCCGGTGCAGAGAATAACTGCCGAAGAGGCGATTTCGGTGCCATCAGCCAAAACCAGGCCCGCCACTTTACCGCCTGTAATCCGCAGGCTGGCCGCCTCACCTTCGATCAGTTCGAGGTTTGCTTGCTGTCCCACAAGTTTCTGAACGCAGACCTTAAACAGCTTGCGATCCGCCTGGACGCGCGGCCCCCAGACCGCACTGCCTTTGGAGCGATTGAGCATCCGGTAGTGGATCGCCCCGGCATCCGCGGCGCACCCGATCACGCCATCGAGCGCGTCGACCTCGCGAACCAGATGGCCCTTCCCCAAGCCGCCGATAGCCGGGTTGCAGCTCATCGCGCCGATTGCTTCGAGGTCGAAGCTTACAAGTCCGACATGCGCGCCCATACGCGCGGCGGCTGTGGCCGCCTCGACACCGGCGTGGCCTCCGCCGACGACAAGGATGTCGAATTGCTGCATGCCGCGCCAATTAGGCGAGGATGCGCGCCCGGTCAAAGAATGATGCCAAAGAGTGATACAGAGCCCGATTGTTCCACGTGGAACATCACTTGCCGATACAGAACCGCCCAAACAGTGCATCGAGCATATCCTCGGTGGAAGCACGCCCGATCAGGCGGTCGAACACCGAGCGCGTCACCCTGAGCTGTTCTCCAATCAGCAACGGGTCGCTGGTATGAACGATCTCGCTCAAAGCAGTTTCAGCCTCGTCAACAAGACGATACTGCCGTTTGTTAAGAGCGACCGCGCCCGGTTTCGGCATAGTCTGCCGAGCGGTATCGATCAGCTCGGTCCGCAGTTCTGGAAGACCTTTGCCAGAAACGGCCGAGATGCGCAGATCAGGCCGAAGTTTCGCATTGTGGCCGGACTCATCGATTTTCGCGTCAATTTCCCAGGCCCCCTCCGGACCGCAACCCTCTTCGCCAAGCCATAGGACCAGATCAGCCATGCCCAATTGTTTCTGCGCCCTTTCGATACCGACCTCCTCGACCGCATCGTCACCCTGATCCCTCAAGCCGGCTGTGTCGACAAAGGTAAATGGGATCCCTGCAAGCGACACCGAGCGCTCAAGAACATCGCGGGTCGTTCCAGCTGTCGGAGCGGTAATCGCGGCTTCATCATCAAGTAAAGCATTGAAAAGTGTAGATTTTCCGATATTCGGGGGTCCAGCAAGCACAACCCGAAACCCGTCGCGCAACCTCTCCGCGCGCGGTCGATCGAGCCAGCGGCGCAAGTCCTTTGAAAGCTCGGCGACCTGCTGCGAGAACTGTTCGGGCAACGCCGAAACATCGTCCTCGTCAGAGAAATCGAGCGCTGCCTCCACCTGTGCTGAAAGGCGCAACACCTGCTCGCGCCAATCCTCGACCTGACCCGATAGCGCGCCGCTCGCCAGCGCCATGGCCGAGCGTCGCTGCAATTCGGTTTCCGCAGCCAGAAGGTCGGCAAGCCCCTCGGCTTCGGCAAGGTCCATCGTTCCGTTGGCGAAGGCGCGCCGAGTGAATTCACCGGGTTCTGCCTGCCGCAAGCCACCGATCGCACCCAGCGCGTTTTCAACCGCCGCGACAATAGCGCGGCCACCGTGTAAGTGTAGTTCGGCAATATCCTCGCCAGTCACTGTAGCTGGTCCGGGTAACCACAGGACCATGGCGTGATCGAGTGCCTCACCATCAGCAGCGCGCAGAGTGCGCAAACTCGCACGTCGCGGCTCGGGAGTTGAGCCAGCCAGCGTTGCCAAAGCCTCTCGAGCGCCGGGCCCGCTGATCCGGACAACCGCGATGCCAGCCGGCGGCGAGCCGCTTGAAAGGGCGTAAATCGTATCCATCACACCCTCGGGCCTACCCGCTTTGAACGGTCAGTCGTTCTTGGACTTCTTCGAAGAACTGCCGGTCGAAGCGGCGCTCGCACCTTCGACGAAGTTTTGAAACAGCTTGAAGCCGATCTGGCCCATCGGGGCGAGCTGCTTGGCAAACTGCTGCAGCTGCTCGGGGTTGCTCACTCCTTTCATCGCCTTGCTGACTGTATCGACATAGATGTCGTTGGCTTTCGACACGTCGGGCAGTCCCATGAAGCTCCGTGCCTCTTCCGGCGAGCAGTCAATTTCGATCTGGACCTTCATTGGAATTCCCTCATCATGTTCGTTCTTATCGGCCCAATCTGGGGCTGGCGGGGTGTCGCTGCAAGGGTTAAGCCACCTTCTGACAAATTCCAAGGAGCAAGCATGAACCAGACCGTCACGATCAAAGGCCTTTCGGACGAAGAGAATTTCTCTGCCTATCTTGCGAGACCCGAAGGCAAGCCGAAAGCGGCAATCGTCGTGATTCAGGAAATCTTTGGCGTGAATGCCGGGATCCGACGCAAATGCGACAAATGGGCCGAAGATGGCTACCTCGCCGTAGCGCCGGACCTGTTTTTCCGACTGGAGCCCGGGCTCGACCTCGATCCCGACATTGAAGAGCAGTTCAACCACGCACTCGACCTGTTTGGCAAATATAGTCCCGACGATGGCGTTCGCGACATCGAAGCGGTGATCAAGTGGATTCGCAGCGAAGTGCGCGTCGAGAAGGTGGGCTGTGTGGGATACTGCCTTGGCGGAAAACTTGCTTATATGGCCGCCGCGCGCACCGATGTGGATGCATCGGTCGGCTATTACGGTGTGATGATCGACCAGATGCTTGGTGAAGCGAAAGCGATTGCCAATCCGCTGATGTTGCATATCCCGACCGAGGATCACTTCGTCGACAAGGCGGCGCAAAAGGCAATCCATGACGGACTCGATGATCATGCGCGCGTGACGTTGCACGATTATGATGGTCTCGATCACGGCTTTGCGACCACGCACGGCAACCGGCGGGACGAGGATGGCGCGCAGCTGGCTGATCGCCGCACCCGGGAGTTCTTTGCCGAGCATCTCGGGTAAGATATCCGCCCATGGCCCCCTTCGCTCCGCGTTATCTGATCCCGGCGCTGTTGTTGCTGCTTTGCGTGGCGGCTGCGCTGGTAGCGGCCGCGCGGCCAGCCTTGTGGCTGCTCGTCCCGCTTTTGCTGATCGCTTTGTGGGACTTTTTTCAACATCGCCATACATTGCGGCGCAACTATCCGCTGGTCGCGCGGGTGCGCTGGATCATGGAAGATCTGCGCCCCTTCGCGCAGGCCTATGTGGTCGAAAGCGATCTTGAGGGACGCCCCTTCAGCCATCAGGCACGTGCGCTGGTCTATGCGCGCGCGAAGGGTGATCTCGATTCGCATCCGATGGGTACCGAGCTGGACGTGTATTCGGACGAATATGAATGGCTCAGCCATTCGGTCGTGCCGAACGATCATGCCGATCACGAATGGCGGGTGACGATTGGCGAGGGAAGTTGCGCTCGGCCCTATTCCTCCTCGCTGCTCAACATCTCGGCGATGAGCTTTGGCTCGCTTTCAGCCAGGGCGATTTCTGCATTGAATCTGGGGGCAAGGCTGGGTGGTTTCGCTCACAATACCGGCGAGGGAAGCATCAGTCGCTATCACCGTGCACACGGCGGCGATTTGATCTGGGAAATCGGCAGCGGCTATTTCGGCTGCCGAACCAGAGATGGTGGATTCGATTCGGGCCTGTTTGCCGAGACCGCCGATGACGATCAGGTCAAGATGATTGAGGTCAAACTGAGCCAGGGCGCAAAACCCGGCCATGGCGGTGTGCTGCCCGGCGCAAAGGTGACCAAGGAGATCGCCGAAGCGCGCGGTATTCCGCTTGGTGAGGATTGCCTGTCGCCAGCAGCTCATTCAACCTTCAAAACACCCATTGAAATGCTCGAATGGATCGCCCGACTGCGCGAACTGTCAAACGGGCGGCCTGTCGGAATCAAGCTGTGCGTCGGCCAGCCGCACGAGATTTTCGCTATTGCCAAAGCGATGCTGGAAACCGGCATTACCCCTGATTTCGTCACTGTCGATGGAGCCGAAGGGGGGACCGGCGCGGCTCCGCTCGAACTGTCAAACAGCGTCGGCATGCCGCTACGCGAAGGGCAAATTTTTGTGCGCAACGCGCTGGTCGGCACGGGCTTGAAGGACAAAGTCAAAATCGCGGCATCGGGCAAAATCCACTCGGGCGCGCAAATGGCCAAGGCCTTCGCTCTGGGTGCCGACTGGTGCAACGCTGCACGGCCTTTCATGTTCTCGCTCGGCTGCGTGCAATCGATGCAGTGCCACACGGGTCACTGCCCGACCGGTGTCGCAACGCAGAAAAAATGGCGTCAGCGCGGTCTCGTGATCGAGGATAAGGGTCCGCGTGTTGCGCGTTTCCAGCATCAGACCTTGCATTCGCTGCGCGAAATCGTTGTCGCGATGGGTCTCGATAGTCCGTGGGATATCCAGCCGCGCGATATGCGCGAACGACTCAATGGCGCAAAATCCAATGCAATCAATGCCATATACAGCTTCGTCGAAGAGGGTGAACTGATCGCCGGTACGAGCAACGAGTTGCTTCGCGCGCATTGGGATATGGCACGGGCCGACAGCTTCAGGAGGGCAAATTGAGCGCACGGAAAGGCATCACCCATTGGCACCGCGTGGCCGAAGGTGGCAGTAAGCGCGAAGATCTGATGGACATATTGGCCGAAGATGCGGTTTTCCACTCGCCTGTCGTCCACACACCGCAACAAGGGCGTGAGATTGTTATCGCCTATCTGGCGGCTGCAGCCCAAGTGCTCGGTTCGGACAGCTTCCAATATGTACGCGAAGTGGTCAGCGGTGATACTGCGGTGCTCGAATTCACCAACGAAATTGACGGCATCCATATCAACGGCATCGATATGATCCGCTTCAACGACAACGGCAAAATCACCGATTTCAAGGTAATGGTCAGGCCGATGAAGGCGATGAACAAGCTGTGGGAGTTGATGGCTGCGCAGCTGGAACGACAGAAGGCGGGCTAGTCCAGGTGCTGCTTGGCGAATGCGAGTCGATCTTCAACCGGCGATAGCGGGAGGTCGATAATCTCGTAGCCATAGCGTTTCCAAGCCGCCGTCACAGCTTCATCGCTTGCAATTGCCTCACCTATGTTCTGAATGCGCTCGCTATCCTTTGTGTAGATCTCGGGCCAGGCTGGCGCGCGCAGGATAGGGCCACAATATCGCAGTTCGCGACAGGCTTCATCGATCCTATCTGGCACCGAAAGGCCGGATAGGTCGAGAAAGCCGATCACATCGGGAAATCCACGATCGAACCATACAGTCGCGGAACTATTCCGGTGAATATCGTACTCGCCAAGATGCGCATCAAGCATAGCCTCAGCGAATCCCAGCGGATCGTTCTCCCGCAGGGCCATCCCGCCCGTCTGCTTGAGCAAACGGCGCGCTACTTCCGGAGACGTGCGGTAACCTTCCGCCTCGGCTGCGTTAAGCAAGGTGGTCTTGCCGGCACCTGGCGCTCCAGTGAGAACCAGGTGCCGCGCAAAAGCCATCCTACTGGTTCATCGTGTCGAAGAAATCCTCGTTGGTCTTTGAATCCTTCATCTTGTCGAGCAGGAATTCCATTGCATCGACCGTGCCCATCTGCATGAGGATACGGCGCAGGACCCACATTTTCGACAGATTGTCCTTGTCGACCAGCAGCTCTTCCTTGCGCGTGCCCGACTTGCCGACATCAAGCGCCGGGAAGATACGCTTGTCGGCAACCTTGCGATCAAGGACGATTTCCGAGTTACCGGTGCCTTTGAATTCTTCGAAGATAACTTCGTCCATCCGGCTGCCGGTGTCGATCAGCGCGGTCGCGATGATGGAAAGCGATCCGCCTTCCTCGATATTGCGCGCTGCGCCGAAAAAACGTTTGGGGCGCTGGAGAGCATTGGCATCGACACCGCCGGTCAGCACCTTGCCCGAGCTGGGCACAACGGTGTTGTAGGCGCGGCCCAGACGCGTGATCGAGTCGAGCAGGATCACGACATCTCGCTTGTGTTCGACCAGGCGTTTGGCCTTTTCGATCACCATCTCGGCGACCTGGACGTGACGCGTCGCTGGCTCGTCGAAGGTCGAGGAGATAACCTCGCCATTCACGCTGCGCTGCATGTCTGTGACTTCTTCCGGGCGTTCATCGACCAGCAGCACCAGCAGGAACACTTCCGGGTGATTGTCGGTAATCGCCTTGGCGATGTTCTGCAGCAGGACCGTCTTACCCGTCCGCGGCGGCGCAACGATCAGCGCGCGCTGGCCCTTACCCTGCGGCGAGATCAGATCGATCACACGCGCGGACTTGTCCTTGACCGTCGGATCGAGCGTATCAAGCGACAGTTTCTGCTCGGGATAGAGCGGTGTCAGATTGTCGAAATTGGTCCGCATGCGAACCTGCGACGGGTCTTCAAAATTGACGCTGGTCAGGCTGGTCAGTGCGAAATAACGCTCGCCCTCTTTGGGTGCGCGAATTTCGCCTTCGACCGTATCGCCCGTGCGCAAGCCCCATTTGCGAATCTGGTTGGGCGAGACATAGATATCGTCAGGACCAGCGAGGTAATTTGCCTCTGGGCTGCGCAAGAAGCCGAAGCCGTCCTGCAACACTTCGATCGTGCCGATGCCCATAATGTCTTCATTGTAGTCTTCATCCTCGGCGAGTTCGCGCAGGATGCAGAACATCAAATCCTGCCGGCGCATCGTGCCCGCGGCTTCGACGTCGAGTTCCTCGGCCATTTTGACGAGCTCGGCCGGGGCTTTGAGTTTGAGATCTTTGAGATGCATGTGAGTTCTTTCGAAATGAAATTCGTGTGGCCCGAAAGGGCAAATCGGAAATGGCCGGCAGGTCGTAAATGGGCTTGGAGAAAGCAGACCCGGTTCGCTTGTCAGCGATCCTCAGCCGGAAATGCAGATCAGTTAGGCTTCACGAAAAGCCGCGTCAATTGATTTGCGCCGGATGGGCAACCATCGCCCGCAAAATCAGAACAATCTTACGACAACCAGCACGACGATGATCGCAGCCGCAATCCCGGGAACCTCATTGAGCAGGCGCAACTTCTTGCCCTCAAGCGGTCGCTCACCGCGAGCTAGCTTCTTGGCATAGGCTGCAAGATAGCCGTGATAGCCCGACAGCAGCAACACGATCAAAAGCTTGGCATGGAACCACCCCTGAAGATGCGCAGCCGTTGCCGACATCAACGCCAACCCAAGCACCCAGACGACAATGATCGAGGGCAGCAGGATGATCTTGAGCAGCTTGCGCTCGCGGGTGATCCACACTGCGTCCATCTCTGACCCCGGCGGCCCGTCCTCCTGATGATAGACGAAGAAGCGCGGCAGCATGAACAGGCCTGCCATCCAGAAGATGACGAAAATGATATGTCCGGCTTTGAGCCAAAGATAGATCGGAGCGAGATATTCCTGCATGCGCGTGACTTAGGGATTATTGGCCGGAAAATCACCCGCCAATTATGCGCGCCAGCTTCGCACCGTCTCGATCAATTGCTCGACATGCGCAATCGGTGTGTGTTGCCCGATCCCGTGACCAAGATTGAATATATGCGGGCGATCTGAAAACGCTTCGAGTATCGCCCGAGCTCCTTGATCCAGCGCTTCTCCGCCGGCGAGCAGCAACAAGGGATCGAGATTGCCCTGCACCGGCATGTTCTCGGGCAAGTTGGCATGCGCCCAGCGCGGGTCGATGGTCTCGTCAACACCGACCGCCTGAACACTGACTTCCCGTGCGTAAGCCGGCAATTTCTCGCCCGCGCCTTTGGGAAATCCGATCACCGGCAATTCAGGATAGCGTTCGCGTATCGTTGCAGCGATCTTCGCATTCGGACCGATGACCCAGCGTTCGAATTCGGATGGGGCGAGCGTACCAGACCAACTATCGAACAGTTGCACCGCTTCCGCGCCAGCCTCGATCTGTCCCGCCAGATATTCGATTGTCAGATCGGCGATTGCATCAATAATTGCTCCGAAGGCTTGCGGATCCCGATAGGCCATAGCGCGCGTATCGTGTTGATCGCGGCTCCCCTCCCCCGCAACCATATAGGTGGCCACGGTCCAGGGTGAGCCTGCAAAGCCCAGCAGCGCGGTCTCTGGGCCGAGTCCGGCTTTCACCCGGGCCACGGTGTCATAGATCGGCGAAAGTCGCTCAGGAACCGCCTCAAGCCCGTCCAGCGTATGATCGACAAGCCTGGGTGACAGCTTTGGCCCTTCTCCGGCCAGAAATTCGAGCGTCTGGCCCATCGCGTAAGGTACGATCAGAATGTCGGAAAACAGGATCGCTCCGTCGAAACCGAACCGGCGGATCGGCTGGAGCGTCACCTCGGCTGCAGACTCCGTATCGTAGACCAGTTCGAGAAATCCTCCTTTATCGGCTCGCAGTTCGCGATACTCTGGGAGATAGCGACCAGCCTGACGCATAAGCCAAAGCGGTGCTTGTTCGCCTCGCTTGCCACGCAGCGTATCGAGTAAAATTCCGGGCATCGAGAGGCCTCTTACTAAATAATAGTATTATATAAATAGATTGATGGAGTCTGTTGGCCCTGTGGATATCGGGGACAGGCAATCCCTGCCCGACTTCTCCCGATATGAACAGCCTTTTGCGGCATGCGACTCTGCAGAAATGCGAGTCGAGTCTTTCTTTTCCCCGCTGTCCTCACCCTGTCGAAAAGCGAGCCATGCTGTCCACAAACCGGTTCAGCGAGGACTCGCAATGGGCATGGAATTGTGGTCCGAACTTGTCGCCAGCTTTGTCCCGTGTTTTATGCCTTGTATTGTCCACAGCGCGATTGGCCCGATCTGCATGAGCCGCCTTCACTTGCACCTAGTCTCGGATTCGACCGGCGAAACGCTCGAGATGGTGGCCAAAGCCGCGCTCGCGCAATTCGAGGACGCCGATATCGTGCGCCATTTCTGGCCGATGGTCAGGTCCAAACAACATCTTGACCGGATTGTTCCCGAACTGGCGGCCAATCCCGGTCTTGTCCTCTTCACGCTGGTCAATGCCGAGACACGATCGCGACTGGAGGATCATTGCCGACAGTTGAGCTTGCCGGTCGTTCCCGCGCTTGATGCCGTAACCGAAGCGCTGGAGGATCAATTGGGTCAGGCGGCGCATGGCAGGCCGGGCCGTCAACACCTGATGGATGACGCATATTTTCGCCGCGTTGACGCGATACATTACACAATTGCGCATGATGACGGGATTGGGTGGGAAAATTGGGAGGAGGCCGATATCGTGCTTGCAGGCGTTTCGCGAACATCGAAAACGCCGACCAGCATCTACCTTGCCAATCGCGGCTACAAGACCGCCAACATCCCGCTTGTCCGGGAAAGCCCGCCACCCGACAATCTGTTCCAGTTGAAAAATCCGCTGGTGGTGGGTCTGACCACTGCGCCCGAACGTCTCGTGCAGGTGCGCCGCAACCGCCTGCTCAGCCTGAACGAGCAGACCGAGACGTCCTATGTCGATGACGAACAGGTTCGCGACGAAGTGAAGTTTGCTCGACGCATGTTTGCCGATAATGGCTGGCCGGTAATAGATGTGACGCGCCGCTCGATCGAGGAAACGGCCGCCGCCGTGATCAATCTGGCCGGAGAGCGCGAGCGCCGCGATGTTCCGCCCAGGGTTGGAACCAAGCCGATATGATCGTTCTGGCATCCAAAAGCGCCTCACGTAGGGCAATGCTTGATGCTGCCGGAGTATCCTATCGCAGCATTCCTGCGGATGTCGATGAGCGCGCGATTGAAGGCGAACTGGGCGAAGCCGTACCGGGGGAAGCTGCGCGCCAGCTGGGTCTTGCAAAAGCCGAAGCTGTTTCCGTCGGAACACCCGGTGAGCTGGTGTTGGGCAGCGACTCTCTTGTTGTGTGCGACGGTAAGCGCTTTGACAAACCCGCCGACCGCAGAGCAGCTGCAGAGCACCTGCGTTTCTTTTCCGGCAAGGTGATGGAACTGTACAGCGGTGCGGCACTGGTCCGAGATGGTGAGGAATTGTGGTCCGGCAGCGCGCTGGCTTCGCTGTGCGTTCGCGACCTGTCCGACGGGTTCATCAACTCCTATCTCGACAAGGAATGGCCTGCAGTTGCCGGATGTGTGGGAGTTTTCCGGATAGAGGCGATGGGTGTGCAATTGTTCGAACGGATCGACGGTGACCAGTTTACGGTTCTCGGAATGCCGCTTCTGCCCGTACTTGGTGCGCTCCGAGATCAGGGGGTGTTACCGCGATGACCCGTTATGCCGAGGTAATTGGCGACCCCATCGATTATTCGAAATCGCCGTTGATTCATGGTTTCTGGATCGAGAAGCTCGGCTCACAAGCCGATTATCGCGCCCACTATGTCCAGCCTTCCGGTTTGGCCGATTATCTAATTGACCGAAAAACCGATCCTGACTGGCTCGGCTGCAACGTGACCATGCCGCACAAGCAGGCAATTATTCCGCTGCTCGACAAACTCGATCCGCTGGCAGGGAAAGTCGGAGCGGTCAACACGGTGGTTCGCGAGAGCGATGGTGGCCTGACCGGCTACAACACCGATGTCGCAGGTTTTCTCGAACCGCTCGTCGATGAGCTGGCAAAAAAACACCTGTTTCGGATGGCGCGAATTTTGGGAACCGGCGGCGCGGCGCGGGCGGTGGTTTCCGCACTTGCCGATCAGGGTATGGTCCTGGTCCTGGCGGGCCGCGATACCGACAAGGCGGACAAGCTTGTCAATGAACTCGCGCCGGATGGCGAGCACCACATCGCTCCGCTGGATCATTTCGCCGAGCCCACCAACTTTGCCTTCGATGACCGCGAGGGGTGCTATGATCTGATCATCAACACAACCCCGCTCGGAATGCGCGGGCAGCCACCGCTGTCCTTCGATTTCAGTCATGCGCCACCAGGCAGCATTGTCTACGATATCGTCACCGATCCGGTGGAAACGCTATTCCTAATAAGGGCGCGCGATGCCGGGTTCGAGACTATCGACGGCCTTTCGATGCTGATCGGACAAGCCGCGGCCGCATTCGAACTGTTCTTCGGCGCGGCCCCGCCGCGTGAGCATGACACCGAATTGCGGAAGCGACTGATCGCATGACCAGACCGAAGATCATTGGTCTCACCGGCTCTATCGGAATGGGCAAATCGACCGTTGCGGATATGTTCGAGGCGGCTGGTGTGCCGGTTTTCGATGCCGATGCTCAAGTGCGTGCGATGCAGGGTCCGGGCGGCGAGTTGCTCCCGGCAATCGAAGAGGAGATACCCGGCAGTACCGGTCTCGATGGCCTGGACCGCGAAATGGTCGGAAAGATCGTGTTTGGCGATCCGGATGCTCTCGCCCGGCTCGAAGCCATCGTTCATCCTGCCGTTGCTGCAAAGCGCGAAGCATTTTTGATCGAACATATCGGCGCGCCACTGGTTCTGTTCGACATACCCCTATTGTTCGAGAAAGGCGGACACGAGCTGGTTGACCATGTGGTCGTCGTGTCCGCTCCTGCCGAGGTCCAGCGTGAGCGGGTGCTTGCGCGCGCCGGTATGACGTCCGAAAAATTCGCCGATATCCTCGAACTGCAAGTCCCCGATGCGGAAAAGCGCGCCAGGGCCGATCACATCATCGATACTGGCTGTGCGCTCGAGGAGACCGAAACGCAGGTCCGCAAGCTGATCGAGACGCTACGTTCGAGTTCTGGTCAAAAAGGCTGATTCGACCCCTTGCGCTGAGCCGCAACCAGGCCGATAGTTGAATCAATGCGTGAGATCGTTTTCGACACCGAAACCACCGGCCTCGACCCCACTACCGGGGACCGGATGGTGGAAATGGGCTGCGTCGAGATGGTCAACCGGGTCGCCACAGGCGCAACCTATCACGCTTACTATAATCCCGAGCGCGAGATGCCCGCCGGAGCAGAAGCGGTGCATGGATTGTCGAGCGCTTTTCTGTCGGACAAGCCGCTCTTTTCCGAGACTGTGGACGATCTGCTCGAATTTCTCGGCGAGTCGCCATTGGTGGCGCATAATGCGGGCTTCGACTTCGGCTTTCTCAATAATGAGCTGGCGCTGATCGACCGCGATCCGATCGCAATGGAGCGTATGGTCGATACGGTTGCCATCGCACGCAAGAAGCACCCGGGCGCGAAGAACTCGCTCGATGCATTGTGCACGCGATACGGCATTGATCGCAGCCACCGCGTCAAACATGGCGCTTTGCTCGATGCAGAATTGCTCGCCCAAGTCTATGTCGAACTGACGGGTGGCCGCCAGATCGGTCTAGAGCTGGCCGCAGACGCCGAAGCGACAGGCACTGCTCCCGAAAGTTCATCACCCGGGAAATCGCTGGAGCGCAAATTTCGCGCAGCCCGACCGCATTCAGCCTCGGCCGAAGAGCTTGCCCGACACCAGCTATTCATAAAGCAAATCGAAACACCCATATGGGGTAAGTAGAGAACAGCATTCCGATCCTGAACCTAAGGAGAAAACGACAATGGATATTCGCGTTTCAGGCCACCAAGTTGAAACCGGTTCTGCACTTCAGGACCACGCAGCCGACCGCCTGAACACCATTGTCGAGAAGTATTTTGGCGGAGGTGTCAGTTCCCACGTTACTTTCGGGCGAGCACCCTCCAACGCCTTCAGCTGCGATATTGTGACGCATGTAATGCAGGGTCTGACCGTAAAAGGCCATGCGGAGGCACATGACGCGCACCAAGCGATGGATCAGGCCGCAGAAAAGATCGACAAGCAGATCCGCCGTTACAAACGGCGTCTGAAGGATCGTCATGAGCAAGCTGCACACGCCCTTAAAGAGGAGGAAGCGGCCTACACGATCTTCGCTGCAGAGGAGCCAGAAACCGAGGAGGCTTCCGATGCTCCACCGGTTATTGCCGAAACAAAAGTCGACATTCCCGAAGCCAGCGTTGCCGATGCTGTCATGATGCTCGACCTGCGCGACACAAATGCGATGTTCTTCAAAAACGCTGGAACCGGACGGCATAATATGGTTTATCGCCGCCGAGACGGATCGATCGGATGGGTCGAACCGAACTAGAGCACCGGTACCCCTCTTACCGATTGCTTGGCGCCTGAGCTGGACCGGTCAGGCATCTTCTTGATGGACAATCGAGCGGCTCTCCTGGGAAGAGGGGGTTCCGCGATTTAAGAAACACGGACTTATGGACGTTAATTTCAGACTACATCCCGAAGCGATCGACATCGTTTCCGCCGACAACAGAACCCAAATTCTCGAACAAGTATCTGCCCGTTTTGCTGACGTTTACGGTGTGGATCATGCCGAAGTGCTCGAATCGCTCGAAGAGCGCGAAGCCTTGGGCAGCACCGGTTTCGGACGCGGCGTTGCGATCCCGCATGCGCGCTCGGACAAGGTCAATCGGCCTGTCGCGGTTCTGCTGAAGCTCGAACATGCCGTCGATTTCGGATCGGCTGATGGGATGGATGTTGACCTGGTGTTTGGCCTTCTCTCTCCCGTAAACGCAGGTGTCGGCCATCTTCATGCGCTGGCCGCGATTTCACGACTTGTGCGCGACGATTCGGTGCATCAGGCGCTGACCGAAGCCCAAAGCGCCGAAGCGATCTATGCGCATTTATCCAACGCATCGGACCGTGACGTCGCCTAACCCCTCTTCGACGGGCGCGGAGCTTCACTACCGGGCCTTGGAGCGGCTTTACACGTCGGCTCCGGTCAATTTGATGTTCGATTCCGAACTGACGATTGTCGGCCGGGGTGAGTCGCGGCTGGTGTTCAATGTATCGGAGAAATCGCACCACGCCGCTGGCGCGGCGCATGGCACGATCTATTTCAAAATGCTTGACGATGCGGCTTTCTATGCCGCCAACACGCTGGTGAGCGACCGCTTCCTGCTGACCACATCGTTCAACCTCCATTTCACCAAGCCGGTGCGCGAAGGCCGCGTGACTGCCGAAGGACGCTGGGTAAGCGGCAAGCGCCGTGTATTTGTCGCCGAATCGCGACTGACCGACGAAGAGGGCGACGAGATAGGCCGCGGCACCGGGACATTCATGCGATCGCACATCGCACTGTCGGGCCTTCCGGGCTACTCGGCCGACTGAACCACGGCTGATGGAAGCAAGGCTCCCCACCCATCTCGAAATTTCTGGCCTGATTCGCGCGGTCGAGGCTGAAGGCGGCTTTGCAACGGTGCTGTCCAAGGGTGAGCGCGATGCGGGCACAATTGCGATAGTGACGCTCGACCAACACGGGCCGGCAAAATTTTACGAGCGGATGCCGATGCTCGACGGAACACGCATGTTTACCGAAACCAGAATACAAGACATTGAAAAACCGCACGAATTTAGTGAGTATCTCGCAAAACGCGGGCAACAAGACCCCGATCTCTGGATTCTGGAGCTGGATATCGCAAATCCCGAACGCTTTGCCGCACTGCAGCATAAATAGGTTGACTTGATTTCATTTGAAACTATTTAAGCGATCAACCACTGAATGCGCAGGCGGTCGATTGGACATGGGGTCTAACCGGTTAGCACGCAGACGGGGGGCGGCCGGCAGGCCAGAAACCGGACCAATCCTACAACGCAATTAACGCAATCAGGTCCCAGCCTGCGACAGTGCTCGTCAACCGCTCAAAGTAGTAGATACATGGCTCGCAAGACCCATTTTGCAGGCGCAATGACTTTCGTTGCTGTCCTTGGATTCACTTTCGCAAGCGCCGAGCTTTCGGGCGCCAACGCCGAATCAGGTGTTGAAACCGAAGCTGAAAATTCCGCCCAGACAATCGCGGTAACCGAAGAAACGGTTCCGGTCTTCGTTTCCGAAGAAGTGGTCCAACCGCTTCCGGCCGACGAAGAGACTTCGTCGGGGAACGAGACGAGCGCCGCGCCGCAGGCTTCGACCTTGCGCGAACTCGTCGGCAAAACCGATACTTCCTACGAACTTTCGCGCGAGATGGAGTGCCTTGCGGGAACTGTCTATTTTGAATCGCGCGGCGAACCGCTGACCGGCCAACTGGCCGTTGCCCAGGTGGTCATCAACCGCACTGAATCACGCCAGTTCCCCTCGAGCTATTGCGGCGTTGTCTACCAGCGCGCGCAGTTCAGCTTTGTGAAGGGTGGCCGGATGCCGAGCATCAAGCGCGGATCATCCGCATGGCAGCGTGCGAAGGCGATCGCTCACATCGCGCATGAAGGCCAGTGGGAAAGCGAAGCAGCCGACTCGCTCTACTTCCACGCCAATTATGTGCGCCCGAGCTGGAGCTACCGAAAATCGAAGCGCGCATCGATCAGCACGCATATCTTCTACCGCTAAGCGCGAAGACAATCTGAAATTCGAGGAAGCCCTCTCCCCAAAAGGGAGGGGGCTTTTTCTGTTTCCGGCCTATTCGGATGCCACTTCGACCCAGACGGGCGTGTGATCGCTGGCCTTCTCGCGCCCGCGATATTCCTTGTCGACACCGACGGCGATCATCCGGTCAGCGAGTTCGGGCGACAGCAACAGATGGTCGATCCGGAAGCCGTGATCGCGCTGCCACGCGCCGCGCTGATAGTCCCAGTAGGTCCACACCCCGCCGCGCGGATTGAGCGTGCGTATGGCATCGGTCCAACCATCGGCGAGTAGGCGGCTATAGGCATCGCGCGATTCGGGCTGCATCAGCGCGTCGGACACCATCGCCTTGGGTGACCAGACATCGTCATCATGCGGTATGACGTTGTAGTCGCCGACAACCGCGCATGGAATCTCGAGCGCCTTCAGCTCAGCCATCCGTGCCCGCAGCCGTTCCATCCAGGCGAGCTTGTAGTCGAACTTCGGGCCCGGATGCGGATTGCCGTTGGGTAGATAGATGCAGGCTACGCGTACACCATCCACATTCGCTTCGAGATAGCGTGCTTGCTCGCCCCCACCTTCCTTCGGGCCGTCGATACCCAGGCCTCGCTGCGTTTCGACCGGCTCAACACCGTCGGCCAGGATCGCAACGCCGTTGAAGCTCTTCTGGCCGTGCCAGATCGCCTTGTAACCGATCTTCTCGAACTCTTCCGCCGGGAAACCCTCGTCCTGGCTCTTGATCTCTTGCAGGCAAGCCACCTTGGGCCGTGTTTCGTCGAGCCACTCAAGCAGTCTGGGAAGCCGGGCCTTGATCCCGTTGATATTATAGGTCGATATTCGCACTAGATGCCGAAGCTCGACCCGCAACCGCAACCGGCAGCTGCGTTCGGGTTTTCGACCCGGAATGCGGCTCCGCCGAGCGATTCGACGAAATCGACCACGCTCCCGCCGACCAGATCGAGGCTGACCGGATCGACAACGAGTTTCACGCCGCCGGTTTCGCTGACCGCGTCGTCATTGTCGGCGCCGTCTGCCAGGTCGAACTTGTACTGGAAGCCGGAGCAGCCGCCACCCTCGACCGACAGACGCAGAATGGCAGGCTTGGATTGCTTCTCGGCAATCCACGCAACGCGCTTTGCGGCGGCTTCGGTCAATGTCAGCGTTTCAGCCATGGCTTCCATGTAGGTGCGTAGCCGATGCTACTCAAGCACCGACGCGAATATCGCGTCAGACGCTCTGGATGTAGTCGCGCATAGCTGCGGCTTCGTTCTCGACCTCGTCGATCCGCGATTTCACCAGATCGCCGATGGAAATGAAGCTCGACATCGTATCGCCCTCCATAACGGGCAGATGGCGGATGCGCTTGCTGGTCATAAGCCCCAGAGCATGGATCACCTTGGTGGTCATATCGACCGTTATTGGTTCGGCGGTCATAATCTCGCCCACACTGCTTTCGAGGCAGGCCGCGCCCTTTTCCGCCAGCTGATAAATTACATCGCGCTCAGAGAAGATGCCGACGAGCTGGCCGCCCTGCATAACCGGTAGCGCGCCGATGCGTTTTTCGGCGAGTAGCGCCGCTGCTTGCCTGACCCGGTCGTTCACATCGCATGTGATAATATCGGCGTTGTTACGCCCTGCGATAATCTGGGCAATATCCATCCTTTGCGCTTCTCCCTTTCAAGCAGCCAGATTGTGCCATGAACTTATCCGAATTGCGAATCCTGCGCCATATTCACGATTGCCAAGCCGCGCACCCCGGAGCATGAGGCGCACATGATTCCCAAATCACCTCTCGATGATCCCGAAACCGCCGCATACGCTTGGGCGCGCTACAAACGGCTGATGCGCTTCATGCTGATGGTGACGATTGGTGTGGTCGTGATCGCATTGGCCCTGCTCTACGACGGCGAAAGCCCTGCTTCGGTGCACTTCTATATCGCGACCGCGCTTGGGATTGGATTTATGATGCTGCTGACTGCCGCGCTGATGGGACTGGTGTTCCTGTCGAGCGGAACGGGACACGATGAAAGCGTCACCGATCTCGATAGGGACGAAAGCGACGAGCCCTAGACGGTCTGCGCGTTAGCCGGATCACGCAAACGAAATTCCTCGACTGGCTTGCCGCCGATCAGATGCTCCTGGATTATTCGTTCGAGAACATCTTCATCGCAGGAATGATACCAGACATTGTCGGGCCAGATCAGCGCGATCGGGCCCGCAGCGCATATTTGCAGGCAATCGGCCTTGGTGCGCTGGATGCCGCCTGTCCCGTCACCCCTTCTGGGGCCAACAAGATCCAGATGCTTCAGGCGCCGCTTGAGAAAATTCCATGCGCGCTCACCCTCCTCCCGACCGCAGCACTTATGCTTCTCGGACATGGCGCAGAGAAAGATCTGTCGCTCGACGGTTTCGCCGCCGATCTTGCCCAGCGCGAGCTGCGCGCGCAGCAAATCTGCCTTACCGGTCATTCGTGGGCAATGGCCGGAGCACTCGGGTCGATGCCTTCTTCGCCGAGATAGGTGTCGAGCCAGTCGAACACCGTATTGTGCCACTGCAACGAGTTTTTCGCGCCCAGTACCCAGTGATTCTCGTCGGGGAAGACCAGCAGCTTCGCCGGGACACCCTGTTCCTGCAAGGCGGTGAAGCTTTGGAGTCCTTGCGTGTAAGGCACGCGGAAGTCCTGCTCGCCCGCGATCACCAGCATCGGTGTTTTCCAGTTCTTCACGTGGTTGACCGGATTCCACTTCTCGTATTCTTCGGCATTCTCTGCGTATGAACCGCCGAAATCCCAGCGCGGGAACCATAGCTCTTCGGTCGCGTAATAGAAGCTGCGCATGTCGAACAAGCCGTCATGCTGGACGAGACAATTGAAACGGTCGGGCCATTTTCCGGCGATCCAGTTCATCATGTAACCGCCGTAGGATGCACCCATGGCGCAGACGCGCGAGCCGTCGATTTGCGGGTCCTCCTCGAGCGCGGCAGCGAGGCCTTTCTGCAAATCTTCGAGCGGCTTGCCGCCCCAATCCCTGTTGATCGCATCGGTGAAGGCTTGCCCGTATCCGGTGCTGCCGTGGAAATCGACCGAGATCACAGCATAGCCCTGACTGGCAACGACGCGCGGGTTCCAGCGGCTCGACCAGCCATCGTTGAACGAGCCCTGCGGTCCGCCATGGACATACAGGATGGCGGGCATCGGACCGTCGCGATCTTCGAGCTTGGTTATCTGGCCCCATACGGTTGCGTCATTCGCACCGTTGAAGTTGAAGCGCGTGGTGACGATTGAAGCACGCTGGCCAAGGATGGTATTGCCGATTTCTGTCAGGGGTTTGGCCTGCTTCCAGTCGCTTGACAAATAGAGCTCCGACGGGCCGCCAATCGAGTTGCGCGTGAACAGAAGCTTCTCACCCGGCAGCGGCGTTACCGAACCGATCCGTGCTTCATTGCCTGCCATCAGATCCAGGCGTTCCACGGCGCCGGTCTGCGGATCAATCTTGAAGGCTGGCGTGTCGAGTACGTCCTGCGCCGTGGCGATGATCCAACGCGAATCGGGCGTCCATGTGATCGAGCCGAAGGAACGGTCGAACGCTTCGGTCAGCGCGCGTGTTTCACCCGTCGCTACATTGCGCAGATGGATAACCAGCCGGTCCGATTCGTAACCTGGACGTTCCATCGCTGAATAGGCCAGCCATTTCCCGTCGGGCGAGGGTGCCGGGTAATTGTCATAGGCCTCGTTGGCGTCCGTCAGATTTGTCGGCGCACCGCCATCGAGGCTCGACCAGTAAATATCGACATTGGTTGAGGTCGGCTCATCCCTGCCCGTTTGCCGCGCGGAAAAATACACGCCCGAGCTGTCGGGTGCCCAGGCAATCTGCTCGCCGCCGCCGAATGGCTTGGTGGGCGTATCGCCAACCAGCGCATCTTCGCCATTCGCGCCATCGACCGCAACACCGTTTCCAACCGCCTCGCCGCCCTCGATGTCAAAGGCGAAAGCGCGGCTGAATGTGCCGGGTGTCTGCCATGTGTCCCAATGGCGGAAGAAGCCGTCTTCAGCGTCGTAAAGCCGCGCGTTGCCCGGACCCGGCAGATGCGCCTCGCCATCGCCCTCGCAGCCGAAGGTCGGGCAGTCGCGGCCGATATTGCCGAAGACCGCGATCTTACGCGCGTCGGGGCTGAGATTGAACCCGTGCACATCGGCGGGCAGGTCGGTGACCCGCATCGGGCCGGTGACATTGCCATCGGCTTCCAGCGCGGCGCGCCAGACCTGGCTCGATCCCTCCTCACCCTCTCCGCTGGAGCGGTCTGAGATGAAATAGAGCCAGTCATCCGATCCGAATGCGAGATCATGCGCCGATCCGCCAAGGTCGAGCTTGACCGGCGCCTTGTCCGGGCTGCGCAGGTCGATCAGATAGTGCGACGTGCTTCGCTCGTAACTTTCGCGGTCGGTTTCGGTCACCGAGTAGATCGCGAAATGGCCGTTACTGGTCGCGACGGGTCCGCCAAGGCGGGGCATGACGACGAGGTCTTCGGCGCTCATGGGCGGGTGGTTATCGGCCAGCGACGGTGCGGCGGAGGCGAGCGCGATTGCGGAAGCGGCGATAGCGGCTGTGCGGTGGATTCTCTTGGTCATGCGCGCAGGAGTAGTGTGTGCGCTGCTACGCGCAAGCCCTAACGCTGCTGATTGTCAGACTAGGAGCGCTTACCCGCGATCCGGGCGATCTCCGCCTGAACCATCTTCTCGACCATGCCCGGCAGGTTTCTGTCGAGCCATTCGGCAAGCATGGGGCGGAGCATTTCGCGCACCAACCCTTCGAGCGATGTCTCGCCCGAACGGACGATCTGCGGCTGCGCACCGGGCTCGGCGAGCATTGCCAGCGCTTCGAGGTTTTCGCGCATCGATTCGCGCACGGCGTCGGTGGTTAGCGCATCTTCGGCATCAGCCAGATCATCATCGCTGGCTTCTTCGACAAAATCCGCGCTGCCGAGATCGAGGATGTCTTCAGCCTCGTCATCATCAACCGGATCGACCGTTTCGGGTGCGACGCCTTCATCTTCGCGCTTCTTGCGCTCGATCACCGCGCTTGCACGGTTGTCGCGCGCGATAACTTTCTTGATCGATTCAAGAATTTCCTCGACCGAAGCCTCGCCTTCCTGACGCATTCTTCCCAAGCCCCCGCTTACGTGCGTTTACTGACCATTTTCCGTGTCAGCCGCAGGAATGTTCGCGTCTGGAGCGGGAATGTCAACGGTGCTGGTGGAAATTGCCGCAGGATCAGGATCCCGGTCCCAGTCCCAGATCTTGCCCTTGACCCGGTCGTAGTTGATCGTCGGATCGTAGAGCAGGCCCTCGTCACCGAGGCCGAGATCGCGCGCTTCTGCCTTGCCCATGGCTGCGAGCAGGGTGAAACCGGCGACATAGGCATTGCGCCGTGCTGTGACCAATTGGACACGGGCCGAAAGCAATTCCTGCTCGGCATTGAGCACATCGAGAATGGTGCGGTTGCCGATCGAGTTCTCGGCGCGGACCCCTTCGAGGCCGAGTTCCGCGGCCGCAACGGCGGCTTGCGAACTTTCGATAATCGCATTGGCGGCAAGCCAGCTGGAATAGGCAGCGCGAACGGTGGCAATCACCTCGCGCTCGGTGGCAATCACCTGTTCAAAGGCGGCAGAGGCGCGCGCGCCGGCCTGGCGTTGCTGTGCCGCCGGGCGACCGCCCTGAAAAATGGGCAGCCGCAGGGTCAGCCCCGCTTGCGCGCCGCTGGCGGATTGGGGGCTGGGGATTGTCCCGGCGCCCGGATTGTTCGGATCGATTGGCTGATCCGGGACGCTGCCGAGGAAGTTCTGATAGCTGTAGCGCGTGAAGAAACTGAGTCTTGGCAGACGACCGGCCCCGGCAACCTCGACATCATACCCCGCTGCTTCGGCGCGTTCGCGCGCAGCGATTAGATCAGGATTGTTTTCAAGGGCTGTATAGACGGCATCGTCGGGCGTTACCGGAAGGCCGGGCAATGGCGGCGGCGGCTGGAGGTCATCGGGCGCGTCGCCGACAAGCCGGATGTAGGTTTCGCGCGCGGAAATCAGGTTTGCCTGTGCGGAGCGAAGATCGCTTTGCGCAACCGCGAGGCGCGATTGCGATTGTGCAATGTCGGTGCGCGTCAAGTCGCCGATTTCGAAGCGGTCCTCGGTCGCCTGCAGGTTGACCGACAAAACGTCCACCTGGTTGGCGGAGAGGCCAACAACCGCCTCGTTGCGGATTACATCCATATAGGCAGCAACAACCTGGCTGAAGATGGCCGATTCGGTCCCGCGCAGGTCAGCCTGTCCGGCGGCAACCCTCTCTTTTGCCGCTCGAATCGAATTCTTCACCGCTCCGCCCGAATAGATAGGCACACCCAGGTCGAGATCGTTGTTGAGCGTTCTGTCAGGCGAAAAGAAGTTGGTCGTGTTCTGTTTCAACACCTCGGTATAGCGGCTGTTGATTTCGACCGAGGGTCGTGCATCGGCTTTCGCGATTGGCACACCCTCGTCGGTGGCGCGCTGGTTGGCGCGTGCAGCCTGCAAAGTTGGATTGGTCTGGTAAGCGCCCACTAGCGCTTCACGCAGCGTATCGGCCTGCGCCGGGCTGGCAAGGGTCGCAGCGCTGGCCAACAACGCACCGACCAACACCGCATTGGCACCAACCCGTCTTGTCATATTCAGAAGCTCCAGCCTTCAGGCTTGTCGAATTCGGCAAGGCGCGGGATGCCGAGTTCCGCGAGCGGCAGCAGCGCGACATCGCTGGCGGATTTGCGACCGGTTGCGAGGCGTGTGACACCGTTTTTGACCAGACCGGTTACGATCCGGCCTTCGGCCTCCATACGTTTCGCCACGCTATCGGGAACCTGTTCGATTGCGCCGTCGATCAGGATGAGCGAGTAAGCTGTGCGCTTGCGCGTCTTGGTGTTGGCTTCCTCGGGAGAGATGACATCGACCGATGCGACCATAGGCTCGACTAGTGCAGGCAGATAGGCACTGCCTGCGTCAACGACCAGGACCGTATCACTGGCCCCTGGCTGTGCTTCTTCGAGCAGCATTCCGTAAAAGAGCGGTGCAGCGATCTTGCGACCATTGTCGAGCGTGATTGCGCGGTCGATATAGGCCGTGCCGCGCGCCGGGGTCGGCACATGGTCTTCGCGCGCCACAGCCAGCATCCGGCCAAGCACACGCTCGTTATTCACACCGCTCGTGCGCAATTGCGAATCCACCATCGACCGGCGTGCGGCCTGGAAGCTGTCCTGTTCGGGTCGGGTTGCGGTCGTGGTCATGTCTCTATCTTCAACTCCGCCTTGCTGTATTACAAAGATAATACAGTCAGTCAATCCGTCGCGTAAATGCTTGAGGCGCTTTAAGCAAAAGGACCGCACTGGCCAAGCGCTTTGACGCTAGACACTGGCCGCGACTATGGGAGGTGCAATCGACCGGCAGGAGTATGGAATCGATGAGCGACATTGTTGCAATCCGCGAAGAAGACCTGATCGAGAGCGTCGCAGATGCTCTGCAATTTATCTCATACTATCATCCGATGGACTATATTCGTGCTCTCGGCGAAGCCTACAAAGCCGAGCAAGGACCGGCTGCGAAAGACGCGATTGCGCAGATCCTGACCAACAGCCGGATGTGCGCCGAGGGTCACCGCCCGATTTGCCAGGACACCGGTATCGTCAATGTGTTCGTCAAATGGGGACAGGACTGCCGCCTCGAATCGAAGATGAGCCTGCAGGATGTGGTCGATGAGGGTGTGCGCCGCGCCTACAACCATTCGGAGAACAAGCTGCGCGCATCTATCCTCGCCGATCCGGCTTTCACGCGCCGCAACACGCGCGACAACACGCCATGTGTTCTGTCGGTCGAGATGGTGCCGGGAAATACAGTCGAGATCGACGTTGCGGCCAAGGGCGGGGGCAGCGAGAACAAGTCCAAGTTCAAGATGATGAATCCCAGCGACAATATTGTCGATTGGGTACTCGAACAGATTCCCTCGATGGGCGCGGGCTGGTGTCCGCCGGGTATGCTCGGCATCGGCATTGGCGGCACGGCGGAACACTGCATGAAGCTGGCCAAGCAAAGCCTGATGGACCCGATCGATATGGCGCAGCTGAAACAGCGCGGCGCAAAGACCGATATCGAGCAACTGCGGATTGATATCTTCGACGCGGTCAATGCGACCGGCGTTGGCGCGCAGGGATTGGGCGGTCTTTCGACCATTCTCGACGTGAAGATCTACGATGCGCCCTGCCATGCGGCCGGCAAACCGATAGCCATGATCCCCAATTGTGCCGCCACGCGCCATGCGCATTTCACGCTCGACGGTTCGGGTCCGACCTATCTCGAGAAACCCGATCTCGACCAGTGGCCCGATGTCAACTGGCAGCCCGATAGCGAGGCCAAACGTGTCGATCTCGATAATCTGACGCCAGAGGAGGTTGCCAGCTGGGAGCATGGAGACCGCCTGCTTCTCTCGGGCAAGATGCTGACCGGGCGCGACGCGGCGCATAAGCGTATCCAGGATATGCTTGACCGCGGCGAGGAGCTGCCGGTCGAGTTCAAGGGGCGTGCGATCTACTATGTCGGCCCGGTTGACCCGGTGATGGGCGAAGTGGTCGGCCCTGCAGGTCCGACCACCGCAACCCGGATGGACAAATTCACCGAGATGATGCTCGATCTTGGCTTGCTGGCAATGATCGGCAAAGCGGAGCGTGGGCACGATGCGGTGGAGACCATCAGCAGGTTCAAGGTCGCCTACCTGATGGCGACGGGTGGCGCCGCCTATCTGGTAAGCCGTGCGATCAAGGAATCGAAAGTCGTCGGCTTCGAGGATCTCGGTATGGAGGCGATCTACGAATTTACGGTCGAGAACATGCCAGTGACGGTTGCGGTCGATAGCCGCGGCAACAATGTCCACACGCTTGCGCCGGCAAGGTGGAAGGAACGGATCGCCGAAGAAGGGCTTCTCGGCTGATCAGCCCGGCAGACCGACGGTCGAGCGTGCTCGACGAAAGACATAGGCCCTTCGACCACGGCGCTGGCCTTGGTGCCGTCCATCGCGCTAGAAGCACGCTTTAGCCATGGTGAATCCCGTTACATCTACCGCTCCCGCGCGCGTCCCGTTCCGAACGGTCCTCATTTCCATGGTTGTTCTGTGGGTGTGTTATTACCTGCTCACCACCCTGCGCGGCTCGATAGTGGGCATGGAGTTCGACGCCGATATCCTGTTCCGGCGCGGAATAGTCAATCTCGCCGGACTGGTAACCACGATGGTGTTGTGGCTGCTCTTGCGCCTGTTCGACGCGCGGCCTTTGTGGATGAAGATATCCGCAGCGCTTGTGCTTGCGCTACCGGCGGCGATCCTGATTGCGCAGGTCAACCAGATGGCGTTTGCCTCGGTCGAAGGCCGGATGGCCGAGAAAATGGCCAAGGAGCGCGGTGTTGGTATCCGCCGCGACGAAGCGGGTAACATCTTCATCGAACTGCCTTCGGAAGGTGACGCTTCCAGTTCAATCGAAGAGGAGCTGCCGCCGCGCGAAGTGCTGATTGCCAAAGCACCTGTCGGATGGGACCGTTGGCGCTTGATCGTGGATATTGCGTTGGCTCGCTATTTTCTATTGCTCGCATGGTCGTCGATCTACTTTGCGATGCTGGCAGTTGCGCAAACGAAGGTTGCCGAACGGCGGGAGGCCGCATTTCGCAGACAAGCAAAAGAAGCCGAGCTGCGATCACTGCGATATCAGGTCAATCCCCACTTCCTGTTCAATTCGCTCAATTCACTGAGCTCGCTGGTGATGACCGGCAAGAGCGAGCGAGCCGAAGATATGATCCAGACGCTGTCGAGCTTCTATCGGCACAGCCTGGCGGACGACACGACATCGGATGTTGATCTCGCCGACGAATTTGCGCTTCAGCGTCATTATCTCGAAATCGAAGCGATCCGCTTCCCTGACCGGCTGGTTACCGAATTCGACTTGCCCGAGGCGCTTGCGGCTGCGCGCGTCCCCGGGATGATTTTGCAGCCGCTGGTCGAAAACTCAGTCAAATATGCCGTCGCACCGCTCAATCGCCCGGTAGCGATTCGAATCGCGGCGCGCGAGGATTATGGACGGCTGGCTATTTCTGTCAGCGATGACGGGCCGGGCGCGAATGATCTGGCCGAACACGGTTTCGGGATCGGCCTGGCCAATGTGCGCGACCGCCTGAAGGCGCGCTTTGGCGACGATGCAACCATCACTGCGGGCCCTACCGACTCGGGTTACTGCACCGAAATCCGCATTCCTTTGCGTAAACACGATTAGGCGATTTCATGGCCGATACGGGAAAAGACACCTCGCTCAGAACCTTGATCGTCGATGACGAGCCGCTCGCGGTCGAACGAATGCAGGTAATCTGTGCGAAGCTAAAGGATTTGAATGTCGTTGGTACGGCCAGCGATGGCTCCGCTGCCTTACGCCTGATCGAAGCGCTCAAGCCGGATCTTGTGCTGCTCGATATGACAATGCCCGAAGTGGATGGTCTGTCGGTTGCGCGCAAACTGGCCGAGAACACCGCCAAGGATACTCATCGGCCGGCCGTGATATTCGTCACTGCGCATGACCATTTCGCGGTTGAGGCATTTGATCTCGATGCCGTCGACTATGTTCTGAAGCCTGTTGCCACTGATCGGCTCGAACGCGCGATCGAACGCGCGCTTGCCCGTCGGGGTGAGCGCGAGGCCGGTGAAAGTGAGTGGTTGCAGGAACTGTGGGTTCCCCATCGCAGCGAACTCTTGCGTATCGAGGTTTCGCAGGTCAGCCGGATTGATGCCGAGCGCGACTATGTCCGCCTCCATGTCGGCGAGCGTACCTACCTGCTGTTGCAGACCATTGCCGGCCTCGAAATGCGTCTCGACCCTGCGGCATTCATCCGCATCCACCGTTCGACCATTCTCCAGCGCGATTCAATTCGCGGCCTACGCCATGACGGGTTGGGTGTCTGGTCGGTCGAATTGGAAGATGGCGAAGCACTCAGGATCGGACGGACTTACCTGCCCAAAGTGAAAGCGATGGCCGGGAGGTAGAATTTCGTCCGCGATCCCGCCTTTGGTCTGGGGCTGTGCGTTCGAGCCCGTGCAAGGAAAGCGAAGCTGACCGCAGGCCAATCCAAGAAAACCCTCTGGCGTGCGGTCTGCGCTTTGGGGTTCATACAAACCACAAAAAGTGACCCAGACCGGGGGACTGAGCCGGTCTGGGTCTTACCTCCGCGCGGAATTTTGGGGGTGCGGAGATATCTTGTCTCTGGTGTAAGGGCGTCAGCCGCCCAGACGCCGATCTTCGACGATCGCGGCCATTTGCGCGGTGGCGCTTTTCTTGGCCTTGGCGAAGCATTGTTTTGCGCTTCGGCTCGGCAGGCGCGATCCGGTCCTTTGTTCGTCCATGCCGCATATTTGCCTGGCCGCCTGATCGATGCGCCGCTCAAGGACTTTCTGACCTTCGGGGGACGCAAGGTTCAGATCGTCATACTTGATCTGTGTACCACCGGCTTGGGCGGGTGCTGTGGCAAAGAGCGCGGCCATTGTGGCGATTGCGATTGCTGACTTCTTCATAATTTCCTCCAATGCGGGCCTTTCCTGTGAAGGGGGGTGAAAGGCGCGTCGCAAGAATTGTTCTAGGGCCGGTGCCTTAGTGATGCAGCACAGCGTCGATTGTGTGCGCTTATTGCTCGACGGAGAGATGTGCAGGCGGACCGATTGCGCAAAAGCGGGGACGAACGGCGCTTGGCAATCGACCGGCGTTTGGGCAGTGTGGGAGCGATGGCGATTATCATCATCTTTGTGCTGGGCGTCGGCAATTTTGCGCTTCACCGTGCGGTTATGGAGAGCGGCCATACAATGGCGCGGCAAATCCGCTTCTTTGCTGGCGGGAATGGAAGAAGAGTTGCGATGGCACTCGAATTCGCTGTGCTGGCTGCCGCGCTGTTGCTCGCCGCGAATGGCTGGACGGGTGTTGTTGTAGGGTATCTGATATACACGCTGCTCAATGGTGTGTCGGGCTGGCTTATTTTGTCGGGTCGCGTTTGAAGCCCGTGCCCAAGCAACACCGCCTCTTTCATGTGAGCGACGTCCATTTTGGCGTACAACATGCGGGTGCTGTGCACTGGTTTGTCGATGCGGTTCATCGGGAACAACCCGATGCGGTTATCTGTACCGGGGATCTTACGCAGCGCGCCACGCACAGACAATTTGCCGAAGCGCGCGAGTTTTTTGCCGCGCTGGATTGCCCGGTAGCGCTTGAGCCGGGCAACCACGACATGCCCTATTACAATCTATGGGAGCGTTTCACGCAGCCCTACAAAAGATATGGCGCGTTGGCACAGGCAGTCGGCGTGTCGCTCGATATGGAGCATCTTGTCACTGTTTCTTTGAAAACCACGGTTCGCGCGCAGCCTCGTTGGCCGTGGTCCGATGGTTATGTGCGCGAGGAAGCATTGGCCGAAACGCTCGACGCGCTGCGCTCTCTCTCCGATGATCCGCGATATAAGATTGTCACCGCCCACCATCCGCTGTTGCCCGCAAAAGAAGGCGAAAAGAACCCGACCATCGGCGGCGACGATGCATTTGGCGCGATTGTCGATGCAGGCGCTGACGCGATTCTTACAGGACATGTCCATGTGCCGTTCGATTTGCAGCGTGCTTCGGGCAACCGCTCGGTCCGGATGATCGGTGCGGGAACGCTATCAACCCGCCTCCGCGGCGCGGAGCCCGGTTACAATTTCGTGACTTTCTCTCGCGAATCCGGCTTGCAGATCGAGCAACGCGTATTTGGCGCCGATTAGGCGCAAAGAAAAAGGGCGGCCCGTATTCGGACCGCCCTCTTGTTCTGTGTCGCGAGCGAAAATCAGCGCTTCGAGAACTGGAAGCTACGGCGTGCTTTCGCGCGGCCGTATTTCTTACGCTCGACCACGCGGCTATCGCGCGTCAGGAAGCCAGCCGCCTTGACCGTGCTGCGCAGCGCCGGTTCGTACCGGGTCAGCGCCTGGCTGATACCGTGCTTGACCGCGCCCGCCTGACCCGAAAGGCCGCCACCGCGCACGGTTGCAACAATGTCATACTGGCCTTCACGCTCGGTGATGCTGAAAGGCTGGTTGATCACCAGGCGCAGCGTCGGGCGAGCAAAATACTCTTCCTGATCCTTGCCATTGACCGTGATCTTGCCTTTGCCGGGCTTGAGCCACACGCGTGCGGTCGCATCCTTGCGGCGACCGGTGGCATAGGCGCGGCCCAAATCGTCTATTTCTTGCTCGCGAAGCGGAGCGGTTTCGACGACTACGTTTTCAGCAGTGGATGCGTCCGCAGCGGGCGCGTCGGCGGCGATGTCTTTCAGATCTGCGAGATCGGAGACGGTGTTTTTTTCACCTGTTTCTTTTGTATCGGCCATTATGCAGATGCCTTGTTCTTGCGGTTCATCGAGGCGACGTCGAGCACTTCGGGCTTCTGACCCTCATGCGGATGCTCGGTGCCGGCATAGAGATGCAGCGCGCGCATCTGGTCACGGCCTAGCGGGCCGCGCGGAATCATGCGCTGGATGGCTTTCTCAAGCACGCGCTCGGGAAACCGGCCTTCGAGAACCTTCTCGGGCGTGGTTTCCTTGATGCCGCCGGGGTGGCCGGTGTGCTTGTAATAAATCTTGTCCGACATCTTGTTGCCGGTGAACTTCACCTTCCCGGCATTGATGATGATGACATGATCGCCGCAATCGACATGCGGAGTGTAGCTCGGCTTGTGCTTACCGCGCAGGATATTGGCGACAATCGCAGCGAGGCGACCGACAACGAGTCCGTCAGCATCGATGATGTGCCATTTCTTTTCGACCTCGGCCGGCTTGATCGACCGGGTGGTCTTGCTGAGAGCCTTCATGGGCTGATTTCCATTCCTGTTATATGCGTGGCCATCAAATGGCCCTAGCTTGCGAATCCATATGCTGCATCCGCGAAGTGGGCGCGATTTGTTCGCTCAGGGGCCAGAAGTCAAGTATTTCCGGGCCTCACAGAAGAGGTAAAATAATACCGCCTTCTTGGTGAACCGGATTTCAGGCCCGGTTTGGCGGGGTCAGATCGGCGAGCCATGCCTGTGTCGCATCGCCCGCAGAATCGCAGCGCCAGCCAAGAATGGCCGGCGTTTCATAAGGATGCAGTTCTTCCAGTCGAGAAATCGCCATGTCGAGCAAGGCGCCGTCAGTTTTCAGCAGGACCCCGCATTCCTTTCCCTCGCCGATTTCGCCGTCCCAGCGATAGAGCGACCGGACACCGGGAATGAAGTTCGCGCAAGCGATAAGCTTGTCTTCGAGCAGCGTCCGGCAGACGGGTTTGGCTTGATCGATTGAATCGAAGGGCGACCAGATCAGCGCGCTCATACTTTGCGCCCCAACAGGTAAACGCCCCAAGTGGTGGCCGCGACCAGCAGGGCGCCAACGGCTTGGTGGGCGGTCGCGATCCACAGATTCACACCGGTCATAACTGTGGCGACCCCCAGAATGATCTGCGTACCGAACGCCGAATGGATTGCGATCGAGGCGCGTCGGTCGAAAGCGCGCACCTTTCGTGCCAGCACTATCAGCGCGATCACTGCCACCCAGGCCCACCAGCGATGGAGGAAATGGAGCAGGAATGGATCGTGCGTCAGTGCCCAGGCCCAGCCGTTCGACATGTCGATCTCGGGGAAGATGCGCCCCTGCATCAACGGCCAGGTGTCCGAAGCCAGCCCGGCATTGAGGCCTGCGACCCAAGCCCCCAGCAGCATCTGGATCGCGAGCACCGCGCCCACCAGAGCAGAAAAGCCGGTCAGTCGGGCGGGCCGGGTATCAGGTATCTTGTCCAGCCTGCGCAAATCGAGCGCCGTCCAGATGAGCCCGCCCAGCGTGAAAAATGCAGTCATCAAATGGATCGAAAGCCAGAAATGGCTGACATCGGTCACCTCGGTCGAGAGACCCGAACGCACCATATACCAGCCGAAAGTGCCCTGCAGCGCACCAATCGCGAGTAGTGCCAGCAGGCGCGGCTTGTATCCGGCGGGAATCGCCTTTCGGACCCAGAACCAGACCAGAGGCAGCGCAAAAGCCAGCCCGATCAATCGCCCCCACAGCCGGTGAAACCACTCCCAGAAATAGATGAACTTGTAATCGGCCAGCGTCATGCCCGCAGGACCATTGATCTGCTGATACTCGCCAATCTGCTGATAGGCTTCGAACTCGGCCTGCCATTGCGCCTCGTTCAGTGGTGGGATGGCTCCGGTGACGGGTTTCCATTCGGTGATCGACAGCCCCGATTCGGTCAGCCGCGTAATCCCGCCGACCACCACGATCACAAAAACCATCCCGGCGACGAACAGCAGCCAGTTGGCGATGGCCAAAGGCCGGATTGCCGGAGTTGAAACGTGCGAAACCATCGCGCTGCAATGCTGATACATGGCTCGAATCGCAAGACGATTATCTGCAATAGGTCTTGCGAAATGTTACACTATAACATACATAGCTCGCGAAATGCGCAGCCTCTTCCCCTCGATTCGTGCGCGGCTCGACCGCGCCGGCATAGTCCTCTCGGGATTGTGTGCTGCGCATTGCCTTCTCAGCATTATCATCGTTTCCGCGTTGGGAATCGGCGGAGAGATTTTGTTCGCACCGGCTATTCACCGCATTGGATTGGCAATAGCACTTGTAATTGCCGCGGTCGCAATCGGCTGGGGCGCGCTCAAGCATCGCCGTGCGGCTCCCTTTGTTGTCGCCATGATGGGCCTGACCTTTATGGGCGGTGCATTGGCCGTTCCGCACGGGCTTCATGAGGTGGTTTTGACCGTGATCGGTGTGACACTGGTTTCGGTGGGACACATCCTCAATATCCGCTCGCACTTGCCTAAGGCGTAGCGAGCGCTATCTGGCTCGCATGAGCCAGCAACTTTCCCTTACTGTAAACGGCGAATCGCGCCGCACCTCTGCCACCACTATCGCAGCACTGGTCGAAGAGCTTGAACTTGATCCGGCCAAGGTCGCGGTCGAGTGCAATGCCGAGATCGTGCCGCGCTCGACTTTGGCGGAGGTGATGTTGTCGGATGGTGATACGCTGGAGATTGTCCATTTTGTTGGCGGCGGCGATAGCGCTGACGATGGATGGGAAGTAGCGGGACGACGCTTCAATTCGCGGCTCATCGTCGGCACCGGCAAATACAGGGACTTTGAACAGAACGCTGCTGCGGTCGAGGCGTCTGGCGCGGAAATTGTCACCGTGGCTGTGCGCCGGGTCAATGTGTCCGATCCGAAAGCGCCGATGCTGACCGATTATATCGATCCGAAGAAAATCACCTATCTGCCCAACACGGCTGGCTGCTTCACCGCCGATGATGCAATCCGCACATTACGGCTGGCGCGCGAAGCAGGCGGTTGGGATCTGGTGAAACTCGAAGTGCTGGGCGAAGCGCGCACGCTTTATCCCGATATGCGCGAGACATTGAAGGCGACCGAGGTCCTGGCCAATGAAGGCTTCCATCCGATGGTCTATTGCGTCGACGATCCCATCGCGGCGAAGCAGCTGGAAAACGCCGGAGCAGTGGCCGTCATGCCTCTGGGGGCGCCGATTGGTTCAGGTTTGGGCATTCAGAACCGCGTGACCATCCGCCTGATTGTCGAGGGTGCGAGTGTGCCGGTCCTGGTAGACGCAGGCGTCGGGACGGCGTCGGATGCGGCTGTCGGGATGGAGCTCGGCTGCGATGGTATTCTGATGAACACCGCGATTGCCGAGGCAAAGGATCCGCTCAAAATGGCTCGCGCAATGAAGCTGGCGGTGGAGGCAGGGCGCGAGGCCTATCTTTCGGGCCGGATGGTGACACGCAAATATGCCGATCCGAGTTCGCCGCTCGCGGGGCTTATTTAGAGCCGGGAGCTAACCCAAAATTAACCATGTCGCGCGACTATGTGCTCACAACTTAAGGGGCACATCATGGCTACTACGGGCACTGCATCGCTGACCATCGCCGAAATGCGCGAATTTGCCGGTTTCGACGCGGCCGAGCAGCGCTATATCAAGCGCAGCCTAGATATCGGCCTTGGCCGTCAGGATGCGTTCAAGCTCTGGGCGCGCGATGCGGCCGAGAATTCAGCGATCCGCAGCCAATATGTCGCCTATCAGGAACTCAAAGTCCTGCGCGAAAGTCTTCCGACCGAAACGACGTTTGAAAGCATCGAAGATTTCATCGGCAAGCTGACGCGCGTTGCTGCATTCGATCTGGCGCAGGAACGGCTTAGCTGCTTTTCGGCTTTCCGCTTTTTGTATGAGCGCCTGCTGGGCGCCGAAGCGCGCCCATGGCTGCCTTCCGCTTTTTGCGCTGCCGCAGCGCTTCCCCAGATTCGCCCCGAACGTCGCAAGATGCTGCTGCAGAGCCTGAGCGAAGCAGCCGCTACCGCACCCGGCTGGAGCGACGCGCGCCCAAGCTTCTATCCTGAGTTCATCGATAAAGAAGCGGCTTAGGTTACGGTGGAATCTTCGTCCAATGCCCGTCGTGCGAAATACCAATAGGCTGCGCCAGAGACAGTTCCAAAAATAATACCAAAGTCGTTCCAAGAGGCATGCAGGAGCATGCCTCCTCCAGAAAACAGCAACTCTTGCATGGCAAAAAATGTCAGTTTTCCTGCAATACCGCCCCATAGCAGGGCTATCGCAGCACCCCACTTCTCTCTTATCTGCGCACCTATCGCAGTTCTGATTGGTACGCCAAATAGTAGTATGCCGAGCCCAACGAAGGGCAGCGCGAAGATGCCGTAGGTGCCGACCATAACTGGGAACCGCCAAAGTACTGATAGGCTAGGCAATTGGGCAAATGTTATGGCAAACCAAAGCGCGGCTCCACCAAAAGCACCAACAAACGCAGCTGGTCCAAAACCTTTTAGCGGGTTCGCTGGGCGATACTCGCTCACTTCCGATAGAGCCCGTCGAGCCGTTCCTGATAGCGCTCGCGGATCTTGTGTCGGCGGATTTTCATGCTCGGTGTCATTTCTTCGTTTTCGATGGTAAATCCCTCGTCCGCGAAGGTGAACTGACGCACCTTTTCGATCACTGACAGCTCCTTGTTCACCCGCGCGACTGCATCGCTGACTGCGCTACGGAATGCGGGCAGATCCTGCAGCGCTCTCAGGTCGAATTTCTCGTCATTGGCACGCGCCCATTCGAGCGCCCATTCGGCATCGGGTACGATCAGGCCGACGACGTAGGGGCGCTGGTCGCCGCTGACCATTGCCTGGGCAATCTCCGTCTGGAGCGTGAGCATGCCCTCGATCTTCTGCGGTGCGACATTATCGCCTTTGTCATTGACGATCATGTCCTTCTTGCGGTCGGTGATCTTGATCCGACCCTTCTCGTCGATATGGCCGATATCGCCGGTGTGGAGCCACGCCCCCGATTCAGGATCGTCGGGATCGGCCTGCAACGTGCGCGCCGTCTCGTCACTGTTCTGCCAATAACCGTGCATCACCAACTCGCCGCGAACGAGGATTTCGCCATCATCGGCGATCTTGACCTCCACGCCCTTCATCGGCGGGCCGACCGTGTCCATCGCGATGCCGGCAGCAGGGCGATTGCAACTTATCACCGGCCCCGCCTCGGTCTGACCATAGCCTTGCAGCATCGTCAGACCCATCGCTTCGAAAAAGATGCCGACATCGGGATTGAGCGGTGCGCCGCCCGAAACCATCGCCTTGATCCGCCCGCCAAATTTCTGGCGAATCTTGGGGCGCAGCGCCTTCTCGAGGATGAAATTCATCGGGCGATCTCGCAGGCGCATCTTGCCCTTGGCCTTGTGCTCGCCGATCGTCAGTGCGCGGTCCATCATGTAATTGGCCGCTTTGCCCTGCTTCTCGACCTGCTTCATGATTCGCGTGCGCAAGACCTCGAACAGGCGCGGGACCACAACCATGATCGTTGGGCGCGTTTCCTCGATATTGCTGGCGAGTTTCTCGAGCCCCTCGGCGTAGAAAATCTGCGCGCCGACCGCGATCGGCAGATATTGCCCGCCAGTATGCTCATAGGCATGGCTCAGCGGCAGGAAGCTGAGGAAACGCTCATCATCATCGAGACCGAAATCTGCTTCGAGTATCTCCGCCGCTCCGCCCGCATTGCACAGGATTGCCCCGTGATGCTGCAATACGCCGCGCGGTGCGCCGCCGGTGCCGCTGGTGTAGATGATGCAGGCGGTTTCGTTGCGACCGATCTTGGCCAGCCGTGCTTCGACTGCCTTGCGGGCTTTGGCGGCGTCCCCGGCTAGCATGGATTCCCAGCTGCGGCGGGTCAGATCGCCGGACTGGTATGTCGGCAGGCTGTCGATCGGAATGATATGGTCGGCAATGCCGGTGCGCATGATCGCGGGGAGAAGTGGTTTGGCGAGCTTCTCGTTAGAGACGATGACCGCCTTCGCCCCCGAATTGTCGAGAATATGGACGTGATCACGCTCTGTATTGGTGATGTATGCGGGCACGGTGATGCATCCGGCCGCCATGATCGCGAGATCCGCAATACACCATTCGGGGCGGTTTTCGGAAACCAGCATCACGCGGTCACCATCTTCGAGCCCGACCTTGCGGAGATTCTCCGCCAGCAGGCATACCTGCTGGGCGACCTCGTTCCAGCTCAGTGTCTGCCATTCCCCGTCGCGCTTGGCGCCGAGGAAGGGTGAGTCACCGCGCGCATCAGCGCGTTTGAGGAAAAGTTCGACCAGATTGTTGGCGTTGTCGACGTCGGATAGCTGCAAAATGCGCTCCTGCTCCCACTTCATATGCCGCTATTACGGCCAAGTGCGATTTAGGCTCCCGATGGCTGCGGGGCAAGATGCAGCATCAATCGACCGCGACCGCGACACCCTCGCTGCGCGGATCGCCTGCTCCTGAACATTGCTCGTCCTTGCTACACAAAATCGCGTTGGCCTTCAATGGCAGGCGCCGAACGACTACCGTATGGCCAAGCGCTTCGAGTGCTGCCTGCATTGCCGCCACCGCACTTCCCTCTTCCAATGCGATGGTTCCGCCTGGCGAATAGAGCATAGGGAAAGCCAGCGCCTCCTCGACCGGCAGACCGAAATCAATCGCGGCGATGATCGCCCGGCTCGTCTGGACCGGAATGGTTCCCCCGCCAGCCGCGCCAACCGCCATAAACAGTGATCCATCAGGACGATAAATGAGCGTCGGCGCCATCGAGCTGCGCGGTCTCTTCCGGCCTTCCACGCGGTTGGCGACCGGCTGGCCGTCCTTTTCCGGCACGAAGCTGAAATCGGTCAGCTCGTTGTTGAGATAAAAGCCCCCGTAGGTCAGGCCCGAGCCAAACGGCCCTTCGATGGTCGAGGTGTAGCTGACCATATTGCCCGTGCCGTCGAGTACGGCGAAATGCGAGGTACCTTTCTCGGGCGGTTCGTCACCGTCGGGAGGTGCCGCATCCACGCCGGGAGGCAGTCCCGCGCTTGGTGCAGCGATGCGTGCATCCGGTGAAATCAAGGCGCTGCGCGTGGCAAGGTAATCAGGATCAACCAACCCAGCGACGGGCACTGAAACGAAATCTCCATCGGCCAGATACCGCTCGCGATCAGCATAGGCCAGGCGTTGCGACTCGGCGAAGAGATGCCAGAAGGCCGGATTGTCCGGTCCCAATGCGCGCAGATCGAAGCGTTCGAGCTGACCGAGGATGGCAAGAACCGTGGTCGCTCCGCTCGATGGCGGACCCATCCCGCAAATACGATAACCGCGATACTTGCCGCAGACGGTGGGCCGCTCTTTGGCTGTGTAGGACGTGATATCGCCGACATCCATTCCAGACGGACGGTGGGCCGCCAGCGGCGTGTCCTCGCGGATGATCTTGGCCAGCTCTTCGGCTGAAGCGCCTGTGTAGACTGCGTCAGGGCCATTCCGGGCGATCCGCTCCAACTGCTCTGCCAGTGCGGGATTGCGGATGCGCGTGCCCACCGGAAGCGGCTCGCCGGCTTCGTCGAAATAGGTGGACAGAATGGCCGGATCGCGGCTGGCGCGCGCTTTGAACCGGACAAGATATTCGTGGCCGCGTTCGCTTAGAACAAATCCGTCGCGCGCCAGCTTGATCGACGGCTCGAACAGAGCGGCCCATTCGAGCTTGCCGTATTTCTGGTGAGCCAGCTCGGCGAGCTTCAGATTGCCTGGCACGCCGATACTCAATCCGGTCATCACCGCATCGCGATATCCGAGGCGGTTTCCCTTTTCGTCGAGAAACCACTTGGAGGTCGCAGCGGCGGGCGCCTTTTCCCGGCCATCGATGGTCTCGACGATCCCGTCGGGTGTGCCGCGGACAAAAAAGCCACCTCCGCCGATTCCCGAGCTTTGCGTTTCGACGACGGTCAGCGCCACCATGACTGCAATCGCCGCGTCGGTAGCACTGCCTCCTTGGCGGAGGATCTGTGCACCCGCTTCGGCTGCGCGTGGGTCGGCGGCTGAGACGATGGCATTGCCGCGCACCGCCACTCCAGGACCGGCTTGCTTGCCAGAAGATTCAAGCACCGAAGGTGCTTCACCGATGCTGGATGCGCTTTGCGCGGTCTGTCCGGATGGCATGACGGTCGAACAGGCGGCGAGTAGCGGCAGGATCGCCAATGACGGGAGAACTGGTTTCATGGCGCGGGAGTTATTCGCTTCCGACGGCTTCGGCAATGGTCGAGAAGCCGTCGCGCTTCATCAACCGCTCCAGCCCGCGCGTTATCGACTTCGCCAGCCCGGGCCCTTCATAGACCATCGCGCTGTAAAGCTGGACCAGGCTTGCCCCGGCGCGGATCCGCTCCCAGGCATCCTCCGCGCTGCCGATACCTCCTACGCCGATCAACGGTATATTCCCGCCGGTCGCCTTGCGAAAATCGCGCATGCGCTCGAGCGCGAGCGGCCTGAGCGGCGCACCCGATAGGCCGCCTGCTTCCACAACCAAATCCGACCTGAGCGAAGGCCGGGATATGGTCGTGTTTGACACAATCAGTGCACCAAGCTGTTTGTCGAGCGCGATGCGTGCGATCGAATCGATGTCGGACGGCGTCAGGTCCGGTGCAACTTTGAGGAAGATCGGAGGGCCGGTGTCCCCTCTTGCCCTGCTTACGGCATCGAGCAATTCGACCAACGCGCCCTCATCCTGCAAAGCGCGCAACCCCGGCGTATTGGGGCTGGAGATATTGACCGCGAGATAGGATGCGAGCGGCGCCACAATCTGCGTCATTGTCGCATAATCGGCGATCCTGTCGGCCGAATCCTTGTTTGCCCCGATGTTTATGCCGACAATGCCATCCTTGCCTCGGCGCGCTTCGAGCCGCTTCTGCGCCACTTCGGCACCGCTATTGTTAAACCCCATACGATTGATAACCGCGTTGTCCTCAACGAGGCGGAACAGGCGTGGTTTGGGATTTCCCGCCTGCGGGCGCGGGGTAATAGAACCGACTTCGGTAAAACCGAAACCCAGGCCGAGGACAGCATCGGGCACCTCGGCATCCTTGTCGAAGCCTGCAGCCATCCCGACCGGATTGGGGAACTCCAGCCCCGCGATCCCAATCGCCACCTTCCCCGGCCGGGGCTTGGGTCCGGCGGGCATAGCCTTCAATCCGGCAATGGTCATTCGGTGCGCGCGCTCGGGATCGAAGGCGAACAAGGCAGGCTTGATGAACTGGAACAGCATGGCGAATCGCTATGCCGCGCAACTCTGATACTGTCGACATTCGATGAGGTTTTACGCTTGAACTGGTGTTTTTCTCAGTATTCGCGATGAATTGGCCAAACATTGTCGTTTCCATACAATCGGCGAACCGTTGTTTTGGGTAGACAGGCTGTGCGACCCGAAGGGCTCTAGCACTCTTGCGAAGAGTTCCTCGACTTCAAGGGCGGCTTTCGGTGAAACCGGGCCGCCCTTTTTTTGCGCGCATCATCGGCCTAAGTGTCCCGCGAAAGCAATTCGGGAGAATATGATGCCGCGTAACTGGATGAAGCTGTCTTGTGCCGTGTCGGGCCTGGTCCTTGCGGGCTGCTCGGCCAATGCTCCCGAAGCGCAGAGTGCCGCTGCGGCGTCCGTTGAAGCGGCCGCGCCGCAGCCCGCCGCCGACATAAGCGCTTTGTTTGCAGAGTATGATGCCGCGCAGCTTGAGCTTGGACCGCTAGCGAAGAGTTTTCGAGGGATTCGCGACGAAGACTATTCGGAGTGGGGAGACTTCAGCGACGCGTCCGCTGTTGCGGATGAAGAACTGCTGCAGTCGACCGCGGCCAAGATGCGCGCCGAGTATGATTTGGCGGCGCTCGATACCGACGATGCCCTGTCTTACCGGCTGTTTAATGCGATGGCGGAGCGCAGCGCGCGCTCGCACAAGTTCCGTCATAACGGCTATATCTTCAACCAGATGAATGGCTCGCAAAGCGGGCTTCCGGCGTTTCTGATCAATATCCACCGTGTGAGTTCGGTCGCCGATGCGGAGGCCTATGTTAGCCGCATCGAGAAGCTTGGCACAGTTCTGGACCAGTTGACCGCAGAAGCAAAATCGCGCGCTGATGCTGGCGTGATGCCGCCCGATTGGGTCTATCCCTATGTGATTTCGGATATCGAGAATTTGCTTTCTGCGGGTCTGAAGAATGCCGTTCTCGAAGACTTTGAAGCAAAGGTATCGGCGCTTGACCCGACCGCTGCCGATGCGGCGGCTTGGACCGCTAATGCTCAACTGGCTTGGCAGGATTCGGCCCAACCTGCCTTTAAGCGCCTCCTCGCCGAAATGAAGCGGCAGCAAGCCATCGCCCCAACCGATGATGGCGTATGGCGGTTCGAGGATGGAGCGGCCTATTACAAGGCGCTGCTTGCCAATTACACGACGACCGACCTGTCTGCCGACGAGATTCACGATATCGGCCTGCGTGAGGTCGAGCGGATCCATGGCGAGATGCGCACGATCATGGCGAAGGTCGGGTTCGAAGGGACATTGCAGGAGTTCTTCCAGTTCACCCGCAATACCGACCGGTTCTTTTACACCACGCGCGAGGAGTATCTCGCCGATGCCAACGCGGTGCTGCGCGCGATGGAGGCCAAGCTGCCCGAATATTTCGGGAGGCTCCCGAAAGCGCCGATGGTGATCAAACCTGTCGAGGCGTTCCGTGAGAAGAGCGCGGGCAAGGCCTTTTACCAGAGCCCCGCGCCAGACGGCTCGCGCCCGGGTACCTATTACGTCAATCTCTACAATTTGCGCGATATGTCGAAGAACGAGCTGGAGGCGCTTGCCTATCACGAGGGTTCGCCTGGCCACCACCTCCAACGCGCCTTGCAAACCGAGATGGGCGATCTTCCGCCGTTCCGCCGCTTTGGTGGGGTGACCGCCTATACCGAAGGGTGGGGCCTATATTCGGAGGAACTGCCCAAGGAGATGGGCTTCTACACCGATCCTTATTCGGACTTTGGCAGGTTGGGGATGGAACTGTGGAGAGCCTGTCGACTGGTTGTCGATACCGGCATCCATCACAAGCGCTGGAGCCGCGAAAAGGCGATCCAATATCTGACCGACAACACGCCCAATCCCGATGGCGATATTCGCAAGGCGATCGAGCGCTATGTCGTCTATCCCGGCCAGGCGACCGCCTATATGATCGGCAAGCTCAAGATCATGGAAGTGCGCGAACGTGCGCGCGCTGAGCTGGGTGACAAATTCGATATTCGCGGCTTCCACGATACCGTGCTGGCGAGCGGCCCGGTGCCGCTTTCGATCCTGGAAGAGAACATCAATGCGTGGATCGCTGAAGAGCAAGGACAATAATCCCGGACGTCATTGCGAGGAGCCGAACGGCGACGCGGCAATCCAGTGCAGGCGCTTGCCGCTCTGGATTGCTTCGCTGCGCTCGCAATGACGACAACTGCTAACGACTCGCAACTGGCGTTTTAGCGTTGAAACGCGCGAGATACGCCCCTAGGTGAAATCAGAACGAATTTGTCTGATTTAGCTTAAGAGGCCCTATGCGCCTGTCCAATCTTGCCGATTATGCTGTCGTTACAATGAGCGCCGCTGCGCGCCATTGCGGCGGCGTGCGTGTCTCCGCAGCAGAGCTGGCCGAGGAAACCGGTCTGCCGACGCCGACCGTCCAGAAACTGGTCAGCAAGCTCACCGCAGCTGGCCTGCTGCGTTCGATTCGCGGTGCGGGAGGCGGACTGCAGCTTGCACGGCCTGCGGCGGCGATCAATGTGGCCGATATTGTCGAGGCGGTCGAAGGCCCGATAGCGCTGACCACCTGCGTCGAATCGCAGGATTGCTGCTATGACGAGAAATGCAGCGTTAAATCCCACTGGCCGGTGGTGAATGCGGCGCTCCGCGGAGCGCTAGCCGACATTCCGCTGACCCAGCTTACCGATATGAGAGAAATGGCATGAGCGAGAATATCGATCTCGACGAACGCGCCGAAATGGACAAGGCGGCGAAGGACGCGGCCAAGAAGCTCGAGACTTACGAGCATGGTTTCTCCTCCGACATCGAGCAGGAATTCGCGCCCAAGGGGCTGAGCGAGGATACCGTCCGCTTCATCAGCGCTAAGAAGGGCGAGCCCGAATGGATGCTCGATTGGCGGCTCAAGGCGTTTCGCCTGTGGCAGGATATGGAAGAACCGAACTGGGCCAAGCTCGGCTATCCCGAAATCGATTACCAGGACGCCTATTATTACGCCGAGCCCAAGAAGAAACCCAAGCTCGAATCGCTCGACGAGCTCGATCCCGAGATCAAGCGCGTTTACGACAAGCTAGGCATTCCGATTGCCGAGCAGGAAGTGCTCGCCGGGGTTGAGGGCGCGCGAAAGGTGGCCGTAGATGCCGTGTTTGACAGCGTCTCGGTCGCGACGACATTCCGTGAGGAATTGAAGAAGGCAGGCGTGATCTTCCTGTCGATCTCGGAAGCGATCCGCGAATATCCCGACCTTGTCAAAAAGTGGCTCGGCAAGGTCGTGCCGCAGCGCGATAACTACTTCGCCACGCTCAATAGCGCGGTCTTTTCCGACGGGACCTTCGTCTACATTCCCGAAGGCGTGCGCTGTCCGATGGAACTCAGCACCTATTTCCGGATCAACGCCGAGAATACAGGCCAGTTCGAGCGGACGCTGATCGTCGCCGAGCCGGGCAGTTATGTCAGCTATCTCGAAGGCTGCACCGCGCCGATGCGCGATGAGAACCAGCTCCACGCCGCTGTGGTAGAGCTGGTCGCGCTGGAAGATGCGGAGATCAAATATTCTACCGTGCAGAACTGGTATCCCGGCGACGCCGAGGGCAAGGGCGGGATCTATAATTTCGTCACCAAGCGCGGGCTGTGCCAAGGCGCGCGGTCGAAAATCAGCTGGACGCAGGTCGAAACCGGCAGCGCAGTGACATGGAAATACCCATCCTGCGTGCTCAATGGTGAAGACAGCGTCGGGGAATTTTATTCCGTTGCAGTGACCAATAATTTCCAACAGGCCGATACCGGCACCAAGATGATTCATAACGGCAAAGGCAGCCGCTCGACGATCATTTCCAAGGGCATTAGCGCGGGCAAGAGCGACAACACCTATCGCGGGCTGGTGCGCGTCGCCGCCAATGCCGATGGTGTGCGCAATTTCACCCAGTGTGACTCGCTATTGCTCGGCGACACATGCGGCGCACACACCGTGCCCTATATCGAGGTCAAGAACCCCAGCGCGCAGATCGAACACGAAGCCACCACCAGCAAGATCAGCGACGACCAGCTGTTCTACGCCATGCAACGCGGGCTGGGCGAGGAAGAGGCTGTGGCGCTGATCGTCAACGGCTTCGCCAAGGAAGTGATGAAGCAACTGCCGATGGAATTTGCCGTCGAAGCGCAGAAGCTGCTGGCGATTTCGCTTGAGGGGAGCGTCGGGTAATGCGCGTTCAGGTTGAGAATGATTGGAATGGCTGGGATGGCGATACGATCGTCGAGCTTAGCAATGGCCAGTTTTACCGACAGTCGGAATACCACTACGAATATATGTATGCCTATCGGCCTCAAGCGACCCTCGACGGCGGAGTACTCCATGTCGACGGTATGAGCTGTGGCGTTCGTGTTGATGAAATCAATCCTACTATTTCGCGTGTAAGTGGAGAATGGACAGGCTGGGAAGGCGAGACAGAAGTTGAATTAGATAACGGCCAAGTCTGGCAGCAGGTTCGCCATAAATACGAGTATAAATACAAATACCGACCGCGGGCCATGATTTTTGATAATCATATGCTTGTTGAGGGTATGAGCTGTCCGGTGAAAGTGCGGAGGTTGAAATGACCGCCCGCAAAACCCTCTCCCTTGGCTCCGGCGATGCCGCTAAGGTGGACAAAACCGCCAGCTGGAATGTGTCCGAGGCGCGCAAGGACAAGCTGCATGATCGTGCGCGGTTCAACCGGCGGCATCCGTCCGAGGCGCATAAGCGGCTCTGGTCGCTGCTGAAGGATAAGGGCGTCGGCAATTTCGCGTTCAATCGCGAAGTTGTGATGGGCTCTTCGGTGGTCGACTTTGCCTGCAAGTCGCGCTGGCTGGTGGTCGAAATCAGCGGCGAGAGCGAAGCCGACCGAAAGATCGAAGAGCTTTCCGATCGCAAGCTGAAAGATGTCGGCGTGCGCGTGATGCGCTTCTCCAGGGACGAAGTGATAGGCGATCTCGAGCCGATCAAGGAAGCCATTTTCGAAGAGCTGATGAAACCCTTCGAACGCCCCCGGATTGCCTTGCAGGCGACGTCTGAATCCGACGATGATTCGGAAAAACACTTTCACCGGAGTCGTCAGTGATGACGCACCTCCATCATCCTTCCAGTTGTCATCCTGAACTTGTTTCAGGATCCATCACGCAGCCCGCACCGGAGCAGCGTGAGGAAGAATGGATGCTGAAACGAGTTCAGCATGACAGTAAATTATAAAAGAGACTTTCGAACTGATATGCTGAAGATTGAAAACCTCCACGCCACCGTTGGCGATGCCGAAATCCTCAAAGGGCTGACGCTTGAAGTCGGCGCGGGCGAGGTTCATGCGATTATGGGCCCCAACGGCGCGGGCAAGTCGACGCTGTCCTATGTGCTGGGCGGACGTCCGGGCTATGAAGTCACCGAAGGTTCGGTGGAATTCATGGGCCAGGACCTGCTCGACATGGAGCCGCATGAGCGCGCTGCGACCGGGCTGTTCCTCGGCTTCCAATATCCGGTCGAGATCCCCGGCGTTTCCAACGTCCAGTTCCTGCGCGAGGCGCTCAATGCCCAGCGCGCCGCGCGCGGCGAAGAGGCTCTGACCGGCAAACAATTTCTCGATATAGCAAGGGAAAAGGCCGCGCTGCTCAAGCTCGATATGGAAATGCTCAAACGGCAAGTGAATGTCGGCTTTTCGGGCGGCGAGAAGAAGCGCTCGGAAATGGTCCAGATGGGCATTCTCGATCCGAAATTCGCCGTTCTCGACGAGACCGATAGTGGGCTCGATATCGATGCGCTGCGTGTCGTCGGCGATGGTATCAATACGATCATGCGCGACGCAGCCAAGGGCGTGCTGTTGATCACGCATTACCAGCGGCTGCTTGACGTTGTTCAGCCGGACAGGGTGCACGTCCTCGCCAAGGGCCGGATCGTGAAAAGCGGCGGGCCGGAACTCGCACTCCAGCTCGAGAACGAAGGCTATGACGGTGTGATGGGGACGGTCGCGGCCTGATGAGCGAAGCAGCAATCCTTCCAACGACTCGCGACGAGGATTGGCGCTATTCCGATGGCGAATTTCTCGCTGCGGCCAATCCCGATGCGATCAACCACTGGCGGGTACTGGATGTGCCCGCTGGCGAAACGCGCAGCGTGCACAGCTACCACAACTCGGGCACCGACAGCCTGGGATCGGTCGACCGGCTGCGCGTACATGTCGGCAAAGGCGGGCGATTCGAGGCGTTCCACACCATCGCCGGCGGCAAATACCAGCGTATGGAAATCGAAGTGACGCTGGAAGAAGGCGCGCATTTTGAATTTGGCGGCGTCACCATTGGCGGGTGCGACAAGGTGCAGGAATTCGTAACCCGCACCAGGCATTCGCATCCGAATGCCACGTCGAACCAGGTGGTTCGCGCGGTCCAATGGGGCAGGGCGACAGGTAATTTTCTGGGCCGGATCGAAGTCGCGCGCGATGCGCAGAAGACCGATGCCGCGCAGAATTTCCGGGCGATCCTGCTCGAGAAAGGCGCTTCAGCCAACACCAAGCCCGAACTGGAAATCTTCGCCGACGATGTGCTGTGCGCGCATGGCGCGGCGATTGGCCAGCTCGACGAACAGGCGAGCTACTACATGGCGGCGCGAGGTATCCCGCCGGCAATCGCGCGTAAGCTGCTGATTCAGGCCTTTATCGGCGATGCGTTCGAAGCGATTGCCGACGATGCGACACGCGAACGGATGATCGAGGATACACTCGCCCAGCTCGATACGGAGGCGGTGTGAACGACCTTTCCACCCCTCCCAGAGCCGATTTGCGCTCCGATTTCCCCGGGCTGACAACGCCTGATGGAAAGCCGTGGCATTATCTTGATACGGCAGCGACGGCGCAGAAGCCGCGCGCGGTGATCGATGCCATGTCGCGCGCTCTTGGTGAGGATTATGCGACGGTCCATCGCGGTGTATATTCGCGCTCGGCCGAGATGACGCTGGCCTACGAGGCAGCGCGGCGACGCGTTGCACAGTTCATCGGCGCGAGCAGCGAGAACGAGGTCGTGTTCGTGCGCGGGGCGACCGAGGGTATCAACCTGGTCGCGCAAAGCTGGGGCGGATTGAACCTCAATGCGGGCGACCGGATTGTGCTGAGCCAGCTTGAGCATCATTCCAATATCGTTCCGTGGCAGATGATCGCGCAGCAGACCGGCGCAGAGATCGATATCTGCCCGCTGACCGAGGATCATCGGATCGATCTGGATGCGCTGGAGAGCATGCTCACGCCGCAACACAAGATCGTAGCGCTGGCGCATGTCTCCAATGTTCTCGGATCGATCCTGGGCGCCAAGCGTGCCGCCAAGCTGGCCCATTCGGTTGGTGCAAAGCTGTTGCTCGACGGCTGTCAGGCGGCACCGCGCATGCGGCTCAATATGGGTGAGCTCAATTGCGACTTTTATGTGTTCTCGGCGCATAAACTCTACGGTCCGACCGGGATTGGCGTGTTGTGGGGGCGTGAGGAGCTGCTCGAAGCGATGCAGCCCTATCAGGGTGGCGGTGCGATGATCGACCGCGTTACCTTTGAAAAAACGACCTATGCCCCGCCACCGCAGCGTTTCGAAGCGGGCACGCCAATGATCACCGAGGCAGTCGCGCTGCATGCGGCGATCAATTACGTCGACACGCTCGATCCTGATGGGCTATTTGCGCATGAAAGCGGGCTTGCAGCGACATTGCGCGACGAACTGCGTAGCCTCAATTCGGTGCGGCTGTTTGGCCCTGATGAAAGTGCGGGGATCGTCTCGTTTGCAATCGAAGGGGTTCACCCGCACGATCTCGGCACCATATTGGATGAAGAGAATGTCGCGATCCGCGCCGGCCATCATTGCGCCCAGCCGCTGATGGACCATCTCGGCGTCCCCGCCACAGCCCGCGCCAGTTTTGGCCTCTACAGCGATGAAAGCGACATTGACGCGCTGCTGCGCGGAATCGATCGAACGACGAGGATCTTCGCATGAACGAAGAACGGAAAATCGAAACCGAAGAAGTGACCGAAGTCGCAGCGCCTGCTCGCGCGCGGGTCGAGGATGCGGTGGAGGAAGCGCCTCCGGAGAGCTTGGGCGAAAAGCTGGAGCGCAAACGCGACTATCTCGAAGGTTTCCTTCAGAAGAAGCCCGAATGCGCCGAGGTCAGCGGAGTTGGCGGCGAGCTGCAGGAAGCGGTCATCGCGGCGCTCAAGGAAATTTACGATCCCGAAATCCCGGTCAATATCTACGATCTTGGCCTTATTTACGGCGTTGAAGTCGATGATGAGAGCGATGTGGTCGTCACCATGACGCTGACCACCCCGCATTGCCCGGTCGCCGAATCTATGCCGGGCGAAGTTGAGCTGCGTGCGGCCAGTGTGCCCGGCGTACGCGATGCAGAGGTAAATCTCGTCTGGGATCCACCGTGGAGCCCTGACAAGATGACCGACGAGGCTCGTCTCGAACTGGGGATGCTCTGATGACCGACATCAAAACCCGCGAGGTTCCTGCGGCCGTCACGCTGACGAAGGGTGCTGAAGCGCGCATTGCAGAACTGATGAGCAATGCGCCCGAAGAGGCGATTGGCGTCAAGCTATCGACCCCGCGCCGTGGCTGCTCCGGCCTTGCCTATTCGGTCGATTACGTCACCGAAGAAGCGAAGTTTGACGAGAAGATCGAGACGCCCGGCGGCACCTTCTATATCGACGGGGCGAGCGTGCTCTATCTGGTCGGCTCGATCATGGATTGGGTCGAAGACGACTTCACCGCCGGTTTTACATTCGAGAATCCGAACGCCAAGGGCGCATGCGGCTGCGGCGAAAGCTTTATTGTCTAGATTTCCTCGGCCAGCCGCTCGAGGAGTGCCTTTTCAAGCGCATCTACTTCGCCATCGGCGCTGATCTGCGCATCGAGCCAGGATTGTTCCGACGCAGTGATGTTCAATCCGCCGGCTTCGCGCTCGGTGAAGCTTGGCCCGTTATCGCGCCTGCCGAAAACCTTGCCGAAATGGTTGTGAACCTGGGGCGCAGCCTTGGCCATACGCCCGAAGAAACGACCGAGATTGACCGAATCGTCGGCAATGAAGTCCTCCAGTTCTTTCCGGCGTGCGTGCGATAGCTGCGCTCCGGCAAAGGTGAAGCCCTGAAGGTAGTTCGCGACGCCATCCGTAAACATCCGCTCCCATTCGGGCGCGTTGTCCTGGCCGAGCGTTGCATCCTTGATTCGGAAGAGCACTTCTGCCTCGTGCTTGCTGGCCGTAGCCGGACCGTGCCCGCCAGCGGCAAAGATGAACCGGCGCAGCAGTCTGCATTCGGCGCTGGTGATATGCTTGTCCGATAGCCGCCCGCCGCAGCGCGTAGGGCCTTCGCCGGTCAGAACCGCTCGCTCAATCTGGTCAACCGCATAGTTCTTCAGCTTGTCGGGCACGTTTCCCGCGCGCTCCATGACGCGGGCGAGCAGTTCCAGTTCGGCAACGGTTTCCAGCTTGCCGTCCTGATCGAGTGCAGCGATCAGCCAGTCTGCCTCGGCATCGTCAACGTAACCGCGCGGTTCGGTGCCGTTGAGCACGAACTCACCGAGCGCCTCGACAAAGAAATTCACCCATTCATCGCCGGGGCTCTCGATCACATGGTTGATGGCGAAAATTGCCTCGGCTTCTTCCCGGTGGATCTTGCCGTCACCCCAGCCCAACTGACGGAGCGCAAGTACTTCGTCGGTAGTGACGACACCATCGGCGGCGACACTCTTGGAGAGATCGGCAAATTGAAAGCTCATGACGTTCGAAACCCCTATCTTGGTTCGACACGTCCTGGCAGAATACAATTAAGACCGGGTTAGCGACAATTTCGCCGCTTTAATTCAGCGCTTTAATGCGTTCACACAAGCGGCACGGTCGACATCGAGACCGTCGCTTGCACGGCGGGCATCGACATAGGTCGCGGTAGGCTCGGCACCCGGACTGAGCGGGTAGAGATAGATATCGAGCACACAGGCCCCACCGGTAAACTGGAGCTTGCGCGCATCACCCTCACGCACATCGAGCCGGGGTGCGCCGAATTGCTGCTGCAAACCGCGCGTATTCTGGCCTATGACACCTTCGAGACCGGGCACATTCATAATCCGTGGAGGTTGGAAGCCGCCAGTTGCCGGAGCCGGTGCTGGCTGCTGGCGTGGTGCGCTGGTCGGGGCGCTCACAACTGGCGCTGTGCTGACAGGCTGGGTCGAAGCAGGTGGCGGGGTATTTGCGCCGCAGGCTGCGAGCAGAGGCAACAACCCAATTGCCAGATTACGCCGCATCGCCAGCTCCCTTTCGCCCATGCACCAGATGGGTTGCACTAGCGGCTCCGATCACCGGTGCAAGCAGGTTTGCGAAGGGCACGACGAGCAGTGCCGCAACCGCGCCGCCCAGAAGAAAACGCTCGAATCCGCGCATAGGAGGGGGTTCGTGCGGGGTTCTCCGATGGCGCAGCCAGACCATGTCCTGAAATTCGCGCCCGAGCAGCCAGGCATTCACGGCCCAGAACAGCACCGCCGGGCCGATTGCTGTAAAAAGCAGCGGCACTGCAAGGATTGCGGCCAGCAGATTTGCCAGCACCGCCCGTCCGGCCCCCTTGAGCGAGTTGGCCAGCTCCTCTTGCAGGCCAAGCCTGCGCGCGTTGTCACGCAGGGCGGGATAGTGCTTCGCCTCGACAGCCTGGACAATCTCGTCGGCGAAGAATTGCACGACGGCCAGGGCGACGATGCGAAACAGCAGCCATCCACCGATCACCGCGACGACGATGGCGATGATCGCGCCCAATTCGGCGCTGAAGGTGAAGCCCTTTGCAACAAGCGATTGGTAAAGGCCAAACCAGATAGCTCCGCCAAGTGCAGCGAAAATCGCTAGCGTGATCAACACGGTCTTGATCAACACTCTCGCAATGGCCGGATCGCCCAACTGGCCGACCGCTTTGGACAGGGCTGCGGGGATACTGGTCATATGTGCGCTATTGGCGCCGAAACTGCCAACGCGTCAATCTCTTGCTTGGCGCGAAGTCTGCAAACCGCTAGGCGCGCCGGACAGTTTGAAAGCCCGAGGAAAACGATGCCCAATTCCGACAATACACCGCGCTACGATGTGATCGCCATCGGCAACGCAATCGTCGATGTTATGTCGCCATGCGAGGATTCGCTGATCGAAGAGCTCCAGCTCAATCGCGGCGGGATGACTTTGGTCGATACCGAGCGCGCACGTGAGCTCTACGATGCGATGGGTCCGGCAAAGGAGATTTCGGGAGGTTCAGCGGCGAACACGCTTGCGGGCCTCTCCTCGCTCGGCGCGCAATGTGCGTTTATCGGGCAGGTTTCCGACGACCAGCTCGGCGAAGTGTTCAGCCATGATATCCATGCGGCGGGAATCGATTTCGACACCGAACCGCGCGCAGGCGACCCGCCGACGGGTCGTTGCCTGATTTTCGTGACGCCCGATGGCGAGCGGACGATGAACACTTTCCTCGGGGCGAGCCAGTTCCTGCCACCAGCGGCGCTGAGCGAGGATGCCATCCGCGACGCCTCGGTGCTCTACCTCGAAGGCTATTTGTGGGATCCCGAAGAGCCTCGAAGCGCAATGCGCCGCGCGATGGAAGTTGCCCGTGCGGCGGGTCGCAAGGTCGCCTTTACTGCCTCGGAGAGTTTTGTGATTGATCGACATAGAGACGATTTTCGAGCGATGATCGATGAGGGGCTGATCGACATTCTTTTCGTCAACGAGCCCGAACTCGCTACGCTGACCGGGCAGGACGATTTCGAAGCCGGCATCGCCATGATAGCGCCCAAACTGCCAGTGCTGGTGGCGACGCGCGGGGAGAGCGGCGCCGTCGCAATATCGGGCGGTGATCGGGGCGAAGTAGCAGCTGAGCCGGTCGATGAGGTAGTTGATACGACCGGTGCCGGGGATTTGTTTGCAGCAGGCTTCTTGTCGGGCCACGTGAAAGGCGAATCGCTGGAAAGCTGCCTGACGCGCGGAGCGGTTTGCGCCGCCGAGATCATTTCGCATTATGGCGCCCGGCCTGATGCCGATTTGCAGGAGCTGGTTGCCAAGCGACTCGGCGAGTAACCTCGCTAGCCGCCGCTTGGTGGCCGCCAGTCGGAATTGTCGAGCGTGTCGCGAATGTGCTCGAACACAGGCCCATAGAGAGGCTTAGCGAACTGGACGCCGATCAGATCTCCGTCGATCCAGCGCACGGTTGCATCGAACGGGCCGAGCGTATCGATACGGATAGTGATTGCGGCGTCCTTCTTCAGAACCGTGCGTCGATCATAAAATCGGCAGCCGCTATCGGAGAGGTCCATCATGGTAACCTCTCGCTTGAGGCCTGAGCCTGCGCGATAGTGGCCGAGGATCGTCACCTCGTGCCGGGAAGATTGGCGATCATTCATAGCGCCCTTAATACCGCCACTCCACAATGCGAATTGTCAAGAAACGAGGTTAATTTGGTAATATCTCGGAGCATTGCGAAATCTCGCATGGGACAGAAAACAAACGGAAATTTCCTGAAAGCTCAGTTGCGTTCGCGCTCCACCTCGCGCCAGCCAATATCGCGGCGGCAAAAACCGGTAGCGAAATCGACCGAATCAATCGCGCGATAGGCGGCTTGCTGGGCTTCGGTCACATTCGCTCCCGATGCGGTGACATTGAGGACGCGGCCTCCATTGGCGATTAGTCCGCCATCATCTGCCCTCCTGGTCCCCGCATGGAATACAATCGCTCCGGCAGCTTCGGCATCGCCAAGATCGATGGTGCCGCCCTTCTCGGGCGTTCCGGGGTAGCCTTTGGCGGCCATCACGACCGTCAGCGCTGTTTCCGGTCGGAACTCGACACTGCTCGTGTCGCTCAAGCTGCCGTCGGCGCAGGACAGCATCAACTCGCCCAGATCGCCTTCCATCCGTGTTATTAGCACCTGGCATTCGGGGTCGCCGAAACGGCAATTATATTCGATCAGCTTGGGGCCGTCATCGGTTAGCATCAAACCGGCAAACAGCACCCCTGAATAGCGCATACCTTCTTTCGAGAGCGTTTCTACAGTCGGGCAGGACGATGCGCTCCATCACCTGATCTTCGAGTTCGGGTGTTAGCACCGGCGCCGGGCTATAGGCGCCCATGCCGCCGGTATTGGGGCCCACATCCCCTTCTCCCACACGCTTGTGATCCTGCGCGCTGCCGCAGCGCAGAACTGTCTTGCCGTCGGTTAGGGCGAAGAAGCTCGCCTCCTCGCCTTGCATGAACTCCTCGATGACGACCTCGGCACCCGCATCGCCAAACCGCCCGGAGAACATGTCGGTCAACGCCTCGACTGCTTCGGCGCGCGTTTCGGCGATAACCACGCCCTTGCCCGCCGCCAACCCGTCTGCCTTCAGCACATAAGGGGGGGAAAAGCGTTCCAGCGCTTCGGTGGCTTCCGATAGCGTCATTGTACGCACATAGCCCGCGGTTGGAATGCCGGCGCGTTCGCAAAGATCCTTGGTGAAACCTTTGCTGCCTTCAAGCTGTGCGGCTGCCTTGTTGGGGCCGAACACGGCAATCCCGACGCTGCGCAAGCTGTCACCCAGTCCGTCGACCAGCGGCGCCTCGGGGCCGACTACGACCAGCCCGATGCCTTTGTCGCGGCAGAACTGGATTACCGAGGCATGATTGCCGACATCGAGGTCGACACATTCCGCATGCCTGCCAATCCCCGGATTGCCCCGGAGCGGCGTAGAACTTATCCTCATCCCCGGCTAACAGGCGGGATTGCGCCAGCTTCCAGGCCAGCGCATGTTCGCGTCCGCCCGATCCCAACAGTAGGATATTCATGCCCGCTTCTTCCCCCGATAACGATACGGCAGCCGGACTGGTAGCGCGGAGTGACAAGGGCGACAACGCTGCACCTTTCTCGATCACCGAGATTTCGGCGCTGCTGAAGCGGACAGTCGAGGAGCGCTTCGGCCATGTCCGGTTGCGCGGCGAATTGTCGGGTGTGAAACGGGCGGCATCGGGCCATCTTTATTGCAGCCTGAAAGACGAAAAGGCTGTGATCGACGGAGTCATGTGGCGCGGCAACGCCGGGCGGTTGTCGTTCAACCCCGAAGACGGGATCGAAGTCGTTGCGACGGGCAAGCTGGACGACCTACGCCGGTCGATCCAAATACCAGATCGTCATGGACAGTATGGAGATCGCCGGCGAGGGTGCGCTGCTCGCCTTGCTGGAAAAAACGCGTCTCCGGCTCGAGCAGGAGGGCTTGTTTGCAAGCGCGCGCAAAAAACCACTCCCGTTTCTGCCGCAGACCATTGCGGTCGTCACATCACCCACCGGCGCGGTAATTCGAGACATTCTTCACCGCCTGGCAGATCGCTTTCCAAGCGAAGTACTGGTCTGGCCGGTGCTGGTGCAGGGGCAGGGCTCGGCGGAACAGGTCGCCGCAGCCATTCGCGGATTTTCCGATCTGCCGGACAGCGTGCCCAAACCCGACGTGCTGATCGTCGCGCGCGACGGCGGGTCGATTGAGGACTTGTGGGGCTTCAACGAGGAGATCGTTGTTCGCGCGATTGCCGATTGTCCGATCCCCGTGATCTCGGCCGTGGGGCACGAGACTGATACTACGCTGGCTGACTATGCTGCCGACCGGCGCGCGCCAACGCCGACCGCCGCTGCGGAGATGGCGGTTCCGGTTCGTAGCGAGCTCGCGGCGGCCCTTGAAGACTTGGCGCATCGCAAGAAGCGCGCAATTTCGCGACCGGTCACATTGGGGCGTGAGCGGTTGGAGGCGCGTGTTCAGCGCCTGCCCAAACCGGAAACCGTGCTGCAACCGCAGGCGCAGAAGCTCGACGAGCTGACCGAGCGCCTTCGTCGCGGGCTTCATGATCGCGCCTCGATAGGTCGCGAACGACTCGGCGCATTGCGCCTCTCGCCCGCGACTTTGCAACGCGCTCTGCGCGACGCGGGGCAGCGGCTTGGCGCCAATCGCCTTGCGCCGCAAATGGTCGAAAGCCACTTCGCGCGCGACGCCGAGCGCTTTGCAGCACTTGATCGGCTGCGTCAGTCTCTCAATCCGAAAGCGCCGCTCAAGCGCGGTTTCGTGCTGGTGAAGAACGCGGCTGGTGAACTGGTGCGCAGCAAAGAATCGGCGGTCAAGGAAGTTGTTCTGGGAATCGAATTCACCGATGGTACACTCGATGTCTCGACCGATCCTGCCGCTTCAGCTCCCGCTAAGCCGCGCGCCGATACTAGAAGACGCAAGAGGAAACCGCGCACCGATCCGGCACAGGGTGCCCAAGATGATTTGTTCGGTTGAACTAGAGTTGTTAAGGCGGGCCCATGTTGATGTCCTCAGGCGATAGTGCCGCAAAACTTGCCTACGGTCCCAACGGTTTCCGCGTGTTGAAGCCGGGCCAGTATGTCGTCTGCGCCGTTTCGGGCGAGCAGATTCCGCTCGAGGAGCTTCGTTACTGGAGCGTCGACCTGCAAGAGGCTTATGCCAGCGCCGAAATCGCGACTCGCCGCTCGATGGAAGCAGGCTAAGATGCGTTTCACTGCGTGTTCGGCGCTGTTTGGTGTTTTCTCGCTTGCGGCCTGCAACGGCGCGTCGCTCGAAAATGACGCCAAGATTGGCCAGACCGAAGTCGTGCAGCCGATCGCGACTGAGGCGGCGAGACCCGCACCGCCGCCAGCACCGCCTCCTTCACCAACGCCAACCCCGTCTCCCGGCCCGACAACTTTCATCTATGACGGCCAGCTGACGCAGGGCGGCTGGATACGCGGGCAGGCCCCCGGCGGAACCGTGTCGGCAACGCTCGGCGGACAAGCTCTTGCGCTCGATGGCAAGGGCTATTTCTTTGCCGCCTTTGATCGCGATTCTGGCCCCAGCGTGACGCTTGTTGCGCGGCTCGAGAACGGCCGGGTGATCGAAAGCCCGGTCAGCATCTCTCCGCGCGCCTGGAATATCGAGCGCGTCAATGTTGCGCGTCGCCCCGGCGGTGCGAGCGAGGCGTTTATGAAGCGCCGCCGCCCCGAGCTCGCGCAGATCAATGCAGCGCGGAAGGCAGAGGCCGACAGCGACGGCTGGAGCCAGGACTTCATCTGGCCGGTCAAGGGGCGGATTTCGGGCCGTTTCGGCTCGCAGCGCATCTATCGCGGCGTTCCGGGCAGCTATCACTCGGGCATCGATATCGCGACAGGAGGCAGTGGTGCGCCGTTTGTTGCGCCCGCCGATGGCGTGGTCACCTTGGCCACGCCGCGTCCCTTCTCGCTAGAAGGTTATCTATTGATTATCGATCATGGGCAGGGACTTAACAGTGCGTTCCTTCACTGTTCCAAAATTGCAGTGCGCGAGGGGGAGGTGGTCAAGCAGGGGCAATATATCGGCAATATCGGCTCGACTGGACGCGCGACCGGCCCGCATCTCCATTGGGGACTGAAATGGCGCAATGCGCGGCTCGATCCACTGCTTTTCGCCGGCCCAATGCGCTGATTGCATAGCAGGCCGGGCAAGCCATGAAGCGCCGAATCTTCGCCATTGTTCTGCTCGCTGGGTTGCTTGCGCCGGTTACATGGTTGCGTTCACCACCGCCCGAGCGGAACGATGATCAGTCGGTGGTGTTCGCGCGCCTTGGCGATGAGCCGGTGATCACCGGTGAAGCCGAATTCGTCGACGCGTGGCATCTCACGAGTGCGAATAGCGATTTCGGCAGCTACTCGGCGCTGACATTTCTCGGAAACCGAAGAATGCTTGCAGGGAGCGATCGCGGCAAGGCTTTGCTGTTCGACGCGCCCGACGATACCGAAAGCAATGGCGGAAGAATCGAGATGCGCCGCTTTTCAGACCGCATCAACGACACCAAGGTGCTGGTCGATCTCGAATCGCTCGCCCGCGATCCGGTCAGCGGGCGCATATGGGCAGGTTTCGAGGGCACCAATTCTATCGAGCGTGTTGCCTCCGATTTTGCCGGCAGTGCCACCGTCAGGCCGGAAGCGATGCAAGGCTGGTCATCCAACTCTGGCCCTGAAGCGATGGCGCGACTTGCCGATGGACGGTTCCTGGTTCTCTCGGAAGGCCGCAGCGAGTGGGGCGGTACGGCGCATCCGGGGCTTCTGTTCGCCGATGATCCGCTGCTCGACCCCGAAGTGCTTGAGTTCAGCTTCGCTCCGCCGCCCGGAGGCTATCGCCCGGTTGATGCTGCGCAGATGCCGGACGGGCGCGTTCTCGTTCTCGTCCGCAATTGGAGCATCGGGTTACCGCTGAGTTTCTCGGTCAGGCTGGTGGTCGCCGATCCGGCCGAGATCGTGGACGGCGGAGAATGGTCGGGGAGGGAAATCGCAACGATTTCGGACCGGAACATTGCTGACAATTATGAAGGTCTGGCCGTTGAAGAGAACGGTGACGGGGTGCTCGCAATCTGGCTGATCTCGGACGACAACAATATGAGTTACCAGCGCACGCTGCTGCTCAAATTGCGATGGGATCCTTTAGCAGCCGTGGCAAAAGAAAAGGCGCGCGGCAGCACCGCACGCCCTTCTTGATTTCCAAATCGCTGCGCCGCTTAGGCCGCTTCTTTGACCGCCTTCTTCAGCTCACGCTTCACTTTCAGCGCGTTCTTGGACAGCTTCTCGTCCTTGGTCTTGAGCAGCCAGTTATCGAGGCCGCCATTGTGTTCGACCGAACGCAGCCCATGCGTCGAAACGCGGAACTTGAAGCTGCGATCCAGCTTCTCGCTCATCAGCGTGACGTGCTGCAGGTTGGGCAGGAAGACACGCTTGGTCTTGTTGTTGGCGTGGCTTACATTGTGGCCGGTCAGGCGGCCCTTGCCGGTCAGTTCGCAGATGCGCGACATGGTGTTTCTCGTTCGAATTCGGGGCCGCCAGCACATGCCGAGGGCCAGTTAAATCTGTGGGAATATCCCGGAAAGGCGCGCGGATAGCTCCCAATATGCGAATCGTCAAGCATTTCGCGCCCTGATCGAGCGCGCATATTGCGGCTATGCGCCACCTTGGCTAGCGCCATAGCCATGACCCGCTGGCCGCTTCCCGAACCCATGCGCAAAGCGCTCGATCAGGCACACAAAGCCGCCGAATCGGGCGAAGTGCCAATTGGCGCAGTGATTGTGCGCGATGGCGAGGTGATCGCAGCGGCGCACAACAAACCGCGCGCCGATCACGACCCGACTGCTCATGCAGAGATATGTGCCATTCGCAAAGCTGCGAACAAACTTGAGCAGGAGCGGCTGGAGGGTTGCGAGCTGTGGGTGACTTTGGAGCCCTGCGCGATGTGCGCCGGGGCCATATCCCACGCCCGGATCGCCAAGCTCTATTACGCAGCCCCGGATCCAAAGGGTGGCGCAGTCGAACACGGCGCGCGGGTGTTCGAGCAGAAGCAATGCCTGTATCGGCCGGAAGTCTATTCGGGCATGGGCGAAGCGGAGGCGGCAGGGCTACTGCGCGAGTTTTTCCAGGCCAAGCGCTAAAGACCACGCCAAATTTTGATCTTGCGCGAGTCGTTCGCCCCGAAACGGCGATTGTCACACGCCTTCGGCATAAAGTCCTTCCCATAACAGAGCCGCAATTCGCGCAGCCATCCGCGTCGGTTGATGTTGAGCCCGACGGCTTGGCGAGGCCAGTCTGGATTGGCGCGCAGGAAGGCATCGCGCAGCATTCCGGCGGTCAGATCGTCGTCGCGCGACAGGCGATCGGCGTCGGGGAAGCGAATCGAGTTCCACAATATGCGCGTCACCTTGAAATAGGTTTCGGGCCTGCGCGCCATGCAGCTGCCGTGCTTGCGCCACTGGCTCGCGATCAGTCGGGCAGAAGGCATCATGCACATATTCTTACGCGCCTCTGCCGAAGAAACGGTGCGCTGTGTCGAGCACCATTGCGGCCAGGTGCCGCGACCATCGGGCCACAACCCGTGCGCGACAAAGCCAAAACGACCGTTCCGCCCCGAACATTGCGTGCGATGCCGCGCCTCCATCTCGCGCCCCTTGCAGAATTCGGGCGACCAGCTTGCGGCAAGCGTATAGCCTGCCACCGGCAGCGGGCGCGGCCTTTCCTGCGGCGTGATCTTGGGAACCGATACCGACGGCGGCACACGACACTGATAGGCTTGGGCATTTGCGGCGCTGTTGCCGACCATCGCCGTTACGGCAGCGAACGTGATCGCGACCGACCTCACAGCGGCGTGAAATCCAGTCCGATATCGGCGGCGGGAGCGCTTTGGGTCAGGCGGCCTACGGATACGTAATCGACACCCGTCGCCGATTTGGCCTTGATCGTTTGCAAGCTGATCCCGCCTGAGGCTTCGGTCGGCACGCGCCCCGCGACCACAGCGACAGCCTCGCGCAATGTGTCGGGGTCCATATTGTCGAGCAGCAAGCGTGTTGCGCCCGCTTCTAGAGCCGGTTCGATCTGGTCGATCCGGTCGACTTCGCAGATGATTGTTTCGACTCCGGCATCGCGCGCGCGGCGGACCGCTTCGCCTACATCACCCGCAACAAGGACATGGTTGTCCTTGATCATCGCTGCATCCCACAGGCCCATGCGGTGATTGCTCGCCCCACCCATGCGCGTCGCGTATTTCTCCAGATGACGCAGCCCGGGGATGGTCTTGCGCGTGTCGAGCAGCGTGCAGTCGGGGTTGTCCATTGTGTCGACATATTCGCGGACCATGGTTGCGATGCCCGAGAGGTGCTGGACAGTGTTTAGCGCGCTGCGTTCGGCAGTGAGCATCGCCCGCGCATTGCCCGACAGCCGCATCAGGTCGGCCCCGGGTTCGGCAGATGCGCCTTCGCCGACGAGAATATCCACCTCCATTTCGGGATCGAGCGCGCGGAAGAACGCTTCGGCGACGGGTAGCCCCGCGACGACAATCGGATCACGGCTGTCCATCACGCCGGAAAAGCGCGCATCGGCAGGGATTACGCTTTCGCTGGTGACGTCATGGCCGCCACCCGGCAGCCCTTCGCCCAGATCTTCGGCGAGCGTATCCGATACGAATGAGTCGAGATCAAAGCCCGTCAGGGCGAAAGGCTCAGTGGACAAAGCGGGCCACCACGTCGCGATAGCTGCGCGAGACTTTTACCTCTGCACCGCTGTCGAGCACCAGGAAGCACTCGCCATTGGTATGCGGCCGCACCTGACGCACCTGGTCGAGATTGACGATGGTCGAGCTGCGATGGACTCGCTGGAACGTGCTTTGCGGATCAAGCCGGCGCTCCAGATCCTTCATTGTCTCGCGCAGGATACCAGGGAGTTCTCGGCGGTATAGATGCAACATGTAATCGCCGGCCGCTTCGATCCGCTCGATCGTGTCGACTCTCGACGCGGAAAATCTGGCCGCGATCCTTGATACGTTGATGAGCTTCTCAAAACGATCGCCGGTATCGCTTTCCGCCGCCGGCGAACTCGCTTCGGCCTGGTCGGGGGCGACCTCGCGCAAGAACGTTCTTGAGCTTGTCTGCTTCGTCGGTCAGATTTCTTTTCGGCCAGATCGCTGCCGCACCCGCTCGATCAGTATCTGCGAGACTTGTCTTCGGGTCGACCGGCTTCATCAAATAATTGACCGCATTGGCTTCGAACGCGCGGATTGCGTGTTCCTGGAATGCGGTAACGAACACGATCAGCGGGGGCTCGATTTCCATCACACCCTTAACCACGCTGAAGCCGTCGAAGCCGGGCATCTGGATGTCGAGAAAGACCACGTCGGGCTTCTTGGTCTTGATCTTGCGAATCGCCTCGCGTCCATTGGCGCAAGTGTCGATCACTTCGACATCCTCGAACGGCTCAAGGCGTACCTGCAGGCCCTGAATGGCCAGTTTTTCATCGTCGACGATGATCGCGCGAATAGTCATGTTTGTGTTCCAATCTCGCGCCGTTGCGCAGTGATGTTTGGGGCGAGGGCGGGGGTGTCCTCATGCGCGGGCGCGTTTGTATTCTTTGTATTGTTGGGCAGGCGTGTGGGGGCGTCCTGCGCGGCTTCGTTGTCCGAATTGGGTTGTTCCAAGGGCAA
>CBDCXY010000010.1:0-26159 GCA_965223995.1 Pontixanthobacter sp. | reverse complement strand
GGGCGATGGACGATGCCGGGCAGGGGCTGGAGGAGGAGCTGGTGGAGTTCCTTTCAGGCAAGCTGGCGCGCCTGAAGATGCCGCGCGAGTTTGATTTTCGTGCCGAGCTGCCGCGCGAGGCAAATGGCAAGCTCTACAAGCGCAAACTTAAGGAAGAATACAGGCAAGCCGCAGCCGGGGAGGCGTGAATGGCCGAAGCGAAGATCGAGGGTGACCTGGCACGCGCGGTTATTGACCCGGCTTCCTACTCCGACTGGGACAATCTGCTCGATACGTTCGACCATATCCGCACAACCAAACCGGTCGCGCGCGTTTATCCCGATCAAGAGGGCGTGTTCGATCCGTTCTGGCTGGTTACGCGCTATGACGATGCGATGCGCATATCGAAAGACAATGCGACCTTCCTCAATCACCCGCGCACGGTCGTTTTTTCGCTGAATGAGGGAATCGAGTTTGCCAAGGCGATGACTGGCGGCAGTCCGCATATGGTCGCGAGTCTGGTCACGTTCGATGCACCGATCCACATGAAATATCGCAAGCTTTCGCAGGAATGGTTCATGCCCAAGAACCTGCGCTCGCTTGAAGAGGAAATCGGCGAGCTGGCAAAGAGAACGGTCCAGCGTTTCCTCGACGCAGGCCCGGAAGCGGACTTTGTCCCGCTGGTCGCGGCGCCCTATCCGCTGCATGTCGTTATGCAGATACTGGGCGTGCCGAGGAAGACGAGCCACGCATGTTGATGCTGACCCAGCAGATGTTCGGCGGGCAGGATGAAGATCTTAACCAGTCTGGCATGGCGGACATGACGCCCGAACAGATTACCCAGCTGGTCGCGGGCGCGGTGCAGGACTTTGAAACCTATTTCGCCGGACTGACGGCAAAGATGCGGGCCAATCCGACGGATAGCCTCGCCAGCACTATCGCCAATGCCAAGATCGACGGCGAACCGCTCAATGATCGCGACATGATGGGCTATTACATCATTGTCGCTGCGGCAGGGCATGACACCACATCGGCTTCGATTTCCGGTGCGATGCTGGCGCTGGCGAAAGATCCCGAGCAGTTTTCGCGTGTGAAGGCCGATCGCTCGCTTCTTCCCGGTATTGTCGAAGAGGCGATCCGCTGGACCAGTCCCGTCCAGCATTTCATGCGGACTGCGGCCGAGGATATCGAGGTCGGGGGACAGAGCATCAAGAAGGGCGACTGGCTGATGATCAACTATGTCGCCGCCAATCACGACCCGGACCAGTTTGACAATCCGCGCACATTCGATGCGACGCGCAACCCCAATCGCCATCTGGCATTCGGAGCGGGCGCGCACCAGTGCCTTGGCCTTCATATGGCGCGTTTGAACATGCGCATATTGTTCGACGAACTGCTCGACCGGATCAAGGCGGTCGAGCTGGCCGGCGAACCGGCGCGGTCGAAGTCGACCTTTGTCGGCGGGCTCAAGACACTGCCGCTCAGGATCAGGCAAGAATGAGTGATGCACTCGACTTTGCCGGTAAAACTGTCCTGGTCATCGGGGGATCGAGCGGGATCGGGAATGGCATAGCGCAGGCCTTTTGCGCGCGAGGTGCCGAGGTCCATGTCTGGGGTACGAGAGCAAGTGCAGCTCATTATTCGCCGGAGGAAGGATCCGACCTCGAAGGGCTAGGCTATTCACAGGTCGATGTCTCAGACCCCGAGCAAGTCGATGCAGCACCCGGTTTCGAACGGCTCGACGTCTGTGTTCTCTGCCAGGGAGTGGTAGAGTATGGTCGCGCAGAATTCGAGCGCGAAGGTTGGAACCGGGTGGTGGACACCAACCTGAACTCGGTGATGGACTGTGCCCGAAAGTTCCATGGAGCACTCGCAGCTGCGAACGGCTCGCTCCAGATTGTCAGCTCGACCGCAGCCTATCACGCAACCATCGGCAACCCCGCTTACGGAGCCTCCAAGGCTGCAGTGGTTGCGTTGGTCAAGAATCTCGCCGTGGCCTGGGCGCGTGACGGAATTCGTGTGAACGGAATCGCTCCCGGCTTTGTGAAAACGAAGATGACGAAGATCACCTTCGACAACGAGGAAAGGGCCGAGCAGGCAGTGCGAAAAATCCCGCTACGCCGCACCGGCGAGCCTTCCGAGCTGGCGGGCGCGTCCCTGTTCCTGGCCTCGCCATTGTCGTCCTATATTGTCGGCCAGACTATCGTCGTCGATGGCGGCCTGTCTCTTTCGTGAGCTCGTCCGTAAAGCGTTGACAAAGAATCGATAATCGGAGTCGATACTTCCGATTTCCCTGTCAATTCGGTCCGCTTTGTGTTATATAATACTCCATGGGAAAAATAATTGAAAAGGGGACGCCCCGGCGTTTCGGCGCATTGTCGGGCGGGATTTCGTGAGCCTGTTTGCCGACCATAATCTGCCATTTGCAGTTGCGCTGGGCATTATGGTTTTGCTCGCTGTGGCGCAGTTGATCGGTGTCAGCGACATGCTCGACGGGACCGATACGGATCTCGATATTGACATCGACGTTGATGTCGACGCGGATGCCGATGTCGCGAGCGTTGGCGCTGTCGATGGATTGATGAGTATGATCGGTCTTGGCCGGGTGCCCTTCACGATCTGGCTCGCGAGCTTCCTGTTTATCTTTGCAGGGGTCGGTGTCGGGACTCAGATGTTGGCGGAAAACCTTACGGGTTCGCCGCTTTATGCCTGGCTTGCCGCTTTGATTGCTGGCGGAGCTACCTTGCCGGTAAACGGTATCATCGCGCGGCCTCTTGGCGCGATCATCCCGCAGGACGAAACGACGGCGGTATCGGTTAACACCCTGGTCGGTCGCCGCGCGGAGATCCTCGACGGAACAGCGCGGGCAGCGTCGCCCGCGCGGGCGCGAGTGCGCGACTATCACGGTCAGGCGCACAATGTGATGGTCGAGCCGCATGATAGAACAGAAGAATTGCAGTCGGGCGAAACCGTGCTGCTGGTCCGGCGTGAAGGCGGGACTTTTTACGCCAGCCGGCTCGACGAGCCACGGCTGGCACCAACTCAGTAAAGGGAAAAGAAACTAGATGGAGAATATGACAGGTATCGCAATTTGGGTCGGGGCAGGTTTTGCCTTCTTGTTGGTGGTCGGTTTCACGATCACGCGTTTGTACCGCCGGGCAACCAAGGAAATCGGGTTCGTCCGGACGGGCTTTGGCGGAGAGAAGGTGGTTATGAATGGCGGTGCGCTGGTGCTGCCGGTCCTGCACGAAACGATGCCGGTCAATATGAACACGGTGCGCCTTGCGGTGGAACGCAACAATGTCGACGCGCTGATCACGCTCGACCGTTTACGGATCGACGTTAAGGCTGAATTCTATGTTCGCGTGCGCCCCGATAGCGAGGCGATTGCCATGGCAGCACAAACGCTCGGCCTGCGCACAATGCAGCCCGAAGCTTTGAAAGATCTGGTCGAAGGCAAGTTCGTCGACGCGCTGCGTTCGGTTGCAGCGGGCATGACGATGAACGAGCTGCATGAGCAACGCGCTGACTTCGTTCAAAAGGTGCAACAGGTCTCGTCGAACGATCTGGCCATGAACGGGCTTGAACTTGAATCGGTCTCGCTGACTGGTCTCGATCAGACATCAATCGAGCACTTCAATGCCAACAACGCGTTTGACGCCGAGGGCCTGACCAAGCTGACCGAGCAGATCGAGCAGCGCAAAAAGCTGCGGAACGACATCGAGCAAGATACGCGTGTGCAGATGGAAACCAAGAACCTCGAGGCCGACAAGAAGAGCTTCGAGATTGGCCGTGACAATGAATTCGCCCGGCTGGAGCAGGAGCGCGAGGTCGAAGTCCGCCGCGCCGAACAAACTTCCGAAGTCGCGAGCGAACAGGCGCGCCGCAACCGCGAGGCCGAGGCAGCCCGGATCGAGGCGAAGCAGCAGGTCGATAGCCAGCAGATCGAAGCCGACCGTGCTGTTGAGGAGGCGCGCATCGATCAGGTTCGCGCTCTCGAAATCGCGCGTCAGGAGCAGCAGATCGCGGTTCAAAACAAGTCACGCGAAGAAAGTCAGGCCAAGGCAGAAGCTGACGCAGCACGAGCCAAGGCGGTGGCTGCCGAGGAAGGCGTTCTAACCGCCCGGGAAACCGAGGTGGCTGATCGTGAGAAGCGCATCGAGCTGATCGAAGCGGCCAAGGTTGCGGAGCGCGACGCGATCCAGGTCAAGGTAGAAGCCGAAGCGGAGCGCGAAGCTGCTGCCAACCGCGCTGAAGCCACCAGGCTGGCGGCCAGCGGCGAAGCCGAGGCCGAGAAGCTGCGCGCGGAAGCGGCCCGTATCCGCTTCGAAGTCGAAGCGGCCGGTCAGCAGGCGATAAACGAAGCGGCCAATATACTGTCCTCGGACCAGATCTCGCTCCAGACCAAACTGGCACTGCTCAAGGTTCTGCCCGAGGTCATCAAGGAAAGCGCCAAGCCGATGGAAGCGATCGACTCGATCAAGATCGTGCAGGTCGACGGGCTTACAAATGGCGGCTCGAACGGTGGCGACAGCCACTCTTCCAGCGGCACGGGCAATCTTGCCACCGATGCGGTAGGGGCGGCTCTTGCTTACCGGGCGCAGGCTCCGGTCCTCGACGGTCTGATGAAGGAGCTAGGGCTCGATGGGTCGTCGCTCAACGGGCTGGTGAAAGGTCCGGCGGAGGCGGAGGCAGCCGTTCAGGCGTCGCTTGCTGATGCAACCGAGAATGTTCAAAAGCAGGCGACCACGGCAGAGAAACGAACATCGACGCCAAAACCCGCCAAGCCCGCTTCGTCCAAGAAGCCTGCGAGTAATACGACGCCGAACAAGCCGGAAGGCTGATTCGCCAGGCGTTGATGAATGTGCCCCCTTGTCTCGCGACAGGGGGGCATTTCTATGAGCTGAGCAAGCGCGTCGCCATTGTACGGACTTCGTCGCCCATATCTTCGCGCTCAAGCGCCAATGCCAGCGTTGCTTCGACGAACCCGGTCTTGCTTCCGCAATCGAAGCGGCGGCCATCGAATGTGACGGCATTGAAGGGCTGGTTGCCAATCATCTTGGCCATGGCGTCGGTCAGCTGGATCTCGCCGCCTGCACCCTTCTCCTGATTTTCCAGCGTGCGCATGACCTCGGGCTGCAGGATGTAGCGTCCCGAAACGATCTTGTTCGAGGGTGCCCGGTCGACAGGCGGCTTCTCGACCAGTCCCTTGACCTCTGTCAGATTGCCGATTTTCTCGCCCGGGTCGATCACGCCGTAGCTCGAAACCTCTTCATGCGGCACTTCGAGCACACTGATCACATTGCCGCCGACGTCGTTATACGCCTCGACCATCTGTTTCATGCAGCCTGGTTGGCCGACCATCAACTCATCGGGCAACAGGATCGCGAAGGGTTCGTCGCCGATGATGGCGCGCGCGCACCAGATTGCGTGACCAAGGCCCAGCGGTACCTGCTGGCGAACTGTGATGATGTCACCCGGAATTGCGCGGGTCGGCTCCAAAACCGACATGTCTTTCGAGCGTTCGCTCATTGTCGTTTCAAGCTCGAATGCGACATCGAAATGTTCAACGATGGCGGTCTTGCCACGCCCGGTGACGAAGATCATTTGTTCGATCCCCGCCTCGCGCGCCTCATCCACCGCATATTGGATCAGCGGGCGGTCTACGATCGGCAGAAGCTCCTTGGGGATCGCCTTGGTTGCCGGAAGGAAGCGCGTGCCGAGGCCGGCAACAGGGAAGACGGCTTTGCGGATCGGCTTTTGGTTGCTCATGCGCAATGGATAGGGTCTGCCGCTCGACAAGGTCAACTGCGGCGCTGCGCTAAGGCCCCGCTTGAACGCGCTGCTTGAACCTTGGGCCATTCCGGCTAAACCCCCTCGATGGACAAAATCATCATTCAGGGCGGCAAACGCCTGTCGGGCACTATACCCATTTCGGGTGCAAAGAATGCTGCGCTGACCTTGATACCCTGCGCATTGCTGACCGAAGAGCCACTGACGCTGCGCAACTTGCCTCGGCTTGCCGATATTGACGGGTTTCAGCACCTCATGGGGCAGTTCGGGGTATCCATTGGTATCCGCGGGACACGGCCGGAAGAGATCGGTCGTGTCGTTACGTTCGAGGCTTCGCGGATCACATCCACGGTCGCTCCTTACGACCTCGTGCGCAAGATGCGTGCCTCGATCCTTGTGCTCGGGCCCATGCTGGCGCGAATGGGCGAAGCGACCGTCTCGCTGCCCGGCGGCTGCGCGATTGGCAACCGCCCGATCGACCTACATTTGAAAGCCATGGAAGCGATGGGGGCAGAGATCGAACTCGCGCAGGGTTATGTTCGCGCGCATGCTCCCGATGGCGGTCTTCCTGGCGGCGATTTCGACTTTCCGGTGGTGTCGGTCGGGGCAACCGAGAACGCACTGATGACTGCGGTGCTGTGCAAAGGCACGACCAAGCTGACCAATGCCGCGCGCGAGCCCGAGATTGTTGACCTATGTAATCTGCTGGTTGCAATGGGTGCGGAGATAGAGGGCATCGGAACATCCGATCTGACTATCCACGGCGTCAGGCAGCTCAACGGCGCGACCTACAAGGTTATGCCCGACAGGATCGAGGCCGGTTCATACGCCTGCGCAGCGGCGATCACCGGCGGCGAGGTCCGGCTTGAAGGCGCAGAGGCCGACGATATGACTTCGACGCTTCAGGCGCTCAAGAATATCGGCGTCGAGATCGAAAGTGACAAGCGCGGCGTTGGCGTCGCGGCGAATGGCAAGCTCAAGGCGGTCGATCTGACCACCGCACCTTTTCCGGGTCTTGCGACCGACATGCAGGCGCAGCTGATGGCGCTGCTGTGCAAGGCCGAGGGCACCAGCGTCCTGAAAGAAACGATCTTCGAAAACCGCTTCATGCATGTGCCCGAACTCAACCGGATGAGCGCCAATATCGAAACCAATGGCCGCACTGCAGTCGTTCGCGGGGTTGAAGAGTTGACCGGCGCGGAGGTCATGGCAACCGATCTACGCGCTTCGATGAGCCTGGTGATTGCGGGTCTGGCTGCGGAAGGTGAAACGCAGGTGCGGCGTCTCTATCATCTCGACCGGGGTTACGAACGGCTCGAAGAAAAACTCCAGCTTGTCGGCGCGGATATCGAGCGCGTGGGTGATGACTAGCCCGAAGCGGCGCTCACGAGCCAAACTCTAATCGCACTGGCCAATCCGGGCGGCGTCTCGGACTTGATCCGTTCGGCATCGATCCGTGCGACCAGCGCGTTGATTGCCACGCCCTCGCTGTCAGCCGCGGCTTTGAGCATATCCCAGAACAACGGTTCAAGGCTGATCGAAGTCTTGTGACCCGCGATCTGGACCGAGCGTTTGACCGGCGGATGATAGGGCGGCGTGTGTTGCATTTCGCGCAAGTTGATAAAACACATCCGGGGCGGTGTCTTTACCGAACTCCATAGGGAAGCCCTAAACGAAGAAACCCCGCGGGGAGGGGCGGGGCTTGGGGCAGGAGATCTCGACAATGTGAAAGAGCTGGGTCCGAGCATAGCGAACCGGTCGTATGTAGGAAAGTGGTGCTTGTGAACGACAAAATTCACCATTTGGGTTACAAGCGCCGCACGGGCTCCCCGGTACGCTGGTTTTCGCGCCAGTTTTCTTCGGTCCAGACCGCTACATCGGCGCGCGGCAGCAGAGGTGAGCCCAATATTATGTCCGCGGCTCGTTCTGCCACCATGATTACCGGCGCATTGATATTGCCGTTCGGCAATGTGGGAAAGACCGATGCGTCGACGACGCGCAGCCCCTCAACACCGATTACCTGGCATTCGGTGTCGACCACCGCATTGCAATCGTCGGTCGGGCCCATCCGGCACGTCCCGCATGGATGATAGGCGCTTTCGATATTGTCCCTGACCCAGCGATCGATTTCTTCATCAGAGGAAATGTCGAGACCCGGCTGGATTTCCTCGCCGCGATAGTCGTCCATCGCCGGCTGGGCGATAATCTCTCGGGTCAAACGGATGCATCGGCGCCAATCCTCGACATCCTCCTGCCGCGACAGATAGTTGAACAGGATGCTGGGCGATTCGCGTGGATCGCCCGAACTGATTGCAACGCGCCCGCGGCTCGCTGGTTTGTTCGGTCCAACATGAACCTGAAAGCCATGGCCCCTGATCGACGGGGTTCCGTCATAGCGCATCGCGGCGGGCAGAAAGTGATACTGGATGTCGGGCGATTTGCGCCCCGCCTTGGAGCGGATGAAGGCGCAGGATTCGAAATGATTAGTCGCGCCCAACCCGGTTTTGAAAAAGAACCACCGCGCGCCAATCATCAGCTTGCTCAGCAGGCCCAGCTTGTTGTTCAGGCTGACCGGCTGTTTGCAGCGGAACTGGAAATAGACCTCCAGATGATCCTGCAAGTTGTGGCCCACACCGGGTGCGGCATGCTGCACGGGGATCCCGACGCTCTCGAGCAGATCGACCGGGCCAACACCCGAACGCTGCAGAATCATCGGCGATGCAATCGATCCGGCTGACAGAATAACCTCGCGGTTTGCGCGCAGCGCCAGACGCCGGCCCTTACGATGCGCCTCGACGCCCACCGCGCGGTTCCCGTCAAACATCAGCCGGTCGACTAGCACGTTCTTCATCACGGTCAGGTTCCGCCGGTGCATCGCCGGGCGCAGATAGGCGCGCGATGTCGACTCGCGCACACCCCCGCTGACTGTCATATGCATCGGGCCGAAGCCTTCCTGACGGTATCCGTTATAGTCTTCTGTGCGCGGATATCCGGCCTCTACGCCAGCGTCGATAAACGCTTGGTAGAGCGGGTTGCTAGCCATGTTGTTGCCGCCGCCAACGCCCAGCGGGCCCGATCCGCCACGATAGTCATCCTCGCCGCCCTGCCATGTTTCGGCGCGTTTGAAGTAGGGCAGGCAATTGGCGTAGTTCCAGCCCGCAGCACCCTCTTCTTCCCATTCGTCGATGTCGTGGGGGTGGCCGCGAACATAGACCATTCCATTGATCGACGATGTTCCGCCGAGCGCCTTGCCGCGCGGGCAGGTGATCCGGCGATTGTTTACCGCCGGTTCGGGGTCCGAACTGTAGCCCCAATTGTATTTCCTGGAGGCCATTGGATAGGAGAGCGCGGTGGGCATCTGGATCAGGATATTACGGTCGCTTCCGCCCGCTTCGAGCAACAACACGCTGTGCTCGCCACTTGCGGTCAGGCGGTTGGCTAGTACGCACCCGGCCGATCCGGCGCCCACGATGATGTAATCGAAATTTCTGTCCATCAGCCGGTCATCTCGTTGCGGTCTGCCATGCGCAGCTGCGCGCGCCGTTTCGCTACCAATATGTAGAGACAGCCATATAGGCCGATTACGACCAGGCCGATCCACTCGATTTTCAGCGGCGTGAACTGGTAAAGCAGGATCAGCCCGGACAGCAGCGCCCAATGCAGTGCAACATATCCCGCCGTTCCCAACCGCTCCACCGTCAGCCCGAGATTGTCCGAATACAGCCGGACGAGAGAATCGAGCGAATTGATCACGAAGATCACCCCGACCAGCACCATGGCGGACTGGATCGTGCCGGGCAGGGTGATCGCTTGGCTATGGACGTGGAACAACACCGAAAACCACAGTGCAATTGGCAGCGACGGAATGACCAGCAGCGCGAGGAGCAATTGCCAGACCTTCCACCCGCCCACGAATCGCGCAACGAACTGTCCGATCATAATGCTCCAGGCAAACCACCAGAACAGGTAGAATGCGTGATAGTCGGTCAGCGGCGCGATGAATTTCGGCAGGTTTGCGAAATAGCCGCCCAGCTTGGCCGAACTGTCGACGAAATCTGACGGACCCAGTTCGCTGACCAGCGCGACTGCCAGGATAAGCGCGCCAAACAGCGCCGAAGAACCGATGCTGAGCCATTTGATGTAGCGAATATCGGTGCTCGACAGGGCGGCAAGCAGAACCACCAGCGCCACCAATCCATAGCGCACCGGATCGGTGATACCGCCAACATATGTCGGCAGGTAACTCAAAAACAGAAATCCGGTGAACGCGCAGGTCGCAATGATCACGCCGTTATTGACCAGCTTGACCGGTCGCAACTCGAACAGTTTGAGCCTGGGCTCGACAACGCAAAAATAGAATGTGGTCAGGAAATAGAACGCCCAGACCAGAAAGCCCCAAAAGCCGAACTCGATCGCCAACGCATTGGTAAATCCGTATTCGGCCTCGCTTTCGTAAACCGGAAATTCGGTCAGCGGAAACATGACCAGGCCGACGTCCAGACCGGACGTAAACAGGATCGCCATGAATGCTGCAAGCGGCTGAGGATCGCTGCCGGCCAGCTTCATCTGCCCGAAGCGAAGGACAATGATTGCAGAGGTTAGGAGCGTAACCGCAATGGCCACCGTAAGGATCAGATTCATGCCATTCCTTCGCCCCGAAAACCGCCATCCCGGCAGCCAGCCTCTCCTGCCGAGTGGCTCGATGCCGCTCTAGAGCGTAGTCTTAGCGAATTTCCCGATACGAGAAAGGGAAGGGCGCTGGTCGGTGAGCGCCCTACCCCGAACCAGTCCGATCCAATCAATACATATGCTGGCCGCCATTGACGCTCATCGTCGAGCCGGTGACGAAGCCCGCATCCTCGCTGCACAGAAAATCGACCGCGCGGGCGATTTCACCGGCCTGGCCGAGGCGGCCGACGGGGATCTTGGCGACGATCTTCTCCAGCACCGGCTCGGGAACCGCAGCGACCATATCGGTGTCGATATAACCCGGCGCGATGGCGTTCACGGTGACCCCGAATTTTGCGCCTTCCTGCGCCAATGCTTTGGTGAATCCGTGAATGCCCGATTTGGCGGCGGCGTAATTGACCTGGCCGTACTGGCCTGCCTGTCCGTTGATCGAGCCGATATTGACGATCCGGCCCCATTTGCGCTCGCGCATACCGGGGAAGCAGGCCTTGGCCATGTTGAAGCAGCCGCCCAGATTGATCCGCATCACTTCGTGCCAGTCATCATAGCTCATCTTGTGGAGCGTGCCGTCGCGGGTGATGCCGGCATTGTTGACGACTGCATCGACAGGACCGACCTCCTCGGCAACCCTGGCGCAGCCTTCGAGGCATGCCTCGTGATCGCCGACGTCCCATTTATAGGCCTTGATCCCGGTTTCGGCGCTGAACTCCTGCGCGGCCTGATCGTTGCCGCCATAATTGGCGACGACTGTGAAGCCGCTATCCTTCAGATGCTCGCCGATTGCGCGGCCAATGCCGCGGGTGCCGCCGGTGACAATTGCTACTCGTGACATGATGATACTCCTGAAGAAGCGATTCGCTTCGGGTTTCCGTTACGGCATGCCCTTACGGCAAGCTGGCGCGGAGGAAAAGAAAAACCCCGCCGAAGCGGGGCCTTATGCAATCGAATTCTATGAAAGGGGTTCGATCAGAAGCGCAGCTGCGTGCCTACATAGACTGCCTGACTGTCCTGCACATTGTCGGTCAGCGGGTCGAGGCGGTCGCGTTCCTGCGACAGGCGCACACCGGCGGTCACGTCGAGATTGCGCGTAACGCGATAGGCACCGCCCAGATCGACCGACTGGTCACCCAACCCTTCAAGTGTGCGCGGCGAGCGTCCGAGATTGCGATCCTGCTCCAGCGAGATGCGCGGGCTAAACCGGCTCGGCTTGTCTTCGGCGCTGCCATTTGACGGCTTGAAATCGGCCAGATCGGGCATGTTGATCGAACGGACAGTGTCAGGCAGTGCTGTCGCGATCAAGGGCGCCTTTACGAAAGTCTGGTAACCGCGCGCTACGCCCAGATTATACTTGGTCGGCGCGATGGCGATCTGGCGGGGTCCGGCCAAGCCGGAAGAATTCTTGGCAATTTCCGCCGCCCGCTGCACCGAAATCGCGCGTGCGGTCTGATCGTCGACGCGAACTGCAACGGTTACCGTTTTGTCGGCAGCTGTTGCAGCGCCAGCGGGTGTGAAACGCACATCGAGCCCCTTGGCACGGATGTTCTCCGCGACGCGCAGCGCCAGTTCGGGATCGACCGTTGCCGGAGTGAACTGCGCATAGTCGACCGCTTCGGCGATGCTGTCAGCAGAATTGCCCAGCGCAAACACCGCACTCGGCACGGCAAAGGCAATACCGGACACGGCGGCGAGCGCCATGGCTTTTGTGCCATTTCCTGCTGTGCGATCCGGCTTTGCCATCGATCTGCCCTAACGTTTCCCTCTCTCGATAAAGCCACAATCGGCCTTAACGGCGGCTGACCGACTCGGCTGCGAGTCCGGCCATTTGCAAGACCATTGGTATATATCCGTCAGCGTTTTGGCGAGTCCTTACAAGTCTATTGCGAATCTGGCGTGGAACCTGTTGCATGAGTCCCACAGCGATGCCTTGGCGGCGGGTTAAGCGGTCATTCACCGCCGGTGCTGGCAATAGGCCTCCCGATGCCCGTCCACTGCTCTTTTCCCGGCACAAATGTCGCTGCGATGCCTTGCCGCGCGGCCAAGGCGGGTTATAGAGGCGGACGAGACGACAAACACATATGATCCGGAATTATCCATGAACGCACCTCGCACTTTCACTCGCATGCTCTTGACCACTGCTGCGCTGGGCAGCCTTGCTGCATGCGGTGGCGGCAATGAGCGCCCGACGGCTGACCTCGCTGCGGCTCAGCTGACCACGATCGGGGTGAACTCTTATCTATGGCGCGCGGCGCTCGACACGGTGGCTTTTGCCCCGCTGCTCCAGGCCGACAGCGCGGGCGGTGTGATCGTGACCGACTGGTATGCGAACCCGAACAATCCGGGCGAGCGGGTCAAGGTGACCGTGACGATCCTTGATCAGGATTTGCGCGCCGATGCGCTGCGCGTCGCGGCAAGCCGCCAGGTTGCACAGGGCGGCGCCTGGGTCGATGCGCCGGTGCAGGCAGCGACGGTCCAGAAGCTGGAAGACATCATCCTGACCAAGGCGCGCAGCCTGCGCCGGCAGTCGGTCGCTGGCTAGGCGGAAAAGCCTCCTATGAGCGAGAACCGTTTCGATCCGTCTACCGCCGACGGGCGCTGGCAGCGTGCGTGGGACGAGGTCGGCTGTTTCGAGGCTGATTCGGATAGCGACAAGCCGAAGAGCTACGTGCTCGAGATGTTCCCCTATCCCAGCGGGCGCATCCATATCGGGCATGTCCGCAATTACACGATGGGCGACGTTCTCGCGCGCTACAAGAAAATGCGCGGGCATGAGGTGTTGCATCCGATGGGCTGGGATGCGTTCGGGATGCCGGCCGAGAACGCGGCGATGGAAAAGGGCGTTCACCCCGGCGGCTGGACGCGCGACAATATCGCCAACATGAAAGCGCAATTGAAGCGCATCGGTTTCGCGCTCGACTGGTCGCGCGAATTCGCCACCTGCGACGCGGACTATTACGGCCACGAACAGGCTTTGTTCATCGATATGTTCAATGCTGGCCTCGTCTATCGCAAGGAAAGCGAGGTCAATTGGGATCCGGTCGACAACACCGTGCTCGCCAACGAGCAGGTGATCGACGGCAAGGGCTGGCGCAGCGGCGCCGAGGTCGAGAAGCGCAAGCTCAACCAGTGGTTCCTCAAGATCACCGACTTCGCCGAAGACCTGCTCGAAGGCCTGGGTGAGCTGAAGGACTGGCCCGACAAGGTCCGGCTGATGCAGGAAAACTGGATCGGCAAGTCGCAGGGTCTCGAATTCAGTTTCGCGCTGTCCAATGGCGAGAGCCTGCCGGTCTATACCACGCGGCCCGACACGATTTTCGGCTCGACCTTCGTCGCGGTTGCGCCCGATCATCCGGTCGCGCAGGGCGTCGCGGCGCAGAACTGCGATGCGGCGAAATTTATCGAGCGATGCAAGGCGGGCGGAACCACCGCCGCCGAACTCGAAACCGCCGAGAAGCTCGGCTTCGACACCGGCATCGGGGCAAAACATCCCTTCACCGGCGAGCATCTGCCTGTTTTCATCGCCAATTTCGTGCTGATGGATTACGGCACCGGCGCGATCATGGCGGTGCCGGGCCATGACCAGCGCGATTTCGATTTTGCGACCAAATACGATCTGCCGATCCCGCGCGTTGTTGCGGCGAGCGTTGACGAGGTTGACAAGCCTTTCAAGGGCGAGGCGGAACCCGGAGATGGCGTGCTTGTCAATTCAGGCTTCCTCGATGGAATGGAGGTCGAGGATGCCAAACGCGAAGTGATCGCGCGCGCCGAAAAAGAGGGCTGGGGCCAAGGCACCACCGTCTGGCGGCTGCGCGACTGGGGTGTTTCGCGCCAGCGTTACTGGGGCACGCCGATCCCCTTTATTCACTGCGATGCCTGCGGTGTGGTTCCCGTGCCGAAAGACCAATTGCCGGTCGAACTGCCCGAAGATGTCGATTTCGACACACCGGGCAATCCGCTGCTGCGGCATCCGACATGGAAGCATGTCGACTGCCCCAAATGCGGCGGCAAGGCGGAGCGCGAGACCGATACGCTCGACACTTTCACCAATTCCTCATGGTATTTCCTGCGCTTTGCCAGCCAGCCTGCAGACAAGCCGTTCGACGCGGACGAGGTCGCCAAATGGCTGCCGGTCGAGCAATATATTGGCGGGATCGAGCATGCGATCCTGCACCTGCTCTATGCCCGCTTCTGGACCCGCGCTCTGGCGCATATGGGGCAGCTCGACTTCGCCGAACCCTTCGCCAGCCTGTTTACCCAGGGGATGGTGACGCATGAGACGTATTTCCGCCAGTATTTCGCTGAAGCTGGCGAAGCACGCGTCGGGGATAGGATATCGACTTGGGAGTATTATACCCCAACCGAAGTCGAACGGACCTCTGAAGGAGCAACTCTGAAATCTGATGGCGAGCCGGTCGAAATCGGCCGCGTCATCAAGATGTCGAAGTCGAAGAAGAACGTCGTCGACCCCGATGATATTATTGAGCGCTACGGCGCCGATGCGGTGCGCTGGTTTATGCTCAGTGACAGTCCGCCCGAGCGCGATTTGCCGTGGTCCGAAGCGGGGATCGAGGGCTGCTGGCGTTTCGTCCAGCGGCTGTGGCGTCTGTTCGGGCAATATGACGAAACGGCGCAGGGAGAGGACAAGGATATCGCCCGCAAGACGCACCAGACCATCGCTGCCGTCGCCGACGATATCGAGGCTTTGTCCTTCAACAAGGCGGTGGCGCGGCTTTACGAACTGACCGGCGCGATCGAGAAAGCGGAGGCCTCGGCCAGCCGCAACCATGCGATCCGCTCGGTGTTGCTGATGTCCTCTCCGATGATGCCGCACCTTGCCGAAGAGGCTTGGGAGACCATAGGAAAGGGCGGCCTCATCGCCGAAGCCGCATGGCCCGAAGTCGACGAGGCGCTGCTGGTCGATGACGAGGTCACCATTGCGATCCAGCACAAGGGCAAGCTGCGCGACACGCTGACTGTGGCCAAAGGCTTACCCAAGGAAGAAATGGAAGCGCTTGCGCTTGCGAGCGAGAAGGTCCAGCGCTCCATCGATGGCGCGGAAATTCGCAAGGTGATCGTGGTACCCGACAGGCTGGTGAATATTGTTACTTAGTTTCGACCTACCTCCGCCTCGTCACCCTGAACTTGTTTCAGGGTCCATCCCGCCTCATAGGACTGGGCGAGAAAGGAAAGATGGATGCTGAAACAAGTTCAGCATGACGGGTTGGGTTTGGCGCGGGCTTTCCGCTTGCTGCTTATCATGCCCGCTATCGTGGCGCTCTCAGCCTGCGGCCTGCAGCCAATGTATAGCGGCGGCAACCATGGCGCGGTGGCGCACGGCCTAGGGGCAATCGAAGTCGCACCTATCGAGGGACGCGCGGGCTGGCTGGTGCGCAATGCCTTGCGCGACCGCTTCGCCGCAGCACCACAGCAATCGCCGCGCTATCGTCTCGTGGTCCGTCTCGACGACCGGCTCGAAGGGCTGGGTGTCCTTGGTGATGACACGGTCAGCCGTGAGCGGCGCATCCTGCGCGCGCGCTATCAATTGGTCGATATGTCCGACGGCAACATCATGCTCGATGCGACGGCCGGGACCGATGCAGGTATCGATATCGTCTCGAGCGAATATGCGACCATCGCCGCCGAGCAGACCGCGCTCGAAAACCTGTCCGAGGATATTGCCGACCGGATTATGACGCAGGTTGCGCTGACCCTGCGCAGCAGCAAGTGAAGGTAACGCAGCGAGACTTCGGTTCCTCCGCCGCGCGCGCGGCCCGGACATGCAAAGTCTTTTTCTTCTGTGGTCCCGACGAGGCGGGCGCTTCGGCAGCAGCAGCCAAAGTCGTTTCGCTGCTCGACGATCCGGGCGAACGGGTCGAGATGGCGGGCTCCGCGCTCAAGAAAGACCCCGTCATTCTCGGTGACGAGGCCTGTTCGGGTTCACTGTTCGGCGACACGCGGCATATTATGGTCCGCGCCACCGGTGACGAGGCGCTCGATGCGGTGGGCAACCTGCTGCTCCATGAAGGCGATCCCTGTCCGGTGCTGATCGTTGCGACCTCGGCAACCGACAAGTCGCGCACCGCCAAGCTGCTTGAGAAGCGCGACGATGCGCTGGTGGCGATGTTCTGGCCGCCCGACCTGTCTTCGGTATCGTCCTCGGTCCGAACCATGGCGGACAGCGTCGGCCTGCAGCTCAACGGCGATATCGCCGAACGAATTGCGCGCGGAGCCGGACTCGACGTGCGGTTGGCGCAGTCCGAAATCGACAAACTCGCGCTCTATCTCGATGCCTCACCGCAAAGGCCGCAGGCGGTCGATGTCGAGGCGCTCGAAGCCATCGGGGCAAAGACCGAGGATGACGGTTTCATGCCGGTGGTGAATGCCGTGCTTGCTGGCGAAACCAACAAGCTGCAGGCCGAACTTGTTCGGATGCGCGAAATGTCGATCAACCCGGTCGGCTTGCTGCTCGCTTTTGAACGGCGCGCAGCGCAACTGGCGCAGCTTTCAGCCAAGGTCGGTCCGCGCGGCGATATCGGTGCGACGATCCAGGCGGAGAAGCGAGCGCGGCGGATTTTCTGGAAGGACGAGCGCGACCTGTCGATTCAGCTCAGGCGCTGGCGCGGCAGGAAGCTCGACCGCCTGCTGAACAAACTGCTCGAAATGCACCGGGCGCTGCTGGCGAACAGCCAGGCGGGTGAGTTACTGCTGTCGCAGGGGCTGGCCGAGATCGCGCGCGCGGCAGCGCCCCGGCGCTAAGCGATCAGTCCTGCGGAACCTGGAAGGTTCCGGTTACGCGGCCAGAGGAATTGGTTGTTGTCCCGGGCGTCGATCCTGCGCCGCGTCCGTCGACGCTCGAACGCCCGCTGGCGAGATCGATCACCAACCTCCCGCCGCTCAGCGTATCGTTCCCCCGGCGCAGGCGCACATTGCCCGACATGGTGATGATGCGGCGGTCGAAATCGTAAATCGCGACATCGCCGCTGGCTGCTTCATTGCCGCGCGTGACCTGCACACCGCCGGTTGCGGTCAGGCGATTGAGTTCGAGCGAGCCCGCATCGCTGTAATTGAGCAGCATACGCGATGAACGCACTGTCAGCCCGGCCTGCGTTACCGTCACATTGCCCGACAGCGCCACCCGGTTCTGTCGGTCCTGCAATTCGATCCGGCCCGCATCGAAGCTGACCGGTGCATTTGAATTGTGCCCCGCAATCGCCTGCGCATGGATCTGTATCCCGCCCATTGCTGCGAGCGTCAGCGCAAAGCCGATCGCGGCACATTGCACGGTCGAACGAAGTGTCAGTTTGCTCATCATGGCACCCTCAGTTTTCCGGGCACCATGCGCAGTTTCGCATTGCCCTCCAGCGCTACAATGCGCGCTTCGATATCGGCTTCAAGGCGGTTGGCAGAGAATGTCCCCGCCGGAACAGCCCCCTCTACGCCGCCATCGCCGGTCATTCGTTTGGTGTCGAGATCGAACGCGACATTCTTTGCCACCATACGGTATCCGTCAGCTGTCGCCAGCCGCACTTCGCCAGGCACCGACACGCGTTCCTCCTCGATGTCATAGGCTCCGCCTTCGGAACTGAGCCTGCCCGGCCCGTCCGAAAGCAGGATGCGTGCGACGAGGTCGTTCATGCGAACGACGCCCTCCGCCGATGATCGCTGCACCGCCTCGCCTGCGGTAAGCGAGAACGGCCGACCCTGGTCGTCCTGCCCGCGATAGAGCGCGTTGTTCACGCGCAGACGCTCGTCGATCACCGCTACCTGATTGCGGTCAAGCAGGAAGCTCACCTCGCCGCGCGGGCTCAGCGGGGTAATGACCATCAGCGCCGCGAGAATGCCGACGCCCATCGGGAGAGCCTTGCCGAGGAAGCCGATCAGCCGGTCATGCGAACCGCCCGGCGCAGCGAAATGTTGCCGCGCATTGCGCAGCTCCTTCGCCTCAGCCGTTTCGATCCGTCTTTGCTTGCCCATCGTTCTGCTTTGGTGCGATCCTTCTTAAGCGTGGCTGAAAATATCGTGATCGGCCCATCCGGCAAGGTCGAGCCGCGCGCGGGTCGGCAGGAAGTCGAAGCAGGCCTGCGCCATTTCGGTGCGCCCCTCGCGTTCGAGCCGCGTCACCAGCACCTCGTGCAAGCGGTGGAGATAGCGCACATCGGAGGCGGCATAATCGCGCTGCGCCTCGTTGATCGTGTCGGCACCCCAGTCGGAGCTTTGCTGCGCCTTGGAAATACTCTCGCCCAGCAGCTCGTCGAGCAGGTTTTTGAGCCCGTGCCGGTCGGTATAGGTCCGCGTCATCTTGCTCGCGATTTTGGTGCAGAACACGGGTGCGGCCATCACGCCCAGATAGTGCTCGATTGCCGCCAGGTCGAAACGCGCGAAGTGATACAGCTTGAGGCGCGCGGGATCGGCCAGCACCGCTTTCAGATTGGGCGCGTCATAGGAACTGCCAACCTTGAAACGGACCAGATGCTCGTCACCCTTGCCGTCGCTGATCTGGACGATGCACAGCCGGTCGCGCGGCGTGATCAGGCCCATCGTTTCGGTGTCGACCGCGACCGGCCCAGGCGCGAGCACGCCTTCGGGCAGGTCTTCTTCGTGAAAATGAACTGTCATTCCCAAGCCTTTAGTCGGATCGGGGATTAAGGGAAAGAGGCGGGTGGCGGCGTGTGCAGTGGGCGGATAGTCTGGCAGCATGACGGCAGAAGCGATCCCCGAGAGCTGGCGCGACACTCTGGTCCCGGTGCTGTCAACGCCGGAGTCGCGCAGGCTTGGCGGCTGGCTGCGGGCCGAGGAAGATGCGGGCAAGACCATCTACCCGCCGCGCGGCCAGCGATTGCGCGCGCTCGACCTGACCCCGCTCGATCAGGTGAAGGTCGTGATCCTCGGGCAGGATCCCTATCATGGGCCGGGGCAGGCGCACGGGCTGTGCTTTTCGGTCCCCGAGGGGATCAAACCGCCGCCCTCGCTGGTCAATATCAACAAGGAACTGGCAAGCGATCTGGATATTGCTCCGCCCGATCACGGCAATCTCGAGCGCTGGGCGAAGCAGGGTGTGCTGCTGCTCAACAACTCGCTCACGGTTGAGGCACACAAGGCGGGCAGCCATGCCAAGCGCGGCTGGGAAGCGATTACCGATGCTGCTGTCGCAGCGGTTGCCGAGCGCGCGGATCCAAGCGTCTTTGTTTTGTGGGGCAGCCATGCGCAGGGCAAGGCCGCGCGCATCCCCGAGCTTTCCGAAAGCGAGCGCCATTTGATCCTGCGGTCGGTCCACCCCAGCCCGCTCTCGGCGCATCGCGGCTTTTTCGGCAGCAAGCCCTTCAGCAAGGCAAACGCGTTTCTCGAGGAAAATGGACGCGGCGCGATTGCGTGGTAGGCTGTTTCCATGACCGAGGACGAGGCCGAGTCACAGCTGCAAGCGCGGCTGGCGGAGATCGATGAAGAGGATCGCATCAGCGAAGAATCGCGCGGCCCGGTCACGCTCCAGCAGGATAGCGTCGGGCGGCTCAGCCGGATGGATGCGATGCAGCAGCAGGCGATGGCATTGGCGTCTGAAAAACGCCGCAAAGCCGAGCGCGGACGGATCGTCGCAGCGCTCGCGCGGATCGAGGAAGGCGAATGGGGCTACTGCCTGGCCTGCGGAGAGGAAATCGCGGAGAAGCGGTTGCGCCACGATCCCTCGGTGGCCCAATGCGTTGGCTGCGCGAGTGGCTTAGAAGGTTGAGCTCAGCCTTATTCCCGCCGTCACACCCACATCGCGCGCTGCCACGGCTGAATCGACAACTTGCAGATTGGCGGTCAGGCGGAAGCGGTCGGTGAGGCCGAATGTGTAGAACGCCTCCACGCCTTGCTCATCTTCGAGAACAACGCGGTTGTGCAGCACATCGACCAGCCCGTCGGCGAGCGAGTAGCGGAAATAATAGGCGCCGAAGCGATCTTGCGGGCGGGCGGGCGGATTGCCCGAAATGCCGATAAAGCCGCTCTTGTCGAGGAAAGTCGGATTGCCGTTGGAGAGATAGATCTGCCCGAAGATGCCGATGCCGTTGCCGGGATTGGCGGCGTCTTCGCTCAGGAATTGCTGGAACGCGAATACGGCGGCGATCTCTCCCTTACGGTTGCCGAAATTGGCACCTGCGGGCGGGATAAGAGCGACCGGGAGCGCGTCGGCGGCGAGTTCGCTGCGCGAAGATGCGGCGATCTTGACCGCATAATATCCGTGCTTGCCGCCGATCTTTGCCGGGAAAGTCGCCGATGCCAGAGCGCCGATGCCTTTGGAGAACGGGTCTTCGAGCCCGCTACGGCGCGACTGCAACTCCGGATCGAACACAATCAGCCGCCAGATCACTTTCTCGGTCGGCACGTTAAGCACGGCGCCGGTAACCGATCCGGGCACAATCGCGCTGGGGGGAAGTGCCACGGCGAGATTCTGGAACCCCTCATGCCCGCCGCCGCCCTGCACCGGGATTCGCGCTGCAAGGTCGAGAATATTGATCTTGCCGACGGTCAGCGTTGTGCCGCTTTGCCAGCGCTTCGTTACATTGACCGACAGGTCGAACACGTCCCCGTCGCCGGGGTAGAACATTTGGGTATTGGCCGGCAGCAGGCCAATTTCGCCATTGCTGCTCTCGCCATATTTGAACTCGGGATGGAAATGCAGCGAGATAGAGTCGTCGAGCCCGACGGCGCTGCCTTTCACATCGACATAGGCATCCACCTTGCCGCCATAGCGCAACGTGCTGTCGGCATCGCCGGACAAGGGAACATCGGTGAATTGCGACCAGACGAGGCGCGCCGAGACGGGCGGCGGGCTCTTCGTTTCCTTCGACGTATCGGATGCGGCGCTCTGATCGACCACCGCGTCACCAACCGGTTCCACATCTTGCGCGGCGATGGGCGTAGCGCCGGCGAACAGAGCCAAAGCACCGGATGTTGTGAGCAATAGGCGGACGAATGTCATCGAGCGTTGTTGATCCAATTACCGGCACCGCGCAGCGACTGTATCACCAGTCGCCTGCAGCTCTCCCAAACCAAGTATTTGCAGCACACGCCCCAGTGCAAGCAAATCCCAATATCGGAATTGGTGCTAGCTTACAGAATTCACCAAAAAAAGCAGCAAATTCAGTTCGGTCAATGTATTGATGTGGGTGTGTTGCCGGTGCCACAGATGGCGGGCAGACCTTCAACGGGGCTTTGTCAGCGCGGCAGCTCGCTACTGCCCATCAGCGCTTCGTCGACTGCGCGCGCGCATTGGCGGCCCTCGCGGATGGCCCAGACGATCAACGACTGGCCCCGGCGCATATCGCCGCAGGCAAAGATGCCATCCTCGCTGGTTGCGTAGTCGTCGGTGTTCGCCGCGACATTGCCGCGCTCGTCAAGCTCCACTCCGGCGCGTTCGAGCAGACCCCGGCGGCGCGGACCGACAAAGCCCATGGCGAGCAGGATCAGATCGGCCTCCAGCGTGAACTCGCTGCCTTCGACCTCGACCATTTCGCGGTCTTTCCATTCGACCCGCACGCATTCGAGGCCCGCGACATCACCATCCTTCTCGATCACGCGCTTGGCGAGAACAGACCAGTCGCGGTTGGCGCCTTCTTCATGGCTCGAGGAGGTGCGCATTTTCATCGGCCAGTCGGGCCAGGTCAGCGCCTTGTCTTCCTTCTCGGGCGGCTGCGGCATAATTTCAAGCTGGGTAACGCTCTTCGCGCCCTGCCGGTTGGATGTGCCCACGCAGTCGCTGCCGGTATCGCCGCCGCCGATCACGATCACATGCTTGCCCTTGGCGGTCAGCGTTCCGCGCGGGGCAGCGCGCACTTCGTCGTCGCCGGCATTGCGCTTGTTCTGCTGGGTCAGGAATTCCATCGCCGCGCGCACACCGGGCAATTCCGCGCCCGGTATGTCGAGCATCCGCGCCTCTTCCGCGCCGCCCGAAAGCACGATGGCATCGAAATTTTCGCGCAGCGCCTGAAGCGATACTTCGACGCCGACTTCGGCGGAGGTTTTGAACGTCACGCCTTCCGCCTCCATCTGGACGCAGCGGCGGTTGATCAGGTGCTTTTCCATCTTGAAGTCGGGAATGCCGTAACGCAGCAAGCCGCCGATCCGGTCGCTTTTTTCGAACACGGTTACCGCATGGCCGACGCGCGCCAATTGCTGGGCGCAGGCAAGGCCCGCCGCGCCCGATCCGATCACCGCGACTGCCTTGCCGGTCTGCTGCTCGGCGATTTCGGGCTTGATCCAGCCTTCTTCCCACCCGCGATCGACAATCGCGCATTCGATGCTTTTGATCGTCACCGGCTGGTCGATGATGTTGAGTGTGCAGCTTGCCTCGCACGGGGCGGGGCAGACGCGACCGGTAAATTCGGGGAAATTGTTGGTCGAATGCAGCACGGCAAGCGCATTCTTCCAGTCCCCCCGATAGACCAGGTCGTTCCAGTCTGGGATGATGTTATTTACCGGGCAGCCATTGTGGCAATAGGGAATGCCACAATCCATGCAGCGCGCGGCCTGGCTTTGCAGGTCGCCTTCTTCGTGCGGGACGACGAATTCCTTGTAGTTCTGCAGTCGTTCCTTGGGATCGAGATAGTCGCGATCGCGCCGTTCGACTTCGAGAAAGCCTGTGTCCTTACCCATTCAACCAAATCCCAAAACAAAAGTCGTCATTGCGAGCCCGAAGGGCGCGGCGATCCATGGCGCAACATTTTCGCCAACAGAGACGGCGTAGACGGGCTTCCAACTCGAACCATGGATTGCCGCGTCGCTGCGCTCCTCGCAATGACGGAACATAGCGCTCATTCTGCTGCCACCGTTTCTGCCTCGAGTCGCTCGGCCTCAAGCTGGCGGAGCGCGCGAGCGTAATCGCGCGGCATGACTTTGACGAATTTCGGTAGCGTGTTCTCCCAATCGTCGAGCATCCGCGCTGCCTTGGCAGAACCGGTATGCAGCTTGTGCCGCTCGATCAGGATCTTGAGCCGCTCGGCATCGTGGCGCAGCATATCGCCCATGCCAAAATCATTGACGCCGGTGCCGCGCTGTTTGGGGCGGCCCCAAGAATCGTCAGCGCCGTCTTCTTCGTCCGGTTCGACGGACAGCGGCATCAGGTCGACCTGCGCCAGATTACAGCGGCGATCGAACGTGCCCTTGGGATCGTAAACGTAAGCCACGCCGCCGCTCATGCCCGCAGCGAAATTGCGCCCGGTCTTGCCCAGCACTGCCACGACACCGCCGGTCATATATTCGCAGGCGTGATCGCCCGCGCCCTCGACCACAGCAATCGCGCCCGAATTGCGCACCGCGAACCGTTCGCCCGCGACGCCCTCAAAGAAAGCTTCGCCTGCAATTGCGCCGTAGAGCACGGTGTTGCCGACGATGATATTCTTGCCTGGATCGCGATCAACGCTGTCAGGCTGGTAGCACGACGATCCGTCCGCCCGAAAGTCCCTTGCCGACATAGTCGTTGGCATCGCCGGTCAGATCGAGCGTGACGCCATGCGCGAGCCATGCGCCGAAGCTCTGCCCGGCAACGCCGGTGAAATTGATGTTGATCGTGTCTGGCTTGCAGGCCTGCATGGCCGTGCGTCTTGGCAATCTCGCCCGACAGCATCGTGCCGACGGTGCGGTTGGTGTTCTGGATCGGCAGGTCGAGCTTGACCGGCCTTCGCCTTCACTGGATCGCGCTTTGACATTCGCTCGATCAGCTTCGTTGTCGAGCGCTCCGGCAAGGCCGTGGTCCTGGCCCTCGGTATGGAACAGCTGTTTGCCCCTCGGCCAGTTCGACCTTGGAGCAGCAATTTGCCCAGATGCACGCCGTCGGCTTTCCAGTGGCGGTGGACGCGGCGCATATCGATCCTGTCGACGCGCCCGACCATCTCGTCGACCGTGCGGAAACCCATTTCGGCCATGATCTGCGCGCAGTTCCTCGGCGACGAAGAAGAAGTAGTTGATCACATGCTCGGGCGTGCCGGTGAAGCGCTTGCGCAGCACCGGGTCCTGCGTCGCTACGCCGACCGGGCAGGTGTTGAGATGACACTTGCGCATCATGATGCAGCCCGCCGCGATCAGCGGCGCGGTGGCGAAACCGAATTCGTCCGCGCCGAGCAGTGCGCCGATGGCGACATCGCGCCCGGTGCGCAGGCCGCCATCGACCTGCACCGCGATGCGGCTGCGCAGATCGTTGAGCAGCAAGGTCTGCTGCGTCTCGGCGAGACCGATTTCCCACGGGCTTCCGGCGTGGGTGAGCGAGGTGAGCGGCGAAGCACCCGTCCCGCCCTCGTAACCCGATATCGTGACATGTGATCGGCGCGCGCTTTCGATACGCCCGCAGCAACCGTGCCGACGCCGACTTCGGACACCAGCTTGACCGAAATGCGAGCTTCGGGCTGCACGTTCTTCAGATCGTGGATCAGCTGGGCGAGATCTTCGATCGAATAGATATCGTGGTGCGGCGGGGGCGAGATCAGGCCGACGCCCGGCGTCGAATGGCGCACAGCGCCGATCCGCTTGTCGACCTTGTGGCCGGGCAGCTGGCCGCCTTCGCCGGGCTTTGCGCCCTGCGCCATCTTGATCTGGATATCGTCCGAATTGACGAGGTATTCGGTGGTCACGCCGAAGCGGCCACTGAGGCAACCTGCTTGATCCGGCTGCGCATCGAATCGCCATTGTCCAGCGGCTGAAGCGCTCGGGCTCCTCGCCGCCTTCGCCGGTGTTCGAACGGCCGCCGAGGCGGTTCATCGCGATCGCGAGCGTGCGAGTGCGCCTCGTGGCTGATCGAGCCGAAGCTCATCGCGCCGGTGCTGAAGCGCTTGACGATCTCCACTGCTGGCTCGACCTCGTCGATGTCGAGCGGGCTGCTCGGCCTTCTTGAGTTCCATCAGCCCGCGAATGGTCAGCAGGCGCTCGGCTCTGCTCGTTCACCGACTTGTGCGAACTCCGTCGTAATCATTCGGGCTTGTTGCCCGCGCACGGCATGCTGCAGATGCGCGACATTGGCCGGCGTCCAGGCATGGTCCTCGCCGCGCAGGCGGTACTGGTAGATGCCGCCGACATCGAGCATGCCCTTGTACAGCGGGTTGTCGCCATAGGCGAGCGCCATGGCGGCGCACCGCCTCTTCGGCGACTTCGGTCAGACCGATGCCCTCGATGGTGGTCGCGGTGCCCTTGAAATAGGTGTCGATGAACTCGGTCGCTGAGGCCCGACCGCGTCGAAGATCTGCGCACCGCAATAGGACTGGTAGGTCGATATGCCCATCTTGGACATGACCTTGAGAATGCCTTTGCCGACCGCCTTGATGTAGTTCTGCCTGGACCTCGTCTGGCGGCGAGATCGGGGAGCGTTTCGGGTGCGCGTAATCTCTTCGAGCGTTTCGAAGGCAACGTAGGGATTGATCGCTTCCGCGCCGTACCCGGCCAGCACACAGATAATGGTGCACTTCGCGCGCTTCGCCGGTCTCGACTCACAAGGCCGGTCTGCATGCGCAGGCCCTGGCGCACGAGGTGGTGGTGCACCGCTGCGGTTGCGAGCAGGGCGGGCATAGCGAATGCGGTCAGGCCCCTGCGTGCGGTCAGACAGGATCAGGATGTTGTGCATCGCTGCAGAACAGCTTCGGTCGCCGCCCAGCACATTTCCTTGAGCGCCAGCGCAAGCCCCTCGGCTCCGGTCGATGCGTCCCAGGTGATATCGATTGTCTCGGTCCGGAACGCGCCGT
>CBDCXY010000009.1:0-7978 GCA_965223995.1 Pontixanthobacter sp. | reverse complement strand
GGCTCCGTCGTCGGCGCGACCCAGCTCGGCTTCCAATACATCTAGAGCCTGCTCGACGCGGCCTAGGCTCAGTCCGGCCGCGCCGAAGAAGCCGAGCATACCGGCGCGCGCCATGGCGATAACGATGTCTGTCGAGCCGATGCCGTTGGCCATCGCTCCTGCGACGTACGGAAAGCGCGTGCCGTGGACCTCGCCGAAGCTACGGTCGCCGAGCCACTCCGGGAACATGGGCGGCAGCGTGGCCATCAGCGGCCACGCTGGAGCTCCGTTTGCGACGGCCGCCGTCGCGCCGCCGACCGCGACGCCGAGGCGGCCGGTTTCGGGATCGTGGACCACGTGGGTGGTGTCCCGCACGCGGTGGACGCTGGTCAGCAGGTCCGGTTGGGTGAAGGACGGACGCTCACCGTTTGCCGTCCAGGTGCCGATCGTTTGCATAGGGCTCCTCGAGTTTCGGTGTACGGTTGTGCACCGATTCGCAGGGCCGGGACTATTGTCGGCGAATTGAGCCTGGTCAACGCTGGAACGAAGCTGTGACCGAGCCATGACATAGCCGGATATTGACCCGTCGCGTCAACCGCTCGGCCAGTATGAGTGGACGGGCGTCCACTCAACGGGAGACGTGAACGGACGCACAGATCGCGGTCCGCGGGCCGATGGCGTTCTAGCCGCAGATCTGCCCGAGTTCGGCCTGCGTGGCGTCGAGCGCGCCGCGCAACAGCTTCACGGCGTTGGCGATGGCCGCGTGCTCGGAGCTGGGGATGTGACGGAGCACCGCCTCGATGGCCTGCTCGGTACAATCGGCAAGCCGGTTGGCCTCGGCGGTGCCACGCGGGGTCAACTCGATACTGAACCGACGTTTGTCGGACGTATCCTGAACCCGCTTCACCCACCCGCGCGTCTCGACGCCGTCCACGAGACGCGTCATCGCGCCCTTCGTCACGGACATCCGCTCGGCCAACGTCGACACGTCCCAGCTGCCATCGAGCAACGTTTGCAGCAGCACGCATTGGGGAACGGTGACGGAGCCGCAGCACACGGCGTCGCGCTCCAGGTTGGCGAACATCCTGCAGAACGCGACGACGTCGGGAACCAGCGCCTTTACGGCTTTCTTGCCCATATCGAATAGCTATACACGGTCTTGGCGAATTCGTTCACGGCATCGCTGCCTAACTCCTGACGGGCGCGCTGGAGCATCGGGTCGGGAGAATCCAAGTCGAAGACGCACCCGGCCGGTTTACGCGTGAACTCGACATCGACGAAGCCGGCGTCGGCCAGCTGCGTGAGGTACTCGTCTTCGGTAAGGGCGCCGCTGACGCAAGCGATCCAGCCCGCTTCGCTTTCGACGGCCACGTCGGGCAGCGGTTGCGTGAGGACGATGTCGCTGACGGCCAGTCGACCGCCGGACTTGAGTACGCGGAACGCTTCGCGAAACACCGCCGGTTTGTCTGGGCTCAGATTGATGACGCAGTTCGAGATCACGACGTCGACGGTCTCCGATGTGACGGGTAGCGCCTCGATCAGGCCCTCGCGAAACTCGACCGTCTGTGCGTAGCCAGCGTTGACCGCGTTTCGGCGCGCTTTGGCGAGCATTTCCGGCGTCATATCGACACCGATAAACCGCCCGTCGGGACCCAGTTTCGGCGCAGCGAGCAGCGCGTCAAACCCCGCGCCGGAGCCGAGATCGACGACCGTTTCCCGGGCTTGAGCGCCGCCAGCGCACCCGGATTACCGCAGCCGACGCCGAGATTGCCATCGGCTGCGTCCGAGGTGGCTTCTTGCTCGCTGTAGCCCATGCGTTGGGCCGTGGTGGCGGCAGCTTCCGCGTTGCAGCAGCTGTCGGATTGGTTGGCCAGTTCGGCGTAGCCGGCCTGGACCATGGAGTGGATGGGTTTGGCTTCAGTATTTGGTTGAGTCATGCAACTAAAGTGGTTGAGTCGTGCAACTATGTCAATGGTTGATTTCCTTAACTATCGATTTGTGCCCCTCGGCTTGCGCGGGTTCGGTCAAATGCGTACAGATCGAAGCGTTCCAGCCATGCCCACGCCGACTAAACGATCCGAGCAAAAGGCCCAGACGCGCCGGGGACATTCTCGACGCTGCGCTGCGCCTCAGTGCGGGTCGCGGCTTTTCAAGCGTGAGTCTGAGAGCGGTCGCCAAAGAGGCCGGCATCGCTCCGAACGCGTTCTATCGCCACTTCAAGGACCTCGACGATCTGGGCTTAGCGCTGGTCGATCAGGTGGGCTTGTCGCTTCGCCAGCTTGTGCGCAAGGCGCGCCAGCGAACCATCGAGGCGGGCGAGGGCAGCGTGGTGCGCACCTCGATCCAGACGTTCATGGAGTTCGCGGAGAACGAAGCGGACTTGTTCCGGCTGCTGCTAGGCGAAGGCGCCGGTTCGACGCCGGCGTTTCGCAAGGCCATCCACAAGGAAGTGAAGCGCTTCACCGCCGACCTAGTCGAGGATCTCAAGCGGCAGGCTGAAGTGACGGGGCGCCCGATCGCCCACCCCGAGCTTGCCGCCGAAGCGATGGTTACCGTGGCCTTCAACCTGGGGGCCGGCGCGATCGATTTACCACGGGATGAAAAGATGGCCGTGCTGGAGCGCGTGATTCAGCAAGTGCGCATCATCATGCGCGGCGCCGAAGCGATGGCCGCCGGCTGGGAGCCGTAGCGGTCAGTACCCCATCTGGGGCTTGTCGGACTTCGGTGCTGGGCTTCGGCAACTGCCCTGAACACAGATGCGGTCACCCTTGCACTGGGTGTCGTATTGGCAGCCAGCCGGCGCGGGAGCCTTCGGCGGTTTGGCGCTTGAGTTGGTCGGTGGCGGCTCCCAAGCTGTCGGTGGGCTCGATGTCGGAGTGGCCCCGGTGGGCGGTGGAGCGGTGGGCCTGGCGATGCCAGCACCGCCCGCTGCGTTTGGCGGGTCTGCGACGCGCTGGAGGACGGTGGCCTTGATCCAGTATCCATGACCGTTGGCGAGCGCGAGCGCCGCGTCACCGCCGGAGCGACAAACGTCTTCCTGGATGAATTCCTTAAACCGGCCGAGGTTAGTTGGCGGCGGGCCTGTCAAGTCGATCGTGCCGACTTCGATGAAACCTCCCGGCGGCCGAGCCGTGAGCACATCGAACTCGCATTGCGCGTCACGCGACGGGCGAGGGGGGCCGACACGCGTGAGCGTCGTCTGAGTGCAGGCCGAACAACAGAGGAGCAGACCGATCCGCCACATGGGGTTGTGCATTTAACCCGGACTAGCCGATCGGCGGCCCCCGAGCAATGCGAGGTGACGACGGTCGGGTGCGTCCGATTAACTACCAGCCGTAGTCGTTCTTAGGATCGGACGGCACCGGTTCGGTGTCGACGCAGCGGCCGTCCTGGCAGACGCGGTCGCCCTTACACTGGGTATCGTACTGGCAGCCCAAGTGCGCCGGCGGCGACTGGGTCGGTGAGCCGGTTGCCGGGGCGGGTGGTGGTGAATTCGACCGGGTCGCTCCGGTGCCGAGCGGTGCTCCCCCACTGGCCAGGCGCGGGGCCTTGCGCTTGAGGATCGTCGCCCTGACGTAAGAGCTCCGACCCAAATGGCCCGGACGGGCGGTGAACGCTACGGCAGCGTCGCCGCCCGCGCGACACACGTCCTCCTGAATGACTTTCTTAAAGTAGTCCAGTTCGTACGCGCCGTTGAATCCGTGATCCATCTCGACGGTCCCGAGTTCTTCGAACGAGCCGTCCGGTGCGGCCGTGTAGATCTCGAAATCGCAATTCGGTTCCCGCGCTTCGTGACGAGGCCCAAAGCGTTGAACTTGGGTTGAGCCGCAGCCGGTCGAGCACCAGGCGAGGACACAGATAAGGCCGGTCAGTGCGCGCATGTCGTTCGAATAGCCCGGCGACTGCGGCCGCGCAAACCGCTGTCGCGGTCGCCGACCCCCAAAGGTGGGGAGGGGTGGGGGATGGCGCTCCAGCAGTGCTGCGTGCATCATACCCGCATGACAATCCGCATGATTGGGGCGGCGGGGCTGGCGGCGTTTGCGCTGTTCGTTGGTTGCGCAGAGGACGACGATAAGGACAAGGAGCCCGCCGCCGGCGGTTCGACGGGGTCGGGCAGCGGTGCGACCGGGAACGGCGGCAGCGGCGCGAGTACCAGCGGCTCGGCCGGCTCCGACAGCGGCGGCGCGGGATCGGGCGGCACCGGAGGCAGTGCTGGTTCGACAGGCGGCAGCGCCGGATCAGCGGGCTCTGGCGGCACTGCGGGCGCGGCGGGTTCCGGTGGCGCCGCAGGTTCGGCGGGCGCAGCCGGTTCCGCAGGCAGTGGCGGGTCGGGCGGTTCCGTGCAGGCGATGCCGTGCGGCTACGACGCGACCAGCATGACTTACATCTGCGGTGGGACGGACCCGGACCCGATGGACCGCGTGCGACACGGGCGGCCGCTGCTGCGTTGGGGACATCTACACAACGGGCGAAACGTGCTGTGACACCGACGGCAATATCACCACCCAGCAGTACATGCAGGCGCCGGTGCCGACCACGTGCCCGTGAAGATCTGCCTGAAGTGGGGTCTAGGTCCACGTCCGGCTAGAGCTATGGGCAGCTGATCAAGCTGCTCGTTCCCGTCTTGTCGTAGGAGGATTCGCTGCTCCCGTCCGTGTCGGCGATCCGTCTTAGTTCGACTCCGACGATGCTGCTGCCACAGGTGCCCGACCACAGTCCTTCAGCGATCGCGAGCGGTTTGGTGTCGAACGGTCCGTTGTGCCCGAAGCCCCAGCACACGAAGTCGACCATCTCGCTACCCAAGGTGAACAGGGAGGATCGGTAGAGCACCATCTCGCCGCTCGCGTTCCCGTCGGAGAACACGAGTGGGTAAGCAAAGCGATGGACGGCGCCCGGAGCAATCGTGACGCCGGCTTCGAGGTCTCGTAGGAGCACCGCGTCCGGGTTCTCGTAGAGTGCGTAGTCCGTGGCATCGATCGCGACCGGCACTCCGGTCGTATTGAGGATGGCGACGCTCCCGCCGACGCTGCCGGGGTTGATTGCAGCGATCACGAGCTCACCGTTGCAGTGGGCCGGAGCTGGTTGCCCGGAATCCATGCTGCCGTCCGGTGCCGCGGCGTCGGCGTCGGCTTCGGCTTCCGAGCCGCCATCCGTTGCGCCAGAGTCAGCCGTCGAAGCCTCCGCGGCGTCGGTCAGGCTGGCGTCGACTGGTGAGTCGTTTGGTGCGTCCGACATGGCGCTATCGTTCGCGCCCGCATCGGTGTCAGCTCCCGTATCGGCGCCGCCGTCCGACCCGCTGTCGGCCGCCGCCGTCCGACCCGCTGTCGGCGCCGCCGTCCGACCCGCTGTCGCTCGGCATGCTGACGTCGGCGACGGCATCCGCGAACGCATCGGTGGGCTGGGGCCGTCGGCGGAATCGGGTCGGACCGGTCCGTCGGCGGCGTCGTGCCGATCGGCAACGCCCGAATCCTCGGCACCACCGGAATCCGGGCTGCCGCTGTCCGAACATGCGCCGAAGGCGAGCAATGCGGCGACCGTGGCGAAAACGGACGCACCACGCAACCTCATTCCTGGATGCTATCACGACGCGGTTTCTGCACTCGCTCCTGCAGAATGCAGACAATGGCGCTCAACGCGTCGCCTAGTCGGCGCGCAGGACCCATGGCGCTGCGGGCGGCTGCCGCGTTGACCTCGTTTCCTACCGCCCGCCTTAGTGATGCAGGGCGGTGAACATGATCGCCCAGCTGTTGGCGCCTATGCGTTCTTCCTCAACCGTGGCGGAACTCTCGGTGTTGGACGTCGCTCCGAGAGACGCCCGCCCTAGGATACCGAGCGACCACTGCTTGCCGACGAACCAGTCGTAGCCGAGCATCAAGCCCGCGCCGAAGCCACTGCTGCCGGCGACGTCGTCGTTGTTGACGCTCGTCGAATTGGAGTCGCGAGCGTAGGTGACGGTGGCGAGGCCGAGCCACCCGCCGAAATGGAAGCCGCCATATTCGTCCGGGAAAATAGTCGGCAAAGAACGCGATCTGGCCGAAGTTCGCCGTACCGTCGAGCTCGCGTTCGGTCTTGTTGCCAGAGCTGTCTTCGACGGTGAGCGTGGGTTTGTTTGCGCTGGTGCCCGTGAGCATTCCGCCCAGCACCAGGCCCGTCGCCGGAGTGCCGCCGATCATCAAATCGAACCCGAGGCCAAAGCCGTTGATGTCGAACTCGGCGGTCGTGCCGCTGCTCAGATCGGACTCCACGCGCGTGTTCACCGCACCGGGCCCTAGCGACAGCCGCAAGTAGAACCCGTCATGCCGTTTCGCTCGTGGGGTTGAGCGGCGGGACCGGCGGGTCTTCGATGTACGTGCCGCCGCCGGGCGGGGGCTGCTGCTGCGGTGGGGGCGCGGGCTGCCCTTGCGCCGGCGGATACGCCGGCGGCCCTTGCGCGGGGGGTGGCTGCGCCGGCGGCGCGGTTGCCGGTGGCGGCGGCGGAGGAGGCGGTGGTGGCTGGCCCTCGGCACCCGGGCCGCCGGTGAGCGGCGGCGGAGGCGGATCGGCGGGCGGAGCTCCTTGAGCTAGCGCCTGACTGGCTAAGAAGAACGAGGCGATCAGGACGCCTGACGAGGCCAAGGTTGGAGAAGATGCCATGCCGCACTCTATCTCAACGGCTCGGTCAGTCCCAGGTCTCTTCCGACTGACCGAATCGAGTTCTGAGCACCGACTTTGCGCTGTCCAGCCCGCTCAGGTACGCGCCGTGCAGGGTGGAAAAGAACGTCTCGTGGGTGGCTTCGCCGGCGAAGAACAGCCGTTCGTCGATCGGCGCCGCTAGCCGAGCTCGCTGATCGGCCTGCCCTGGCCGCGCCGCGGAGTACGCCCCGCCGATCCAGCGGTCGGAGCGCCATCGCGTGGTTGTCGTGACGGTGACGCTTCGCACGACTTCTGAACCGAACATCGACTTGAGGTCCTCTCGCGCGGCTTCGACCATCGCGTCGTCGCCGAGCTGCTCCAGCTGGTCGGAGGTTCGCCCGCCGACGTAGGCTATCGCGACCGGAGCGCCAAACGGGCGTAGTCGAAAGCCTAGCCCGTGGGGACTTGCTTCCAGTTGAGCGATGGCGCCATCGGCGGCGGCGAACGGCTGGCGGTCGAACGCGAAGCCGATCTTGTTGGCGGCGCCCAACGGCACGGCTTCAACCGCACGCCGCTTCCAGTCGGGCAGCGGCGGATCGAACTGAATCCGCCCTGCCGCGAGGACGGCTGTCGACACCGTCACGATGACGGCGCTCGCTTCGAGAGTACCCTTCGCGCTGGTGACCACGACGCCGTCCGGTGTCAGCGCGACGCGTTCAACCGCAGCATTGCGGATCACGTCGGTATCCCCCGCGAAATGCTGGACGAAGGTTCCCAGCCCCTCTTTCACGGCGAGATTGCGATTCGTTTCTCGGTACCGGGCGAAGTCGCGAGTCGACGCGTCGGCCGGGTCGACCCCGCTGATGACGGCGATCCACCGCGCCATCTGGCGATAGTGAGCGCTGTCCTCGTTCAGGGCGCTGCGCACCGAGACGTCCTCTCGCTCGCCGCGGCGATCGACGTCGAGCAACTCGCGACGGATAGCCCGCGCCCGAGCGCGCAGCTGAGCGGGCCCGAGCCAGTTCGAGCCGTCGTGAACCCGCGCGAGATGATATCTGGCGTCGGTTTCGAACCCGAGCTGCTCGACCAGCGGGCGAAGCGGATTCACGTCCGCCGAATGCAGCCAGTGGCAACCGCGGTCGAACGGAACCCCCAGCGTTTCCGTGTCGGTCCAGGCCCGGCCGCCGATGCGTTCGGAGGCCTCCAGCACCTTGACCCTCAGCCCCTGCTCGCGCAGCAGCCGTGCGGCGCTCAGCCCTGCCATCCCGGCGCCCACCACGATGACGTCAAACCCCGTCGCCACGGCCGGACCCTAGCAGTGGCGACGGGGTGCACGTAGTTGCACTCGTGCAGTCCGGCTCGCCCAGTGGGTGCACTCCGCTGCACC
>CBDCXY010000008.1:0-14911 GCA_965223995.1 Pontixanthobacter sp. | reverse complement strand
GACGGCGAATACGATCACCTTCCCGAGCAAGCCTTCTACATGGTTGGCGGCATCGACGACGTGGTCGAAAAAGCCAAGAAAATGGCTGAGGACGCGTAGTTCAAACTAGCCCCCTCTTCTTTAGAGGAGGGGGTTGGGGGTGGTGCTAGAGCAAGCCCCACCCCGCTGCGACTAAGCTCGCTACGCTCACTAAGTCTCACTGCCCCTCCCCTGAAGGAGAGGGGAAAGGATGAAGAAAATGGCACTTCACTTTGAACTCGTAACACCGGCCAAGCTGGTCCGCTCCGAAGACGTCCATATGGTCGTCGTGCCCGGTGCGGAAGGCGAGTTCGGCGTGCTGGAAGGCCACGCGCCTTTCATGTCCACCATTCGCGATGGCGCGGTGCAGGTGTTCAAGACCGAAGGCGGCGCTCCCGAAGAAATCCAGGTGCGCGGCGGCTTTGCCGAAGTGGGCGACAACGGCCTCACCGTGCTGGCGGAGCATGTCGAGGGGTAAGCCTTCAAGGGTACTACGGAGTTGAAAGGGCGGCCTACTGGTCGCCCTTTTTCTTTCGACCGACCGCATATCCTCTCGATCAATACCCTTGCCTTTCGTGCCGGTCGCTCCATGATCGCGCGACGAAGGTTCGAGAAGGGACGCTTACATGAAACTGATTGCACACAAGGCGATTACAGCCTCGCTGCTGGCCGCGACGGCGATAACCGCGCCGCTAGCCGCGAATGACGAAACTGGAGAAGCCGTGGCCGAAGCCAAAAATGACCCATATATCTGGCTCGAAGAAGCCCGCAGCGACGAAGCGCTAGCGTGGGTTCGTGCAGAGAATGAGCGCACCAATTCGATGCTCGCCACCGATCCGCGGTTTGAGAAGCTGAAAGGCGATGCGTTCGCCATTCTCGATAGCGAAGACCGCGTGCCCTATGTCGGCTTCTCCAAATATGGTCTCGTCAATTTCTGGCAGGACAAGGAGAACCCCAAGGGCCTGCTCCGCCGCACAACACGCGAAAGCTATCGCACCGACGATCCCGAATGGGAAACCATTCTCGATGTCGATGCGCTCGCCGCTGCGGAGGGCAAAGAGTGGGTCTACAAGGGTTCTTCCTGCATGCCGCCCGATGGAAAGATGTGCATGATTGCGCTGTCCGATGGCGGCAAAGACGCCACAGAGATGCGCGAATTCGACATGGAAACCGGCGAATTCATCGAAGGCGGTTTCTACCTGCCCGAAAGCCAGGGCGGGATTAGCTGGATCGACAAAGATACGCTGCTGGTAGGGCGTGACTTCGGTGAAGGCACGCTGACCGAAAGCGAGTACCCCTTCACCGCGCGCATCTGGAAACGCGGCACCGCGATTGAGGATGCCGAAGAGATCTTCCGCGGCGATGTAAAGGACGTATCGGCTGGCGCTTACCTGCTGCGCGATGCGGCCAGCACTGTTCACGCGCGGATGGCCTATCGCGGGCTGAGCTTTCACGAGCGCGCCTATTATGTCTGGCACGATGACGACTGGCTCAAACTCGATATGCCCGCCAAGGCCAACCCGTATGGCATCGTCGACGGGCAGATGCTGTTCAGCACCGATGTCGATTGGGAAGTCGGCGATCAGTTGTTCCCCGCCGACGCACTGATCGCGGTCGATCTCGAAGAGTGGAAGAAAGACCCGAACGGCGCGGACAAACGCCTCGTCTGGGCGCCGCAGGAACGCCAGACCAAGCGCGGCGGTGCGATTACCGCAAATAGCCTCTATGTCGGCCTGCTCGACAATGTACGCGGCCAGGTGCTCAAACTCGATTATGAAAATGGCCAGTGGCAATCTTCGAAAGTTGACCTGCCGGATAACGCGACGGTCAGCATCGGTGCCTCGTCAAACGAAACCGACGAGATCATGTTCACGGCCACCGATTTCCTGACGCCGACGACGCTCTACTATTCCGAAGGCGGCACGCCCGAAGTGCTCAAGACCAGCCCTGCGCGCTTTGACGCGACCGGCATGGAGGTCGAGCAGTTCGAGGCAAAGTCGGCCGACGGGACGATGATCCCCTATTTCGTCGTGAAGCCGGCGGGAATGCAGCTCGATGGGAGCACGCCTACGCTGCTTACCGGCTACGGAGGTTTCCAGGTCTCGCGTCTGCCGGGCTATCTTGGCTCAGCGGGCAAGCTGTGGGTCGAGAATGGCGGCGCTTATGTGCTGGCAAACCTGCGCGGCGGCGGCGAGTTTGGGCCCGAATGGCACCAGACAGCGATCCGCGAGAACAAGCAACGCACCTGGGATGATTTCATCGCGGTTGCCGACGACCTCGTCACACGCAAGATCACCTCTCCAGAGCATCTTGGCATTCAGGGCGGTTCACAAGGCGGCTTGCTCGTCGGTACAGCTTTCACCCAACGTCCTGATCTGTACGGTGCGGCGATCGTCGCCATCCCGCTCTTCGACATGCTGCGCTATCACGAAATCGGCCGCGGCGCATCGTGGATCGGCGAGTATGGCGATCCGCGCATTCCCGAACAGCGCGCCTGGATCGAGGGCTACTCACCCTATCAGAAGCTGGTCGAGGGCGTGGACTACCCGGCCCCGTTCTTCTGGGCATCAACCGCCGATGATCGCACGCATCCCGCCCACGCCCGCAAGGGCGCAGCGCGGATGAAGGAACTGGGCCAACCTTACTATTACTATGAGGATATGACCGGCGGCCATTCAGGCGGTGTCGATAACGAGCAGCGTGCGAAGCTGTCGGCGCTGCAATATGTCTATCTGATGCAGCGGCTTAAAGGCGAAGCCGAGGGCGAATAGGCGAGAGGGCGGCCATATGGTCGCCCTTTTCATTTGCGCGCCGGGCCCATCCGCCATGGTAAACGATCCGGCGACCATATGCGGCAAGCCGGAATTAAGCTTCTCGCGGCAACTTCTGCGCAAACGGGGGTAACGCAACGGAGATGCACCATGCCCTACGCCCGTAACGAAACCATCGCCGACCGGATCAAGCGCGCCGGTCTGCCAGAAACCCATGACATTCACTGGTCCGAGAACCGCAAGGCCGAGGTGGTCGAGGCGGTTCACAACGAGCTGGTCGATTTCGAGGAAGTGCGCGAGTGCTACCTGCTCAGCCACCGCGAATTCCGCAGCTGGGAAGAGGAAGTCGGCAAGAAAGAGCTGGAAGACGCCTAACGCGGTTTGCGAGTCCGTGCGTTGAAATTCGGCGGCTTGCTGCTCACCCAATCGACAAACTTCGCGACCGCCTCGTCTTCCAGCAACCGCTCGCGATCATCCCCGATCCGCGCCAGCTCAGCGTTGGTGAAATTGGCATGGATTGTCTTGTGACAGACCGGATGGACGGGGACGGTGTCGCGCCCCTTCTTCGATTTGGGCACCGGATGATGCCACTGGATACGCGTGTCGAACGGGCGGCTGCAAAGCCAGCAGTATAAAACTTCTGTCATCCCGGACTTGATCCAGGACCGCTATCCAAAAGAGAAGAGCTGGTGGAAAGCGATCCCAGCCTTCGCCGGGATGACGGATAGAAAATCACTTCTTCTCCGCCGCTTTCTTCTTTTTCATCGTGTCGTGAAAACGGTCGGCCCAGCCGGGTTTGACCAGCTGTTCGCCGCGGACCATGCGGAGCTCGCCGTCGGCGACATCGCGGCTCACCGCACTACCTGCCGCGACAATCGCATCCTTGCCGATATTGACCGGAGCGATCAGCGCGCTGTTGCTGCCGATAAAGGCGCGCTCGCCAATGGTCGTCTGGTGCTTGAAATAGCCGTCATAATTGCAGGTGATCGTGCCTGCGCCGATATTCGCGCCTGCACCCACTGTCGCATCGCCGAGATAGGTCAGGTGGCTCGCCTTCGCGCCCTTGCCCAACGTGGCCTTCTTCATCTCGACGAAATTGCCGATAAAGGCACCTTCCTCCAGCACGGCTCCGGGACGCAGGCGCGCATAGGGACCAACGTTGCAATCCCGGCCCACACTCGCCCCCTCCAGGTGGCTGAAGGCACGGATAAGGGAATTGTCGCCGATCGACACTCCCGGCCCGATAAACACCATTGGCTCGATCACGACGCCTTCGCCAAACTTGGTGTCTTCGCACAGCCAGACTGTGCTCGGGTCAATCATCTTGACCCCTTGCGCCAACGCACGCTCTCGCAGCTCTTCTAGTCCCATCTTCGCCTCGCCTCGTAGACTATTCCTTGCCATCGTCACCTCCGGACCTGCTGCCAGAGGAGCCGCTTGCCTGTGACGCCAAGCCTGCCGTGATGGCTCCCATGACTACCAGAAACTCATTGGAATCGAGCAACCGGCTCAGAGCAAAATACGTCGGGACGAGGACAAAAGACATCCCCAGAAAGCCATCCGCTGTACGGCTCGCAGCGTTCAGCTGTTTTTTTGAACCATGGCGCAACCTTGGACCGATAAAATTCGCCAAGAGCTTCGAGCTTATCCTGAGATTCTCGCCCATTCTCAATATCGCTAATCAGCTCGCTCAGTCGCGACTGAAGTTCGCGCAATCGGGGCAGGACTTCCTCGACCTGTTCATCCGTCAGCAGGTCAGGCGGATGATTGTGTCCGCGTTGCTCGATCTCGGCAATGATCTGCGACAAGCCGCGGATCACACCTGGCCCTGTTTTGACAACTTCGCGCATGCGGTCCGACAAGCTGTAATGCCCGGTCCAATCCGCGCTCAGTACCAACTGCTTCTCAAAACCGTATAGATTTTCGCGCGTAACCAAGGTGCCTTCGGGAATATCACTATGTTCAGGGACAATCAGGTTCGCTTCGATTGTGCTCTTCGCACCAATCGTGACGTCCGGTTCAAAGACGACGTTGGGCTGTACAAACGTATCCCTGCCGATTTTCGTATCCCAACTGAAGAACACAGTTTCGGGCGCTTGCAATGAGACCCCTGCCGCCATCACTTCTTCGCGCTTGAACGTCTGCCACTGCGCCTCGGCCTCGGCGAGCTCGGCGCGTGAATTGATGCCCGCGACTTCTTCCGGCGCGGTTTCGACTGCCACCACGCGCTCGCCCTCGGCAATCGCATTGGTTGCTACGTCGGGCAGGTAATACTCGCCCTGCGCATTGTCGTTGCCGACACTTTCGAGCAGCCGCCAGATATCCCGGCTGTGAGCGACGATCACACCCGAATTGCACAGGTTGCAGGCGCGCTCCTCCTCGCTCGCATCCTTGTGCTCGACCATCTTGCGCACGGTGCCATCATCGTCGGCGATGATCCGGCCATAGGCGAGCGTATCCGATGGGCGGAAACCAAGCACCGCGACCTTGGTGGCCTCATCCAGCGCATCGCACAGATTGCGCACCGTCTCGGCCTTCACCATCGGACAATCGCCAAAGCAGACCATCACCAGCCCGTCGAAGGATGCCAGCGCATCCTTGGCCATCAGCGCGGCATGCGCGGTGCCAAGCTGCGGCTCCTGCAGCGCCACGGTGACATTGCGATCCGCCACCGCCTCGCGCAGCTGCTCGTGCCGGTCACCCGCGACCACCACAGTGTGCGTAGGTGAAAGCTCCTCGAAACTGTCAAGCAAGTGGAACAGCATCGGTTGCCACCGATCGGATGGAGCACCTTGTGCAGGTCCGATTTCATACGGGTTCCCTTGCCTGCGGCAAGGATTACGGCTGCGAATTTCGTCATGTTTCGCCCATGCCACCAATTGCTTGCAGTTTGAAGAAGCTTCCGCCACCCAACCGCCCATGGACGACTTTCCCTTCTCCGCCGTCGGCTTCGATCTCGACGGTACGCTGCTCGATACGTTTCGCGATCTGGGCGAAGCGGTGAACCACGCGCTGAAGCTTGGCGGTTTTGATCCAGTGCCGGTCGACAGCTCGAAAGACCTGATCGGCGGCGGCGCGAAGATCATGTTGTCGCGCGCCGTCGATGCGCAAGGCGGTATGGAACGCGATGAGTTCCATGCGCTCTACAAGAAAATGCTGGGCTATTACGCGGAGAACAATGCGGTTCATTCGCGGCCCTATCCCGGCATAATTGAGGTGCTCGACGAGCTAGCGGTGCACGATGTCAAAATCGCGGTGGTGACCAACAAGTTCGAGGGTTTCGCGAATAGCATCCTGACCCAACTCGGTTTGGCAGACCGCTTCGTCACCATCATCGGGGGTGACACAATGGGCAAAGGCAACGCGAAGCCCGCGCCCGATCCGGTGATCGAAGCCCGAAAACGATGCGGTGGCGGCTCGTTCGCTTTCGTCGGGGACAGTTCCTACGATGTGGCGGCAGCGAAGGCAGCCAATGTCCCCGTCGTCACCTGCGCCTACGGCTATTGCGACAAGCCCCCACACGAGTTGGGCGCGGATGCAGTAATCGAGGCTGCCAGCGAGTTAGTTGCCGCGCTGGGAGCGCTTCGCCGCCACTGATTCGCCACAGAACGGGCGCATGAACGCTACGGCAAGGCGGGATCGCCTGTTCGCAGTTGCAACACAGCGCAGAAACTGCCACTTCATGTTCACGTTTACGGCAACGTAAAGTCCAGGATTTCTAATTGGAGAGAGTTTGATGACCATTTCGTTCAAGGATCGCGTAGCAATCGTAACCGGCGCTGGTGGTGGCCTGGGCCGCGAATACGCACTCGAGCTTGCCCGGCGCGGCGCAAAAGTCGTGGTCAACGATCTCGGCGGTGCGCGCGATGGCACGGGCACATCCGACGCGGCCGCGAAAGTGGTCGAGGAAATCGAAGCGGCTGGCGGCGAAGCGATGGCCAATGGCGGCTCGGTGACCGAATATGACCAGATGGAAAAGATGGTCGCCGACGCCAAACAGAAATGGGGCGGCGTGCACGTCCTGATCAACAATGCCGGTATCCTGCGCGACAAGAGCTTCGCCAAGATGGAGCCGAGCGACTTTGAATTCGTCGTTCGTGTCCACCTGCTCGGATCGGCCTATGCGACCAAGGCATGCTGGGAAACCTTCCGCGAACAGGCCTATGGCCGTATCCTGATGACCACCAGCTCGACCGGCCTGTTCGGCAATTTCGGCCAGGCCAATTACGGCGCGGCCAAACTGGGGCTTGCCGGTCTGACCAAGACGCTCAACCTCGAAGGCGCGAAATACAACATCCGCTGCAACTCGCTTTCACCGGTCGCCGGTACGCGCATGACCGAAGACCTGTTCCCCGAAGAGGCCTTCAAGCTGTTCTCGCCCGAAAATGTCGCTCCTGCCGCGCTCTATCTCGTCAGCGAAGACGCGCCGAGCAACCAGATCGTCGGCGCGGGTGCCGGCGGTTTCCACTCCGCATGGGTCGCCATGAACGACGCGGTCTGGCTCAAGGATGGCGAACGCACCGTCGAGGGCTTTGCGGAGAACTGGGACAAGATCAACGAGATGACCAACCTGCAGGCTCCGCAATCGGGTTCGGAGCAAAGTGCGGCGATTCTGAAAGCGATGCAGGCTGTGCTCGGCGCCGATGCAGCGCCATCCAGCGCGCGGGGATAAAGAACCTGGATGCTGGCCGCAGCCGCAACCGGCGCAGCGATCGGGATTGCCTTCCTGCTCGTCTATCGCCGATTCGGTACGGCTACCCTTGCCCTTAACGGGTTCCTCGTACTGGCTATCATGCTGGCGATCTATCTCGGCGCGCGTCTTGTCACGGGCACCATGCAAGATGTGCTGATCGAAACGGTCACGGCAACCATCTGGCTGGGTCTTGGCCAATTCGCGCTCCACAAATGGCGTCCGGGCATCGGCCTGCTGATCCTTGCGCATGGCGGATACGACTATCTCTTCGGCGCCGCGACTGGCGTTGCCGAATGGTATCCGCCTCTCTGCGTCGGTTTCGATGTGATCGTAGGGACAGGTTTGTTCGTTCTTCTCATCCGCATGAAAGCGCGTAATTCCGGACGCTAGCCTTCACTGTATTGACACACTAACACAGCAAGCCTACCCCCTCCCCGATCAACAGGGAGAGGTAGGCCCATGTATACAGAAGACGATCTGCGCACGGCGGTAGCGACCGGCGCAATCACTGCGGAGGCAGCCGATGCGTTGCGCAACTCCGTGAAAGCCTCAAGGGAGGCACCAGCCGGCGATGAAGAGCATTTCCGGCTGATCAACAGCTTCAACGATATTTTCGTCACTATCGCCGCGATCATGGTGCTCGTGGCGATGGCCGGGATCGGCCAGGCATTCACGCCCAATGTGGACGGGCCGCCGCCCTTCGCAGGGTTGCTGATCGCCGGCGCTGCCTGGGGCATGGCCGAATTCTTCACCCGTAAACGCCGGATGGCGCTGCCCAGTATCATCCTGCTGCTGGCCTTTGTCGGTGGGGTATTCGCGATGCTGCTCGGCTTTATCGTAATGGCCTTTGACGGCGACAATTTCGGCAATGGCAATGAAGTCCTCGGCGGCCTGCTGATCGCGGGTTCCGGTTTGCTGACCGCAGGCGCAGCATGGATGCACTGGCGCCGTTTCATGGTGCCGATTACCGTGGCTGCAGGCGCAGCGGCGCTGGCGGTGACCGTGATCGCGCTGATCATCACCGGTATCGGACCGGCCACTCTCGACAATCCCGAGAGTGTGCTGATCCCGCTGGTGTTTATCGTGGGCCTTGCAATTTTCGCCTTTGCCATGCGCTGGGACACGAGCGACCGCGAACGTCAGACGCGCCGCAGCGATGTTGCTTTCTGGCTGCATCTGCTCGCAGCCCCGATGATCGCACACCCCATCTTCCACTGGATCGGAGTGACAACGGGCGAGAATATCGGTGTTGGCGCGGCTGTTGCGGTGCTGGTTGTCTATGTCGCAATGGGCCTCGTCGCCCTCGCCATCGACCGCCGGGCACTGCTGGTATCCGCCCTCGCATATGTGCTGGCGACGCTGACCTGGCTGTTCGACCGCTTCGGCGCGGTTGAGCTCAATGTGGCGCTGACAGCGCTGGTGATCGGATCGGCGCTGCTGATGCTCTCCGCCTTCTGGACGCCGATCCGCAACATGATCGTGGCCAAGCTGCCGAATGATGTGCAGACGCGCCTGCCGGTTGCGGGAAATCTATCGACAAGCTGACCTAAACGCTTGATCGAAAGGAAAACCCTGCGCACAAACTGCGCGGGGTTTTCTATTTTAAGGGCGTGAAAAAATGAGTTCCGAACGTTCGCTCGCACAACTCGCATTTCGTGCGAAGCTGGTGAAAATTTCCGCGTGGGCTTATTGCGCCCTGACGGTCATTCAACTGCTGCTGACCGGATATCTGTTTTTCAAGCCATCGGAAATCGTTGTGACCGCTCCAGGTGCCGAGCCTAGTGTACCGATTTTGCCTTTCGTGCTAACGGGCAATTCAATTCTCGCCCTTCTTGCAACAGTCGTGCTCGTCATTTCGGCGTTCATCTGGATCTACCGTGCACATGCCAATTTGATCGAACAGGGAACCGAGCTGGACCATTCGCCGGGCTGGACTGTTGGCAGTTACTTTATCCCGTTCGTCAATCTTCTTGTGCCGTTTCGCGCAATGCGAGAGCTTTACAACCGGAGCCATGGCGAGATTCCCGAACACGCGCATTCGACCGTTGACGACGTTACCGCTTGGTGGACAGCCTACATTCTTGGCCTGACCTTGTGGTTCCTGCTGATCCTGAAATTCACATTCGATGCGGCAACCAACATCGTCTTTCTCACGCCGCCGTGGATGGAATTTGCGATGGGAACCTTTTGCGCATTTCTTCTGGTCGTTGCGGCAATCATGCTCGCAAAGATCGTCGGGAAGATCACCCAGGCGCAATATGAGGCCAATCACGCCTGGAGCGCATTCGAATAGGGGCAATCAGTCGTTTACACTCTTCAGCAAACGCCGTTCCACCGGCGCGAGAACGCCTGCCAACTCGTGCCCGCGCTTGAGAACCTGCCCGTGCTCGCCGAACAGTGTCCACATGCCCTGCCTGTTGCGCAGCGCCGGGCGTTTCTCGATCCGCGTCTGAGGGCGTTCGGCGGCGCGGCGGAAGGCGGCGAAGATAGCCGCGTCTTTGGTAAAATCCATCGCGTAATCGCGCCATTCGCCAGCGGCGACCATGCGACCGTAGAGATCAAGGATGCGCTGCAATTCGGCGCGTTCGAACGGAACCTGGGGTTGCTTGCGTCCGGGAAAGCCAACGACATTGCCCATCGCGCCGAAAGACGATCCGGCACCATTGCCAAACGCCATCAGTCGGCAGCTCCGCTACGCTTGGGGATCTCATCATCCGCCTGCCGCAGAGTTTCGACTTCGGCCCGCAATTCGGCGAGTTGCTTCTCGAGTTCGCCGAGCCGTCCTGCGCCCGTCTCCATCAATTCCTCGCATGGCTCGTCACATGGCGTGCCATAGGGAATGAAGTCCTTGATCCACTCTTCGGCCGGAACCAGCGTAGAGCGCGCCTTAAGCCCGATCATTGTCGCACCCTCGGGCACATCATCGGTCACAACCGCATTCGCACCAACACGTGCGCGATCTCCGACGGTGATCGGACCGATAATCTGCGCGCCGGATCCGATAATCACATTGCTGCAGATCGTAGGATGCCGCTTGCCGCCAACGCCGTTGGTCGGATTGGTCCCACCCAATGTAACACACTGATAGATAGTGACATTATCACCTACCTCGGCTGTCTCACCGATCACTACAAAGCCGTGGTCGATAAAGAAATTGCGCCCGATCTTGGCTCCCGGGTGGATATCGATTGCGGTCAGGAAGCGCGAAAAATGGTTCACGAACCGGGCCAGGAAATAGAGCTTTGCGCCAAACAGCCAATGCGCCAACCGGTGAAAACCGAGCGCCACGACGCCGGGATAAAACAGTACTTCCCAACGCGAGCGCGGCGCGGGATCACGCGCAATGATCGAGTCGAGAAATGTAGTCAATCGCCTGAACATATCGCGGATTCTTTCATTAGCCCGTCAACTCATACACCCCACAGTCGAGGCGTTCAATTGGCGAACAGATCGGGCCGAAAGTTGCGCCGCAAAGGCTGGTTGCCTTTGCAAGCGGTTTTCGGTTCGAGATGGAAGCGATTTGAACGTCCCGGCGGGATTTGGCCAAAATGACCCATTGCGGCGTCGAAAAGTCCGGAAATATCGACATATTACTGCGCCATTTCTCCTAGCACTGAGCCATTTTGACTCAAACCTCGACTATGGGGTGTATGAGTTTACGGGCTTGTTGCCGCCCAATGCAAGCAACGCCCTCTTCCAAGCTTGTCAGAGCAGCTTCGCCTGCTCCGGCCCTTGCACCGCATCCAGCGCATCGCGCCAGATGCCCATCGTCGCCGGTGCCTTACGCTCGAGGCTCAGGCGATTGATCGCCAACACAAGTTGCTCGATGGCGGCAAAGCTGCGCTCGGCGCGCGGCACGAGATAGGTAAGTGCGCCCTCGCCCAGGGCAAGGCCGTGCTGCGCCGCAATACCCTCTATCAAATCGGCGGCCATCGCATCATCAGGCGCGCCCAGTTCCAGATGCATCGCCGCACTGAGCCGCGATGACAGGTCGGGCAACTCGATCTGCCACCCGTCGGCATCGCTGATCAGCAGCAGCGGCGTTCCTCTCTCCTGCGCGCGATTCCAGCGGTGGAACAGATCGGTTTCATCGAGCGCATTGGCACCGTCGATAGTTTCGCCGATGGCTTGTGAGGCAAACCAGCGACCGAGCATCGACTTGCCCGAGCGAGGCTCGCCCGAAAGGATAGCGGTTTTGAACGGCCATGTTTCGGGGGCTCGCAAGGCTTCCACCACTCGCACATTGGCATTGCCGACCACGATCCGGTCTGGATCGGCGGCATTCTTGTGCGAAAGGGGCAGCGCAATCTGCGACATCATTCCGCCTTAGAGGAAATCAGCGCCTGATGGCGAGCGCGTTGCTGCCCTGGTTGACCGTGAAGCCGCGCGACCTCAGCGCTCCGGCCAGTTCGCCGATTGAGCCACCATAGGTCACGCTCATCACCGATGTTCCGCCAATCGCAAGGCTGGTCGTCGCCGCACCACGTACGCCCGGTGTAGCGCGCACGGCGGCAAGCGTCGCGTCGATTGCACCGGCGTCAGGGCTGGCGAATTGCACCACGAAGCTGTTGACCACCGCTGCCGTTGGCGTGGGTGTCGGGGTCGAGGTAGCCGCCGCATTCTCACCCTCTTCCCCTGCGGCTTCCGCCGCTGCAGCGGCGCGTTCCTGCGCACGCGCGGCCCGACCAATCTCGATCAGGCGTTGGAGCACCGGATCCGCATCGCCTGTGTTGTAGCGCAGCGTGGGGTTCGGTTTGAGCTTCCCGTCGGCGAGCGCTTGCGAGAAAATGCCATCAAACCGGCGCACCGCCTCCTCCAGCACGCGGGGCAAATCATTGTCATTGCGGGCGGTCATGCTGAAACTGTCGAGATAGGTGTTGTCCGGCCCGTAGCGCGCCGTGAAAGTCGCATCGATCGGCCCGCCGGGATATTGATATTCCAGCCTGGCTATCGGCACGAGCACGTCTGCTGCCTGGAATTCATCAAGGATGTTGCGCCACCACAAACGGCTGCGGCGCCCGGTTTGTCCGTAGGTCAGCAGCAGCGAATCGCCCCCTGCGCCCGATGGCCTGACATAGTTGATCCGGCTCGAGCCCGCCTGATACTCGGCCCATGCGCGCTGCCACGGGTTGCGCTGTTCATAGACCATCGCGGTGCCGCCGCTGAGCGTGACCGGAAGCAGCATCATGGGTGCTGACTGGCTCTGCCGCGCGCTTCCGCCAAGATAGCGCCCGGCCCGTGCCCGATCAAAAATCACACCCAGCGTGGCGATATAGCGTCTGGGCGCGATGCGCTCGTTCTGGATCACGATGGCCGAAACCAGCGATTGCAGCTGCGAATCGGGCAGGCTCGGCCCGCCGAGCTTGGCCCAGGCCTTGCGCTGCGCCTCGCGCCAGCCTTTCTGCCGCGCATCCTCTGCATTGTCGCCGCGCGTATCGACCTCGATCCCGGCAACGTCGATATCGCTGCTGCTAACCACAGGTGCAATGCCGCGATCACCCTCGACCTGAGCGATGAGGATGCGGCCTGCAATCACTACGCAAACCAGCGCCGCGACGACCAGAACCATCTGGATAGTCCGCTTGCTCGGCGAAGTTTGCTCAAGGCGAAAGAGGGCGAATGAATGGGCCATCGGGGAAAACTCGGCGTCTTTTGCCCAAACACACGTGGAAATCCAAGCGCGAATGACTAAAGCCTGTGGTCATGTCTTCAGACACGCCCGAAAAGTCGCCCGAAAGCTACACTTATGCCGGTGCCGGCGTCGATATCGAGGCGGGCAACGCGCTGGTAAAAGCGATCGGCCCGCTGGTTAAGGCGACCGCACGCCCCGGCGCGACTTCGGAGCTGGGCGGATTCGGCGGTTTTTTGATCCGAAGGCCGCCGGATACTCCGATCCCCTGCTTGTCGCGGCCAATGATGGTGTCGGAACCAAACTCAAGCTCGCCATCGACCACAACCGCCACGACAGCGTCGGGATCGATCTTGTCGCGATGTGCGTCAATGATCTGATCGTTCAGGGTGCTGAACCGCTGTTTTTCCTCGACTATTTCGCAACCGGAAAGCTCGAAAATGGCGTCGCCGAGCGCGTCGTTGCCGGGATCGCCGATGGCTGCAAGCAGGCCGGATGCGCGCTGATTGGCGGTGAAACCGCGGAAATGCCGGGCATGTATGCCGAAGGCGACTACGATCTTGCCGGCTTCTGCGTCGGTGCGGTCGAGCGCGGCGAGCAACTGGTCGGTGACAAGGTTGCACCGGGTCAGATCTTGCTCGGGCTGGCCAGCTCGGGCGTGCATTCGAACGGTTACTCGCTGGTCCGCAGGTTGACCGCAGACAAGGGCTGGAAGCTCGATCAGGCAGCGCCCTTCGATAGCGAACGGCTGCTCATAGACGCATTGATCGAACCCACGCGTATCTATGTGAAAAGCCTGCTTCCCGCGATTCGCGGGGGCAAGATTGCTGCGCTGGCGCATATTACCGGCGGGGGGTTGCTCGAGAATATCCCGCGCGTCCTGCCCGAAGGCGCGCATGCCACGGTGGATGTAGACGGGTGGGAGCAGCCCGGCCTGATGGCATTTCTCCAGGCCCAGGGAAATATCGAACCGGCCGAAATGGCGCGCACGTTCAATTGCGGTGTCGGAATGGTCCTGGCGGTCGATCCCGAACATGCCGAAGCGCTGGCCGCAGAGCTCGAAAATGCCGGCGAGACAGTAATTGCCGTCGGCACTATTGGCGAAGGGCCGCGCGGCTGCACCGTAAAGGGGTCCGCCGGCACCTGGTCTGCCAGCTCTGCGTGGGAGGCACGCCACCTTGCCTGACGCTGCGCCACCCAAGGTAAAGGTGGCCGTTTTTATCTCCGGCAAGGGCACCAATATGGCGGCGCTGCTCTATGCCAGCTGCCAGCCCTCCTGCCCTTACGAAATCACTCTCGTCGCGGCGAATGATCCGGATGCGGAAGGGCTGACGCTGGCCAATGCGGAAGGCATCGAGACCTTCGCGCTTTCGCATAAAGGCATGAAGCGCGCCGACCATGACACGGCAATGGAGAAAGCCGCCAAGGGTGCGGGTGCCGAATATATCGTCCTCGCGGGATATATGCGGATCCTGAGCGCGGAGTTCGTCGCGCGCTGGCAGGGTCGGATGCTCAACATCCATCCCTCGCTGCTACCAAAATATCCCGGCCTCGATACACACAAGCGAGCAATCGAAGCTGGCGATAGCAAGGCCGGTGCGACCGTCCATCTCGTCACCGAGGAACTTGATGCGGGCGAAGCTCTAGGCCGGGTCGAAGTCGCGATATGGCCTGGCGATACGCCGGAAAAGCTGGCCAACCGCGTGCGCGTCGCCGAGCATCAGCTGTTTCCTCGCGTGTTGGCCGATTACGTCTCGCGCGGGAACGATCCCGATCATTTGCTGGCGAAAGTCCGCGAAC
>CBDCXY010000007.1:0-79701 GCA_965223995.1 Pontixanthobacter sp. | reverse complement strand
AATATGCGCGGCAAGGGCCGCGATCAGCGCGATGGTTGCGGGGATATGGATGAACAGCCAAACCTCGAGCAGCGCCTTGTAGCGCATATGTCGCCTGATCTGGCCGAGTTGCGACTGGCGCCTTCTGAGCAGTTTGGCGACCTTGGTTTCGGATTTGTTGATCGACCCTTCGGGGAACGCACGCAGCGCCTTGGCGGTGGCGCAGCGCGGATATTTGCCCGTCAGGCGAGAGAATATCCCGGCGCGGAACACGTCCTGATCAAGCGCTGTAATAACCGCATCGGCCTCGCGCCTGCCCAGCGGCTGTGCAGCGTTGTCCAACTGCCGGTCGATGGCTTCGAGCGCTTCGATCATCTGCCCGCGTGTCATTTCGCGCTTGTTGTTGCTCATCGCACGGGGAAGCGTGGCATAGGCTGATATGCCGTAAATGCCCGACACGACCACCAGCATCATCAGTGCCCAGGCCAGCGTATGGACGTTCCATCCGAGCTGGAAGCCGGTATGCATCGTGCCGATCACGATCAGCGCAAGGCCGAGATAGACATGCGCGCTGGTCCAGGCCTTCAGGCTCCAGCGCCCGTCCGTCATCCTGCGCTTGCGGATGCCGAGCAGCGTCAAGCCACACGATCAGCAGTGCGCCGATCGTGCCCAGCGTATAGCCGTACCAGCTGCCGCCGTTATGGCGCGGTTCCACATCGACCAGGAAATAGGTCAGGATTACGATCAGGCACAGCGCGGTGGAGATTTTCAGCCATCGCATCCGCTTGTGCGAGAGGAAACTCTCGTGATCGCGTGTCGCGCCGCTGCTTCGGCGTATGGGCGAAATCGCTGCTGGGTGCGCTGGCCATCAGTCGACATCCTCCACCAGCTTGGTGAAGGTAAGGAACTTCTCGGGCGCAACGCGGATTGCGGCGCCGGTGGGGCAGGCGCGGACGCAGGCCGGACCGCCGTCTATCCCGGCACACATATCGCATTTGATCGCCAGCTTGGCTTGCTCTGTTCGCCCGATCTTCTCGGCCTTTTTCTTGCGCCAGGAATAGCTCGCCTCTCGCCGGCCCCGGGGCCCGCTCCGAACAAGCAGCCAGCTGAGCAATGAGGGTTTCCTGGGTGGCTTCGCATCCATCCGGATCACGCCGTAGGGGCAGTTGCGCTGACAATTGCCGCAACCAATGCAGGTTTCGTCGATGAACACCTCGCCATCGGGGCCGCGCTTGATCGCGTTGGGCGGGCAGTCGGCCATGCAATGCGGGTGCTCGCAATGACGGCACGAGGTCGGCACGTGGAGGTGGGCGTAAGTCCGCCCGGCCTCGCGATCGAGCCGGCTCAACCCTTCATGGCTGTCGGCGCAGGCCTTCTCGCAATTGTCGCAGCCCACGCACAAGCGTTTCGTCGATCAACAGCACGTCGGTGGCTTCGCCCAGGCCGTTGTCGATCGAGGAACTTGTGCGGTCGTCGGAATACATGTCGACCGCGCCGCTGAAGCTTTCCTTGCGTTCCTCGACAAAGGCGTTGATCTTGCGGCGCCGATCGGCCATGTCCGTCTTTCGCGCGGTTTCGCGAAGCCGGGGATTGCTCTTCCAGCAGGCGCAGGAAGGCTTCGCCGGGAAACCGCACGACTTCGGACTTGATCGCGGCCTTGACGGTCGCGGTGCGCCGGCTGCCGTCGATCACCGCCATCTCGCCGAAATATGCTGCCCGCAGGGAGGTAGGAGAGGAAGATCGGGTTGCCCGCCGATATTCTTCTCCACGATCATCGAGCCCTGCTGGATAACGTAGATATCCTTGTCGTCCGCCCCTTCCTCGATCACCGCCTTGCCCGGCGCGTACCTGGATCAACCGTTTCCGCGGATCTCGACCAGTTCGGACGACGTCTTGCGGATGTCAGCCCCGATCCGAACATCTGCAACAGCTGCCGCTCGATGGTGATTCGGTTGACCGCCCGGTTGGCGCTCGGCGCGGTGGCGAGCAGTTTGAGCGCCGCGGTGCGCGACAGTTCCATCGTCACCGCCGGTTCGGCGGCGCGAATGGTCGAACCGCGCCGGCGGCCCGAGATCAGCCCGACCTCGCCGAAGATCGAGCCCTGCTCGATCGGTACGGTGACCGAGCCGTCCTCGGGATTCACCTCGACCAGCACCGAGCCTTCGGCGATCGCGAACATCGAAGACCCCGGATCGTTGCGGACGAAGATCACTTCTCCCTCGTTGACCACGCCGCGACCTCGCTGTCGAGCATTAGCTCACGCATCTGCAAGCGGCGACAATTCGCGCAGGATCACAATGTTGTGGCGGAAGGTACTTCGAGCCATTCCTCGACCGAGCGGTTGCCCGGCAGCGTGCAGCGAATTTCTCGGCCAGGATCGGTTCGTCGGCGGGCTTCAGTTCCTCGTTGCCCGTTGAGGAATTCGATGACGTCGTAGCCCTGGTTCATGCAATGCTTGATCAGCGGATAACCGGCCAGCGCACCGATGACATGGATCCCCGATCTTGGTCGTTTCGAAGCTGGGCGTCAGCTTGGGGAAGGCGCTGCGTTCCTCGCTGGTAAACTCGATCCCTGCACGCCTCGACAAACCCGCGCGGGGGCTGCGAACCGGTGCGCGCGATAATCCGGTCGCAAGGGATGGTTTCCTGCCCGTCGCGCGTTTCGAGCACCAGCTCCTGCTCGCGCACTTCGGCGGGTGTTGGTTTCGCGGCAGACACCGATCAGGCGCCCTTCGCGTTCGGCCTCTTCCAGCAAAGCAACGTTAGCAGGCCTTGGCGCGGGCGAACTCCGCGCGGCGGTTGAGAATGGTGACAGTGTTATTCTGCTTGCGCCGGATCGGCGGCGAGGCCGAGCGCGTTCTCGATCCCGGCATCGCCCGACCCGACCACGGTGATGTGCTCGTCGTAATACTCTCCTGGATCGTCGAGCTGGTACTGGATATGCGGGAGGTCGGCCCCCGGCGTGCGCAGCTTGTTGGGATTGCCCTGCGTGCCGATGGCCAGCACCACCGCTTGGGCCCTGAAATCGGGTCGCCCCGATTTCAGCTCGATGGTGAAATCGCCGGTCTCGCCCGGTGATGGCCGTCACCTCGGAATTGAGCAGGACGTTGACCTTCCTGCTCTTCGCAATCTGGCTATCCCATGTGTCGAGGATCGTTTCGCGCTTGCCCGCTTCGAAATCGACATCGGAGCGCAGCACCAGGTTGCTGGGCGTCGCCATCACGTGCTTGCCCTTCTGGTACTTGAAGATCGTGTCCGAGAGATGGTCGGTTTTCTCGATCAGGACGTGGCTCATGACCCAGCGCAGCCGCATGCGCGCAGCGGCGGAAAGTCCCGCTGGACCCGGATCCGACAATGGCTACGCGATATGTTGCTGCGGCATCCATTCCCCCCGAATGACGACCCCGCGACCCTATTTTCTGTTGTGGATCCGGGATCAATAGGCAAATTCCCGACATTCTGCCAGCGCCAATTGCCGCAGCGGAAAGCAGGCTGGTACCCAACCGCCATGGGACGATGACGGAACAATGACGAAGCCAAGAACTCGGGGGACAGCGGGCTCGCATGCCTGAACGCGTTTCGGCGCACGGGCCTGTTTGTGCTTGCGGGCAGCGGTGATACTGGTCAGCCGGTGCAATAGTCGGCTACCGGACGCTGACCGGAACGTGAGACAAGTGGGCGAAACACCGAGATCGAGCCGAAAGCGGGCCCGCCGTCAGTATCGCCTCGCTTTGAAAGCGGGCGGCCGAGGCCGATCCGCTCAACGCCGGCGCGTGGCAGGAGCTGGGGTTCGCCTATTACGAGACCCAGCAATTCGACCTCGCTGCGCAAGTGCCTATCGTCAGGCGATCGAGGGAGACAGGGACAACGCCGTGCTGTGGTCCTCGATGGGAGAGGCGCAGATCATGGCCACGTCAGAGCGATCGATATGCCGCCGCAACGCGATTCAAGCGTTCGAAAAAGCGCTCGAGCTCGATCCCGACCGATGCACGCGTGCGCGTTACTTCCTGGCCGTGAAGCAAGGACCTGGCCGGTGACCACAAAGGCGCGATCGACGACTGGGCTGGCGCTGCTCAAGGACACGCCCGCCGGTGCGCCGTGGGAAGCAAATTTACGCCAGACCATTGAGCAGGTCGGCAAGATCAACGATATTCCGGTCGAGGCGAAACTCGCCGAGGCCACCGAGGGACGTCCCAAGCCCCCTGAACTGACTGCGGGCAACGCCATTCCCGGCCCCTCGCAGGAGCAGATTGCCGCAGCCAGCGCCATATCTCCCGGCGAGCAGCGCAATATGGCTGAGGGCATGGTCGAAAGCCTCGATGCAAAGCTCAAGGCCAATCCCAACAACCCCGATGGCTGGGTGATGCTGATGCGCAGCCGGATGACGCTGGGCCAGCCGGAGAAGGCAAGTCAGGCGCTCAAGGATGCGGTTGCGGCAAATCCCGGCGAGGCGGAGCGGCTAAGACAAGAGGCTTCGGCGCTGGGTGTTCCCTGACCTGCAGGTTACAAGATCGGCGGCGGGCCGTCTTTCGGCGTGTCGACGGTAATCTTGATCTGCTGCAGCGACAGGATAGCGACCCAGAAACCAATCACTGCCAGAGCGCTCGTCCCCATGACCGCCATGGCAGCGCCCTTCAGCCCGTTCCAGTCCATCGCTGTGCTGAGGAGGGCAAAGGCGAGCAATGTCGGAATGGCGCGGACGAGGAATGCCGTTCCCGCCCGACCAGCCGAAACCAGCAGCGATTCCAGGCTCGCCCCGACCATCTCGATTGCTCCTGAAATCGCGAGGATCACCATCGCCCAATAGACCACCCCGAACTCTTCGCCGGCGACAAATTCGAGACCCCAGCGACCAAATAGTAGCGCCACCAACACCGCGAGAACGCCGGCCACCAGCGCGATATTTGCCATCCGGCGCGCCATATCGTGTGCTGCATCCCTGGCGTGGACCAGCTCGGGATAGATAGCTTTCGATACCGTCTGGGCCAGCTGCACCAGCGCCTGGCCGAGCTGGGAGGCAACGCGGAACCCACCGGCAAAAGCTTCGCCGCCGATCGAGCCGACCAGCAGGATCATCACCTGCTTGCCCGCGATCAGCAGGCTGCCCGACATGTTCGTCGACAGCACAAAGCGCCATGCATCGGGATGGTCGCCCGGAATATTGCGCAGGCTGATCTGGCTGAGATCGATCTTCTCCTGCCGCCCTGCGACGATCCAGTATGCCGCCGCGACCGCCAGTTCGGCTGCGGCCCATGCAAGGATAAAGCCGGTGACTGTCGGCATAAACCAGAAGGCCAGCGCGGCGCCAATTGCCCTGACAATCGGCTGCACCGCGTCGGTCGCAGTCGCCAGCGCGTATTTGAAGCGCAGGCGCAGCAAGCCGGTCGGTGTTGTGCGGATCGAGAGCAGCGACACGACGCAAAAGCCGAACGCGACCCACAGCAAGTCATCGGGCAACGGCAGCCACAATTGCGCCGTTGCGACGAGAATTGCCGCGAGGATCGTCCCGGCAACAACCGAGATCATATCCAGCGCTATCGCAAAACCCGTGGCCTCGCCGGGACCTTCATCGGCAGCCCCCCAACGCACGACGAACTGCCATGTCTGGAAGTTGGCGATGCCGGTTACGGTCTGCCCGAGCGCGACGATGATCGCGAAATAACCAAAGCCGTCGAGACCCAGCGTACGCGTAGCCAGTGCCAGATAGACGAGGCTGAGAACCGCGTTGAGCCCGCGCCCGGTCAGGAGCCAGCCGATATTCTTCCAGAGACGCTGCATATCCGACCGCAGGCGCTATTGCGCGGCTTTGTCCCGCTTGGCGAGGAGCTTCTCGGTTATGCCGAAGCTACGCTCTTCATCGACATCGATGGCGAACTCTCCGTTCGAGAGGACAATCGGCACCAGCTTGTAGCCGAACCGTTTGGAAATATTCGCGAATAGCGTTTCCTTGTTGCCCCAGCCGAAATAGAAACGGATCAGGTTGATAAGTCCGAAAGCCTTGGCGATGCGGCTCGGATATTTCACGAACTGACCGCCATTGCGCAGGATCTCCGCCGCTCCCAGCGCTTCGCGGCTGCCGATCCAGTAGGTGTTGCAATTGGAATAGCCGCCATCGGTAAACTCGTAGAACAGCTTCTGACCCTCGGGGTCAGCGGCCTGGACGTCTTCCTTGCGCGCCAGTGCGGCTGCGGCTCCGGCTTCCTCCGCCAGCGCCTTGTCGACGAACTCGGCATAGCCCCCGGCGGTGACGAGGCAATTGTCCGAAGTGGTGATCATCACCGGGAAATCCGCACCTTCGACACCGGCGAATACGCTGTCGACCAGGTTATGCGCCCCATCGCGGAAATGAAGCCGCCCCTCGTCCTGCAGCCGCGCGACAAGCGGGATCGCTGCGATTTCGTCTGGCTCATGCGCAACCACATGGATCGCACCGATCCGGTCGCATTCGGCCACCGCCTCGACGACATGCTCGATCATCGGCTTGCCATAGACGGGGACGACCGACTTCTGCGCGACGCCAGCGCGCAGCGCGAGAGGATCGAGCTCGCCGGAGCGCTTTCCGGCCATGATGAGGGCAGTAACTTTCACGGCTCTGCTCCTACCCATTGATGCATTTTGCGCAAGCCTTGTCATGTCGGGCCGGTCGCTCCATGGGCCGGTCGATGCGTATTGTTCTCAGCAGGAAGGGCTTCGACAGCGCCGCTGGCGGCGGGCCGTCTCCTATTGTCGATGGTCGACCTGTCGGCCTGCCTATTCCGAGCGGAGGTTTCTCGCAGACCACCTATGGCGATCTTGATCTGGGCGGACTTGCCACCGCAGCCAGTCGTGGAAAGCTGGGGCCGGACGACCATTGCCATCACGACCCGATGTTTCGCGAGGATGGTGTCTGTCTGTTCGGACAATGCGGTGCCGCGCAAACACATTTGGTCAATCAGGGCGTCGGTATCGGGGATGTTTTCCTGTTTTTCGGATTGTTCCGCGAAGAGCAAAGCGGGGAGCCGCACCACCGCATCTTCGGCTATCAGCGGATCGAGCGGATTGTTGATTTGACCAGTTGCAGCGCCAAAGAACGCGCCGAATTTGCGGCGTTGGGTCATCCCCACGCGCTGGGCCTGCACGGCAGCAATGATGTGATCTATTGCGGCGAGGGGAGCGCTGCTCGCACTGACCATCCAGCGCTCAGACTGACCATCCCGGGCGGCCCACCGAGCCTGTGGCAGAGACCTTCATGGCTCAAATCTGGCGGGCTGTCCTATCACGACAAGCCTGATCGCTGGTTAGCCAAGGGCCGTTTGCAAAGCGTCGCGCGCGGCCAGGAATTCGTCGCCAATATCGGCAAACGCAAGGCACCGCGCGAATGGCTGGAGCAGATCGTTGCGTTGATCGAGGGCTAAAACGTTTTGATAATCGCCGAGAAATCGAGCCCGCCATTCTCTTCGGCGAATGTCTCGTAGATTTCCTGCGCGTGTTTGCCGAGCGGCGTGGCGCTGCCCGCAGTTTCCGCCGCTTCCATCGCCAGCTTCAGATCCTTCAGCATCAGCGCCGTCGCAAATCCGCCCTGATAGCCATTGTCCGACGGGCTTTGCGGGCCCACGCCGGGAACCGGGCAATAGCTGGTCATTGACCAGTTCTGGCCCGAGCTGACCGAGGAAATATCGTAGAATGTCTGCGCATCGAGACCCAGCTTCTCGGCCATCGAAAACGCCTCGCACGTGCCGATCATATGGATCGCGAGCAGCATATTGTTGCAGATCTTGGCCGCCTGGCCGTTGCCCGCATCGCCCGCATGGATCACCGCCTTGCCCATCGCCTCAAGGATCGGCTTGGCGCGGGCAAAGGCACTGTCGGTCCCGCCGACCATAAAGGTCAGCGAACCACTATTGGCGGCCGCGATCCCGCCCGACACCGGTGCATCGACCATCTCGTAGCCATCGCCTTCCGCCGCCGCGATCACCTCGCGCGCCGTCGCGACATCGATGGTCGAGCAGTCGAGCAATACCGCGCCTTCTGGCGCGTGACCGATCACGTCGTTTTCATAGACGCCTTTGACGATTGCGCCGTTGGGCAGCATCGACACCACCGCCTCGACGCCCTGCACGGCCTCCTTGGGATCGGTGAAGGTCGAACAGCCATTCTCGCGCGCGGCGTCGAGCGCGGGCTGGGCAAGGTCGAATGCCTGCACTTCGTGCCCCGCCTTCACCAGGTTTGCGGCCATCCCGCCGCCCATATTGCCGAGGCCGATAAATGCGATTTTCATGTCATTCTCCGCTCATTTGATCAGATCATAGATACCAAGCGCGATGAGGACGGGGCCAAGTAAAAAGAATATCCAAATGTCCAGATGGTTGTTGAACATTTGGACTCTTACGGCGAGCTTCCACCACGCGCCGAGGCCAGTGTCGTTAACGGGTTCAAACAGCCCTTTCTTCGCGCGCCAATCCCAATAGTTCCAAACGCCCAAGGCTGTAGCGGCGACCCCGAGTATTATGCATGCTAGACCGATCAACAGCCCTTCCACTCGCCCTCGCGCTTTTCGATGAAGGCCTCCATGCCTTCTTTCTTGTCCTCGCTCGCGGTAAGGATCTGGAACAGGCGGCGTTCCTGAACCAGACCCTGTTCGAGCGTCATTTCGAAAGCCGAATTGACCATTTCCTTGTTCGCAATCGCGGCCATGGGCGGCATCGAGGCGATTAGCGCGGCGGTTTTCTTGGCTTCGGTCATCAGCTCGTCATGCGGCACGACTTTGGCGACCAGATTGCTGCGCTCGGCCTCTTCGGCGCCCATCATCCGGCCCGTCAGGCACATTTCCATTGCTTTCGACTTGCCGATGGCGCGGGTAAGGCGTTGGCTACCGCCCATGCCGGGGGCTACGCCCAGCTTGATTTCGGGCTGGCCGAATTTCGCATTCTCGCTCGCGATAATGAAATCGGCCATCATCGCCAGCTCACACCCGCCGCCCAGTGCAAAGCCATTGACCGCCGCGATCCATGGCTTGCGCGTGGTTTTGACAATGTCACTGGTCCACTTGGCGAAGAAGTCTTCGAGATAGAAATCTGCTGCGGCCTTGTCCGACATTTCCTTGATGTCTGCACCGGCGGCAAAGGCCTTGTCGCCCGACCCGGTCAGGATTGCGCAAAGCTGGCTGTCATCGGCCTGGTATTTGCCGAAAGCGTCGATCAGTTCCTCAAGCACCACGCTGGAGAGCGCATTGAGCGCCTTGGGCCGGTTGAGAGTGATGATGGTGATCGCACCTTCGGTTTCGGTCAGGATTGTTTCGTATGGCATCTGTTACTCCGTCATCCCAGCGAAAGCTGGGATCGTTTTCAATTCTGTCGACCAGGTGGCCAGCGATCCCAGCTTTCGCTGGGACGACGCGTTAGCTAAGCGGTTCCCACTCCTCACCTTCAGGCAAAGGCGCGAAAATCGAATCCAGCAACTCGTCCGAAACGCCTTCGGGCGTTGCCGGATCCCATTTCGGATCGTGTGTCTTGTCGACGATCACCGCGCGTACGCCCTCGGCGAAATCGGGCCGCACCAACACGCGTGAACCGATGCGGTATTCCATCCGCATATTGTCGGCGAAATCGTCGAGTTTCGCGCTTTCGGCAAGCTGGCGCAGCGCAACCTTGCAGGTCTGCGGGCTCTTGGTGCCGAGTGTGTCGCGTTCCTTAGCCGCCCAATCGCTGTCGTCGTTTTCCAGCGAAGCAAGAATATCCTCGTAACGATCCGAGGCGAAGTACTTGGCGATCTTGTCGGCGTTTTTCTCGATCCGCGCTTCGGGCGGGGTAACCGATAGCTCGGACAATATGCCGGAAATCCGGTCGGGCTTCTCGGCAATACGCGTCTTGGCTTCGGCCAGTTTGTCGCCCGGCAGGTAATGCGTCGCAAGCCCCGCCCACAGGCACTCTCCACCATCGAGCCGCGCGCCAGTCAGCGCCAAAAATTGCCCCAGCCTCCCGCCGAGCCGCGAAAGATACCAGCCGCCGCCAACATCGGGGAACAGGCCGATCCCCGTTTCGGGCATGGCAAAGCGCGTGTTCTCGGTCGCGACGCGATATTGGCAAGGCTGCGAAATGCCCACGCCGCCGCCCATCGTGATGCCGTCCATGAAAGCCACAATCGGTTTGTCATAGGTGAACATCTGGTGATTGAGCTGGTACTCGTCGTGAAAGAACTTGCGGCCTGCAACGCCGCCGTCTTCCAGCGCCGATTTGCGCAGCAGGTTGATATCGCCGCCCGCGCAGAATCCGCGCCCTTCGGCATGATCGAGGATAACGGCCTGCACCGCATCATCATCCGCCCATTCACCCAGCGCTGCGCTCATCGCATGGCACATATCGAGCGTTAGTGCGTGGAGCGCTTTCGGCCGGTTGAGCGAGAGATGGCCGATGCTGCCGTGAGTGTGAGAGAGGATTTCCTGGGTCATATTGCTTTCGATCACTGCCGCAGCAAGTCCCGTCCGACGATCATGCGCATGACCTGATTGGTGCCCTCGAGGATCGAGTGCACACGCAGATCGCGCCAAAAGCGTTCGATCGGATATTCCCTGAGATAGCCGTAGCCGCCGAACAGCTGCAGCGCATTGTTGACCACGTTGGAACCGCTATCGGTCGCGAGACGCTTGGCCATGGCGGAGAAGCGCGATTTATCGGGTGCGCCATCCGTAACCTTGGCGGCAGCGAGATAAAGCAGTGCACGGCTGGCCTCGAGTTCGGTGGCCATATCGGCGAGCATGAACTGGGTGTTCTGGAAATCGGCGATCAGCGTGTCGAACTGCTTGCGCTCTTTGGTGTAGGCAATCGCCTCGTCCAAGCAGCGCTGCGCACCGCCGAGCGAGCAGGCGCCGATGTTCAAGCGCCCGCCATCGAGCCCCATCATCGCGAAACGGAAGCCTTCGCCTTCGTCGCCGACGCGGTTTTCGACCGGCACGCGTGCGTCCTCGAAAATCAGCTGCGCAGTGGGCGAAGCGTTCCAGCCGAGTTTCTTCTCCGGCTTGCCGAAAGACAGCCCTGGCGTGTCCTTGTCGACCACGAGGCAGGTGATGCCCTTCGACTTGTGTTCGCCGGTGCGGACCATCACCACATAGACATCGTTGAACCCGCTGCCGGAGATGAACTGCTTCGTGCCGTTGAGGACATAGTGATCGCCGTCCAGTTTCGCAGTTGTCTTGAGACCCGCAGCATCCGATCCACTACCCGGTTCGGTCAGCGCGTAGCTGGCGATTTTCTCCAGCGTGACGAGATCGGGAAGGTATTTCTCCTTCACCTCTGCCGAACCGAACTGGTCGATCATCCAGCTCGCCATATTGTGGATCGAGATATAGGCACTGGTCGCGGGGCAGCCATAGGCCATTGCCTCCATGATCAGCGCGGCCTCCAGCCTGCCGAGAGCAATCCCGCCGGATTCCTCGGACACATAGATTGCGCCAAAGCCGAGCTCGCCGGTCTGCTGGACCACGTCGCGCGGGAAGTGCGCCTTCTCGTCCCATTCGGCGGCGAAGGGGGTGATATTGTCGGCGGTAAAGCGTTGCGCCATTTCCTGGATCGCAAGCTGGTCGTCGGTAAGTTGAAACTGGTTTGTCATTCTGATGCCTCTACTACGGCTTCGGCCTCGATTTCTACCAGCCATTCGGCGCGGCAGAGCGTGGCGACGCCCACCATGGTTGCAGCGGGTCGTGCTTCACCGAAGAACCGGGAGTGGACTGCGCCGACTTCTGACTGACAGTCGATATCTGTCAGGAACATGCGCGTGCGCACTACGTCCTTCGCTGAGCCGCCCAGGTCTTCGATGGCTTTGACGATTAGCGTACAGCAGCGTGCGGCCTGTTCGGCTGCTCCGCCGGGCGTGGTCGATCCGTCGTCTTCAATCGGCCCGGTACCGGCGACGATGATCCGGTTACCGTCGCGAATGGCGCGGCAGAAGCCGAACTGATCCTCGAAAGGCGAACCGGATGTGGTGCGTTGGCGGGTGCTCATCCGCAATTGATCCCGGTTACAATCATATCATTGTCATACATCACATTGACGCGCTCGATCCGGTAATCTCTGGTGAACATCGCCCCCGGCGGCCCCCAGCGAAATCTGGTCGCTCCGGTAAGGCGCATGATCTCCTCGCCAAGCTGCCGATCCGCTTTGCGGCCGAGGAGAACCTGTGCCGGCTCGGCATTACATTTGGCGGGGCCGGTGAGCGGCGGCGGAACGTCGCCGACGGGTCGTTCGACCGGGGCGCATGCTGCCAGCGTTAACAGGGCCAGGCAAAGGGGTATTGTTCTCATCGACTTACTCCTGTTCGGTGCACCGCTTTCGCGGCATATCACGCTTCGTCGGTTCGGTTTGCTGCGCATCGAGCGCGAGCAGGTGTTCACCGCTCTTGTCGAAGGTCAGCCGGATGCGGTTTTCCCAAGTCTCCCCTTCGCCTTCCATCGCTAGATCGACAATCGCATCGTCGCCATCGAGACGGATGCCGGTGACCCGCCCGTAAGATTCGTAAAACCGGATTTCCTTATCGCTTATCTCCATCCGCAGGTCGGATTCCGGTGCGCAGGTGCCTTCGATATAGTCCCAAACGCCGCGGAACTGCCCAGGGATGGTGCCCGCCACCTCATTGAGCGGTTTGGCTCCATCGCCGATGCCGCCATCGGGTTCGACCTGTATCGGCGCTGCAGTTTCAGCGACCGTTACCGGCTCGCTCGGTTCTTCCGCACTGCCGCACGCCGAAAGCACGAGAGCGGCAACAAGGGCGACTCCAAAACGCATATTGATCACCCCATCGTCGGGATAACAAACGCATTCGACCCATCGCCGCCGCCATCGGGCCAGCGCTGGGTGATCTTCTTGTTCTTGGTCCAGAACCTCAGGCCTTCCATGCCGTATTGGTCGATATCGCCGAAGCCCGAGCGTTTCCAGCCGCCGAAGCTGTGATAGCTGACCGGCACGGGGATCGGTACGTTGATGCCGACCATGCCGACATTGACCCGGCTCGCGAATTCGCGTGCGGCGTGGCCGTTGCGGGTAAAAATCGCGACGCCATTACCATATTGGTGCTCGCTTGGCAGGCGCACCGCTTCCTCGAAATCGTGCGCGCGCACGATCTGGAGCACGGGGCCGAAGATCTCTTCCTGATAGCTCTTCATTTGCGTGGTTACGTTGTCGAGCAGCGTTGGGCCTACGAAAAAGCCGTCCTCGTGCCCTTGCAGGCTGAAGCCGCGTCCGTCGATCACGACCTCGGCACCTTCGTCCTCGGCAGTGTCGATCCAGCGTTCGATGCTAGCCTTGTGTTCGGGCGTGACAACGGGGCCGTAATGCGCGTCGGGATCGTTCGAGACGCCCACGCGCAAGGCGTTGATCGCCGGGATCAGCTTTTCGCGCAATCTGTCGGCTGTGTCCTCACCAACCGGAACGACCACGGGCAGAGCCATGCAGCGCTCGCCCGCCGAACCGAATGCCGCGCCCGAAAGGTCGTTCACCACCTGGTCGAGATCGGCGTCGGGCATCACAATACCGTGGTTCTTCGCCCCGCCGAAAGCCTGCACGCGTTTCGCATTCGCTGTACCGCGCGAATAGATATATTGCGCGATATCGGATGATCCGACGAAACTGATCGCCGGAATGTCGGGATGGTCGAGGATCGCATCGACCATTTCCTTGTCGCCATGCACCACCTGCAGCAGTCCCTCGGGCGCACCAGCTTCAAGAAACAGTTCGGCGAGTCGCACCGGCACGGAGGGATCGCGCTCACTGGGCTTGAGAATGAAGGCATTGCCCGCTGCGGTCGCCATGCCGAACATCCACATCGGGATCATCGCCGGGAAGTTGAACGGGGTAATACCCGCTCCGATGCCAAGCGGCTGGCGCATCGAATAGACATCAATGCCGGGGCCCGCGCCCTGTGTGTATTCGCCCTTGAGCGCTTGCGGGATGCCGCAGGCAAATTCGATCACTTCGAGACCGCGCTGGACATCGCCTTTGGCGTCGTCGATCACCTTGCCGTGCTCGGAGGACAGCAGTTCGGCCAGCGACTGCATGTTCGCCTCGATCAGTTCCTTGAACCTGAACATCACGCGGGCGCGCTTTTGCGGATTAGTGGCGGCCCATTCGGGCTGCACCTTCTTGGCGGTTTCAACCGCCTTGGCGAGCAGCGCGGCATCGCCGAGTGTCACTTCTGCCTGGACTTCGCCGGTCGAGGGGTTCCAGATCTGGTGCTTGCGGCCCGAACCGCCCGCGGAACCGTCTACCATGAAATGATCAACCTGGCGCATCGCGCATCTCCTGAAAAGTCTCGTGAACTATTGTTGCGCAGATACCTAGCCTGTTTGGCGACGCAAAGCGACTCTTGTGAAGTAGAAATCATCGCGAGTTGTTCTGTTCCGCCATGCAGACTACGGGATGGGACAGAGAGGGAGGACGGACCGGATGAGCGAAGCCGAGGCAACGCAGGAGCAACCACCAAAACAAAGCGAGACGATGGTGATTGCGGCGTCGTCGCTCGGCACGGTGTTCGAGTGGTACGACTTCTTCCTTTACGGATTGCTGGCGAGCTTTATATCGGCGCAGTTCTTCTCCGCAGTGAACGAAACCACCGGCTTTATACTTGCGCTGGCGGCGTTTGCGGCGGGGTTTGTAGTCCGCCCCTTTGGCGCGCTGCTGTTCGGGCGGATCGGTGATATTGTCGGGCGCAAGAACACTTTTATCGTCACAATGACGCTGATGGGTCTTTCGACCTTCGCGGTCGGACTGCTACCCAACTACGCCAGCATCGGAGTAGCCGCACCGCTGATCCTGGTGACGTTGAGGTTGCTGCAGGGACTCGCGGTAGGCGGCGAATATGGCGGGGCGGCGACCTATGTCGCGGAGCATGCGCCCGATGGAAAGCGCGGCTATTTCACCAGCTGGATTCAGGCTACTGCGACCATCGGTTTGTTCGCTGCCCTTCTGGTGGTGATCGGCCTCAGGACGGCGATGGGCGAGGAGGCCTTTGCCGATTGGGGGTGGCGCGTGCCATTCCTGATCTCGATCTTCCTGCTCGCGATTTCGCTATGGATTCGTTTCCAGCTCGAAGAAAGCCCGGTCTTCCGGAAGATGAAAGAAGAAGGCGCGACCTCCAAAGCGCCTTTGTCCGAAGCCTTCGGTCAATGGAGCAATCTGAAAATCGTGATGATCGTCCTGTTCGGTGCAATCGCCGGTCAGGCGGTGGTCTGGTATTCGGGCCAGTTCTATGCTTTGTTCTTCCTCGAGAAAATTCTCAAGGTCGATGGCGCGACCACCAATATCCTCATTGCGACCGCGCTGGTGGTGGGCACACCATTCTTTATTTTCTTCGGTTGGCTGAGCGACAAGATCGGCCGCAAGAAGATTATCCTGACGGGCTTGGCGCTGGCAGCGGTCGGTTATTTCCCGCTGTTCGGTGCGCTGACGGAAGCGGCCAATCCGGCTTTGGCACGGGCGCAGGCCGATGCGCCGGTCGTGGTTAGCGCCGCGAGCGAAGAATGTTCGCTGCAGTTCGATCCCATCGGCAAAAATACCTTCGACAGCACGGGTTGCGACATTGCCAAATCGGCCCTGGCCAAAGCGGGTGTGCCCTATACCAACCGCGAGCTAACCGATGCGCCGAGCAAAGCGGTCATATCGGTCGGCGATGCCGAGCTTGTAGTCGCGCCCGGCTCGGACATTGCGCCATTGAAAGCCATGCTGGCCGATGCCGGCTATCCGGCCACCGCCGACCCCGCCGAAATCGATCATGTGAAGGTGGTCGCGATCCTGTTCGTGTTGCTGCTCTTCGTAACGATGACCTATGGCCCTATAGCCGCGCTATTGGTCGAGATATTCCCGACCCGCATCCGCTACACGTCGATGAGTCTGCCCTATCATGTCGGCAATGGCTGGTTTGGCGGTTTCCTTCCGACCGTCGCATTCGCCATGGTTGCGGCGACGGGCAGCATCTATTTCGGCCTGTGGTATCCGGTGGTCATCGCGGCCGGGACGTTTGTGATCGGGCTGATCTTCCTGCCCGAAACTCACAAACGCAGCATCGACGACTGACCGTCAGCCCACCTGCGCCATCATCGTTGCACACAGGATCGCGCCATAGGTGCCGACCGCATAGCCGAGCACGGCGAGCAGCACGCCGACCGGAGCGAGCGCCGGATGAAAGGCCGCTGCGACGACCGGTGCGGACGCTGCGCCGCCAACATTGGCCTTGCTGCCCACCGCGACGAAGAAAAATGGCGCGCGGATCATGCGTGCGACAGCCAGCATCAGGACCGTGTGGATCGTCATCCAGATCAGACCGATTACCATGAAGGATGGTGCATCGGCGATCTTGAGGATGTTCATCTTGGTCCCGATCACCGCCACCAGCAGGAAGATGAAGACGGTGCCGAATTTGCTTGCTCCCACACCTTCGAGATCGCGCGCGCGGGTGAAGCTGGCGACTAGGCCGATTGTTGTCGCGATCACCACGACCCAGAAGAAACTGCTCGCCAGTGTCGCTTCCTCGCCCCACAACCCGGCAAAGAAGCCGCCGATGACGGTTCCGCCGAGATGGCACAGGCCGACAACTGCCAGTGTGGCTCCGAACAGCAAGACATAATCGTTCGCGCTGGCCACGCGCTCGACCGAGGATGTGTAATCGGCCATCTTGTCGCGCAGCGCGTCAATCGAGCTGCTATCCGCCTTCAGCCAGCCATCGACACGTTTGCTGTCGCCCGCACCGTAAAGCAGGAACACCATCCAGATGTTGGCGACGATGATATCGACCGCGATCAATGCCGAGTAATTCTCGATATTGAAGCCATATACTTCGAGCATAGCGGTCTGGTTTGCACCGCCACCGATCCAGCTGCCAGCAAGAGTGGCCAAGCCGCGCCATGCCGCGTCGGCACCGCTGCCGATGATTGCCGGATCGAACTGGGCGACGATCCACAGCGCGATGGGCCCGCCGATCACGATCCCGATGGTTGCCGTAAAGAACATGATCAGCGCCTTGGGGCCGAGCCCGATGATGCCCTTCATGTCGATGCTCAGCGTCATCAGGAACAGCGCGGCGGGAAGGAAGTAATCCTTGGCAATCGGCCACAGATTGCTTTCCCCAACATCGATCAATCCGAACGTGACCATCAGCGAGGGAACGAGATAGCAGACCAGGATGATCGGAACGAAGGTGTAGAAGCGTTTCCAGCCGGGCCGGTCGCGCGTCACAAACACGAACGCCAGCACAGCCGCCAGCAGGCCGAGGATAATCCGGTCATCGGTAATCATTGAAAATTCTCTCCAAGCGTCCGCTTGGCTGCTGCCTTAGGGGCTTGCCGGGGAATCGCCAAATCGCGGCGCAATGACGCCCACCCGCCGGGCGTTGGAGCTAAAGCGCGTTCTGTAATTACCCAATCAATTCAATCAGCAACAGTTTTAATCGTGAGGTCATCGAGCTCGAAATGCAGAGAGCCAGCCTGCTTCTCATCGTTTGAGCGAAAGCGGAGCGCGGTGCGCATGGGCAGGAATTTGCCATCGACCGGCTTGAGGTTGGGTACAGACAGTTCAATCCTCTGCCATGACCGGCTGGCCGGTACCGATGCCGTACCTATCTGCTTGAACGGTGCCTGCTTGAGAGCATCGAAGCGGCCCATGCCCGGCGGACGCTGCTGCGCCAGAACATCAAGTTCGAAATCGAACGGCGTCTTGATGCGCGCCGAAATACGCAGCGTTTCACCGGCGGTTTTGCGGAAGAACGTCGTCGGTCGAACGGTAATGTCTTTTGCCTGCGCTTCACCTTCAACCCGCATCCTCGTGCCGGGTCCGTTGTCGAAGTGATAGTGGATGCGCGCGCCCAAAGCCTCGATGGTCCGGTCACGCGCATCGCCGAATCGGGAGTTCTCGAAATCACCCCAATAGACCAGCGCGTTATCATTGGCAGGGTCGAGAGATGTCTCCCGCTCCAGGCTATCGTCAAGCCGCAGGGCAAGATGGCCGCCCGTCTGGTAGAAGCGGGTGCCTCTTGGCGCCGACAGTCGGGTGACCCGATCGAGGATATGGCTCCTTGTCGAGCCCACTGCGGGAACCGGGCGATAGTCGAGTATCCTGAGCGGGATGATCTCGAGCCGGATCGGTTTTCCGTCCTCCAGCCAAACCTTCATCGCATAGCTCGCATGGGTAAGCATGAAATACTGGTCGAACAGGAAATTGCCGAGCGAATAGGCGATGATCTTGCCGCCGCGTATCTCAATGCCTTGCGTGACGTGCGGATGGTGCGAGGCGACCACCACGGCTCCGGCATCGATTGCGGCGCGCATCCGGCTTTCGCTGACTTTGGTGGGGCCGTCGCTATATTCGCGGCTGCCGTGAAGCTGGACAATCGGCAGCCTGCCTGCCGCTACTTCGCGTTCTACCGTGCGGACGATATTGGCCGTGCTCCCGAGAGCAGCGCCCCCTTTGTTGTCCTCGGCTACCTGGTTGGGTTCGACACGGCCTTTCCATCCGACATAGCCGAGCAGTGAAAGTTTGGCGTTACCGGCATCGAGCCGTGCGGCTTGTAATGCTTGCTCTTCGTCGAACCCAGCGCCCGACCAGGCCAGCTTTGCGTCCTCGATCGCCCTGATCGTCGTGTGCAGACCAGCTTCGAGAAAGTCGTAACTGTGATTGTTGCCCAGCGAGACATAGTCAAAGCCCGTATCGGCAAGCGCGTTTGCCAATTCCGGCGGACTGTAGAAGACGACCGATTTGGGCGGCGAAGCGCCCGGTTCCTTATCGGCCAGGACAATCTCCAGATTGACCGAGGCGAGGTCGGCGCTTTCGACATAAGGCCGGATTGGGTTCAGAAGCTTCATCAAATCCGGGTAGGCGTTGGCGCGGTCGACGAGCTTGCGTTCGCCCCAGATCGGCTCGGAATAGCGACGCCCCGCCATCGCATCCCCCGCGAAAAACAGCTCCACTCGGCCGGGGCTTTTCGCGACAAGGTCAATCGGTCCGGCCTTCAGGCAGGCGCATGCCTTGTCGAGCAGTTCCATATGGCCGAATGTCTGGATCGTCTTGAAGATCGTGTCCCCGGCGATCTGCACCTGATAGTAGGGTTGGGGGTCAAGTTCAGCCGAGTAGCGCCCGTTTTCATCGAGCCGGGCGGACGTGCCATTGATTGTGATGGTAACACCGTCCAGCGAAATCGCGTCGCGGCTGGTGTCGAGCTGGCCCGAAATCTCGATAGGCGGGGTTTGCGCGATTGCAGCGCCGCCCGGGAAAGCGAGCAGCAATGCCCCCGCAAACAGGATCGACCCAAAGTGAAGAACTCGCTCAGACAGCGTCATGGTTCTCTCCTGCAAATGTCACCAACTCTGACAGATCATGCCAAATCGCGCAGCAATCGCGAGTTACAATTGCGCGCCATGCCATAGCGCGAAGCTATGGAGCCGGCTGTGTCCTGGCACGATTTCGGCGGCATCCGGATCGCGCCATCCAACCGGAACTGGTGGGCGTTGATATAGGAATTGCGGGCGATTTCGAGCACCAGCGATCCAAATTCCTCCGGGTGACCAAGCCTTTTGGGATAGGGGACGCTGGCGTTCAGCTGGTCCCACATCGGTGGATTGCGATCCTTCATTGCCAGCATCAGCGGCGTCGCCATGATACCCGGCATGATCGAGTTCACCCGAATGCCCAAATCCATCAGGTCGCGCGCCATCGGCAGGATCATTCCGTTCACGCCCGCCTTGCAGCTGCCATAGATGACCTGTCCGATCTGGCCGTCCTGCGCAGCGGCAGAGCTGGTAACGATGATAGAGCCACGCTCGCCATCCTCGTTGAGCGGTTCGGAATTGGCCATGCCCAGCGCCGAATGCGACGCTACGCGGTAGGTTGCCACCAGCACTCCTTCTGCCCCGAACGCGTAATCCTCGGTCGGCAGGCGCTTGTAGCTGCCCTTTTCCTTGTCCCATCCGATGGTCTTGCCGCGCCTGCTGGCCATTGCGCAGTGCACCGTGACGCGCTCTTGTCCATGCGCTGAGCGGGCTGCTTCGAATCCGTCTACGACAGACTGTTCATCCATGATGTCGACATGGTGGAAGGTGCCGCCGATTTCTTCGGCAAACCTGGTACCGTCATCGTCATTGATATCGAAAATCGCGACTTTCAGCCCCTGCCCGGCAAGCGCGCGGGCGCTGGCGAGGCCAAGACCCGATGCGCCGCCGGTGACCACGGCTGCCATTCCTGTTTCGAGTTTCATCCTACTCTCCTGCAATGTTTGCGCTTTGTATGTGTCATGCGCGTTTCATGCTGCTATCGCAATCGCTACGAAAATTGGAGAGATACACATGACGCAGCCTACCCTTCGCCATAGCCGCCGACAGTTTCTCGGTGCGACCGGGACGGCGTTTGCCGCTTTGCTGGCTAGTGGGTGCTCGCCGAAGGGCCGCGTCGCCAGCGCCTCCGCCATGCCAGAGAAATTTGCGGGCTATGGCGATCTAGTGCCCGATCCGGCGGGTCTGCTCGATCTGCCGCCCGGTTTTTCCTATCGGGTGCTTTCCCGGCTGGGCGATATGATGTCGGACGGGCTCACCGTGCCCGACCGCGCAGATGGCATGGGCTGTTTCGATATAGGCGAAGGCAAGCTCGCACTGGTCCGCAATCACGAGCTGATGCCCGACAAGGACCCGGGCGGCGTCATTCCCGAGGGCTATGACAGGATTGACGGCAAGGCCGTTATGGCGGGCGGGACAACCACTATCGTGCTCGATGCCAAGACGCTGGAAGTGGAAAAGGAATATCGTTCGCTGGCCGGGACAGTACGCAATTGTGCGGGCGGCATCACACCCTGGGGAACGTGGCTGACCTGCGAAGAAGCCGTGTTCGGCGTAACCGAGCGGAACGAGAAGGATCATGGCTGGGTATTCGAAGTGCCGGCGGACGCGGGCCAGCTGGTCAATCCCGAACCGCTCAGGGCGCTTGGACGGTTCAATCACGAAGCCGCCTGTGTCGATCCGAACACGGGCATTGTCTATCTGACAGAGGATCGCCCCGACAGCCTTCTGTATCGGTTCATTCCGAATGTGAACGGTGAACTGGATCAGGGCGGCAAGCTGCAGGCGCTGGCGCTCGTCAATGGCATCGCGGACAGCCGCAACCATGACGGCGTGACGGTGAATGTCGGCGATATGCACGAGGTTCGCTGGATCGATCTTGATAATGTCGAGGCGCCCGAGGACGATTTGCGCGTTCGCGGTGCGGCGCAGGGCGCGGTGAAATTCGCGCGCGGCGAGGGGATCTGGATGGGCAGGGACGAGCTCTATTTCGCCTGCACCAGCGGCGGCGCTGCAAAGCTGGGGCAGATTTTCAAACTGGTGCCAGGCCGCCGTCGGCGCCCCGATGGTTTGGCATTGTTCTTCGAAAGCGCCAGCCCCGAGCAGTTCAACTACGGTGACAATCTGACCGTACAGGATAACGGCCATCTTGTGGTGTGCGAGGACCAGTACTCCGACACGGTGGCCAATCACCTGCGCGGGATCACCCCCGACGGACGAGCCTATCCGCTGGCTCTGTTGCGCGCACAAACCGAGCCTGCGGGGGCGTGCTTTTCTCCCGACGGTAAGGTGCTGTTCGTCAACGCCTATAGCCCGACTGCAACGCTCGCGATCACCGGACCCTGGACGGCTTGATCCGGATAAGCGGATGTCCGGTTTCGTTTTTGCCTTTGTTGCGGTGCTGCTGACCTCGCTCGGCAGTCACGACCAGTTGCTGGTCGCGCGATATTCGGCGCATTTCGGACGTGATATCCGGATTCTGCTGCTCGGCAGTGCAATCGCGTTTCTGACTGCTGCGGCGATGGCTTGGGGTGGTTACTATATTTCCTCGATCATGCCGCCCAACGGCAAGATGATGCTCGTCGCGTTGGCGCTGGTTTTCGCCGCTGCCGAGCTGGCATGGCCGATCCGCAAGAAGCCACTGCGCGAACCGACGCGTTCGCTCGGGGCGCTGGGGCTGGTGCTGATCTATCGCCAGCTCGCCGACGGATCGCGTTTCCTGATCTTCGCCTTTGCCGCAGGTTCTGCCCTGCCGTTCTTCGCCGGGGCCGGGGGAGCAATTGCGGGGGTGATTGCGATCCTGCTCGGCTGGCTGCTTGCAGAGGACCTGATCGAAAAGGCTCCGCTGCGCGCCATTCGTATCACGCTTGCAATAATTACCCTTGTCGCGGCGATTTATATCGGCCTGACCGCGCGGGGGCTGCTCTGACAATCGCCTGTGTCGATCATAGTCAGAGATATTGTTCGAGAAACCCGATTAAAGCCTGACCGTTGATTGGATGACACATATTCAATCAGGAGATTTTACAATGGCCGATACGGGCGACAATTCGAAACAGGCGCTGGTCAGCGAACTCAACGCATTGCTGGCAGATCATTTTGCCCTGTTCCTCAAAACGAAGAACTTTCACTGGCATGTTGCGGGCCCGCGTTTTCGCGATCTGCACCTGCTGTTCGACGAACAGGCAATCGAAATCCGCGATCAGATCGATGTGATCGGCGAGCGGGTGCGCAAACTCGACCGCGATACGCTGACCGGCCTTGGCTCGGTGGCTTCGGCGACGCAGGTCAAGGATCAGGACGATACCGGCCTGTCGCCGGAGAAGATGGTGGCGGAGCTGCGCGACGATAATGCCGCGCTGGTCAAGCGCCTGAAGGCGATGAAACCACTCGCCGAGGACGCCGGTGACAATGCAACCGATGGCTTGCTCGACGACTGGACCGACATGGCCGAGCAACGGGTGTGGTTCCTTTCGCAGACACTCAAATAGGCGCATACGAATTTCCCGGGACCAAAACCCGCTCCGGCTAGGCCGGGGCGGGTTTCTTGCTATGCTGTGGCGATGGAAAATCTGGAAATTGTCGAACGGGCCGATGACGCCCGTATCGCCCGGTGGCTTGAAGGCCGGTTGCGAACTGCGTTGGCCGGCACGGATGGCGCGATTGCGATCAGCGTGCCCGGTGGCTCTACACCTTTTCCGATTTTCGAACGCCTGAAAGACTGTGACATCGAATGGCCGCGTATCGAGGTCTGGCCCGGAGATGACCGGATCGTTCCCGAACATCACTCGGCCAGCAACACTGGCAAGATCCGTGCCTTGCTTGAACCGTGTGGTGCGTCGATCCGCCCGCTTTCTGTTGATGTCACACCTCCGCATTTCGCGCTGGTGTGGCTCGGCATGGGCGCGGACGGGCATATCGCCTCGCTATTTCCAAACACCGATCCGCAGGCGGACGACCCGTTGGCGATCCGCCGCTTGACACCCGACCCGCTGCCGCCCGAGGCACCGTTTGACCGGATCACCTTGACGATCCCGGCGCTGCTCGACAGTGACGAACTGATGTTCGTTATTCGCGGCGATACGAAACGCGCAGTGTTCGACGCAGCGCTGGCAGGTGAGCACGAACTGCCGATAGCCCGCTTGCTTGATGCGGCAGAGCAGCCGATCACATGTTTCACCTGATCCCGCGACCGATCCATCGTTTGCTCCTGCCGATTGCGCATCGTGTGCGGCATCGCTGGCGATTGTGGAGCAAGCGGCCCATCGAAGGCTGCTCTGTGGTTGTGACCAATCTTGCAGGACAGGTTCTGTTGGTCCGGCACTCCTACGGGCCGCAGGTCTGGGCTTTGCCGGGTGGCGGACTTTCAAGAGGCGAGACGCCCGAGCATGCGGCCAGGCGCGAAGTACAGGAAGAGCTCAGTATCAAACTCGGGAATCTGATATCGTTCGGCACCATTGAAGAAGAGATATCGGGTTCTACGCATACCGCGCATTTGTTCACCGCCAAGACCGACCAATTGCCGCAACCCGACGGGCGCGAGATCATGGTGGCCCGTTTCTTCCCGGCGCATTCGCTCCCCGAACCGCTGGGCGACGCAACGCGACGGAGGCTGGCGCTGTGGCGCGAGCGCGGTAGCTCACAGCAGTGACAATTGTGCCGTATCGGGCGGTCGCTCTTCTTGGTGGCCCTGATCGAGATTGGACAGGGTCAGCCCCATCAACCTGATCGGCAGCGGGAGCGGGAGAAGCTCCTCCAGCAGCGCATGACCGATCTGCGAAAATTCGGCCTTGTCCTTCACATTACCGTTTACCGATTTGGCCCGCGTCACCGTCGTGAAATCGTTGTATTTCATCTTGAGCGTAACCGTACGCCCCTTGGCCTTGGCCCGCTCGATCCGTTCCCATACGATGTCGACGATCCGGTCCATTGTTTCGCGCAGCGCCGGGCCGGATGAGATATCCTCGCTGAAGGTTCGCTCTCCGCCGAGCGATTTGCGGATGCGGTTGGCCCGCACCGGCCTGAGGTCGATCCCGCGCGCCGCGCGGTAAAGATAGTCGGCAAAACTGCCGAAATTGGCGCGGAGGAATTCGATGTCCTTCTCCGCTAGATCCGCGCCGGTTTCGATGCCAAGCTTGGCCATTTTCTCCGCGCCTTTAGGTCCGACGCCATGGAAGCGGCGGATGGGCAGCGACGCGACAAATTTCGCCCCCTGACCGGGTTTGATCACGCAGATACCGTCGGGTTTGTTCTGGTCGCTGGCGAGCTTGGCGATAAATTTGTTGTAGCTGACCCCGGCGCTGGCCGTGAGGTCAGTTTCGTCCTTGATCTTCTCGCGGATCAGCTCGGCAATACGTGTCGCGCTGCCGATCCCGCGAATATCGTCGGTCACATCGAGATAGGCTTCGTCGAGGCTCAGCGGTTCGACATGCGGCGTGAAATAGCGGAAGATCTCGCGGATTTTCGCCGAGGCTTCCTTATACGCATCGAAGCGGTGCCGCACGAAAATCAGGTCGGGACATAGCCGTTTCGCTGTGACCGAGGGCATTGCCGACCGCACGCCGAATTTGCGCGCTTCATAGCTGGCCGCCGCGACTACGCCGCGCCCGCCAGACCCTCCGACCGCCACTGGTTTGCCGCGCAACTCGGGATTGTCGCGCTGCTCGACGCTGGCGAAGAAGGCATCCATATCGACATGGATGATCTTGCGCAGGCCGCCTTCATCGTCAGGATCCTCGCCATCATCCTTTTCGTTATCGGTAGCCAATTCGGACATGTCCGCAGATTAGGCGCTTTCCTTTTGCAGCGCCAACCCCCAAGGAGCGCGCATGAACGACGCCGCGAAACCATCAGCGCCAGCGACTGAAGCGAAGCTAGGCGAACGCGAAATGATCGCGCTGATGGCGATGCTGATGAGCCTGCAGGCCTTCGGCATCGATGCGATGCTGCCTGCGCTCGGCGAAATGGCGCGAGAGATGGGTGCTCAGGGCAACGACCGGCAATATGTGATCGGAGCCTATTTTCTGGGTTCCGGTATTGGCGCATTCTTCCCCGGCGCTTTTGCGGACCGGTTCGGGCGTAGGCCGGTGCTGGCGATTGGTCTGATCGCCTATATCGTGCTGTCGCTCGCCTGCGCGCTGGTGACCAATTACGATCTGCTGCTGGTGCTGCGCCTGATCCAGGGGATCAGCTGCGCCGGGCTTAGCGTGGTTCCCGCGGCGATCGTGCGAGATCAGGTTGGCGGCGACCGGATGGCGCGGCTGATGAGCCTGATCATGATGATCTTCCTGCTCGTTCCCATCCTTGCGCCCGCTGTCGGGCAGGGCATTATGTACCTCGCAGGATGGCGTGCGATTTTCGGTGCGATGGCCGTGATGGGGGCTGGCGTCGGCATCTGGGCGTGGATGCGACTTCCCGAGACACTGCAGGAAGAAAACAAGCAGGAAATCGATCCGCGCACGATCCTGCGCAATATGGCGACCGCGTTGAGTGATCGCGGGGCTATCGGTTACGTGGTCGGCAGCGCGCTGGTGTTCGGATCGCTGTTCGGCTTCCTCAATTCCTCGCAGCAGCTGATCAGCGAAACCTTCGGTATGGGCGATTACTTTGCGGTGATCTTCGGCGGAGCAGTGATCGGCATGGTGCTGGCCAACTTCACCAATTCACGGATCGTCGAAAAATTCGGCGCGCGGCGCGTAAGCCATGCGGCCTTGCTGGTCTTCATCGTGGTCGCGGTGCTGCAATATTTCAGCGCCGGGCAACCCGTGCAGCCGCTGTGGCAGTTCATCGTCCTGATGAGCATGTCGATGGCATGCCTTGGCTTTGTCGGCGCGAATTTCGGCTCGATTGCGATGCAGCCCTTCTTCCACATTGCGGGTGCGGCAAGCAGTGCGCAAACGGCACTCAGGATGAGCACCGGCGCTGTGCTCGGTGCGCTGATCGGCTCGCTTTATGACGGCACCGCGCGGCCATTGTCCGTTTCGATGCTCAGCTGCGCGCTGTTGGCGCTGGCGGTTGTGCTGTTCAGCGAGCGGGGGAAGCTGTTCGGACGGCGGCAGGTCTAACTTTCACTCTCCAGTTTTCGCCAAGCCAAATCCGCAAACTCACACAGCAGCGGCCGTGTGTCGCGCGGGTCGACAATGTCCTCGACATTGAACAGTTCGGCGCTGCGGAAGGGCGAGGTCACCTTGTCCAGCCGCTCGCGGATTTCCTTCAGCGCGGCTTCGGGATCAGCGGAGGCTTCGAGTTCGGATTTGTAGGCAACCTCCAGCCCGCCCGCGATGGGTAGCGAGCCCCAATCGCCCGAGGGCCAGCAATATCGGTATTGATATCGGTCGGCATTGCTCATCGCGCTGCCGGCAATGCCATAGGCGCGGCGCATCACGATCGAGGCGAGCGGGACGGTTGCTTTGTACACCGCATTCATCGCCTGCACGCCGTAGCGGATCGTGCCCGCCACCTCCGCCTCGCGCCCGATCATAAAGCCGGGATTGTCGACCAGGTGGACGATGGGCAGGCGGAACTGATCGGCAAGCTTGACGAAGCGTTCGACCTTCTCGCTGGTTTTCGCTTCCCAGCTTCCGCCGAGATAGGAGGGATCGCTTGCCAGAACTGCGACAGGCCAGCCATTGAGGCGGGCAAGTGCGGTTATGCAGGCGCGTCCCCACATGCGCCCGATCTCGAATACGGTGCCCGAATCGAAGACCATCTCCATCGCACGGCGCATCGAGTAGACCTGCTTGGGATCGCGTGGGACGAGGTCGAGCAGCGCTTCCTCTCGGCGGTCAGCCGGGTCAGTGGGCTCGGCGCGGCGGGCGAGCTGGCCGACATGTTCGGGCATAAAGGACAGGAAGTGCCGCGCACGGGCGAAGGCCTCGGCTTCGGAGGCAACCTCGTCATCGACCACGCCGTTGCGCGTATGGATATCCGCGCCGCCGAGATTTTCCTTGGCCTCGGCATGGTCGGCTGGACCTTTGTAGTCCTCGCCTAGGCCATCGACCACTGCGGGACCGGCGGCGAAAAGCTGTGAAAGGCCGCGCACCATAATCGAATAGTGGCTGGCAACCGTTCGCGCTGCGCCGAGGCCAGCTGTTGGTCCGAGCGCCAGCGCAACCACCGGAACCGTATCGAGGTTCTTCACCACATCCGACCAGCCGGGAACGGCGGGAATATAGGTTGCGCCGATCTGTTCGAGCGTCTTGACGCTTCCTCCGCCGCCCGTCCCGTCGATCATCCGGATCATCGGCAGTTTAAGCTCATGCGCCATCTGCTCGGCCTGAACCATCTTGCGCTTGATCCCGGCATCCGCCGCGCCGCCGCGAATGGTGAAATCGTCGGCGGTGGCGACCACCGGGCGGCCATTGATCAGCGCCTTGCCGAACAGATAGGGCGCAGGGGTTACACCGGTGAGATTGCCATTCTCGTCATAATGACCCTTGCCGGATATTTTTCCGATCTCGCGGAAGGAGCCATCGTCGGTGAGCGCCGCAAGCCGCGCGCGGGCATCCATCTTGCCCCGGCCATGCTGACGCGCAACCTTCTCCTCGCCGCCCATCTGATCGGCCAGCGCCTCGCGCTGGCGGAGTTCGTCTAGTTCTTTCTGCCAGGTCATTCTCTCTCCTCACACGTCATTGCGAGGAGCCGCAGGCGACGTGGCAATCCATGATGCAGGTCCATGGATTGCTTCGCTACGCTCGCAATGACGGGCCGAGGAGGCAAGCCCTATTCATCAATCGGCTCCACCACACAAAGCACCGCTTCGACCTGCACCTGCCCGCCTTCGGAGGCTTCGAGGCCGGTGACAGTCCCGTCAAACGGCGCGGTGAGTGCATGCTCCATCTTCATCGCTTCGAGCACCATCAGGCGTTGGCCAGCGGTGACTTTGTCGCCGTCCTTCACATCGACGGCGATGACCTTGCCCGGCATAGGGGCGAGGATGGCGCCGTCTGCGGCGGAGGCAGAGCCGGAGCCATCGTGGCGATAAGGCAGAACGGAAAAGACCGCCCCGTTCTCCCAATGAAATCCATTTCCATATCCACCTTGAAAGCCTGAATATGTGTGATCCTTGGCTGAATCGAAGCTCGGAACCACAGATTCTTCGCCATTGACCAATAGCCGTACTGTGGACCTTTTTTGACCATTAAGCCTGAACCCGGCCAGACCCGTGCGACGCTCGCAATCGGGCTCAGACCAATGCGGAAGAGCGATTTCACTCGCGGCGTCCTGAAGGGAAAACGCCGAAAGTGTCGGTTCTGCTGTCAGCGGCTCGATATGGGTTTCGATTGTCCCTGTTGTCATTGTGCCAGATTGGAAGTCCTCAATCTCGAGAAGACGGTGAAGGAACCATGCATTGCTCTTCACAGGGTGAACCGTCGTGACACCACAAGCGCGCCAAAGACCATCAATTGCGGTTTCTCTATCTTCCGCATGATAGATAATCTTGGCAATCATGGGGTCGTAGAATGGAGAGATCGTCGAGCCTTCCTCGACCGCGGTCTCTAGCCTGCAATAGTCTTCGCCGATTCCTGCCAACTCCAACCGCCCCGTACTGGGCAAGAACCCCTTTGCCGGGTCCTCCGCATAGAGCCGCGCCTCGATAGCCCAACCGTCGATGCTAAGCTCCTCCTGCTTGAGGGGGATCGGTTCGCCGCTTGCTACACGTAGCTGCCATTCGACCAGGTCCACTCCCGTGATTTCCTCGGTCACCGGGTGTTCGACCTGTAGGCGCGTGTTCATCTCCATGAAGAAAATGCGGTCGGCGCGCAGGCCTTCGCTGGCGTCGGCGATAAATTCGATCGTGCCCGCGCCCTCATAATCGACTGCTTTGGCAGCGCGCACAGCCGCCGCGCAGATTTCTTCGCGCGTCGCCTCGTCCATGCCGGGGGCGGGGGCTTCCTCGATTACCTTCTGGTGACGGCGCTGCAGCGAGCAGTCGCGTTCGAACAAATGGACGACGTTGCCGTGGCTGTCACCGAACACCTGCACCTCGATATGGCGGGGCGAGGTGATCCACTTTTCGAGCAGCACTTCGTCATTGGAGAAACTCGCCTTGGCCTCGCGGCGGCAGGATTCGAGGTCGGCTTCGAAATTCTCTGCTGTGTCGACCTTGCGCATGCCCTTGCCGCCACCGCCCGCGACAGCCTTGATCAGCACGGGATAGCCGATGGCGTCGGCCTCTTTCTTGAGCCGCTCGACTGATTGGTCTTCACCGAGATAGCCGGGTGTGATCGGCACACCCGCATCCTGCATCGATTTTTTGGCGGCATCCTTCAGGCCCATCGCGTCGATGCTCGCGGGCTTGGGGCCGACCCAGATCAGCCCCGCATCGATCACCGCCTGCGCGAAGCCCGCATTCTCACTCAGGAAGCCATAGCCCGGATGGATCGCTTCCGCGCCGGTTTCCTTGGCTGCAGCGATAATCTTCTCGCCGACAAGATAGCTTTCGGCGGCGGATGAAGGGCCGATATGCACTGCCTCGTCAGCGCTACGCACATGCAACGCCTTGGCATCGGCATCCGAATAGACCGCGACCGTCGCGATCCCCATCTCGCGCGCGGTGCGGATGATACGGCAGGCGATCTCGCCGCGATTGGCGATAAGAAGCTTTTGAATCATGTTGTTCGCGTAACCCAATTTTCACGTCATTGCGAGGAGTGAAACGACGCGGCAATCCAGAGAGTTCGTGCACCAAGCGCTGGTTCGCCGCGCCGACTGCGTCACCTCGCAATGACGGCTATTGGCGATAGCCCTCGTCCACAAGTGGCCCGGTCGGGTCGGGTGCGATCTCGCCCATCATGCGGATTTCGATCAGCAATTCCCGTCGCCCGATTGCGGGGCGTTGCTTGGGCATGGGATGCGACTTGCGCAGCGCATCGAAAAACGCGCCGACGATGTGGCCGAGTTTGCCGAGGAAAGGGACATAGACGCGGCTGTCCCATGCCTTTGTTCCGCGCCGCCCGACTTCCTCGCCGATTTCTCCGTAAATCCTCGCCGCTGCATGGATCGCCCAGCGCTGGCGGAATTTCAGCGCGCGCGTTCCGGCGAGCGCTGACTGCCGGTATAGCCGGGCGAGCGTCACCAGTCGGCGGGTCATTTCGACCAGTTCTTCGCGGTGATGCGGCTTGGTGTGCTGGCCGGGCTCGATATCCTGCTCGACCAGCCATTCAACCGGTAGGTAGCAGCGTCCGGCGGCATCATCTTCCTCTACATCGCGCGCAATATTGGCGAGCTGGAAGGCGAGACCCAGATCGGCGGCGCGATCGAGCGTGTCTTCATCTTCACGCGGGACACCCATGACGCGCGCCATCATCACCCCGACAGCGCCAGCGACGTGGTAGCAATAGCGCAGCAGGTCGTGTTCGTTGCGCGGTCGCCAGTCGTCGGAGTCGAGCGCAAAGCCGCCGATCACATCCTCGGCCATATTGCGCGTGATGCCGGTTTCGGAGGCAACCTGTCCGAGCGCGTCGAATGCAATATCGGCGGTTGGAAGCCCTTCGAACGCGCGGTTGGTCAGAATGCGGATCGATTTGAGCCGGGCTGCGGCGTCGGACTGGTCACCCAGCGCACCACCCTTCTCTTGCGCGTCGGCAATATCGTCGCAGCGACGGCACCAGGCGTAGAGCATCCACACGCGTTCGCGCGTTGTGATATCGAACAGGCGCGAGGCGGCGGCGAAGCTCTTCGAGCCTTCGCGGATCGATTCATAGGCTCGCCGGACCAGCACATCGCGATGCCGCCCGCCACCAGGCCGCGCCTCTGTCCCGCGCATAATGCGCGACGGAGCGAGCATCCGCTCGGACCGCGGTTTTGGGGGCTGCCGCGTGCTCAGAGGTCTTCCGTCTTCATCGCGAAGATCGGCGTGTGCGGTTCATAGGCGGCCATCTTACCGAGGAGCCCGTCGATATCGCCGTCCCACACCAGAATACCCTGATGCGCCGGCCGGACGAAACCAACCGCCGCCATATGCGCGTTGAACGCGATCAGATGGTCGTAGAACCCGAAGGCGTTGAGCAGCCCAACCGGGTTATTGTGATAGCCAAGCTGCGCCCAGCTCATCGCCTCCCACAATTCGTCCATCGTCCCGACACCGCCAGGTATGGTGATGAAGCCATCGGACAGGTCGGTGAACAGCTTCTTGCGCTCATGCATGCCCGAAACGGTGTGCAATTCGGTACAGTCGTGATTGGCGACTTCGGAATTGGCGAGCGCTTCGGGGATAACGCCGATAACCTCGCCGCCGGCATCGAGTGCACCGGATGCAACCGCACCCATCAGGCCGAGCCGTCCGCCGCCGTAAACGACGCCTATGGCCCGCTCGGCAAGCGCCGCGCCGACATTGCGGGCAAGGTCCATATAGGCCGTATCAGCGGGTGTCGCCGAACCGCAATAGACTGCTAGGCGCTTCACGGCTCCCTCCCTCCTTCAGGGGGGAGGGTCGGGGAGGGGGGGCTGCCAGCTTCGGACGCCGCATTCCCCTCTCCCAACCCTCTCCCCTCAAGGGGAGAGGGCTTTCTTTCTTTCCGCAGTATCATTTCGCCAAATCCTCGATCATCAGTCCGGCAGTCGCCTTAGCACTTCCGACCACGCCGGGTATACCCGCGCCCGGATGCGTGCCCGCGCCGACGAGGTAGAAGTTCTCGATCACATCGTCGCGATTGTGGCCGCGGAAATAGGCGCTTTGGTGCAGGACGGGTTCGAGGCTAAACGCGCTGCCGAGATGCGCGTTAAGATCCTGCGCGAAGTCTTTGGGCGCATAGCTGAACTTGGTCACGATCCGGTCGTGGATATCGGGGATCAACCGGCGGCCCACTTCGTCGAGAATGCGCTTCTCAAGCTTCGGCCCGACCTCGTCCCAATCAACCGCCAGCTTGCCCATATGGGCGACCGGAACCAGCGCGTAGAAAGTGCTCATACCCTTGGGTGCCATGCTTGGATCGGTCACGGTCGGGTGATGCAGGTAGATGCTGAAATCCTGCGGCAATACGCCATTGTCGTAAATATCGTCGAGCAGCTCCTTGTAGCGCGGGCCGAACAGGATCATGTGATGCGGAATACCGGGCCAGGTGCCTTCGAGCCCGAAATGAACCACGAACAGGCCGGGGCTGAAACTCTTCTTTTTTAGGCTCTTTGCATAGTCCCTGCCGCGTGGACTGCCTGATAGCAGGTCGCGATAGGAATGCATGATATCGCCGTTGCTGGCGACCGCATTGAAGGCCTCGCGAAAGCCGCTTTCTGTTTCCACTTCGGTTGCGCGATTGCCCAGTGTGTGCACCTTCACCACCGGATCGCCGATGCGCACCGTGCCGCCGAGCCGTTCAAAATGACGCACCATGCCCGCGATCAGGCGGTTGGTGCCGCCGCGTGTCCACCATACGCCGCCATCCTTTTCCAGCTTGTGGATCAGCGTGTAGATCGCACTCGTTCTGAACGGATTGCCGCCGACCAGCAGCGTATGGAAGCTCAGCGCCTGGCGGATTTTCTCATTCTTGATGAAGCTCGAGACGATTGAGTAGACGCTGCGCCAAGCCTGCTTCCGAGCCAGAGCCGGTGCGGCCTTGAGCATGCTCTTGAAGTCGAGGAACGGCACCGTGCCGAGCTTGACGTAACCCTCCTCGTAAACCGCGGCTGAATAGTCGAGGAAGCGCTGGTATCCTTCGACATCATTGGGTTCGAGCTTGGCGATCTCGGCATTCAGCTCTTCGGTCACGTTAGAATAATCGAAATTCGATCCGTCGGGCCAGTTGAGCCGGTAGAAGGGGTGGACCTTCATCAGCTCGACATCGTCCTTCATATCGTGGCCGGAAAGCGCCCACAGCTCTTCAAGGCAGGGCGGGTCGGTGACAACGGTCGGGCCTCCATCGAAGGTGAAGCCGTCCTTTTCCCAGAAATAGGCGCGGCCGCCGGGCTTGTCGCGCGCTTCGATCACGGTGGTGCGAATACCCGCCGATTGCAGACGGATTGCGAGCGCCATCCCGCCAAAGCCAGATCCGATCACGCAGACGCTTTTGCCCTGTGCCTGTTCGGGTGTGGCGACCGCGCTTTCCGTCGTAACGTCGGGCAATGTCGATGCGGTGGTGCTGCTCATCCGGTCTTTTCCTTGTTCGCCACCAGCGGTTTGCCCTTGCCCAGCAACGAGCCAATCGCCGCGAAAACCGGTACGGGAGGCCTGCCCGTCAATACGCGCACCTTGTCACCAAATCTCGAATTGCCAGCGTAGAACCGTTCGATCAGCCCTTCAGGCAGGCGATAGAAACGCTCGAACACCCGGTAGCGCCGAGCGGGCCTTGCCGCCCCAAACAGCATCGATCCCAGACGGCGGTAGAATTTTGTTCGCGTCCAATGACGGCGCGCGCGGGTTTCGAGAAGTGCCGCCATCTGCTCGCCCGACAATTCGGCGTCATCTGCTATCGCCAACGCGTTCCTGACCGCGAAGGGTAGAGTGTAGCTGGTCAGCGGGTGGGCAAATCCGCCACGCGCGCCGGCAATGCCCACACCCTCGATCCGGTTGGCAGTCTGGAACGCCGCGAAACTGCCGCCGGTTATTACCGGCAAAACGCCGGTCTCTCCGCCCAGGATTTCACCATCCCAACCCTGCTCCCGGCAATAGTGGTCGATGCGCCCTGACAAGGCGCTTCGATCAAGTTCGGGGCCGTCGGCATAGTAGGTGTCCTCGATAAACAGCTCATCAGCGCCGAGCGGCAGGACATAGATGAAGCGATAGGCGCTGTGATTGCCATAGGGGGCGTGCTGCTCGACCGCCGCGTCCATAATCACGGGCTTATCCAGCCCATGTGGTTTTGTGGTGCGCATCCGGCGGCCCATAAAGACTTGCCAGCCACCCGTAAGATGCTCGTTCGGCCCAGACCCCCGGCAGTCGAGCACGACCCGCGCGGAGATCCGTTCGGCGTTTTCAAGGGTAACGCCGCCCGCATCGAGCGAGGCGACCGGGCGGTTGGTGTGGATTACGTCATCGCCCAGCTCGCGCCTTAACGCGGCATCGAAATCCGGCGATGCCAGCGAGCGATAGGAAGAGCGCAAACGTCTGCGATAGGCGGGAAACCGGACTTCGTATCCGTCCCATTCGGTTTTACGGATCGGGCCCAGCAGTTCGCGCCCCGCCTGATCGAGGTCGCTGTCGAACCAGCTCCAGCGGTGGTTGCCGCCGAGCACCTTGCCCGCTTCGATCAGGGCGATCTGCATATCGGGATGGCGCCTGCGCAATGCGAGCGCAATCAACCCACCCGCCAGCCCGCCGCCGACGATAGCGATTTCGGTTCGTGTGGTAGTGCGCCCGCTCATCTGATGAAAAGCTGTAGGGCGACTGACGGCACGTAGCAAACGCTTTAGGTTCCGGTTTGCTTGCGGGGATCGCAGGTGGCATGAGACGGCATGGATCGACCGCTCCTCCCGCATCGCCCGGCTTTGATCGCCTCCGTCATACTTGTGCTTGCGACCGCCGCCATTCTGTTTGCGATGGACCGCCCGCCGATCTGCGAATGCGGCTATGTCAGCCTGTGGCATGGCGACATAAATTCGTCAGGCAACAGCCAGCACCTCTCCGACTGGTACACGCCAAGCCATATTATTCATGGCATGCTGTTCTACGCTCTGGGCTGGCTGCTGTTTGTGAAGATGGGTTGGGGCGGGAAGTCCGCTGCGCGATGGGGCTTTGTTCTCGCAATTGTGCTGGAGGCGGCATGGGAGATCGTAGAGAACACGCCAATGGTGATCGACCGATACCGCTCGGTCACGGTCAATTGGGGCTATTCGGGTGACAGCATCATCAACTCGGTGGCCGATCTGGGCTGGATGAGCCTGGGCTTTTTCCTCGCGCTCAAACTGCCGGTGCGGGTTACGGTGGCACTGGCGCTGATCATGGAGATCGTCACTGCAATAATCGTGCGTGACAATCTGACGCTCAATGTGATCATGCTGCTCTGGCCGGTCGAAGCCATCGCCGAATGGCAAGGTCTGGGATAAAACGCGCCAGTTCGGAACGGCAGTGCGCCAACATCGTTGTCCCAGTAAATCAGGGGTTTTCATGCCGTTCACAAAATCATCGTTCTTTCTCGCCGCGAGCGCGGCGTTTTTCACACAGCCTGTGCTGGCCCAACCGACAGAGGGCGGCCCGCCATCGGGGGCGCGCGTCGACCCGTCCGAGAGTGGCGAGCGGCCCGAAACCGTATTCGATGGTGACTGGATCAGCATTGGTGTCGGTGCAGCCTATTCGCCGAGCTATGACGGGTCCGATGACTATGTCGTCTCGGTCCTGCCGATAGTGCAGGGTTCGCTGGGCGGGGTGGATATCAATCCGCGCCCGGGCGGTCTGGCGCTCGATTTCGTACCTGACGCCCGGGAAGGGTCGGGCTTCGATGCCGGGATTGCCATGCGTATCCGCCGCGCGCGAGCCAGTCAGATCGAGGATCCGGTCGTGGCGAGCCTGGGTGAGCTGGATACGGCGATAGAGGTCGGCCCGACAGCCGGTGTCAGCTTTCCGCAGGTTCTCAACCCGTTTGATAGTCTCAGCTTTAATGTCGATGCGCGCTGGGACGTGGCCGGAGCGCATGACGGGATGGTGATCGATCCGTCGGTAACCTATTTTACCCCGCTCAGCCGGGGCGTGATCGCATCCTTCTCGCTGAGCGCGGAATATGTCGATGACAGCTATGCCGACTACTATTATTCGATCGGCCCGGCGGGCAGCCTGACCAGTGGATTGCCGCAATTCGATGCGGATAGCGGCTTTACCAAAGCGAGCGCGACGCTGCTGACGGGTGTCGATCTGGATGGCGATGCGACCAATGGCGGCCTCGCTCTGGTCGGGATCGGCGGCTATTCGCGGATGCTGGGCGATGCGAAGGATACTCCGTTCACAAGCATCCGCGGTGATGCCGATCAATGGTTTGTCGCTGCGGGAGTGGGCTACACATTCTAGCTCGAACAGCTCTTGGCAAGGGACAATAAAAGGCCCGCGCCTCCGGTTGGGAAGCGCGGGCCTTTTGTTGTTTGCGGCTCCGGGTCAGTTGTCCGACGAAGCGCCTTTCGCACCTTCGGCTAGCTGCGGACGCGGGTCGGGCATTTCGGCCTTGCGGTCGCCGGTCTTCAGGTAGGTGTCGAACCATTCCATCATGCGCAGATTGTAGTCGTAGCGCGCGGCGGCCTTGCGGTTGCCGTGGCCTTCGCCCGGATAGAGCACCAGCCGCACCGGTGTTTCGGGCTTGCGCACCTTGATATTGCGGTAAAGCTCGTAGCTCTGGCTCGGCGCAACACGGGTATCTTCGGCGCCGTGCATGATGAGGATCGGCGTTTCGGCCTTGTCGACATGGTAGATCGGCGAGACTTCGAGCATTCCCTGCCAGCCGTCCCACGGCCATTTGCGGCTGTGGACGTTGAACATCTCCTTCGGGATATCGGTCGTGCCGAACTTGCTGATCTGGTTCGAAATGCCCACGAACATCACGCTGGCGGCATATTCTGCGCTCAGCGCAGTTGCACCCCAGGCAGAAGCATATCCGCCATAGGAACCGCCGGTGATGCCCACGCGGTTTGCGTCGGCGATACCTTCGGCGACAAGGTGACGCTTCGCATCGACGATATCGTTGAACTCCTTGCCGGCATAGTCGTTCTGGTGCTGCTTGGCGAAATCGACGCCATAGCCGGTCGATCCGCGATAATTGGGCAGGAACACGGCATAGCCTTTGCCAGCTGCGACCTGGCCCGGCGCGCCGTAGCCGGTGTTCCAGCCATTCGTCTCATGCGCCTCGGGGCCGCCATGGACGTCCATGATCAGCGGCGATCCGCCGGCGGCCATTCCGTCGATGGGAGTGATCAAAATACCCTCGATCTCCTGACCGTCGCGCGCATTGTAGCGCACCAGGCGTTGCTCGCCGAAGGTGATTTCCGACAGCCACGGGTTGTGTGTGGTCCAGCGGGTGATGCTTCCGGTCTGAGAGACTTCAAACAGCTCGCTGGGGTGAGTGGCGCTGCTGGCGCGGATCACCACACGATCACCGCCCGCGTCGATCCCCGTCACGGCGAGCCCGTCAGCGGGTGTCTCGGCGACCTGGGTTCCGTCAGCATCGTAAAGCCGCAGGAAACTGCTGGCACCTTTGTGGATTACAACCGCCAGCTGCCCGTTTGCCAGAAACTCCGCGTCAATTGCGGCCTCTGCAGCGCCGCCATTGATGGCGTTGAATGCGCCGGTCGCGACATCGACCAGATGCAGCGTGGTTGCCGCCGGATCGTTCATATCGACACCCGCGATCAGCGATAGCTTGCTGCTATCGGGCGAGAATTCGACATCGCCGATCTTGCCCGGCGTTTCGACTACCGCGCTTACGGCACCGGTATTCAAGTCGAGAATATTGACGCGCTTCGAGGTGTAGCTGTCATCGACTTGCGGGGTCGGAGCGGTTTCGATCAGCGCCGTCGTGCCATTCGGTGCGACCTGAAAGCTGCTGACATAGCCGGGAACTTCCCATTCGCGCGGGCTCTCGTCGATTTCACCTCCTGCGCGGGCCGAAAACAGACGGTTCCATCTGGATTCTTCCTCGTAGACCACCGAGTTGAAACCGGCCTTTTTCTGCTTGGCGCGCTGATCGTCTTTCTCCGCTCCGACCAGCATGTAGATCGTGCTGCCGTCGGGGCTCCACACATGGCTGCGGACATCCGCACCATCGACCGCCGCCAGCTTGACCTGCGAGCCACCATCGACGGGGATGCCCCAGACAGCGCGGTTGTCGTCGTCTTCATGCTCCCAGGTGAAACTGACCATGCGGCCATCGGGCGAGAACTTGATATTGGACGGATCGATATCCTTCGGCAGATACATGCGCGAATTGTTCGGCCCGAAGGCGATGTTGAGCTCGCTGTCGGTCGTGCCGTTATCCTCGCCCTCGGTCACATCGGGCAGGCTGTTGGTCGTGTAGGCAACGCGGCTGCCGTCGGGCGAAACCGCAACTGCGCCGACGCTTTCGAGCTTGGCGACGTCTTCGGGTGTCATCGGACGGGCGCTGGCGGTTGCGGCGATTGAAATCGAGCCGAGCAGTGTGGCGGCGAACAGGGCCGTGCGTTTCATGTCAGTGTAATCCTCTCGTGACGAACGTATATGCCCGCCTCTCTAACGAAAGCGGTTTCTAGTGCAACCAAATCCGACGGGTGGAGGTTCCCGGTGGGTTGCACATAAGCGCACCTGTGGGCATCACCGCGCCAAACAGGGAGAGACTGGATGCGAATTTCTACTATTTTGGCGGTTATGGCTTTGGGTTTGGCAGTTCCTGCAGCTGCGGAAACCACTGTCATTCATGCCGGTTCGGTGATCACCGACGCCTCGAGTGATCCGACCGGACCTTCGACCATTGTCGTCATGGATGGCAAGATCGTCAGCATCGAAGAGGGAATATCGCTGATTGACGGATCGGATCATCAGGTTGATCTGCTGGACAAGACCGTCCTCCCCGGCCTGATCGACCTCCATACCCACCTGTCGGGAGACCCGAGCGGCGAGTTCTGGCGCGCGGCAGTCAATCCTCCCGAATGGTACACTTTGATTGCAGCGAAGAATGCGCGGATCACCGCGCTGGCTGGCTTCACCACTGTGCGTGATCTTGGTTCGCGGACCGACCAGGTAACGCAGTCACTCCGGCGCGCGACGGCTAGCGGAGTGCTGCCGGGACCACGCATCATCACCTCCGCACGGACCATCGCGATTGTCGGCGGTCATGGCGACAAGAACGGTTTTCGCCGCGAAGTGAACGACGCGCTGGGCACCAGCTTTGCCTGCACCGGGGCTGTCCAATGCGCTGAGATGGTTCGCACCGCCTCCAAATATGGTGCGGATTTGATCAAGATCACCGCGACAGGCGGTGTGCTCAGCCAGCAGGGACGCGGGCTGGAGGCGCATTTTAGCGATGCGGAGATGAAAGCGATTGTCGACACCGCGAACTCGCTCGGCCTCAAGGTCGCCGCCCATGCACACGGCGCGCGCGGGATTGAGGCGGCGGCGCGCGCGGGGGTCCAGACGATCGAGCACGGCACCTATATTGATGAACAGGCCGGACGCGTGATGCGCGAGAACGGCACAATCCTTGTGCCCACGCTGATGGCGTTTCAGGGGATCAAGGGGAATCTCGGCAAGGGCTTCTACACACCGGTGGTCGAGGACAAGGTCCGCGCGGTCGGCCCCTACGCCGAAAGCATCGTCCAGCGTGCCCGCGAATATGGCGTCAAGATTGCCTTTGGCACCGATGCGGGCGTGTTCCCCCATGGTATGAATGCGGGTGAATTCGAGCAGCTTCGCCTGGGCGGTATGAGCAATCGCCAGGCTCTGGCCAGCGCCACCACCGTCGCCGCCGAAGTGATCGGCCTGGAGAATGAAATCGGCCGCCTCGCGCCCGGTTTTTCGGCGGATATCATAGCGGTCGAGGGCAACCCGCTGACCGATGTGACGGCCCTCGAAAATGTCGACTGGGTGATGGTGCGCGGGCGCGTGGTTGAATGATCCGCATTCTTGCCAATTGTGCCCTGCTGCTGGCGGCGACACCGGCTTTCGCCGCGACCGAACAATGCGAGCGCGAGTTGGTCGTGCTGGGTGCAGGACAGGATGCAGGCGCGCCGCAGATCGGCAATGCGGAGGATGACGGGCCGCGCTTGCTGCCATCCTCGCTTGGCCTGATCGACCGCGCCGAGGGCAAGCGTTACCTGTTTGATGCGACGCCCGCGATCACCGAGCAGCTTGCAATGCTCGATGCGATCGAGCCGCCGAAAGAGGGGCTGGGGATCGACGGCATTTTCCTGACCCACGCGCATGTCGGGCACTATATGGGGCTGGCCTATCTGGGCCGCGAAGCAGCAGGCGCGAAAGATGTGCCGGTCTATGCAATGCCGCGCATGGCGGAGTTCCTACGTAGCAATGGTCCGTGGAGCCAACTGGTCGAGCTCGGCAATATCGATATCCAGCCCATCCAGCCGCTGCACACTACGCAGGTCACATCGATGTTCAGCGTGATCAACGCCCCGGTGCCGCATCGCGACGAATTTTCGGAAACTGCCGGGTTCGCGACACTGTATCTGTCGGGCAGGAACGCCACCTACATTCCCGACATCGATGGTTGGGCCGAGCTGGAAGCGAAGACCGGTGAACCTCTTTCCAAGACCGTCAGGATGGGCGACTATCTCTTCATCGACGCCACCTTCTGGGATGATAACGAATTGCCGGGCCGCGACATGTCGGAAATCCCGCATCCTCGCGTCACCGAGACGATGGATCTGCTGCAGGACCTGCCGGACGAAGAGCGCGCCAAGGTCCATTTCATCCACTACAACCACACCAACCCGATCCGCGATCCGGCATCGCCCGAATCCGCCGAGGTGGAGCGGCGTGGGTTCAACATTGCGCGGCGCGGGGATCGCTTCTGTCTCGATTAACGGGTTGTCAAATCTCCGTCGGTAATTTCGGGTTATGGACGAGATTACCGTCGCATGGATAGCTGGCGTCATCCTCAGCCTGATCGGGTGGGGATCGCTGGTGCATTTTTCCTGGATCGTGCGAACATGGCCCAGAGTTCGCGGCCGTGTAATCGGTAATGTCAGCGAATATGCGCATTCGCGCGGACATGAAGGCGGCGCGCGAAGCGTCGTACACTTCGCCAAGATCGAGTTTCCCGCCAACGGCGCAAGGCATGTCGCAAGGGGTGGTATCGGAAAATCGGCTCCATGGACCGAAGGAGAGACGGTGGAGCTCCACTACAAACCGTCCAATCCCGACCATCTGCTGGATCTCAATCTGTGGCAGCGCTTGTTCTTCTCCGGCGCGTTTATCGCCTTCGGCTTGGCCTCGTTGGCCGCTGCGAAAGGCTGGATAGGCTAAGGATTTATCGGTGCGACTTGGTCGTTTGTCGACCAACCATGGCGCCGCTGCACTGTTTCCCCTATTCCCATTTGTAATACGCAAACTGGGGACCAATCCATGAAAACTATTCGTCTCGCCCTTCTGGCGACCGCCGCTCTTGCGCTTTCTTCAGCGCCCGCCTTCGCCGACGATCACGCCGCGACGACCGAAGCCGAAACGCCGATGACCGAAGGCGAGAAGCTCAAGGCTCTGTTCGCCGATTCGGACAAGCGCAATCTCGAGATCAATCCGCTCAGCCGACTGTTTCGCGGCGATGACAAGGACGCAGACCGGCTCGGCGATTTCCTGACCGACGCATCATTCTACGCCGGCAAGCGCAACACGCAGCTCAATGTGGCGCTGCTCCAGCAGATCGACCGGTCGAAGCTCAGCCCGACCGACCAGCTTGCCTACGACGTGTTCAAATACAACCAGGAGCAATCGCTCAAGGGTTCGACCGACGAAATCCGCGCGCTGACCGAAGTACGCCCGGTCAACCACTTCAGCGGCTTCCACACCTTTTATCCCAACTTCGCCAGCGGCAAGGGTGCAGCCCCCTTCAAGACGATGGAGAATTATGAGGACAATCTTTCGCGCCACGACGACTACATCACCGTCACCGACCGTTCGATCGGCAAGTTTCGCGAGGGGATGGAAAGCGGTGTTGTCGAGACCAAGCTGACGATTGGCAATGTGATCAAGCAGCTTGATACGCAGCTCGCTATCCCGGTCGCGGAATCGCAATTCATGGGCCCAGTGCAGGAATTTCCCGGGGACTTCTCCGACGAGGACAAGGCCCGTCTGACAGCGGCATACGAAGCCAAGACGCAAGAGATTTACGCTGTGCACGCGCGGCTGCGCGATTTTCTGCGCGACGAATATCTTGCTGCGGCGCGCGACAGCGTCGGTCTCAGCCAGATGAAGGGTGGCGAGGCGCTCTATGCGCAGATGATCGAGAACACCACCACGCTGCCGTTGACCGCCGACTATCTGCATGATCTGGGCCTGAGCGAAGTAGCGCGGATCAAGACCGGATTGGAAGAGATCAAAGCCGAGGTAGGCTTCGACGGCACGCTCAACGAATTCTTCGATTATGTCCGCACCGATCCGCAGTTCAAGCCCGAAAGCCGCGAGGCGCTGACGCAGGCATATTACGATATCGGCAAGCAGGTCGACGAGAAGATCGGCGACTACTTCTCGCTGCTGCCCAAATCGGAGCTGGTCATCAAACCTTACGACCCGTCGATCGAGCAGTTCAGCGCGGGCGGCTCCTACCAATCGGGTACACCAGACGGATCGCGTCCGGGCACTTTCTACTTCAACGCCTATGATCTGCCGAGCCGCCTGACGACTGGCAATATGACGCTCTATCTGCACGAAGGCGCGCCGGGACATCACTTCCAGATCAGCCTTGCGCAGGAAAACACCGATCTGCCCGCTTTCATGCGCTTTGGCGGCACTACCGCTTTTGTCGAAGGTTGGGCACTCTATTCCGAAACGCTCGGTTACGAGATGGGATTCTATGAAGATCCATGGAACCGTTATGGCACGCTGCAGGACGAACAGCTGCGCGCAATGCGGCTGGTGGTCGATACCGGGCTTCACGCGAAGGGCTGGAGCCGCGATCAGGCGGTCGACTTCATGCTGGAAAACTCGGGCATGACCGAAACAGAAGTGGTCGCTGAAGTTGAACGCTATATCGCGATCCCCAGCCAGGCGCTGGCTTACAAGGTCGGTGCGCTGAAAATTCAGGAACTGCGCGAAAAGGCCGAAGCGGCGCTGGGCGACGATTTCGACATCAAGGGCTTCCATGAACAAGTGCTCAACACCGGCGGCCTGCCGCTGCCCGTTCTCGAAGCCAAGATCGACCGCTGGATTGCCGGTCAGCAATAGGACCAAAGAAAGTTCCTTGCTCCTGTAACCCCGAGGTCTGCTAGAGCGAACCTCGGGGAAACAGGGGGCGCGGTGCGTCCCTCGCAAACGGGGACTGAACCATGGAATTGACTGCACGCCGCTCGGCGCAAGTGGTCGCGATACTGCTGATCGCGACTGTCGTTACCCAGATACTCTACGTCGTACTGGCCGATGCCGGCATAGACTTCAGCCGCAAGGCTGTATGGACGACCGAAGCCGTGACCTTCATCGGCATCTCGATATTCGCGCTGATCGGATTGGTGCGGAGCCGGGTGCATGCGGCTGTGTGGGCAGCCGTGGCGGTCAGCGGCATACTCAATGTCATTCAGGTCGGGATGGGCCTGGCGATGTTCCTGCCGCTGAAAGAGGCTGGTGAGGCTCTGGCACCGGCCTATCAGGCCGTGGTTGGCGGTGCCTTCTTCCTCTATTTTGCGGGCAAGTTCCTGTTTGGTTTTGCTGCCGTAATGCTCGGCCTCGATGCGGTGAAAGATGCCTCGACAATAGCGAAAGTCATCGGCGGACTGGGTGTGATGGCGGGCCTCGCAGCTCTCGGCACAAACCTTGCGGCCATGGCCGGATATGACCTGATGTTTCAGGCCGGTGGCGCGGGAACAGCTGCGACCTTGCTGCTGGCACTGCTGATCGGGCGAGGGGTTTCGGAGCGGGCTTAAGACTGGTTGCCAAGAAGGCCAATCCAGCCATCCCCGATCCAGGTTGAAATGCGCTCACGGTCATTGGCGTTCAGCGCGCCATAGCGTGAACGCAAATCGGCGAGGCATTTGACCTGGTATTTGAAGGTTCCCTGAGCGTAGTCATGCCCCATTGCGGAGAAGGAGAACTCCTCTTCGCCCGCTTTGAACGCGGCGGCATTGGCGGCGAGGAATGGCGCGTAGACTTCGCCGGCGACGCGCAGGATATCGAGCGCGGCGGGGGAGGGTTCATCGATCCATTCGCCCTCTACACCCGACATGTCATCCAAGTGCGGCAGCCAGCGATAGGTGTAGGGATAGTCGCTGCGCATCATGGCTTGCGGGGTCGGGTCGGTCGCCAGCTGTGACAGCTGCCCTAGCAATCCGAACTCGGCGATGCTGGGTCTGCTGCCGAACAGGAAGAACCGGTCTGTCACATGGCCTTCAAGAGCACCCAGAACTACACGCGTCGATGCTTCGATCAGCGGAAAATTTTCGCGCGTGCAGCCGACGATGGCCATGCGCGAGACTTGCCGTTCGCGGAAGATTTCGGCGTCGGCCTGGCTTTTGTCCAGTCCGCCGCCATGCATCCGGTCAAAGGCCAGCCAGCGGCTCATCTGGAGTTGGTCGAGATCGTCCAGCCAGCGATAGCCGAACATCGCCTTGGTCAGCCATTCGTCGGCAAAGTCCTCGATCAAATGCGCGACAAAGGCGATGGCGGGGTCGCTTGGGATGACACCGCGACCCTCGTGCAATCCCTCCAGCTCGTAGATCAGCGGCGTCGAATCGTTGGCAAAATGCCCGTTCGGAAATTCCAGCACCGGGATCACCGGCGCGCGCACCTTCGCCAGTGCACCCGCGACCGCCTCGCCATCCTTCCACAAGAACGGGATGCGGCGATAGCGCAGCAGGCTACGCATTTTCATCGAATAGGGCGACGCAAGCGCGCCATAGAGCGTGTACATTCGAGCCTCTCCTGCCGACTGGATTCTTTTGTGCCGCTGGTCTAGGCACGAGTCCATCCCCGGGGAGCCAGCGTTGGCTGAGAGGTGGGCGTCGCGTCCCACGACCCGTTGAACCTGAACCGACTAACATCGGCGGAGGGAGCGGGCTGTTGGACTTCCGGCAACCGACCTCCGCCATTGCAGGCGAGCGCGACTATGGTGAAGCGAACACAGATCGCCCTGACTGGCCGGAGCAACATTGCTGCGTTGTGCGCTATCCTTTTGATGGTGCTGGCCGCGCCTGTTGCGGCGCATGATCCCGCAACCGGACGTGCTACCTCGATCCTCAACGAAGGTGTGATGGTCGAGCATGGTGATACCAAGGTTCTGTTCGATCCGATCTACGACCGGTCGTTCAACACCTATCCCGAGATGGGTCAGGATCTGAAGTCGAAGATCATCAACGGGGCCGCGCCATATGACGGCGTTGATGCGATTTTCGTCAGCCACTATCACGGTGATCACTTCTCGGTCCCGAATATGCTGCGCTTGTTGGCGGAGCAGCCATCGGTGAAGCTGTTCGCTCCGGCAGCCGCCATTGACGCGATGCGCGAGGCGCCCGGTTGGGATGATGCGTTCTCGGATCGTATCACTTCGGTGTCTTTGGAACTCACCGGGCCAGCGGCGCGGTATGAGCTGGATGGCATTCTGGTCGAAGCCGTCAGAGTGCCGCATTCGGGCTGGCCCGAGCGTCACACGGATGTCGAGAACATCGTTTTCCGCGTGACGCTGGCCGACAGCTCGCGGGTTATGCATTTTGGCGATGCCGGAACGGATGACAGCCATTTCGCGCCGCATCGAGATTTCTTTCGCCGGGTAAGGACCGGGATTGCCTTTGTGCCCTATTGGATGTTCGGACGGGCCGACAGTGACGCATTTGTCGATAATGTCCTGAATGCCGAGAGCGCCATTGGAGTGCATGTGCCCGTCGATGTTCCCGAGCAGCTCAAGCAATTGGGTAAGGACTATTTCAGCACACTGGGCGAAATGCGCAGCATCCCCGAAACGCAATAGCGCGCAATACCGCGAACTGTACACTGTCAAGGAAACACGCAATGGCCGACATTAACTCGCATATCGAAATTGGCGTCACCACCGGACCGATCCGGGGCAGCCGCAAGGTTTATGTCGGGGATCGACGTGTGGCGATGCGCGAGATCGAGCTGGAGCCGACCAGCGGCGAGCCGCCGGTGCGGGTTTACGACACCTCCGGTCCGTATTCCGACCCAAGCGCGCAGATCGACATCAACAAAGGCCTCAAGCAGCTCCGCCGCCAGTGGATTATGGAGCGCGGCGATGTCGAGGAATATGATGCGCGCGAAGTGAAGCCGGAGGATAACGGCCAACTAGGCCCCGACCGTAGCGGCGGCGTCCCCGGCTACCCCAACGTGGTCACAAAACCTCTCCGCGCCAAGGCAGGCCGGAATGTCAGCCAGATGCACTATGCCCGCAAAGGCATCATCACGCCCGAGATGGAATATGTCGCCACCCGCGAAAATCTCGGCCGCGAAATGGCGCGCGAGGCGGCGAGCGGCGGCGAGAGTTTCGGCGCTAACATCCCCGGCCTGATCACGCCCGAATTCGTTCGCGACGAGGTGGCGCGGGGCCGCGCGATCATTCCATCGAACATCAACCACCCCGAAACCGAGCCGATGGCAATCGGGCGCAATTTCCTGGTCAAGATCAACGCCAATATCGGCAACAGCGCGGTCGCTTCCGACGTCGCCTCCGAAGTCGACAAGATGGTCTGGGCCACCCGCTGGGGTGCAGATACGGTGATGGACCTCAGCACGGGCCGCAACATCCACGACACGCGCGAATGGATCATCCGCAACTCCTCCGTCCCCATTGGCACCGTGCCGATTTATCAGGCGCTGGAGAAAGTCGGCGGCGTCGCCGAAGACCTCACCTGGGACATTTTCCGCGACACGCTGATCGAACAGGCCGAGCAGGGCGTCGACTATTTCACAATCCATGCCGGCGTACGCCTGCCCTATGTCCCGATGGCCGCAAAACGCGTCACCGGCATTGTCAGTCGCGGCGGCTCCATCATGGCGAAATGGTGCCTCGCGCATCACAAGGAGAGCTTCCTCTACGAACATTTCGACGAGATCACTGAGATCATGAAGGCCTATGACATCGCCTATTCGCTGGGTGATGGCCTGCGCCCCGGCTCGATTGCCGACGCCAATGACGAGGCGCAATTTGCCGAGCTCTACACGCTGGGCGAGTTGACCCACCGCGCGTGGAAACACGACGTGCAGGTGATGATCGAGGGGCCGGGCCATGTCCCGATGCACAAGATCAAGGAGAATATGGACAAGCAGCTGGAAGTATGCGGCGAAGCGCCCTTCTACACGCTCGGCCCCCTGGTGACCGATATCGCGCCGGGTTACGACCACATCACCAGCGGCATCGGCGCGGCGCAAATCGGCTGGTACGGCACCGCAATGCTTTGCTACGTCACTCCGAAAGAACACCTAGGCCTGCCCGACCGCGACGACGTGAAAGTCGGCGTGGTGACGTATAAGCTGGCGGCCCATGCAGCCGACCTCGCCAAAGGACACCCGGCGGCACAAGTCCGCGACGACGCGCTATCAAAAGCCCGCTTCGAATTCCGCTGGCGAGACCAGTTCAACCTGTCGCTCGACCCCGAAACGGCAGAGGAATATCACGACCAGACGCTCCCCGCAGAAGGCGCCAAAACCGCCCACTTCTGCAGCATGTGCGGCCCGAAATTCTGCTCGATGCAGATCAGCCAGGAAGTCCGCGACTTCGCGGCGAAACAGAACCAGCCCTCGGACGGGTTTATTATGGCGGAGCAAAGCGGCGCCGATGCCGCGGAAGCAAGCCGGAAGGCTGCCGAGGAAGGGATGAGGGAGATGGCGGAGAAGTATGCCGAGAAGGGGAGTGAGTTGTATTTGCCTGCGGAGGAGTGAGGCTTTTCAGCGGCTGAAATGCGTCAATTTGGAAGCGGGAAAATAGCTTCTTCCGGGTTTTGTATCGCGGAGAGAATATTTTCTGCGACCTTTTCAATGAGCTTGTCACCCCAAAAGGGGTCATTCACATCATAGTAGATGACCCGGATGTGCTGAAGATCGAACGGCACATCTTCCTCACGCGATGACACAAGAACGACAGGTTTTTGCAAAGCGTGAGCAAGCCCAAGTTCATAGAAGACATTGGGATTCCTGGAGGTCAACTCAGCGACGAGAACTTTCGCGTCGACAATTCCGCGCCAAACTTGATCAATGATCTTGCCGGTCCCAAAAATGTCATCATCTGCCCTCACTGGGCGCAATCCGGCTTTTGTGATCGCTGGCTCATAGATTGCGTTGTAGTAGCTGCCCAAATGACCAGCGAAAGGCATCATGACGAAGCAAGAATCGTCAGCGCTAACCTTCGCGGCTTTCCCAAGCTTTTTAATTCGCTCTGACTTCGCGCCGTCAGCTTTTGGCTCGTTTGAGACATCAACGATGCGGCGTTTGCCGCCTGTTTCGTCAAGTAACTCGGCGGTCTTGAGTGTATCAAAGAAGATATCTTTGAATTCGCCCAGCTTTTCGCGAGGAATCTTGTAGTTTTCTGCCAGCGCGTTGTCGAAGAACTTATCGTCAGGGATGCGCTCCCCACGATAATGCGAGTATACATCGCTAATCTCCGGCGCATTGAAGACGGCTTCGCGAAGTCCGTCGATTTCATCGCTAGACTGCTGCGGGCGAAGTATCTGGCGGCCGAGATCGGTGACAATCAGCTTTCGTGCCGAAGGACTGTCGATAAGACCGTATTTCTTCGCCGAGGAAATTTCCATCTGGAAAGGGCCACTGTAGCCGACACCGACAAATCCAGCGGCATCCCTGTCACTGCATTCCTTACCAGCGTTTTGGTCTAAAATGGCTTTTGGGATGCGAAGCGCTCGGCTCAGAGAATGCCGCGGATACTTGGCATTGTTTTGGACCGCCTTTTTTGGCGCGGATTTCGATTTCCCTGTTTTTCCGTCGGACTTATTCTTATCAGCCATACGGTAACATCCCCCGAATTTTTGGAAATATCCAGTTCAATTTGGTGATGAACTCTTCGTATTCAATACTTTGGGTCTTTCTTTGCAACTCCCTTTGCCGGAAATCCCTCTCGATGATGTAATACCCGTATGAACAAACCGCTCAAGATTACCAAGATCGGCAATTGTTCGCGCCCTTCTGATTGTTTGGGCTTGAACGTCTCCGGTGCCTAAGGCGCCTTCGGCTCCTGCCGGGATTGTCCTACAACATGTTTGTTTTGGGATGTGCTAGCGCGGCAGCGGGTGGGGCCGGGGGATGCTTTGTATCTGTCCGAGGCTCCTGATGGAGTGCGGCTGACTTCTATCGATCCGGACTTCCCCGAACTTTGGGCCGCCAAGATGGAAGCGGCGGAAGAGATTATCCGCGAGGACCGCGATATTCTGCGCGAATTGGCGGCTTAGTCTTCCCCGTTCGCCCTGAGCTTGTCGAAGGGCCGTCTTTCCTTTTTGATCTGCACTAGAAAGAAGTGCGATGCTTCGACAGGCTCAGCATGATCGGATTTTGAGGTTTGTCCCGTCATGCTGAACTTGTTTGTGCCGTGCACAGCTTCGCTTCCAGCATCCATCCTGCGAAGAGCACAAACCTGAGCAAGTTGAGAAATAGACCCTGAAACAAGTTCAGGGTGACGATCTTTTGGGATCATCGTCCTTCGATAGGCTCAGGCACCCCTTTCCTACACCCCAAAAACCTGCCTTAACTAGCCCGATGAGCAACCCCGCCACATCCCGCCCAGCCGCACCTCAAACCACCCCGCAAACGCTCCCCGAAATTTTTCTCTCAGGACAGTGGTCCATGTGGTCCATGTCTCGGCTAAGTGGTTGTAAATGCTTGTTCGGTTGCTCAGGCTGCCAAGCACCCGATTGGCGGGTGGCGGGAAACGCGATAGGGGCGGCTTAATGGCTATGGATTGCGGGATCGTCTGATGGTTGAGGCAGCTTCGTCGCATGCGGGCGAACCGGCGCGCGGCTTGCGCAGCGCGTGGATCAAGCTTGCATTGCTGACGCTTGTCCTGGCGGTCGATGTCGCGACCTGGCCCGACCTCTGGGCGGATATGGGTACCGCGCGGTTCCTTCGTGTCCCCGCCGTGTTCGCCGCGCTGGGGCTGGCGATGCTGTGCGCGGCCTGGGTGCAGGACAGATGGTTGCGCTGGCTCTATGCGGCCGCGCTGGGCATCGGCGCGTTGCCGGTTCTCGGCTACCGGTTCTCGGTCGGCGAGATTACCACCTTCTTCGCGTTTGCGACAACGGTCGATGCAAGGAGCGCGTGGGTCGATGCGCTGCCGATGTACGGGCCATGGATGGCGCTCGCGGCGCTGGTTTCGCTGGGGACGCTTGTGGCGGTCGCGATCAGGCCGACCGCATTGCCGGGTGTGCGCCGGATGCCGTGGCTGCGCTGGCTGGTGGCCGCCGTTCCGCTGCTGGCCATGGCGGCTCTCGCATTCACACTGATCGAACGCCAGCGGCTGGTGCGCGGCATTCCGTCGGCGTGGCAGGGGATCGGCTTTGCGATGCTCTATTCGATCGATATGTCGGAAGGTGTCGCCGGGCCGCGCAAGGCGGTGGCATTGGCGAGAGAGCCGCGCGCGGCGGACGGGGACATAGTCCTGGTCATCGACGAGTCGGTGTCGGCAAACTACCTCGACCTCAACGCGCCGGGCGGTGCCCGTTCGGGACTGGCCGATGTGCCGCCCGAATGGCGGGTGCATGATTTCGGGATAGCATCGAGCATTACCAATTGCTCGATGCAGACCAATGTCTCGCTGCGTTTTGGCGCGCAGAAGCACAATTTCAAGGAGCGCATCGCTCGCGACCCGTCGATCTGGGCCTATGCCCGCAATGCGGGATACCGGACCGTCTATCTCTACGGCCAGCGCGGCGGGTATAACGAGAACTTCATGACCGATGCCGAGCGGGCAGAGATCGACGATGCGCGCTATTTCGACACCATCGAGATGGCTGCGCGGGACCATCATCTGGCGGGTGTGCTCGCCGGGCTGCTGACCAATGATACGCCCGAATTCATCCTGATGAGCAAGGCAGGGGTCCACGCGCCGCTGGTCGGAGTGTATCCGTATGGCGAGGGCCGGTTCCAGCCCGAGCCGAACCTTGTCGCGCTGCAGAGGGACAGCGAATACTGGCTGCGTTACCGCAACAGTTACCGCAATGCGATCGAATGGTCGGTGGCCGGCTTCTTTGACCGTCTGTTCGAAGAAGCGGGGAATGCATCGCGCGCGGCCACGATCATCTACACCTCCGATCACGGGCAAACTCTCTACGAAGCCGAGGCGGCGGGTAAGGCGACGCACTGCCGCAAGAATGCCGCGATGGAAGAAGGCGTGGTTCCACTTGTCGTGATCGAGCGGGCCGACAGGGGAGCGAGCGACTGGGGCAGCGCTTTGGATGCGCGCCGCGATGCGAGCAGCCAGTTCCGGATCTTTCCGAGCCTGCTAATGGCGATGGGCTATGACCGCGAGGCTGCCGAGCAGGCCTATGGACCCAGCCTGATCGATCGCAGTGCGGATCCTATGCAGTTCGCCATCGGGATGCATATCCGGCTCAACCGGGAACCGGTCTGGCTGGCGGTCGATCCCGACGAGGTATTCCGGCCGCAGCGTGAGAGGGGATCGCCATGACCGACATTCGCGACCAACTTCGCACCCGTCTCGCGGATTACGATGGCCGGGCCGTTACCCTGTTGGGCGAGACGGAGGCGGCGTTGGGAGGGAAGGCAGGCTATCTCGACGCGCTCATCGCGCTGGCGGGCGATGACGAGGCGCATGTTTCCAGCGGCGCGACCTGGCTGCTGAAATCGGCGCTCGAAAACGGGTGTGAATTTTCCGCAGTGCAGGTTGCCGCCCTGTGCGAAAGCCTTGCGAATATCGCCATCTGGGACGCGCAATTGCATGTCTGCCAGAGCATCCAATATCTCTTCATATCCGAGGAATGCGCGAAGCAATTGGCTGACTGGTTGGAGCCGCTTTTGTCGCATGACCGGCCGTTTCTGCGCGCCTGGTCGCTCGATGCTCTCTATCGCGTGTCGCAGCAGCATCGCGGCCATGCTGCCGCCTTTGCCTCAGCTCTGGCGGTTGCCGAACAGGACGGGGCCGCATCGGTTCGTGCGCGGGCGAGAAAACTGGTGTAGGCACTCTGCAACCGCAATCATCGAGAGGATTTGTCAATGACACGCAACATAGCCCGATACAGCGCGGCGGCCTTAGCGCTGGCTGCGATCCCTTCCTTCGCCATTGCCGAGGAGAAGAAGACCCTGATGCCTCAGGATGAGCAGGCGGCGGCGCTGATGAACCAGTTCGGCTTTTCGGAGGCGGTGATCCATGGCGATACCGTCTATCTCTCGGGGGTAATTGCGGGGCCGGTGCCCGAGGGAATGAGCGATGAGGAGATGTATGACCGCACCTTCGCCTATATCGGGTCGGTGCTCCAGCGGGCTGGATCGAGCTGGGATGATGTGGTGGATCTGACGACCTATCACGTCGATATCGATCAGTCGCTACCACCGCTCGCGGCGGCCAAGAACAAGGTCGTGAAGGCTCCGTTTCCGGCCTGGACTGCGATCGATATCGACCGGCTCTATACTCCCCACGGCCTGGTCGAGATCAAGGTCGTTGCGCGGCTGACACCGTCGGAGCAAGCCGAGTGATCCGGGCGGTGTCACCTGTATTGGTGCTTTGCCTGTCGCTCTCCGCATGCACCGCGCCGGGCGACGATGCCCGCGTAACAGCGGATGAAGCGCAGCCCTTTGACGGGATTGCAGAGGATGAAACGCTCTATTTCGGCGGGAACGAGCCCTTCTGGGGCGGCGAGGTTGTTGGTGAAACGCTGAGATATTCGACGCCGGACAACATTGACGGGACGACCATCACGGTGAAGCGCTTCGCCGGGATGAACGGGCTCGGTTACTCGGGCGAGCTTGACGGGCAGAGCTTCGACATGGCGGTGACCGAGGGCGATTGTAACGACACGATGTCCGACCGCTCCTATCCCTTCACCGTGACGCTGCGGCTGGGCGAGGAGGTTCTGAGTGGCTGCGGGCATAGCGACGCAAGGCCGTTTACCGGACCGGAGAATCCCTGATCGGGGCAAATCCGAAATGTGCCGGATTGAGCCAACCATCTGACGATTATGACAATCGTTAGGTAAATCGCGCTTCCCGTGCTACATGTCTGCTCGTTGACACGTCCGGTCGCAAATCCGTTTACACAGATTCGCGCGGACGGCGCTCACTAGCTGGAACAGCGCTGCAGGAAGAGAGGCCTGCGGCAGGTTTCCTGGCTTTACAAACTCACTCCGGTCACGGCGCTCCGGACAGGGCGCTCAGGGCCGCTTTTGTGTGATTGCTGGAGATACAGATTTGAGCCAGAACTACGAATTCTACAACGCCCGCGCAGAAGAAGCTGCCGCAGAAGCAAAAGCCGCCACGCTGGAAAATGTCCGCGAACGCGCGCTCCGCAGCGAGACCGCATGGCGCGAAATGGCCGACCGCGCCAAACAGATGGAGCGCGAACGCGAAATCGCCCGGATCGAGCGCGAGAAGCGTCAGGCAGAAGCGAAAGCCAAAGAGCTCGAAGCAGAGGCTGCTCTCGAAGGCTAGCCACCCACAATCCGCCGCAATCTAGTCGAAGGTCAGGCCTTGCTCCTGCGCCTCGGCGATGATCTGTGCGCCGGTTTTCATCGGGGTTTCCTGCGCGAAATCGTAGAATGCCGGCTTCTCGTCGACGAAGATCTGCTGCTCGATCTCGATCTCGCCCCCGATATCGAACAATCCGGCGGTGAAGCTGTGATGGTCGGTCGGGATGAAGCGGTACCACAACGTGCTGCCGCATTTGCTGCAGAAGGCGCGCTCGGCCCAGTCGGATGAGGGGTAGGCGGTCACATGCTCGCGGCCCGACACTTCGAACGCCTCTCCGCTCACTCCCATAAACGGTCCGCCGGTCCAGCGGCGGCACATGTCGCAATGGCAGATATCGACCAGCGGCTTCATCGCCTTGACCTCGACCTTCACCGCGCCGCACAGGCACTTGCCGTTGGCCTTTGCGATGGGTTTGTGGCTGTCCGACATCTCTGCTCTCCTCACAATCCGATATTGCGAGCAATCATGTCGGAACCGCTGCCACTTTGAAACCTTTTAGTTCCCGATGCGAGAGCGTAGAGCGCTCGCGATCCCCCGATCATAAACAAGGAATTGGACACAATGAGACTATTCGCGATTGCAGTTCTTGGCTCGGCCTTCGCACTTTCGGCATGCGGCGAAACGGCGGACCAGCCGGTCGAGACCGCGCAGGTCGAGGATCAGCTGGGCACGGTGCTCGAGGTTGCCGGCGACAGTGGCGATTTCACCCGGCTGATCGGCGCCGTCGGCGCGGCGAATCTCGACAAGACGCTGTCGAGCGAAGGCCCGTTCACGCTGTTCGCCCCGACCGATGCCGCGTTCGAGAAAGTGCCCGCAGACACGCTCGATACGCTGATGCTGGAGGAAAACCGCGCGGCGCTGGTCAACCTGCTGACCTATCACACCGTGGTCGGAGCGATGAGTTTCGAGGAGCTCGAGCAGAAGGCGGCTGACAATGGCGGCGCGTTCCAGCTCAACACCGTGCGCGGCATGCCGCTGGTCGTTCGGGTCGAGCAGGGCACGCTGACGCTGGAAGACGCCAAGGGCGGCAAGGCGAATGTGACCACCGTCGGCGTCGAGGCGTCGAACGGCCTGATCCATGTGGTCGACAAGGTGCTGATGCCGGAGGAGTGAGGCTGAACTGTCATTGCGAGTTCTGTTCCCCTCCCTTGAGGGAGGGGCAAGGGGTGGGTGTTCGAGGTGTGTGAGGTAGTTCCGGCCTATAAAAGCCGAACTCCCATCCCCAACCCTTCCCCATGGGGAAGGGAGCAACTTGCTGTGACGGCTAGTCCTTGCCGACCCCCGCCTTTTCCAGCTCGGGTGCGAGGCGGCCGGTCAGCCATAGCCACCACATCCTGAAATCGGCGCCGAGGCTCCACAGCGGATAGGTAAAGGTCGCAGGCCGGTTCTTCTCGACCCCGAAATGCGCAACCCATGCGAAGAAGTAGCCTGCGAGAGGCCCAAAGAGAAAAAATGCGAGGAGCCACCACGCATTGCCGCTTGTGATGGCCAGCCAGACCAGAAATACCGCCACCGCGACCACCAGCGTCGTCCCGATATAATGCAACGCCCGCGTCCGCGGCTTGGAATGCTCGCGCAGGTAAAACGGCCAGAACTCGGCGAAGGTGGTGTAGGTGCGGTTGGTCAATCAAACAGTCTCGAGTTCAGTGCTTCGAATCTATCTCGCCGATTGGCTACGTCACTAGCGGCGCGCTCTACTGCTCTGCCATATTTGCGCACGTCGTTCGGTATTCCGTCAACCTCGTCAATGTAAAGAAAATCGTCGACCTTGGATGCGAAGTTCGTCAATTTTCTCTTGATCGATTTACGACCGGATTTGTCCAACGGTAGGCGTTTTTTGTTCGATGCCAAAACCAAAAACAGAGTATAAAAGTCGGACTTCTTTGACCATCGACCTAACTTTTGGTCTCCAAAGATCCCAGAAAGCTCGGTTAGGACAAGGTTGAAAACCTTCTTGGTCTCAGACGCGCGATCAAAGTCTGTTTCGTATGCCTTATACCAATCATCCAATTTGTCTTTTTTGTTCTGATGCCCATGGAGGTACGCTATCGCCATCTCACTTATGAACTCGACGTCAATCATGCGCCGGACATCGTTGGCTGTGAAGACGCCCAGCTCCGACCATCTTTCATCATCAGCGATCGTTTCCACTAGCGTGATAAACTGTCCCCAATATGTCGCGTGACGTAGCTCTTGCTTGTTGAGGGCGACGGTGTTTCGATTGAGCCGCCCAAATATCGCACGCAATTGAGCTTCGTCCATTTCCGGCAGCTTTCGCACCACGAAAGCGTAATTGTAGATCGTCTTTCGTTGGTCGTCTGTAAGCTCCGAAAAATCGCAGTCTTTCCAAGGCCCCAGATCGTCCCCGATCAACTCGAATTCCTCATTCATGAATTCGAGGCAGGCTCGAATTCGCTGCTGACCATCGACAACAATGTAGGTGTCCGTACCATTCGCATCGGTGGTAAACTGCATGTAGATTTCTGGAATCGGATAGCCGAGCAAGATCGAATCGATCAAAAAGGACTTTTGCGCCTGAGACCACACGGGATTTCTCTGAAACGCTGGTTTGATACTCAATTCGTCATCGGCATCGCGCTTTGAAAACCAAGATAAGGTTTGCGTTGTTGTGTCGAGGAAGTTCTGATTGTTCATTGGACGGCTGCCTTGATTTTTTTCAGGTTGTTCGCCTGGTAGCTGCGAAGAGAGGCTGCATCTCGATAAATACGCGCCTTTATTGAACGATCTTTGGTCACATCATTTTCCGACATTTTTTTGAGTGCGGCAAGCCACGAAGCCCCGAAAGGAAGGTCGGCTAGGAATTTCTCAGACGCGATGCAGCCCCAGTATATATAATTCTCTTTGTGTTCTTGGATGGTTGACCAGAGTTGGGGGTTGATCCTTGATCTTTTGAGTGATCGTATGAACCGCCAAGCGAGATCAAAATGGAGCGGCGAGATGATTGCAAGATCGATATCTGACCGCTCGTTGAAGCTGCGGAAGTTCTTGTGTGGGTTCAGACTTAGTCCAACAGCTGAACTGCCTGTGAAATAGACATCGGAAGGATCGACCTCTAGTAGGCCGGCAAGTTCGGCACGCCAAGAACGATACTCGTTCCAATCGTCGTCGAACAAGTAAGGAATGCGTTCAAGCAACAGCGACGACGCGAGCCTCATAGGACTGTGGTTCGTCAAGTTCTGTTTTAAACCCTCAGCGTCCATTATTGGACTCTAGCAAGATTGTTTTCTCGCACAATCGCAAAGGTCGGTAGGAAATTTCCACTTTCCTACAACTAACCAAATAGGTTAGCGCTCGGTCACTATGACTGAACGAACCAAAAACCCGAACCCGTCGTTGGCGCTTGTCGAGAGTGTGCAGCCGTCCTCCTCCGCCTCCGAGAATAAGGCTGGTCCCGCGCCCGATATCGCGCCTTCTACGGAGAGCGCGGCCTCCCCGCCCGATAAATCCGAAAAGTCCTATCACTGGACGCCGCGAAAGATGGCGCTGTTCCTGCGGCATCTTGGAACGCGGCAGTCGGTGGCCGGGGCGGCGCGGGCGGTGGGGATGAGCCGCCAGTCGGCCTATCGCCTGCGTCAGCGACTGCGCGATACGTCCTTCGATCTGGCGTGGGAGGCGGCGTTGCAGCTTGGCTACGACCAGCTGGCGCAGGTTGCGCTCGACCGCGCGCTCAACGGGGTCGAGGTGCCGCATTATTACCGGGGCGAGCTGGTCGGGACCACTCGCCGCTATGACGAGAAGCTGACCTTGGCGCTGCTCGCTGCGCGTTCGCGTATGGGGGCGGTCCCTGCCGCTGCGCCACGACGATGAGATGAACGAGGCGTTGCGCGACTGGGACGGGCTGCTTGGCAAGGTTGAGACTGCGTTCGGGCAAGACGATTGGGGCCATGCGCTCGAAGACAAGTAACACCTACCTCTTTCTCTCCGCGCGTATTTCGCGGGTCAGGGTGTCACTTTTTTCGAGGGATATGAAACGTGCCAAATCAGGAGGTTATCGGAGCTGTGTTAGGTGACAGGTGTAACTTTCTCCCGTCATTGCGAGGAGTGAAACGACGAAGCAATCCAGGGCGTCTGCGTGCTTCGCTCTGGATTGCCGCGGCGACTTCGTCGCCTCGCAATGACGAAGCGGCTAAAACAGCCCGGGCACTTCCCTCTGCACTGCCGAGGGTGTGTCGGGCTGGAGCAGCAATTGCTGCGACCGGCTGCGAGCGCTCTGCGTGCCCTGGACGCCGCCGCCCGAGATTGGCGAGCACGATGCCGCGCCGTTGCGCAGGAAATCGAGCGCCCTGGCCACCGATGCCTCTGCCGGATCGCCCAGCTGGTGGGTGATGTCGTCATTCGCCGCGCAGGTGTTGGGGAACACGCCCGCCAGCCCGTCGAAATATTCGCCATTGCCATCGGCATTGAGCGTTTGGAAGGTCACCGCGCGGATACGGTCGTCGCATGCGGCGAGGTCGAAGCCGAACTGGCCGACGGGCTTGCCCGACGTATTGGCGCCGACCAATGCCATGTTGTTGCCGACATAGGGAATGAAGGCATTGGCAACGAGTTCGCTGGCAGAGGCGGTTCCGCCGCGCCCGATCACCGCGATCTTGGTCGGCTGAATCGATCCGGGTTCGCTCTCGAACACTTCGGTGCTGTTCTCGCTCGCCTTGCTCGGGCGAAGCTCGGTGCGGCTAAATACGTTGTTGACATTGCCGCGGCCCATCAGGTCGCCCATCAATTCGGCAATGCTGACCAGCCCGCCGCCATTATAGCGGAAGTCGAGGATGATTTCGGTCACGCCCTGGTTGCGGAAGTTCTGGAACGCCGCGCGCAGGTCGTTCGCGGCATCGGCGACGATAAAGGTGCGCAGGTTGATATAGCCGACCAGCTTGCCGCCATCGTTGATCAGCTTGCGCGCCGTAGCGATCGGATACTGGCGTCGAGCGAAAAGTCCGCCTTGGCCACGGTGACTTGCGTTTCGGTGCCGTTGAGCTGGCGAATGACGAAGGTGCGCTGGAGGCCGGGGGTCGAATCGCCCAGCCGGTTGATCACGCCCTGCGGCCCTTCATTCCGCCATGATCGTCGAGATCGACTGCAGAGTGGTCGAAGGGCTGGTGCCAAGCTGGATCAGTTCGACGCCGCGGTCGAAAGCCTTGCTGGAAAGGCCGGGGCATTTTCGAAGGCTTCCAGTCATGAACACCCGGTTGTTGCGCCGGTGTCATAGCCAAGACGGATACCGAAAGCCCGCGCCTCGACCCGTTATTGATCAGGTCCTCCTCTTCCTGGATCGAGGTGATGAAGGTGAAGCCCTTATCCTTGTTCTGCGCCCGGGCCGGCGCGACCAGCGCGTTGAGATAGGACTGGACGGTGGAATGGTTGGCCTTGTTCACCGTGCGGTCGAGCAGGTCGGGGAACAGGTACCATTCATCGAGCACGGCAAAGGCAAAATCCTGTCGTGCAGAGAGAGAGCAGGTGTTGGTTGGCGGGGGATTGCCGCCGCCTCCGCCACCTGTGGGAGGATTGCCGCCTCCTCCTCCGCCGCCGCCACAAGCGGCAAGAGAAAATGCCAGCATGACGCCGAGAATAATGCGACCCATTCCCATGAACTTCCCTCCGAATTTCAGCCCCGCCCGAGTTCGGGAACCTCAAATTGTTGAGTCGACGATGCCGCCTGAACCCAAACTGGGCAAGCGCCGTTTGGCGCAAAATGTGGTGTTCCATCCGTAAATTGCGCCAATTTGCACGATTTTCGGCCTCTGCGCGGTGGAAAACCCCGAATATCGGCCCATTTTCATGCGTGCTAGCCTCGCAGGGCTTCGCCAAGGGGCGTAGTGTCACAGTCCAAGGAGAGAATACCGAATGTCCGCAATTGTTCCTGCATGGCTCGCCGCAGCGCTGACCAATCCGCATGACGGTCATGGTAAGCTGACGGTGGCAAAGCTGGCGGATGAAAAGACCTTTGGCCGGGGCGGGTTCAAACTGTCGAGCCCGGCATTCGCTAACGGTGAAGAGCTCGATCCGTGCTTCACGGCGGATGAGGAAGATGCGGTGGCGCCGCCGCTCGAATGGTCGGCACCGCCTCCGGGCGCGCAGGAGATCGTTATCCTTGTTGAAGATGCCGACACCAATGGCGAAGCGCTGACCTGCCATTGGACGGTGTGGGGGCTGCCCGGACAAAAGGGCATGCTGCTTGAAGGCGAGGTTCCGCCCCGTGTAGGCAAGAATTCAAAGCGCAATTCGGAATGGCTGCTCCCCGCGCCACCGCAAGACGATGATGCGCACCAGTATATTTTCCAGATCTTCGCGCTTGACCTTCCCTTGACGTTGATGCCCGGTGCCGACAGCGCCGAGCTTATCAAGTCGATCGAAGGCCATGTCGTCGCTGCAGCGGTGCTGACCGGCACCTATAAGCGCGAAGAGGGCGACGACGAAGAAGACTTCGAGTGGGAAGAGGATGTATCCCTCGATTGAGAATCCAAAGCCAATCTATGAAAGGAAAACACCATGGCTGGCAAAAACAATGCACTTCAGAAACCCGTAAACCTGACGGGCGATCTTGAGAACGTAATCGGCAAGGGCCCCATGACCCGTGCTCAGGTTACTTCGAAAGTCTGGGACTATATCAAGGCGAATGGCCTGCAGGACAGCACCGACCGGCGCCAGATCAACCCTGACGCGAAGCTGGGTGCCGTTATCGGCAACGCGCAGATTTCGATGTTCAAGATGACCGCTGCGGTTTCCAAGCACCTCAGCTAAGCTTGACTACCTTTTGGGGCGGAACGGCCAGTTGGTCGTTCCGCTCACCCATAGAGCAAGCCAGATAATGATCGGCTGCGCAATCATTCGCGGAACGTGATAGGCAAGGCCAAGCCCGCCATCCGCGCGAGCCATATCCATAGCGAAATGATTGATGTTGGCGGGCCATACGCACAATGCGTAGAGCGCCAGCCCTATTCCCGCTGCCTTGCGCAATTGCGGCCACCATGGCTGGATCAGACCTGCAGCGCCAAGCAGCTCCGCGATGCCTGTCCAGAGAACCACGGCTTGGGGGCACGGAACCCAATCGGGCATGATCGACAGAAATCCGTCCGGGGCGGCGAGATGGAAATACCCGGCGACCGCGTAAAAGATCGCCAGGATCCACAACAGAACTGCTCTTTGCCATACATCTGTCCCCACCTCTTCCCACCGCACAGGATTGCGTTAGAACCTGATGGCTCAAACATAGGCCCGACAATCGGAGACCGTAAATGAAAAAGCTCGCTCTTCTCCCGATCATAGCCCTGCTTGCCGCGCCAGCTCTGGCCCAGACGCCCGAAGAAACCGCGGCGGCAGCACTGGATGCGGCACCCGTTTGGGACGGGCATAACGATGTTCCGATCCAGCTGCGTGCCCGGGTAGGCAATGTTATCGGTGATTTCGATTTCGAGGACACGAGCGATACCGGAGCCGATCATTCCGCTGGGCGGACGATGCACACCGACCTCATCCGTTTGCGTGAGGGCAAGGTCGGCGCGCAGTGGTGGTCGGTCTATGTGCCGCGCGTCGCTTGAGCGAACCGGAAGCGGTGCAGGCGGTCATCGAGCAGATCGATGTCACCAAACGACTCATTGATCGCGCGCTATCCGAACGAACTTGCGTTCGCGTTGACGGCGGACGAGGTTCAGGCGGCCGTCGATCGAGGGGAAGATCGCGTCGCTGATGGGAATGGAAGGCGGTCATTCGATCGGTTCGAGCCTCGCCGTGCTCCGCCAGACCTACGAGCTCGGCGCGCGCTACATGACGCTGACGCATTCGAAGAACACGCCGTGGGCTGACAGCGCGACCGACGATCCCGAGCACAACGGGCTGACCGATTTCGGCAAGGATCTGGTGCGCGAGATGAACCGGATGGGGATGCTGGTCGATCTCAGCCATGTCAGCGGGAAAGACGATGCACGACGCGCTTGATGTGGCGCAAGGCTCCGGTGATCTTCAGCCACTCATCGGCGCGGGCAATCAACGGCCATGCGCGCAACGTGCCGGACGGGGTTCTCCGCCGACTGCCCGAGAATGGCGGGATTGTCATGGTCACTCATGTGCCCGGCTTTCTGAGCGAGCCGGCGCGCGAATGGAACGCGAACCGCTCGGCCGAGGCAGCACGGCTGAAGGCGCTTTGGCAGGGCAAGCCCGATGAGGTGAAGACAAGGCTCGACGAGTGGGACGCGGCCAATCCGTTGCCGCGCGCGGGGATCAGCGATGTTGCCGATCACATTCGACCATGTGCGCAGGTTCGCCGGTGTCAACAGTATCGGGATCGGGGGCGACTATGACGGTATCCCCTTCGCGCCCGATGGATTGGAAGATGTGTCGACCTATCCGGCACTGTTCACCGAACTTGCTCGGCGTGGCTATTCGCAGGAGGAGCTGGAGCTGATCTCCTTCGGCAATATGATGCGCGTTATGCGCGCTGCGGAAGCCTACAAGGCGAGCGTGTCGGATATGGCGCCGATCGAAAATCCCCGATAGAAGCGAGCAGGCGCTTATTCGTGCCTGCAACTTGAGGTCGCGTGTCAGCTTCGATGCCAGGCCGGCGTCAACCGGATGGTGGATTTCGCTGTTGTCGGCGGCGCATAATCGGTGCAGACATCGGACATCCAGGATGATTGACAAGCAACACGATCCGAGCAGCCCAATGGCCAGAACCCAGCGCATATGACCGGATTTCTCGCCGCCGCTGGCCTCGGTCTCGTCGATATGAACTTCGTCGCCTTCGGTATGCATAGCTGGTGTCTCCCGTGATTTTCCGCAGGCCGATTGCCTGTCTCACAGAAAGAAACCGGCCAGAGCGCGCGGAGTTCCGATTTCTCCCGATCAGGTCCGAAGCAACTCGTTGATTCCTGTTTTCGATCGCGTTTGTGCATCCACTGTTTTCACAATCACTGCGCAGGCGAGCGATGGTCCGGGTGATCCATCGCGCAGTGGCTTGCCCGGAAGCGCTCCCGGCACGACCACGCTGTATGGCGGGATATAGCCGGTGATGATCTCACCCGTTTCGCGGTTCACGATCTTGGTCGACTGGGTGATGAACACGCCCATCGCCACAACGCAGCCTTCGCCGACAATCACACCTTCGACGATTTCCGACCGCGCGCCGATAAAGCAGTTGTCACCGATGATCGTGGGGTTGGCCTGCATCGGTTCGAGCACGCCGCCGATCCCTGCGCCTGCAGAGATATGGCACCCCTTGCCGATTTGCGCACAGCTGCCGATCGAAGCCCAGGTATCGACCATCGTCCCATCATCGATATAGGCACCGATGTTCACGAAGCTCGGCATCAAAACCACGTCGTTTCCAATATGCGCACCCTGCCGCACGATTGCGCCGGGTACGACGCGGAATCCGGCGAGCTTGAAACGGTCCTCATCCCAACCTGCGAATTTCGATGGTACTTTGTCGAAAGCCGGTGCTCCGGCTGATCCGCCCTCCATCACAACATTGTCGTTGAGCCGGAACGAGAGAAGGACAGCCTTTTTGAGCCACTGATTTACCTTCCAGCCGCCATTTCCATCGGGCTCCGCCACACGGCCTTCACCGCTATCGAGCATTGCCATCGCCTCATCTACCTGAGCGCGGACATCGCTGCTTTGCGGCGTGATGCTGGCGCGGCTTTCCCACGCGGTTTCGATTGCTGTTTCGAGGGTGGTGGACATTGCATTGGCTCCTTTGTCACGCGCTGCTAGCGATGGCCGCGGATACGGGCAAGGGCGTGTGGTCCGCAAACACAGTAGACCGGCTGCCACGCTTTGCCTTCACCGGGTGTTTACGCTAGGCGCTCCATAAGTGGGGGTAAGTAAACAAGGTCGCGCCATGATATCGTTTTCCCGCAATTCTTCCGCAGTAAAGATTTGTGCCGCTTTGACGGCGCTGGCAATGATAAGTGCATGTGGTAGTGGAGGATCTTCCTCGTCGGGCGGTGGACCGGTTAGCGTGCCACCACCACCTCCCCCGCCGCCGCCGCCTCCACCACCACCTCCTCCTCCTTCTCCTTCTCCTAACTTCAACACGGCGGAGTTTCGCCGGTCGGATGGTCCAGACTTCCACGGCGCGGTAACTGCCTGGCAAGGCGGCAACACCGGCGATGGTGAAATTATAGCGGTCATCGATACGGGTATCGATCAGGACAGTCCGGAATTTGCCGGCCGCTTGCATCCAGATTCGCGGGATGTTGCGGGCAACGCGTCGGTGGAAGCTGTCGATGACCATGGCACGAATGTGGCGCTTGTTGCCGCTGCCGCACGTGACAACACCGGTGTGGTCGGCATTGCGTTCGAAGCGAGCATCCTTGCGTTGCGCGGCGACTCGCCGGGCAGTTGCACAGCCGATGACGACGACGGTTCTCTGGAAGGCTGCGCTTTCTTTGATCGCGACATCGCGGAGGGTGTTGATCAGGCTGTGACTTCGGGCGCGACCGTGATCAATATCAGTCTGGGCGGGGGTGGTATCACCAATCGTCTGCGCAACGCGATCACACAGGCGGCGGCTGCAGGGGTTGTTATTGTTGTATCGGCCGGGAATGATGGCGATTCAACCGATCCCGGCATCGATCCTGACCAACCAGATCCGTTCGCCACCAGCCTGTTGGCCGCTGGCGGCGACAACGTCATTATTGTCGGATCGGTTGATGGAAATGGCGCGTTTTCCGATTTCAGCAACCGGGCCGGAAATTCTGCGGCTTCTTTTTTGACCGCACGCGGGGAGGCGGTCTGCTGCGTGTACAAGGATGGTGAGCTTGAAATCACAACAGATGCGAATGGCGACCGGTTTGTAACGCTCTTCTCGGGAACCAGCTTTTCAGCACCACAGGTTGCAGGGGCAGTGGCGTTGCTGGCGCAGGCATTCCCCAATCTTACCGGGGCCGAGATCGTCGAGATATTGCTCGACACCACCAGAGATGCCGGTGACGCGGGAACCGATGCAGTGTTTGGCCGCGGTATCCTGGACATAGGTGCTGCGATTGCTCCGCAGGGCACGACCAGCATTGCTGGAACAACAGTGCCGCTCACGCTGGGTGATGACACGGCTGTTGCTTCTCCTGCTATGGGGGACGCGCTTGCGAACGCACCGTTGGGCACGGTAATTACCGACAAGTACGACCGGGCATACAACTATGACCTCGGATCACGCTTTCGCTCGGCCGGTGTCACACCGAAACTGGAAGCTGCGGTAGCGGGCCGCGGGCGTAGCCTGTCTGCAAGTGGCGATGGTGTGTCTTTGGCATTCCGGGTGGAAGACGCTGTCGGGCCGGGCTTCGCACAGTCTGGCGAACTGCGATTGACGCAAGAGGAAGCAGAGCAAGCACGCGTTCTGGCCGCGCGAATCGCGCTAAAGCTCGCACCTGATACGGATGTTGCATTCGGTTTCGCCGAGAATGCTCGCGGGCTGATCGGTCAGTTGCAGGGGCATAGCAGACCAGCATTCATGATTTCTGGTTCGGCGGCCAGCGATAGCGGTTTCTACCGTCGCAGCGATGCGGCGTTTGCGTTGAGACAGAAGGTTGGAAGTTGGGGTGTTTCATTGGCGCTCGATAGCGGCGACGTCTTGCTGGGTAACCTGCGGATCGCCCAAGGCGTGCCGGGGCGGACCCGGGAGACGCGAGGCGTCAGCAGCGTCGCCATCGCCGCTGACCGCCGTTTTGGGATGTTCGAGACCACATTCGGTCTTACCTTCATGCAGGAGGATCAAACCGTTTTGGGCGGCTATTTTGACCGCTCAATTGGTGCAGGCGGGGCAGATACACTCTTTGTCGACGCTGCTGGAGCGGTCGATCTGGTCGATAGTTGGCGCTTGGGTGCTGCCATTCGCTACGGTCAAACACGAGTTGATCGAATTGGACTGATCTCGGACGGATCAAACTTTTCCAGCAACGCCTGGTCGGTTGATCTTTCGCGCCGCGGGATGTTCCGGGCGGCCGATAGTTTCGGTTTCCGCGTTTCGCAGCCGCTCAGGGTCGAAAATGGTGGCCTCAATCTGAACCTGCCTGTTGCCTATGACTATGCCACCGAAAGTGCAGTTTTTGGCCAAAGAACGTTGTCGCTTTCTCCCGATGGAAGAGAGATTTTGGGCGAGATGGCGTGGTCGGGCTCGGTGCTCGGCGGGCACGGTTCTGCCAGCCTGTTCTACCGCCGCCAACCCGGCCATATTGCCACCGCGCCCGACGATACCGGGGTTGCTTTCAGATGGAGCAAGAGTTTCTAAAGCCCGGCCTTTTGGGCGAAGTGATAGGCTCGCTCGACCAGCGGAACGACGCGGTCGGACATTTTCTTGGCATGCGCCGACGACGCGGTGCCATCGATCACCCGCTTCTTGATGCCCTGGATAATGCCTGCGAGCCGAAAGAGATTGTATGAGAAATACCAGTCCATCGGCGGAACCGGGAAGCCGGTGCGCTCGACATAGCGCTCGGTTGCTTCCTCGATTGTCGGAATCCCCAGAGCTGTGTGGTCCAGCCCACCAATCCCGGCGCGGCCGTCGACCGGGCTGATCCAGTTGAGCATCAGATAGCTGAAATCGCCGATGGGATCGCCCAGCGTCGACAGCTCCCAATCAAGCACCGCCAGGACTTCAGGCTTGTTATGCTTGAAGATCATATTGTCGAGCCGGTAATCGCCATGAACGATGCTGCTCGCATGCTGATCCGGTATGGTCGTTGGCAACCATTCGATCAGCTCGTCCATCTCCCGGATCTCTTCGGTTTCGGAAAGCTTATACTGTTTAGACCAGCGCGCGATCTGACGGGCACAATAGTCAGTGGGTTTGCCGAAATCGCCCATCCCGATGGCCTCAACATCGGTTGTGTGTAGATCAGCCATCGTGTCGATCATCGCATTGTAGATCTGTGTGCGCTCGGCGTTATCCGAGGCGGGCAGTGAGCCATCCCACAGGCTGCGTCCATCGGCGAGTCCCATGATGAAGAACTTCGATCCGATGACATCCCTGTCCTCGCATAGCCCGTATGCTTTGGGCACGGGAAAACCCGTCGGGCCAAGACAGGCCATCGCCTTGTATTCGCGGTCGACCGCATGCGCGCTCGGCAACAATTTTCCGAATGGCTGGCGACGCAATACATAGGACCGGTCGGGCGTATCGATGCGGTAGGTCGGGTTCGATTGCCCGCCCTTGAACTTGGTCATGCTGATCGGGCCGGAGAAGCCTTCGACATTGGCTTCCATCCATTCGGTCAGTCGGGCCTCGTCGAGCTTGTCCGCATCGGGCACTGCGACGGTGCCAACCATTTCCTTTTCGTAGTCCATATTCGTTCCTCCGCGAAGGTGGAGGCCTCCATCTGTCTGGCATTGCGGCATTCGCCTGAGTTTCCCGCCTTCGCGGGCAAGCACCCATCAGTCGAACACGATTACCGAACGCGCGCTGTGCCCTTCGCGCATCTTGTCGAACCCGGCATTGATCTTCTCGAGCGGAATACGCTCTGCGATAATCGTGTCGAGATCGAGCAGCCCGCGCATGTAGAAGTCGACAAGGCGCGGCAGATCGACCGGGAAGTGGTTCATACCCATGATCGCACCCTGTAGCTTCTTGCCGGAAAGCAGGTCCATCGCGCCGAGCCCGACCTTGCAATCGAGCGGCATCATGCCGAGGATGATTGCTGTGCCGCCGCGCCTGAGTGATGCGACTGCGAGATCGGCCGAGGCCTGACGACCGACCGCTTCAATCGCGTAATGCACTCCGCCATCGGTCATATCGATAATCTGCTTTGCCGCGTCGTCGGCCATCGCATCAACTGTATGCGTCGCACCGAGAACCTTGGCCAGTTCGCGCTTTTCCTCAAGCGGATCAGCGGCGATCACCATTCCTGCACCGGCGATCCTGGCTGCGTTGATTGCTGCGAGGCCGACCCCGCCGCACCCAATCACGACGACGGTTTCACCGGGTGTCAGATTGGCGGCGTTGAAGATGGTGCCAGCGCCTGTGGTGACCGCGCATCCGATCAGCGCAGCCCGGTCGAGCGGCATATCCTTGTCTATCGATACACAAGCATTCTCGTGGATCAGCATTTGCTCACTGAAGGCCGAGAGGTTTAGCATCTGGTTGACGGTTTCGCCGCCGTTCCGGCTGATCCGGGCCTGCGCATCAGGTGCCCGCCGGGTGGCAGCACCCATGCACAATGCCATCCGGCCGGTTACGCAAAATTCGCACTGACCGCAAAAGGCGGAGAGGCAAGAGACAACATGGTCGCCGGGCTTTACCGAGCGGACTTCGCTACCGACGGCACGCACAACGCCTGCCGCCTCGTGGCCAGGAATTGCCGGCAGCGGGTGAGGGTAAGCCCCGTCGATGAAGTGCAGGTCCGAGTGGCACAGACCGCAGGCCTTGGTGTCGATCAGCACTTCATGCGGTGCAGGATCGGCCAGCTCGACCTCGCCAATAACGAGGCCGTTGCCGGGCTGTTCGAGGATTGCTGCCTTGGCCATCAGCGAGTGGCCGCCAGGTCGCCGGAACTGATACCAGCATCGTTGGGCAGGTCGGTGTGCCTGGAAAATTCGATCCGCGCGATGGAACGCGCGTGGACCTCGTCCGGACCGTCTGCCAGCCGCAGTGTGCGCTGGTGAGCATAGGCATTGGCCAAACCGAAGTCGTTCGAAACGCCGCCACCGCCATGCGCCTGGATTGCATCGTCGATGATCTGGAGCGCCATATTCGGGGCCTGAACCTTGATCATCGCGATTTCCTGCTTGGCCATCTTGTTACCGACCTTGTCCATCATGTCGGCAGCCTTGAGGCACAAGAGGCGGGTCATCTCGATATCGATCCGGGCACGTGCGACGCGCTCTTCCCATACCGAATGCTTGTAGATCGGTTTGCCGAACGCCTCGCGGGCTTGCAGGCGGCGGCACATCTTGGCGAGTGCCTCCTCCGCAACGCCGATAGTGCGCATGCAGTGATGGATGCGGCCCGGGCCCAGTCGGCCTTGGGCGATCTCGAAACCACGCCCTTCGCCGAGCAGCAGGTTGGTAACCGGAACGCGCACGTCCTTCAGTTCGACTTCCATGTGTCCATGCGGCGCGTCGTCGTAGCCGAACACCGGCAGATGCCGTAGAATGTTCACACCCGGCGCATCCATCGGTACGATCAGCTGCGATTGTTGCTGATGGCGCTTGGCCTCGAAATTGGTCTTGCCCATGACAATCGCTACCTTGCAGCGCGGGTCGCCCAGGCCCGATGACCACCATTTGCGCCCATTGACGACGTACTCGTCACCATCGCGCTCGATCCGCGTTTCGATATTGGTCGCATCGGATGACGCCACAGCGGGCTCTGTCATCAGGAAGGCTGAGCGTATTTCGCCGTTCATCAAAGGCTCGAGCCACTCGTCTTTTTGAGCGCGCGTGCCATAGCGGTGGAACACTTCCATGTTACCGGTATCGGGCGCGGAGCAGTTGAATACTTCGCTGGCCCAGCCGACGCGGCCCATTTCCTCGGCGCATAATGCGTATTCGAGGTTGGTCAGGCCTGGGCCTTCGAACTCGAACGTGTCGTCAACATGGCTCAGCTGGCCCTGCGGCGGCATGAACAGGTTCCAGATCCCCTGTGCCTTGGCCTTCACCTTCATGTCTTCGATAATCTGGATCACTTTCCAGCGGTCGCCCTCGGCATCCTGCTGTTTGTAAACATCCATGTTCGGGCGGATGTTTGCCTCGATGAACTCGCGTACGCGGTCGCGCCAATGGGTCTGCCGTTCTGTCAGGTCGAAATTCATGGGGTCGGTCCTTTCTGAGTCGGGAAAATCATAACGGTTTCGATGTGTGGTCGTCGATATCGGTCATCAGCGTACGTTCGCTGAGCATCGCAACGCGCGCTTCGTGCTCCTCGCGATCAATCGGGAAACGGTTGAGCCAAAACGCCGAAGTTACGCCGAGGATGAAGACCATCGTACAATAGAGGCCGATCAGCGCGTAGATAACACCATCCGCGACCGTGCCGGGTTCGCTGCCGATAGGAAAGGCCGAGATCGAGAGCATGACACCGGCGAGCAGGATACCGACGCCGGTTGCGCTTTTCTGGACCAGCCAGTTGCCGGCGTAAAAGCTGCCTTCAACCCGGCGCCCGCTTTTTTCCTCAAAGGCCTCGACGATTTCGGCAACCATCGAGGTCGCAGAGATCACGGCGGCAACCCCCGCCGCATTGCTGATGAAGATAAAGAGGAACAATGAGCCAGCCGCTTCGGTCGTGCCAAGCTCTGGCCAGAGCCCGAGATACCGAAGGCCGTAAGGGATAAGCCAGAAGGTCATGGAGACCAAAGTCGTAATGCCGCCTGTGCGGGCCTTGCCATATCTCCGGTGTAATCCGTTAAGCCCAAGAAACACGAGAACGACGCTGAAGAACAGCACCAACGGATAGATTGCGAGTTGCGCTTCGCTCAGCTCCCAAACGAAATAATAGAGATAGTTCGACAGCGCGAAGGTCATGCCTTGGCTGACATAGGCAGCCAGCGCGCCAGCGGCGAAGATCAGGAAGGCTTTCTCCGAAAACGCCTCGCGGATTTCTCTGAAAGAGCCTGAGAAGCTGAACGGTGGCGGCCGGTCCTTGGGATATCCGGCAACGAATTTGTGTTGTCCGGCGGCGGAGAAGATCACGAAAAACGCCATAACCACGGCGCCGAACAGACCGTAGGCTTCGTATCCTTCGCGCGACAGCAGATCGTCGCGAAGGAATACCTGGTAAGCAAGGAACAGCATGATGAGGCCGCCCGTCCAGCCGAACAGAAAACGGAAGCGGAACAGCGTTGTGCGCTCGTCATAGTCCTTGGTCAGTTCGGGAACCAGCGCGGTCGAGGGAACTTCGCAGGCCGACAGCAATAGTCGGACCGAGATTGCGAGGCCGAGCAGCATCCAGAAACTGGGTGTCCCGTCGACCGGTGGTGCCCACAGGAAATACCACACGAAAGCAAGTGGTATCGGTGCCGAGTAGAGCCACGGCAGGCGGCGGCCCCAACCGGTATAGGTCCGGTCCGACAGGTTCCCGAGTAGCGGATCGATAAAGGCATCGACCACCAAAGCGATTACCAGCGCGAGGCTGACGAGCCACGCTTCCATACCCAGAACCTGATTGTAGTAGGTAAGCAGGAAAACCGAGAAGCCGTTGTCCTTCAGACCGAACGCGACCGAGCCCGAGCCGTTAAACAGCTTGATCTTCAGCGGAAGCGGCTTGGACTGGGTCGCGCTCACTCGGCGTCGGCCTCGGCCAGCGCGCGCAGCGCTTCGAACATGTCGGGCTCTTCGGCGTCCCACGAATATTTGGGGCCAATGGTAATCCCGCCATCGACCACAATCGAGGTGCCGTTGACAAAGGAGGCTTCCTCGCTGGCAAGATAGGCCATCGCGTTGGCGATATCTTCCGATTGTCCGCCGCGCGCGACCGGTTGGGCGTGCTGTGACATGGCGGCAATCGCCTGCTTGCCGAATTCGGCTTTCTCGCCTTCCAACTCGAGCGAGCTTGTGAAGATGTTCGTGTTGATAAAACCCGGCTGGATCGCGTTTACCCGGATCTGGTGCTTGGCGAGATCGGCAGCGGACATTTTTGTCAGATGCAGCACGCCTGCTTTCGCCACAGCATAAGCGTTGGGCGAATAGCCCGGACCTACGGCGGCAACACTCGATGTATTAATGATCGACGCATTTTTGCGCCCGATCATATGCGGCACGGCATAGCGAATGCCGAACGCGACCGAGCGTAGGAGCAGGTCCATTGTGCGGTCCCAGCCTTCGGGCTCGATCTCGTCGATTGGCGCGCCATCGCCACCGGCACCGGCATTGTTGAAGACGATGTCGATCCCGCCGGTTTCAGCCGCTGCCCGGTCCATCAACGTCTTGATGTCCTCGGTCGAAGTCACATCGCAGCGCTGGAAATGGATCGCGCCATTCGATTGTGACGCGAGTTCATTGCCACCGTCCTCATCGATATCAGCGGCGTAAACTGTTGCACCTTCACTGGCGAGAAGCAGCACCGATGCCTTGCCGATTCCCGACGCAGCACCTGTAACAACGGCAGTTTTGCCGGAGAATCGCATAGACCTCTCCTAAGGTTTTGATCTGCAACCAGCTTAGGCGAGGCTGGGGCTTCGTCAACGCTTCACTGACTGACGCTACGGCACGGCGGTCTGCCGCTCGCGCGCTTGCGCCACCCTTGCTTTTGCCCTTAACGTAAACGGCAACTGCATGAGGATTCTGACCTCGTGAAGCCGAATCGAGAGGATGTAGAAATGGCCGATCTTGAGACTTTCCGCGAAGAGACGCGGGGCTGGCTCGAAGCCAACTGCCCAGCCGAAATGCGCAAGCCCGTTCGCGATGAGGAAGATATCTACTGGGGTGGACGCAACGCAACGTTCAAGAACGACGCGCAGAAAGCATGGTTCGAGGTCTGCCGCGACAAGGGCTATACCGTTCCCGCCTGGCCGAAGGAATATGGCGGCGCCGGGCTGTCGGCAGCGGAAGCCAAAGTGCTCCGGCAGGAGATGTCGCGTATCGGCGCGCGTCCGCCGCTCTCCAGCTTCGGGATCTGGATGCTCGGCCCGGCACTGCTGCAGTTCGGCACCGAAGGCCAGAAGCAGCGCTTCCTCAACGAAATCGCACGCGGTGAAATCCGCTGGTGCCAGGGTTATTCGGAGCCGGGCAGCGGCTCGGACCTCGTCTCGATGCAGACATTCGGCGAAGACAAGGATGATCACTGGGTCGTAAACGGCCAGAAAATCTGGACCTCCTATGCCGATCAGGCCGACTGGATTTTTTGCCTTGTCCGGACCGACAAGGAGAACAAGTATCGGGGCATCACCTTCATGCTCTACGACATGCAGAGCGAAGGCGTTTCAACCAAGCCGATCCTGCTGATCAGTGGCAACAGCCCGTTCTGCGAGACCTTTTTCGACGATGTGAAGGTGCCCAAGTCCTATGGCGATGACTGTCCCGGCTATGTCGGCGAGATCAATCGCGGCTGGGATGTTGCCAAATACCTTCTCGGCCACGAGCGCGAGATGATCTCGGGCGCGGGCGGTGGTGATCGCACCGCAGCGATTGGCGCGGCGATGAAGCGGCATGCCGGTGAACTCGATCCGGTGCTCCGCGCAGAGCTGGCAATGTTCGATGTCGATGCGCTGGCCTACAGCGCGATGGGCGAGAAGTTTCTCGACGAGATGAAGTCGGGCAAGGGGCATCCTGCACAACCCAATATGATGAAATATGCCGGGACCGAGCTTAACAAGCGGCGCCACGAGCTGATGATGTCGGCGGGCGGTTCGCGTAGCCTCGAATGGGACAGTGACGAGACCGGCGGCGGCAAACCGTCGCGAAACTGGCTTCGCACAAAAGCCAACTCGATCGAAGGCGGTACCAGCGAGGTCATGCTGAACGTCGTTTCCAAACGTATCCTCGACCTGCCGGGAGCCTGATCCATGCCACTCTATTACGATGAAGATCAGACGATGCTCGCCGATACAGCGGCGCAGTTCATGTCTGAAGAAGGTGCGATTGCGAAACAGCTGCGTCACTGGCGTGACAAGCACTGCCCCGACGGTTTTGGCCATGCTTTGTGGAAACAGTTCGCCGAAATGGGCTTCACCGGCATCATGGTCGGTGAAGATGATGGCGGCATGGGCATGGGCAACGTCGAAGCCGGGATTGTCCTTGAACAGGTCGGTCGCAACCTGACCCCTTCGCCGTTCCTGACCAGTTCGGTTCTGGCGGCTACGGCGCTGAAAAATGCCAGTGACGATGTGAAGGGCCGTTATCTGCCCGGACTGATATCGGGCGATAGCGTGTTTGCAGTGGCGGTGGACGAGGGGAACAAGCATCGGCCCGAACGGATCGCGACGAAGGCAGAGAAGTCGGGTAACGGGTTCAAACTCACCGGCCAGAAGGACTTCGTTATCCACGGTGCGAGCGCCGATATGATCGTCGTTGCTGCGCGTACTTCGGGCGATGACTATGACGCCGATGGCATAACTCTGTTCGCTGTCCCGAAGGATGCAGCCAATATGAGCCACGATGCGGTCCGCCTGGTCGACAGCTCGGTGGCGACGCACACCAAATTCGACGGGGTCGAGCTCGATGGCGATGCTGTAATCGGCGAAGTCGATAATGGCCGCGAGATCCTCAACAAGGTTCTCAATGCGGGCCGAGTCGGTTCGGCTGCCGAGGGTTGCGGTGTTGCGGGCGGGGCGATGGATATGACCATCGATTACCTCAAACAGCGCAAGCAGTTCGGTAAGCTCATCGGCGAGTTCCAGGCGCTCCAGCACCGTGCGGCGCATCTCTATTCCGAGGTTGAAATTGCCCGTGCGGTGACGATCAAGGCGGCGCAACTGCTTGATGCTAGCGACGGGGGCGATAGCGAGAAGGCTGACCTGATGACCAGCGTCGCCAAGGCCAAGGTTGCGAAGGCCGCCGGCCTTGCGGTCAAGGAAGGCGTGCAGATGCATGGCGGTATCGGCATGACCGACGAATACGATATCGGCCTCTATATGAAACGCGACCGCGCGCTGCAGGAGTTCCTCGGCGACGCGTATTACCACGCGAATCGCGTGGCTGAAATGAGCGGATATTGATTTCATAAGCCCCCTCTTCTTTAGAGGAGGGGGTTGGGGGTGGTGGCGACGCGTTAGCGGAGCTTTTGCCACACAGCACCACCCCACTGCGACTAGGCATTGCTGCGCAACGCCAAGTCTCGTTGCCCCTCCTCTGAAGAAGAGGGGCGTTTGGGAGATTTACCATGATGAAATTGAACGAACTTTTCGGCCTTGAGGGCAAGGTCGCCTTAGTAACCGGCGGATCGCGCGGTATCGGCAAGATGATTGTCGAAGGGCTGCTCGAAGCAGGCTGCGCGCGCGTTTACATCGTTGCCCGTAAGAAGGAGCAGGTTGACGAGACTGCAAATGAGCTCGGCGATAAAGTCATCGGCATGACCGGCGATCTCAGCCAGATGGATGGTATCCAGCAGCTGGCGGATGACCTTGCGGCCAAGGAAGACAGGCTCGATCTGCTGGTCAACAATGCTGGCGCGGCTTGGGGCGAACCGTTCGAGGATTTCAGCGAAGCGGGCTGGGACAGGACTATGGACCTCAACGTCAAAACGCCCTTCTTCCTGACCCAGAAACTGCTGCCGCTGCTCAAGGCTGCGGGAACCAAGGATCGTCCGGCCAAAGTCCTGATGATTGCCAGTATCGACGGTATGAAGAGCAATCCGTGGCCGACCTACCCCTATCAGGCATCGAAGGCAGGCCTGATCCACCTGACACGCCGGATGGCGGCAGAGCTGGTGGGCCACAACATCGTGGTCAACGGCATCGGCCCGGGCGCCTTCCCCAGCGCAATGAACAAGGCCGCGCGCGATAATAAAGAGATGGTCGAACGCGGCATCCCCTCGCGCCGGGTGGGTGTGACCGAGGACATGGCGGCCGGTGCCATCTACCTGCTCAGCCGCGCGGGTGACTACGTAGTGGGCACGACAATCCCTATTGACGGAGGTGTGGTAAACGCGAATATCGGCGCAGGAAACTTCGTCGACCCGTCAGGCGAATAACCCCAAGTCTCATTCGATGAGGACAGGCCGCCGGAGCAATCCGGCGGCCTTTTCGGTTCAAGGAAGCGCGCGAAAGGTCGAGACAGGGTTACACCTGTGACCCAACACACCTCTTGTAAGATACAGGAATTGTGGAGTTATCCTGTTGGGAGCCGGGTGACACTTCTGCAAATACGTTTTGCAATGTCTCGACTATGATCGACGATCTCAAAGAGCGCTGCGGGCCTAGCAACTAAGGAACGTGTAGGAAAATCGGAATCGTCTGTGTTGGCGTTAAAGGGGTAGAGCGCAGGCAGAATAGACGCAACGCTGGTCGAGCGCTCTGTCTAGCCTAATTGCCGAAACCTCCGGTGTTGCAGCATGGTTATGCTCCCTTGCTGATGTTTGTGAGGCTCTACCAGATCTATGAGCGACCAGTAACTGAGGCCTTCGTCATCGAGGAAACGAGGGGTTGAGATAGCCTCTGAGATGATCTGACGGTTTATGTTGGGACGCCCACCCGTATAGGTGAAGTGAAAGAACACGAAACCATTGCATAGGGGCAAATATTCGTCGCAAAACCGGGTGTACTGATCCGGGCCGCCGCAATCGAACCAGGCAAAATCGATCGCTCCGTATTGTTCCGCGATCGACTTGGCCTGCCCCTCGAATTTCGCATTGATCCAATCGATAAAGGGCGATTCAAGCACCGGATCGCAGGGCTCTTGAGGCGCGACGAGGTCATCCCGATGGTCGATGCATATCAACCTTGGCTCGTGCGGCTTCTGGAAATACCGATGATCTACATTGCGATCGATATGGACGTTGTGGATGTCGTTGTCTTCAATGGCCTTCGCAAGCCAGGCGGTCGTGTAGCCCGAACCGATTTCCAACACACGCTCCGGGCGGAGCATTCGAACGAGCGAGTATAGGAAGGGCGCGGCAAGTTCGGTGCCCGTACCCTGACAATGGCAATCGGGGAAAGGAAGGGTCGGCTGCCGTTTCCCAGTCGCGCCGAAGAACGGATGGTTGGCCGGATCGTTGCTTTCCGATGAAGTCATAGCTGTTGCAATGTTCCTTGCCTTTGGGCTTCAGGCCATCAACTCGCGCACAAACGGGATCAGACCGGTTTGCCGGGTTCGCTTCCTTCGTTCCGCATGCAAAATTTCGCGCACCTTCACGAAGCACTGATCGACGTCATCATTGATCACGACATAATCATATTCCGCCCAGTGGCTGATTTCACCGCGGGCGCGTTCCATGCGGTCGTCGATGACGGCGGCGCTATCCTGCGCGCGGCTTTCGAGGCGGCGGCGTAGTTCGGCCAGGCTGGGCGGGAGCAGGAATACGCTGACCACGTCCTGCTGGTCTTTCTGGTAAAGCTGCTGTGTGCCTTGCCAGTCGATATCGAACAGGAAGTCCTGCCCTTCCTTCAGTCCCTTGCGGATGTAGCCCTTGGGCGTGCCATAGCGGTGATTGAAGACATGCGCCCATTCGTAGAACTCGTCCTTCTCGACCATCGCATCGAACTTGGCATCATCGACGAAGTGGTAATCGATTCCGTCCATTTCGCCGGGTCGGGGCGGGCGGGTCGTGACCGAAACGGAGAGTTTGATTTCCTCGTCCGCCGTCAACAGCATCTGCGACATGGTTGTCTTTCCCGCGCCCGACGGGGAGGAAAGTATAAAGAGCAGTCCCCGACGCTCAAGATTGGGGTGTGCTAGAGCATTCTGATTGGCCATGCCCGCTCATGGGGCAGAGGTGGCCCAAGAATCAAGAGTAGCGCGCGGCACACGCCCGAAAATTAGCGGTCGCTCAGCTGTCTTCGGCTTTTTCCAGCAATTTGCGATCTGCTTCGCGCTTTGCTTTGCGCCTCTTCCCGCCGCGATCAAACAAAGCCTTTGCTACCAACCCGCCGCTTATCAGGGCGGCACCCGGCACCGATTTGGTGGCGACCTTGGCGGCTATTAGAGACGCGGCTTTGTATTTGAGTCCACGACTTTGCACGATCGCGTTGGCGTCCTCTACACCATAGCGCCCCTTGAGCAGTCTCTTCTGAACGAAATCGCTGATGAGGTAGGAGCCAGCTTTCACGGCTATTCCCGCCATCAGCAGATTGGCCGTGGGCACATCGCTTGGCCCGGGCACTTTCACTTCGGGATTTTCCGGCTCCACTGCCTGATGATCGGCGGGTTCGTCAGCGATGGGTACTGTCCTTGCGGGTTCTGCTCCGCCGGGGAGGGCAAAGCGCGAGCTACTTCTTGCGGCCGAAATCGACCGTGACGACGTTGGAACCGTCTTCGCTTTCGGTAACGGCTGGATGCGGCTCCTGTTCCGATGCGTCGTTTTCAGCATCGTCATGCGCTTCGGGCGCCATGTCGGCGACACTCGCCTGGAATTGCAGTCCGAAATCGACCGCCGGATCGACAAAGGCTGTGATCGCGGCAAAGGGAATGTCGAGCTTCGAGGGGATCGCGTTAAAGCTGAGGCCAACGGTGAAGCCTTCTTCGTCCACCGCCAGATCCCAGAACTTGTTCTGCAGCACGATGGTCATTTCATCGGGGAAACGCTCGCGCAGATCCTTGGGGATGTTCACGCCCGGTGCGCCGGTCTTGAAGGTGATGTAGAAGTGATGGTTGCCCGGCAGTTCGCCGCCCGCTTCGACAACCTCGCTCAGCACACGGCCAACCACGGCGCGCAGCGCCTCCTGCACGATGTCGTCATATGCGATCAGGCTATCGGGCGTTTCGTCACTCATATCGAGCGATAGGTGGCGGGCAGAATGCGCCGGGTCAAGCGGCAAAGCGCGCAAATTCGGCCATTCTCACGCTTGCGCAGCAAATTTTGGCGCGTATAGCCCGCTCTATGCGACAGGCACGTATCGAACGGAATACCACCGAGACCAAAATCCTCGTCGAGATCGATCTCGATGGGACCGGCAGCTATGATGTCAGCACCGGGATCGGCTTTCTTGACCATATGGTGGAGCAGTTTTCGCGCCATTCGCTGATCGATGTGACGATGAAGGTCGATGGCGATTTGCATGTTGATCAGCACCACACGACCGAAGATAGCGCGCTGGCGCTGGGTCAGGCCTTGGCCGAGGCAATGGGCGACAAGGGCGGGATCGGACGGTACGGCACGGCCTATTCGCCGATGGACGAGACACTGGCGCGCGTGGCGCTGGATATTTCGGGGCGGCCTTTTCTGGTTTGGAAAGCCGGGTTCAGCCAGGAAAAGCTCGGCGAATGGGATACCGAGTTGATCGAGCACTGGTTCCATTCGGTCGCGCAAACGGCGGGCATCACGCTGCATGTCGAGCTGCTCTACGGCAGCAACAACCACCATATCTGCGAGGCGATATACAAGGGTTTTGCCCGGGCGATGCGGCAAGCGGTGGAACTTGATCCGCGCAAGGGTGGGGCTGTGCCCTCGACGAAAGGCCAGCTCGGTGGCTGAGAAAATCGCGCTGGTCGATTACGGCGCGGGTAATCTTCATTCGGTTTACAATGCGCTGAAGGCCGTCGGAGCCGAGGGTGTCGAGGTCACGGCCGATCCCGATGTGTTGCGTGCGGCAGATCGTATCGTCCTGCCGGGTGTTGGTTCCTTCAAATCTTGCGCTGAGGGGCTGGGCGCCATCGACGGGCTGGTGGAAGCCATGACCGAGCGGGTCAAAGTCGGCTCTGCGCCCTTTCTGGGCATCTGCGTTGGCATGCAATTGCTAGCGACGCAGGGGCTCGAGCACGGCCTTACATCTGGCCTAGGCTGGATACCCGGCGAAGTGCGCGCAATCGAGAAGACCGATCCGGCGATCAAAGTGCCACATATGGGCTGGAACGACGTTGCGCTGACGCGGCACGCGCCCTCTCACCATTTGATAGAGGAAGGGGAAGCCTATTTCCTCCACTCCTACCACTTCGCGGTCGACGAACCCGAGCACATTGCCGCGATGACCGATCATGGCGGAGGGCTGGTTGCGGCGGTGGCCAAGAACACTATTGTCGGCGTTCAGTTTCACCCCGAGAAGAGCCAGGCCTACGGACTTGGTCTCCTCTCGCGTTTTCTGGAGTGGAAACCTTGATCGTTTTCCCAGCCATCGATCTCAAGGGCGGGCAGGTCGTGCGCCTGGCCGAGGGTGATATGGACCGCGCGACCGTCTATGGCGATGATCCGGCGGCGCAGGCGAAGATATTCGCCGATGCGGGGGCGGAGCATCTGCACGTCGTCGACCTCGACGGCAGCTTTGCCGGAAGTGCGCAGAACCGCGAAGCGGTGGAGCAGATTGTCGAGGCGTTTCCGGGCTACGTCCAGCTTGGCGGCGGCATTCGCACGCCGGAAGACGTTGAGGGCTGGTTCAATGCCGGTGTCGCGCGGATTGTGATCGGCACGGCGGCGCTCAAGGACCCGCAATTCGTGCGTGATATGGCGACAGAATGGGAAGGCGGGATCGTCGTCGCGGTGGATGCGAAGGGCGGGATGGTCGCGACCGACGGCTGGGCCGAAGTGTCGGATGTTCCCATCGCCGATATGGCGCGCCGGTTCGAGGATGCCGGCGTTGCCAGCCTGCTGTTCACCGATATCGGGCGCGACGGGATGCTGAAGGGTTGCAATATCGATGCGACGGTCGACCTTGCGCGGCAGACCAACCTACCGGTAATCGCCAGCGGTGGGGTCAAGGGGCTCGACGACATCCACG
>CBDCXY010000006.1:0-121554 GCA_965223995.1 Pontixanthobacter sp. | reverse complement strand
CCACCCTTGCCCGCCAGATCGCCGCTGTAACCAAAGCCGCTCTTACCAGCGATAGCCGAACCCATGATGCCATGCAGATTCGGACCCTGACCGGCTGCACCGCCAGCATCGAATGTGTGGCAGGTGCCGCAACGCGCGACCGCCTGCTGCTCGCCGCGCGCCGGATCAGCAGCCGCGAGCAGTGTGCCAAGATCGGGACCACTATCTGCGCCGCCGCCTTCATCAGCGACTTCTACCGGATAGCCCGGATTTTCGGGCCGCTCCGCCTTGAAGAACTTGGCTGATACGCTCGACAGCCCGAGCGCGATAATGCCCGAAAACAGAACCCAGCCAGCGATAGTGTTGAAACGATCATCCATGCGTCGATTTTCCGCAAATTTCCAAAATGGCGTGCCAAAATGGCAGGTATGCGCGCCGCTTTAGTGGGGCCGTGGCCAGACTGCAATAGCCGCAATTGCATTGTCTGTTGTCTTGACTGCACCATTGCGGCGCGCCTTCGGCAAGGTTAGGCGAAAGATCGATATGGACAGTTTTCCCAAACCCGCTCGCACGATGGTCGAGCAGATGCAGCGGGCCGCCGCTGCAAATCCCGGTCAGGCGGTTGCATTTCAGGGATCGCCCGGGGCCAATTCGCACCGCGCGGCAACCGAGGCAACGCCCGACCATCTGCCGCTGCCTTGCTTCAGTTTCGAGGATGCGCTCGATGCGGTAAAGCAAGGCCGCGCGGGCTGCGCGATTATCCCGATCGAGAACAGCCAGAATGGGCGCGTTGCCGACATCCACTTCCTGCTGCCTGAAAGCGGGCTGGCGATTGTCGGCGAGCATTTCATGCCGATTACGCATGCGCTGATGGCAAAGCCCAATCCCGACGGATCGCTCGGCCCGTTCGACGTTGCCTACAGCCACCCGCAAGCACTCGGCCAGTCGCGTCATTTCCTGCGCGAGCGCGCAATAGTACCGCTGAGCCATGCCGATACAGCCGGTGCAGCAGCCTATGTTGCAGAGAAAGCCGACCCCAAGCTCGCTGCCATAGCACCCAAGCTTGCAGCTGATCTCTACGGCCTCGAAATCGCTGAGGACAAGGTCGAAGACGCCCATGACAATATGACGCGCTTCGTCGTTCTCGCGCGCAGCGGTCTCGATGCCGCGACACTCGAAGGTGATCAGGCGATGACCACATTCGTGTTCGAAGTAAAGAACATCCCTGCCGCGCTATACAAGGCGATGGGCGGCTTTGCGACCAACGGCGTCAATATGACCAAGTTGGAAAGCTACCAGAAGGGCGCAAGTTTTTCGGCCACGATGTTCTATGCCGATATTATCGGAGCGCCGGGCGATCCAGCGGTTGATCGCGCGCTGGAGGAGCTTGCCTTCCACTGCAAGCAATTGCGCATTCTCGGCAGCTACCGCCAGGCACGAAAGCGCGGCTAATTTGCAATATCAGCAGGTTGCAACAATCTGCGGGTTGCGCGCCAAGTTTGGCTCTGCCACGACAGCCATCGTGACGACGCAGCAGGCAGGATCGGTGACGAGCGACACGTCGAATGACGCCTATGCGGCCGTTCGCGGCGATAGCTCGATCCAATATGCGCCGGTGGAGCGAGAACCGCCGCCCGAACCACCTAGCTGGCTTACCGATCTGCTCGAATCGATTGCGAAACTGTTCGAGCCCGTCGGCTCAACATTCGGCGCAAGCTGGCCTGTGATGAAATGGGTGCTGCTCGCCGGAGCTGCGGCCTGCCTGCTCTATCTGCTGTGGAAGCTGCTTGCCCCGGTGCTCGACTACACGCCGCGCGGCGAGGGCGAGAACGAGGACTGGGTGCCGGTCGAAAGCGAGGCGCTGGCCCTGCTCGAAGAGGCTGATCGTCTCGCCGCTGCGGGCCAATATGACGAGGCAACACATCTGCTGCTCAAACGCAGCGTTGGCCAGATTGCGGCAGCGCGTCCGGAATGGGTGGGTCCCTCCAGCACAGCGCGCGAGTTGGCTGCATTGCCCGCCTTGCCGCAAGCTGCGCGCTCTGCCTTCGAAACCATCGCCCGGCGCGTCGAGAGCAGCCTGTTCGCGCTGCGCCGCCTTGGCGCGGAGGATTGGGAAGCAGCGCGCGCTGCCTATGCCGAGTTTGCGCTGCAATCGCTGCGTGAGGGGTCGACATGAGCAGCACCAACCCCAAAGCCTTCAATCCCACGGTCGTGCTCGGGCTGGTGCTGTTCGGCGCGCTGGCCTTCATCGCGACGCTCTACTTCATCGGCACCGGCAATATCGGGCGCGATGTCAACGATGGCGGATCGCATGCAGCCGCCAAAGGACTCAACGGTTTTGCCGGTCTGACCACCTTGCTGGAGCAGAACGGGCACAAAGTAACACTTTCGCGCAGTCCCGGTGATCTCGATGAAGAGGGCTTGCTGGTACTGACGCCAGGTATGAACAGCGATGCCGAAGAGTTCACCCGAATTCTCGAAGAACGGCGTTATGTCGGGCCCACGCTGGTGATCCCTGCCCAAATGGCTGACCTATCAGATACCGCCGACCATCAGCGGCGAAGCAAAACAGGGCTGGGTGGAGCTGGTCGGAAGTTACGCACCCGAATGGGCCGCCGAACTCGATGCACCCTACGCGCTCGATCTCGCCTACGAAGTCGATTCCGACGGTCAGGGAGAATCCTGGGAGGGGTTGGGCTATGCAGGAAAACTACCCGAATCCCGCTACAGCGCCGAGAATGGAACCGCGCTCCAACCGTTGGTCCGCAATTCCAAAGGCGAAATACTCGCAGGATATGTCGACGACGAGGGGTATTATCCCGCGCTTGCCGGAGCGGCCGGATTTGAACCGGGCGATCCCGAATATCTCGATTCGAGCAAATGGGGCGTCACCTTCGTGATCGATCCAGACCTGATGAACAATTACGGTTTGGCCGACCGGACTCGTGCCGACCTCGCCCATGCATTGGTCGATACCGCAATGGAGGGCGAGGATCTCGATGTGACCTTCGATCTCACGCTGAATGGCCTCGGCGCATCGCAGAACCTGCTAACACTCGCTTTCCAACCGCCGTTTCTCGCAGCGACACTGTGCCTGATACTCGCGATGATAGTGATTGGCTGGCGTGCTTTTCGCCGCTTCGGACCGCCCGTCACTGAAGGCCGCGCGATTGCGTTCGGCAAAGCGCGGCTGGTGAAGAACAGCGCCGGGTTCATCCAGCGCAGCAAGCGTGTTCACCTGCTCTCGCGGCCCTATGCCGATATGGTTGGCGAGAGGATCGCCAAGATGCTTGGCATGCGTCATGCCGACGACACCGCAATCGCCCAAGCGGTCACCCGCCGCGCACCGGATGCACCCGATTTCGCCGAGGCCACCAACCGGCTTCGCAACGCCAGAACCAACCAGGAATTGTTGCGCGCTGCAGCCGCGCTCAGAGCCATCGAAAGGACGCTCGATACATGACAGCCCAAATGACACTCGATGATGTGCGCGGCCTCGCCGACGCCATTCGCGGACAGGTCGCGAAGGCCGTGGTCGGCCAGGACGAGACCGTCGATCATCTGCTGATTGCGCTGATGAGCCAGGGGCACGTGCTGCTCGAAGGTCCGCCCGGAACCGCCAAGACTTTCCTCGCGCAATGTTTCAGCGCGGCGCTCGGTCTGGACTATGGACGCATCCAGTTTACGCCCGATCTGCTACCCGGCGATATTCTCGGTTCGAACCTGTTCAACTTCCAGACCAGCACCTTCACGCTCACACGCGGACCAATCTTCTGCGAGTTGTTGCTGGCCGATGAAATCAACCGAACGCCCCCAAAGACACAGGCGGCCCTGCTCGAAGCGATGCAGGAGCGGCGGGTGACGCTTGACGGCGAAACCCACCCGCTGGCCGACCGGTTTATGGTGGTCGCAACGCAAAACCCGATAGAAAACCAGGGCGTCTACCCTCTGCCGGAGGCGCAGCTCGATCGCTTCCTGTTCAAGCTGCTGGTCGATTATCCCAGCGCGGAGGAAGAAGCCGCCATCGTCACTCGCTTCGGCGACAAGCAAGGGCCGCAGCGACCGGATGCCTTCGGGATAGAGGCAGTGACCGACGCGGCGAAACTCGCATCTGCCAGCGCTGCAATCACCGCTGTCACTGTCGCGCAGGAGATCGTCGATTATATCGTTCGCCTGATCCGGGCGACACGCGAGAGCACCGAACTCGCCAGCGGGGCGAGCCCGCGTGCAGCGGTATTGCTTGCCAATGCCGCCCGCGCCCGTGCCGCGCTCGATGGCCGCGACTATGTCATACCCGACGATGTGAAGGCGCTCTCTATTGCAGTCCTGCGTCACCGGCTGATGCTCAGCCCCGCAGCCGAAATCGAAGGCCGCGATGTCGAGGAGCTGGTCGGCGAGATGGTCGAGAGCACCGAGGCACCGCGCTAGAGCCTACGCATGCGCTTCCCGATACTCCCGACCGCCCGTGCGGCATGGTTGACGGCTCTCGCCGCACCGGTGGCAATTGTCATTGCCGCGACCGCACCCGATGCATGGCTGGTTGTCCCGGCCGCTGCGGTTGCACTGCTGGTGCTGGTCTTGCTCGACGGCGCACTAGCCGGACGATTGGGAGAATGGACCGTTGCTGCACCGGCTGATTGCGAGGTGGGCGAGCCGTTCCGCTTGGCGATCATTGCCGAACTGATAGGGAGAGCCTCTGGCTCTGCCCCCGAAGCCGCGCTTGCGGTTGACAACCGTCTGGAAGAAGACGGCCGGATCGAACTGTTGCTCGACTATGATCGAGCCAACGAAGTGTGGGAAGGTGTCGCTGAGCCAATCCCCGTGCGCCGCGGTACGGCGGAAATCTCTCAAGTCTGGCTGCGCTGGGCCGGCCCGCTGGGCCTGGGCGCTCGGCAGGTTACCCATCCGCTCGAACAGGAAGTGCGCATCTGGCCTGACCTCTCTCCGATCCGCTCACCCGAATTGCAGAACTATCTGCGCGATGCCCAGTTCGGCCTGATTGCGCGGCGTATTCGCGGCGAAGGCACACAGTTCGAAGCGCTTAGCGAATATGAAGCGGGCATGGACCGCCGCCGGATCGACTGGAAAGCCAGCGCGCGCCACACCAAGCTCTATGCGCGCGAAAATGAAAGCGAGCGCAACAACCAGATCATTTTTGCCTTCGATTGCGGGCAAGCGATGTGCGAGCCCGTCGAAGGTCTGCCGCGCATCGACCGCGCGGTTACAGCTGCACTCACCGCCTCTTATGTCGCGCTGAAGGGCGGCGACCGGGTCTCGCTGTTCGGGTTCGCCCAGCGGCCGGAGATTATGACCCCCTTTGTCGGGGACACGCGCGCTTTTCACCAGCTGCAGTCGGCAGCCGCAGGGCTCGATTATCACGCCGAGGAACCCAACTTTACCCTCGCCCTCGCCTCGCTGACATCGCGGCTTCAGCGGCGCTCGCTGATTGTGCTGTTTACCGATTTCACCGATCCGACCGGCGCGGAACTGATGATCGAAAGCGTCGGCAGGCTGGTCGAGAAGCATGTTGTCCTGTTCGTCACGATTGAAGATGCGGAGCTAGCGGAACTGGCGTCGAGCGAACCCAACACGATTGACGACCTTGCGGTGGCGGTGACGGCAGACACCCTGACCCGTCAGCGGCAGGTCGTGCTCGAGCGGCTGCGCCAGATGGGCGTCGACATCATCGAGGCTCCGTGGGACAAGATCGGGTACCGGCTGATCGATTCCTATCTCGACATCAAACGCAGCGGAGCAATCGGATGAAGGCGCCCACGCTCGCCATGTTCTCGCGCGCTCCGGAAATGGAGAGCATTCCCGATATCGAAGCGGCGGCGCTGCGGTCAGACCGGTTCCGTTTGCAGCGCGAGGGCGAGTGGAAGCGGCTCGAATATATTCTGGCCCGGCTCGAACGGGGCCAGCTGCGCAAGCTGACCGACGAGGAAGTGACCGATCTTCCCGCGTTATACCGGATGGCTGCATCAAGCCTTGCGGTGGCGCGCGAGACCTCGCTCGATGCGGCAACACTCAGCTATCTCGAATCGCTCGTCCAGCGCGCGTGGTTCCAGGTCTACGGCCCTCGCCTCGGCCTGATTTCATGGCTGCGCAAGTTTTTCGGGGGCAAGCTAAGCCGCTCGATCCAGGAAATCTGGCTCGACATCTGTATCGCATTCGCAGTGATGGTCGCCGGCACCGTTACCGGCTGGATCCTCGTCGCGCGCGATGTCGAATGGTATTACAGTCTTGTTCCGGCCCAGTTCCTCGACGCGCGGCAGCCCGGTGCCAGCCGCGAGGTGTTGCGCGAGACGCTGGCGGTGGAACAATACCAGTCTGGTATGAGCGCCTTTGCTGCCCAGCTGTTCGTCAACAATTCGGGCGTGTGCATTCTCGCCTTCGCGCTTGGTTTCGCATTCGGGATGCCGACGCTGCTCTTGCTGGTCTACAATATGGCGGGGCTCGGTGCGATGCTGTGGCTCTATAACAGTCAGGGATTGACCGGCGAATTTGCCTCTTGGCTGGCTGTGCACGGGACGACCGAGTTCTTTGCCATCCTGCTTGCCGGTGCGGCGGGTATGCATATCGGGCGCAAGATGGCCTTTCCCGGCCAGCGTTCGATCATGGCAGCCGCAGCCGAGAGCGGGCAACGCGGGGCGCAGGTGATGATCGGCGTTATACTGATGCTGATCTTCGCGGCGCTGTTGGAGGCCTTCCCGCGACAATTGGCAGGACAGGAAGCGCGCGCGATTATCGGCGGATTCATGCTGCTGTTCTGGTTGGCCTACTTCTTCGGTTACGGTCGTAAGCCGCGCGAGGCAGGGCAATGAGCAACGCCACTCTCCCCAGCCAGTTGCGCGAACGGCGCATGAAGCGCGTCCGAACAATGGTCACGCCAGAGGGCGTCGCCCTGCCGCTGACAATCGCATCGAGAGGCGCGCGGGCGGGTGCATTGGTTCTCGATCTGACATTCCTGACCATTGTCACGGTGCTTACAACCTGGCTGCTGATGCTGACCGGCATCGGGACCTTGGTCGAAACAGAGGGAAGCGAACTGCCCGGCTCGTTCGAATTCCTCTTCGTGGTCTGGTCGATATTCTGGTTTGTCGCCTGGAATGGCTATTTCATGTTTTTCGAGATGGGGCCGCGCGGTGCCACACCGGGCAAGCGGATCTGCGGCGTTCGCGTCGCCTCGCGCAATGGCGGCAGGCTGACGCCTGAAGCGGTGATCGCGCGAAACCTGCTGCGCAAGGTGGAACTCTTGCTGCCGCTGGTCATGCTGTTCAGCAGTGCGTTCGGGGCCGAGGGTGCGGCCGGATGGGCCGCCACCGGTTGGCTGCTGGTCTTTCTGCTGTTTCCCTTCTTCAACAAGGACCGGATGCGCGCGGGGGACCTGATCGCGGGGACGTGGGTGCTCGATGCGCCCAAGCAGAAACTGGCCGAAACGATGTCAACCAGCGGCACGGTCGCGACGGGCACCAGCGAGCTGACCGGCACGCAATACCGTTTCGGCGAGGATGAACTATCTGTCTATGGCGAGTATGAACTCCAGACACTCGAACGCGTGCTGCGCGACGGACGACCGCAAGCGATCGAGGCGGTGGCCGAAACAATCTGCCGCAAAATTGGCTGGAACCCGGGCTCGGGCGATGAACGCGCTTTCCTGGAAGCATTTTATGCCCAACTCCGCGCGCGGCTCGAAAGTGATATGCGCTTCGGCAAACGCAAGGCTGATAAATTTTCGTGAGCCAGCGATATACGATCCGCGAGGACGATCTTGCCTCACCCGAGGTGAACGCTCTGCTCGAACTCCATCTATCCGAGATGCATCGCTGGTCGCCCGCCTGCAAAGTTCACGCGATGCCGGTCGAGCGACTGCGCGAACCCGATGTAACATTCTACTCGGTCTGGAGTGACGGCAAGCTGGCAGCGGTTGGTGCGCTCAAGGAGTTGGGCGATAAACGCGGGGAATTGAAATCGATGCGCGCCGCCCCGGAATTTCGCGGCAAAGGCGCTGGCAAGGCGATACTGGAACATTTGTTGGCCGAGTCCGAAAGGCGCGGATACGTTTGGCTGGGCCTCGAAACCGGCAGGCCCGCCGAATTTCAACCAGCGGTTAAGCTTTACGAAAAATACGGTTTTGCCGAATGTCCGGCCTTTGGCGACTATGTCTCGGACGAATTCAGCCTGTGCATGGATAGGATGCTGTAGCTCGGCGCCCGGGACGCGAGCTTTACTAACCCGAATGCCGGTGGCAATTTGCCACTGTTCGGGAGGGACATCATGGAACGGTTGCTCAAGCTGGTGATGGGGGGTTTACCGCTGATCTTTGCCTTCGGCTTTCTTGTGCCAGTCATCACTCAGGGCATGGACGCGCTGGGGTGGCAGGCTCCCTTCGGCCTCAGCACAATGGCATTCGCCCTCATTGCTGGCGGCTCGCTGGGCATTCTGGCGCAGATCCGGAGACGCTGGATATGAACGCCGCAACCGATCTCTCCACGCTATCGGACAAACAGCTGCGCAAGATGGAGATTGCCATTGCGCGCAAACATAGCGGGATGTTCCCGTGGGAAATTGTCGTCTGGGCTTTCGGAAATCTGGCCGTCTGGCTGGCGCTGTGGCCGCTTGTCATTTTCGATGTGATCCCGCTGTGGCTCGGCTTTGTGATCGCGACGATCAATATGTCGCTGGTCTATCTGCCAACGCATGACGCGCAGCACGATATCATCGCACGTCCGGGACAGAAACTGCGCTGGCTGAACGAGCTGGTCGGCCACGCGACAAGCTGGATGATCGTCTATCCGTTCGAGGTGCTCCGCGTGACGCATCTCCAGCATCATCGCCACACGAACGATCCGGAGCTCGATCCCGATATCACGAGTATGGCGAAGGGACCGTGGCATGCGATCTGGCGTACCATTCGCGAGCGACAACCCGATGCCAAACGGGCAAGCGACTATCTGGGGGCGCTTGCTCGCACCGGACGCGAAGATCTGATCCCGATCGCCATTTTCTACAAGCTGGGCCATGTGGCGATTCTCTGCGCACTGGCATGGAGCGGCTTTGCGCTGGAGGCCTTGCTGCTGTGGTGGCTGCCCTATCACATCGCCATCACCTACCTGACATTCTTCCTGTCATGGGCTCCACATCATCCCGGTAACGAGCAAAGCCGCTATCGCAACACGCGCAGCTGGAAGTCGATGGTCGGAAATATCGGTTCCATGGGCATGCAGTTCCATATCGTGCACCATCTGCACCCCTATATTCCGCTGGTGAGAACACCAGCGGCCTATCGCGAGATGCGACCGATCCTCGATGCCAGGAATTGCCGCTTGGGCAAAATCTAGCGGGGCCTATTCACCCGCAAAGATCGCGACTTCATTGAGCCCGCTGCTGCTCGCACGGCCGCGATACATGCCAGGCGTGTTGAAACTGAAGATTGCATGACCATCAGGCGTTACGACGATCACTCCGCCAGTCCCGCCAAGATCGCCAACCTCGCCCATCACGGCATCCGACTCCTCTTGCACGTCATCGGCTTCGAGGCCGAACTCGCTGGCATGGACGATATAGGTCGGGAAACCATCCTCATCCTTGGGAACGCTTTCCTGCGCGGCGTCGATCTCCGCACGGAAACGATAGCGTAGCCGGGTGCAGATTTCCTGCGCCACACCCACGCGAATGAAATACTCGCCCGATCCGGTGGCCGAAACAGCGCAAGCGCGGTTATCGGCGTAGTTACCTGCACCGATGACCGGGGAATCGCCGATCCGGCCCCAGCGTTTGCCAGTCATGCCGCCGGTGGAAGTGCCCGCAGCCAGGTTCCCGTTCCGGTCCATTGCCACCGCGCCAACCGTGCCGAATTTCTGGTCGACATCCAGCGCCGAAAGCTGGCGCGCCTTCATCCTTTCGAGCGCGTTCCGGCGGCGTTCGGTTGCGAACCATTCGGGGCCGGCTGTCTCCAGCCCCGCATCACGCGCGAATTCCTCTGCTCCTGCGCCGCTCAAGAAGACATGCCTGCCATGCTTCATCACCGCATCGGCCAGCAGGATCGGATTCTTGACCGCCTTAACACCCGTAACCGCACCCGCAGCGCGCGTTTCGCCGTCCATCAGCGAAGCATCGAGCTCGTTCTCGCCTTCCCAGGTGAACACTGCCCCGCGCCCGGCGTTGAACTTCGGATCGTCCTCCATCGGCACAATCGCGGCCTTCACCGCCTCGATGGCCGATCCGCCCTCACGCAACACCTTGGCCCCTGCATCGAGCGCAGCCTGCAGCGCTGCCTTGTAAGCCGCCTGCTGCTCGGGCGTCATTCTTTCACGATCCATCGTCCCGGCACCGCCATGGATAGCGATAGTCCAGCGTTCTCCATCGGGCATGCGCTGCGCCTGCGCCGGAGCAAAGGTGAGCGCAAAAGCAAGGGCGATCATAGCGGTGATTTTCTGCATGGATGCAGGTTAGCAGCAATTGTCCCGCCTGCCAGAGCAATTTTCCAGGCATGTTTTCCACTGATCAAAAAGGGGAATTTCGGATTCGCGCCGCGCCATGCTAAAAAGCGCGCGGAGTTTTTGGGGAGCACAACAATGCAGATTGGAAATTATCGCTTTGATGAAGCGGTGGCGATGGATCTGGCCGAGAAGGCCTTCTATGTCCTCGTCATCCTGATCGTCACATGGGCTTTGGCCAAGGCGGCAAAATGGGCCTTCGCGCAGCTGGTCGACACAGTCAGCTTCTTCAAGCGCGACACAAGCAGCGGCGAAAGCATCGGCGCGTCGCTGGGCAAGATCGTCAGCCTGTTTATCTGGTTGTTCGGCCTTCTCGGCGTGCTGCAAGTGCTGGAGCTGGACGGCGTAGCCGGACCGATCAACAACCTGCTCAACAATATGATGGATGTTGTTCCGAACCTGCTCGGTGCGGGTATCCTGCTGTTCGTTGGCCTGATGATCGCGGGCATCGTGCGCGACATCGCCGTAACCGCGATGCAGACGGTCGATCTTGACAAATGGGCCAGCAAAGGGGGCGTGGAGAACGTCACCGGCAACAATGCAATCAGCAAGACCATCGGCACGATCATCTATGTCCTGATCGCAATTCCGGTCGCCATCGGTGCGTTGGGTGTGCTCAATATCGCGGCGATTTCCGGTCCGGCGACCGACATGCTCAGCATGATCCTGGCCGCTGTGCCTAACATTATTGCCGCGGGCATCCTGCTCGGCATCGGGTACCTGATCAGCAAGTTTGCTGTCGGCATCCTGACCGACCTGTTCTCGGGTCTCGGGATCGACCGCTCGGTCAAAGCTGCAGGTATTCTGCCGGAAAGCACGACTGCTTCGGCCGTGATCGCACGGATCGCGCAGGTTGCGATCATCCTGTTTTTCGCGATCGCCGCGACGAAGCTACTCGGCTTTCCCGAGCTCACCGCAATCCTCGACGATATTCTGAAACAGGGCGGCAATGTCGCCTTCGGGGCGGTTGTAATCGGGCTGGGCTTCCTGATTGCCAACCTGCTCGCCAATATCGTGAGCGGGGCCAGCGAAGGCACCATGCCGGCCACTCTGGTCCGCTATGGCACCATCGTCCTGTTCACCTTCATGGGTCTGCGCCAAATGGGCGTGGGCGAAGAGATTGTCGGCATGGCGTTCGGCGCGTTGGTTGTCGGCGGTGCCGTAGCCGGGGCGCTGGCCTTCGGCCTTGGTGGCCGTGATTGGGCAGCGAAGAAGCTGGAACAGCTCGACAAAGACTAGGTCTTGGTCGATGCGAGAAAGGGGGCGCGGAACTGCGGTTTCGCGCCCTTTTTCTTGCCCGGCTTCAGAGCCTCTCGTCGAGAAAGGCTTTGACCAGCTTGAACGTATCCTTCGCCTCGCGGGTGAAGGTCAGCGCCATATAGACATGCGGGCCGCCCTCATATTCGTATAGCCGGACCGGAACACCTGCAGCATGCGTCCTGTCGGCGAAACTCCGAGCGTCGACCACAAAAACGTCATGCCGCCCCTGGAAAATCGCCATTGGCGGCATGCCTGCAAGATCGGCGAAGAGCGGGCTGCAATGCGGATGGTCGGCAGAGCGATCACCCGCCCATAGCTCGCCCATCGCGCGCAGCACCTCGACATCGAGCATCACGTCCTTTTCCTGCACCGCGCGCGCGCCGGGATCTCGCATGGTCAGGTCGAGCCAGGGCGCAAAGGGGATCACGCGTGCGGGCAGCGATTGGCCCGCATCACGTCGCTGCAACGCGACCGTGACTGCCAGATTGCCGCCGGCGCTGTCCCCGCACAGCGCGATCCTCCCATCACCCCAGTCCGCTTTGATCTTCTCGTAAACCGTATCGGCCTGGGCCATGGCGTCGCGGTAATCATGCTCAGGCACAACATGGTAGAGCGGCACGCTCACGCTCGCGCCGGTGGCCTCGACCAATGAGGCGACCAGCGGCCAGTGTTCCTTGAACATCGGCTTGGTAAACCCGCCGCCATGGAAATAGATGATGTGCCAGTCACCCTTCCCGCGCTTGGGATGCAGAGTCACCACATCCTGTTCTGCCGCCGTCCAGCGCTCGACTGAAAAGCGACGCTCGTAACTTTCCGGCATCGGTGCGTCTCTGGGTTCGCGACGGGCCGCGAGCGCTGCCTTGACCTTCTCGACATCCTTGAATTCGGAAGGCTGCTTGGACACCACCCATTCACCCAGCCGCATAAGCAGGCTCGGCTTGGCAAAACGCAATTCTGTGTGGCTCACGGCATTTCTCCCCCTCCTGCCGCTTGCGCTCACGAATGGGTCGCGCGCTGTCTTGCCGCAGGGTGTGTCCAATAACGCAAGCCAATCAAGCGGCGCAATCCCGGTGCTTCTCCATCCATGGCGTTCTGCTATCAACGTATGGAGGAGAGCGCGATGAAATTGAAACCGTTGAAGGTGGTAGCATTCGGGCTCGTGGTCCTGCTGGCAGTCAGTTTTCTGGGTGGTTCGGCCTTATGGCAGGTACTGGGCCTGAATGACGACCTGACCATTGACGGCGAGGCAGCCATTGCGCGCAGCGACACAGGCAATGTCGGCGATGGCTGGAGCGAATATGGCGGCGACAAGGGCGGCAACCGCTATGTGGCCGCAGACCAGATCAACACGGGCAATGTCGGACAGCTCCAGATTGCGTGGACCCACAGAAGCGGCACACTGGTGGGACGGTCCGACGAGGCGCTTGGCAGAGCTGCTTTGCAGACCACCCCGATACTGGTCGAGGATTCGCTGGTCTATTGTACGCAGTTCAGCGAGGTGATCGCACTCGATCCCGGAACGGGCGAGGAGAAGTGGCGATTCGATCCCGAAGTGCCGACAGACTCCAATCCCGGAAATCAGTATACCTGTCGCGGAGTGTCCTATTGGAAGGATACTGCCGCATCCGAGGATCACCTTTGCACCTCACGGCTCTTCATGGGCACCGTCGATGCGCGGGTGATCGCGCTCGATGCGAAAACTGGGGAACTGTGCGAGAGTTTCGGCGGAGCGGGAACCGTCCGTATCGAGCCCTCAATATCGCTGCGCTGGTCGGGCGAGTTCCAGATCACGTCTGCCCCGGCGATTATCGGCGATGTGATCGTGACCGGCACTTCTATCAGCGACAATCTACGAACCAATGCGCCCAAAGGGACGGTGTTCGCCTTTGATGCTCGCACCGGGGAGGAGCTTTGGAGCTTCGATCCGCTAAGCGGCTCCCCCAATATCGAAGGAGGGCACGCAAATGTCTGGTCGACCATGTCTGTCGATGAGGAACGCGGGCTCGTATTCCTGCCAACCTCCAGCGCGAGCCCCGACTATTTCGGCGGCAACCGCCCCGGCGACAATCGCTATGCCAACAGCTTCGTTGCTCTGGATGGAGCGACTGGCGACGTGCGCTGGCATTTCCAGACCGTCCATCACGATGTGTGGGACTATGACCTTCCTGCCCAACCGGGACTGTACCAGGTCTGGCGCGATGGCGAGGCAAAGGATGTTGTCGCACAAGTCACCAAAACGGGCTTTGTGTTCGTCCTCGACCGGGAGACCGGTGAGCCCTTCTTGCCGATTGAGGAGCGACCAGTTCCGCAAGGCGGCGTTGCGGGTGAAACCCTGTCGCCAACGCAGCCTTTTCCCGCTCTGACACCGGGAATTGTTCCCGACCGGCTCAATCCGGACGATGCGTTCGGCATTACGCTGTGGGACCGGCTTGCATGCAAATCGAAGCTCAACAGCCTGCGCGCGGAGGGACTTTACACACCGCCCTCTCTTGAGGGCACGCTATCGCTCCCCTTCACCGGCGGCGGGGCGAATTGGGGCAGCGCCGCTTTCGATCCCTCGCGCAACCTGCTCGTGATCAATATGAACAACATCGCATCATATATGCAGCTCCACCGCGAGGCCGAGGGTCGCGAACAGGTGACCGAAATCAGCGAGTCTGACGAATTCGCGCCGATGGAGGGTGCACCCTATGCGATGACGAGGGATGCGGTCCTCTCGCCGCTGGGCCTGCCCTGCTCGCCGCCGCCCTGGGGCGTGCTTGCAGGCGTGGACCTCGACAGCGGAGAAATCGTCTGGCGTCGCACGCTCGGCACAACCGAAGATCTCGCGCCGGGCGGCATCGCGTTGAATTTCGGCACACCTTCCTTTGGTGGCCCCGTAGTCACAGGGGGTGGACTGGCGTTTATCGGCGCGGCCATGGACAATTACCTGCGCGCATTCGACGTCGCGACCGGCACGGAGCTATGGAAAGGGAGGTTGCCCGCTGGAGGGCAGGCAACACCGATGAGCTATGTCTGGAAGGATCGGCAATATGTTGTCATCGCTGCTGGAGGACACGCTCGGGCCGGGACCAAGCTTGGCGATCATATCGTCGCCTTTGCCCTCCCTCCGGCAGACTAGTTAGCGCTCGATCAAAGCGATCAGACCGTTATGGACCCAGCGGCCCAGCATTGCGCCCGCTTCAACGACGGCTTGCTCTTCACCGAGCAGTTCGACCATCGCTTCACAGGCCTCACCATAAGTTGCACCATCTTGCAGCATCGCCAGTGCACGACCCTCAGCTTCGATCACCTGGATGAAGACCGGTTTGATATCCTCGCGCCAGACCACGCAGTGATGCGGCGCATCGAGGGCGAGATCGTTGCCTTCAGCCTTGTCTTCACCCAGGGCACACCATAGCTTGCCGATATCGTTGGCGATCGGGAACGCCATGGTGCCGGGCAGGAAGGCGATCCGCATATTCGCCCAATCTTCCTCGGCGAAGCCGGAGGCGATATCACCGAAACCAGCAACATCGAGCGGCTCGGCATCGGCGGCGACAAAAGCGCGGTGCATTGCCCATTCGAGCCAGCCGAGTTCTGCGACTTCAGGGTTCTTGGCAAACAGCTCTTCGAGCACTTCGGGGAAGCCCTCACCCACATCGTCGAGCGTCCAGCTGTTCGGCGGGCGCGTTATCACATGATGCGCCACAGCCTTGCGGAAGGCGTCCTCGCCAACCCACTTCGCCGTGCGCTCATAAGTGTCGCGCAGTGCATCGACCAGCCGCGCGCGATAGGCATTGCGGTAGATATCCATCCCGGCGGCGTGCCGCTCGGTCCAGCCATCGGGCAGCGTAGCCTCGTCATCGAGTACCTGCGCCATGAAGGTCTGCTGGCGCTTGGCGAGCATTTCGGAGGTCATGCTGCTTCCATAGAGCGCGATTTGCCGGCAATCGCGCGCGCCATATCGAGCTCTTCGAGAAGCTCTGGCATCGGCGGAATGCCATCGTCGCGCTCGATCATCGTTGCGACGTCGCCCAGCATGCCGCGCGCCTTGGCATAGAGCTGCCAAACGCCGTCGCAGACCGGCTGGTCATGCGTGTCGATCTTGATGTCGCCATCGGTATGACCCGCAAGGTGGACCTGCCGCACCCGGTCGAGCGGCAATCCGGCGAGGTAATCCTCCGCCGAAAAACCGTGATTATGCGCGCTGACATAGATATTGTTGATGTCGAGCAGCAGGTAGCATCCGGTGCGCTGCACCATCCGAGCAATAAATTCCCACTCGCTCATCTCGTCATCGGGGAAAGTCATATAGCTGGACGGGTTCTCGAACAGCATTGCCCGACCCAGCGTTTCCTGCGCCAAGTCGATGTTATCGCACACCACGTCGAGCGCATCTGATGTGTAGGGCATCGGCAGCAAATCGTGACTGTTATGCGCGCTGGTCCGGGTCCAGCAAAGGTGGTCGGAGACCCACAAAGGATCGATCCGGTTCGCCAGCATTTCGAGCCTGGCGAGATGTTCCATATCAAGCCCGTGCGCCGAACCGATCGACATCGAAACACCGTGCAGGATCACCGGCATTTTGGCGCGCACCTGTTCCAGCACGCGCAGCGGATTGCCGCCTTCGACCATGTAGTTTTCCGAAATCACCTCGACGAAATCGACAGGAACATCATCACTCAGGAAATCCTGGTAATGCGTACGTCTGAGGCCGAGGCCGAAGCCGGAAAATGTGTCGATGCTCTGCATGGAACGTCTCTGTCAGAAATGATGCGGCCCGGCGGAAAATCCCGTCATATGGGGGAGGGAGGGACTGGGGTCTCCGCCGGGCCACAATCGGTCGGGCAATATGCCGACCGAATTCGCTTCCGGCTTAGCCGAGGTCGCCGATGGTTCCGCCAGCGGTCAGGCATTCACCGGCCTTCATCGCCTTGAAGCCGTGGCCTTTGCAGGCGTTCTGGCCCTTGCAGGCGTTCTCGGTGGTGGCGCAGTCGGCATTGCCCTTGCATTCGTGGACGCCGTAACAATGGACGGTGTCGTTGGCGTTGATCGCACGGCCCTTGCTGCCCGCGGGCGGCTCGGCAGCGAATGCAGCGGCAGAGGTCAGCGCGAGTGCAGCAGCGCTGGCGGCGAAAATGGTGCTCTTGGTCGTGTTCTTGCTCATCAGGGGGTAATCCTCTCGTATGAAAGTCGCGTAAGAAAGCCCCGAACAAGTACGCCCGGGGACAATGGAGCATTCGCCCGCTCCCCTCCAACGGTTACAAATTATTTTCGCGAAATATTTCTTTCGTCATTTGTAACCGATCCGGCCCTGCCCCCGAACTCCTTGCCAGTCCCCCTAGGACACAAAGCGATTCAACACCCAAGGAGCTATCCAATGACCAACAATGTTACCAAGATCGCCGGAATGGCCCTCGCCGCAAGCGTTGCTGCGGGCCTCGCAATGACACCGGCTGCCGCGCAGAGCGGCGGCAAGGAAAAATGCTACGGCGTTGCCAAGGCCGGCAAAAATGACTGCGCCGCAGGTCCGGGCACCAGCTGCGCGGGAACCTCAACCCGCGACTACCAGGGCAATGCCTGGAAGCTGGTCGACAAGGGCACCTGCACCAAGATCAAGACACCCAAGGGCAACGGCTCGCTGAAGCCGATCAAGCGCTAATCCGCAAATATGCAAGGGGAGTGAGCCATGCAGAGCATCACATCGACTTACGACCGGATAACCGGAATTCTGTCAGGACGCCTTTTCGAAGGCATTGCCCTGTTTCTCACTCGCCTTGCACTCGCGGGCGTGTTCTGGCGGTCATATCTGACCAAGGTCGACGAAGGCACCTGGTTCCAGATCAATGACGTCCAGTACTTCCTCTTCGAGAACGAGTTTTCAGGCGTTCCGCTGCCGGTTGACCTGGCGGTGCCTTTGGCAACCTATTCTGAATTCCTGTTCCCGATCCTGCTGGTTCTGGGCCTGGCAACCCGTTTCTCGGCGGCTGCATTGATGGTGATGGCGCTGGTGATCCAGCTGTTTGTCTTTCCGACCTCCGAACATTTCTTCGGCTGGGCCATTGCGATCATCGCCATGGCGACAATCCTGATCTCTCGCGGGGGCGGAATCTTTTCTGTCGACGCGCTTGTAACCAGGCTGCGCGGCTGAGCGAATACGGTATGGTATCGGCACGAGTAGGAGGGCAAAATGATTGCAGACGAGCAAAGTTTGGCCCGTTTGATGGTCGCTACGCAAAAGGGCGACAAGCAATCCTACGCTGTGCTTTTGACCGAGGTGCAGCTGTGGCTGGAACGCTATTACAGCCGCCGCTGCCCGCCTCACCAGATCGACGACCTGGTGCAGGAAGTGCTGATGGCGGTGCACCGCAAGCGGGATACATACGATCCCAAGCGTGCTTTCCTGCCGTGGCTTGCAGCAATAGCCCGCTATCGCTGGGTCGATCACTTGCGCAAAGTCTATCGCAATGCGGAAGACGAGCTGGAGGATTTCGATGCGCCCGAGGACAGCGAAGAGGAATCGGTGATTGCGCGGCTCAGCCTCGATCGCATGTTCGTCCATATCCCGGACAAGCAGGCCGAGGTGATCGAGATGGTGAAAATCGAAGGGCTATCGATAAAGGAAGCCTCGCAGCGAAGCGGACAAAGCGAGTCCGCGGTAAAAGTGAATATTCATCGCGGGCTGAAGAAGCTGTCCGCGCTTATCGAGAAGGCAGAATAGAATGAACCGGGCAAAGAACCCCCTGATCGACCAGCTCTCAGAAGAGCTCGAACCGGTCCGCCCCATCAGGTTTCGCGACGGAGTGATCCTTGTCGCGCTGACCGTGCTGATCACCGTGCTCGGCGTCGAGATTTTCGACGGGCTGTGGCGCGGGATCATGGCGGGTGAAGCATCGGCCTTCTTCCTGATCGCCAACGGTCTGCTGCTGGTGCTCGGCGTGGCCAGCACCGCCAGCGTGTTGAAGATGGCCGCCCCACGCGTGGGCAATTCGCATGACGGACCCAAATGGGCGATGGCAATGGCTGCTGTGTTGCCGGTTGCGGCTTTCGTTACGCTGCTCGGCCATGATCACGGCCTGTCGGCAGCACAGGATCCCTACGGGCTGACCTGTTTCGGTGCCGGCCTGCTGTCTTCGGTGCTAACCGCTGGAGGACTGGTCTACTGGCTGCGTCGCGGCGCGCCGGTCTCTCCCGCAACCGCCGGTCTGCATATCGGTGTTGCTTCAACCGCGCTCGGCTCTGTGGCTTACGGCCTCGCCTGCCCGATCGATGGTGTTGTCCATCTGGGCGTATGGCATGCTGCCCCCGTCGTAGCCGGGGCGCTGATCGGACGCTACGCCCTGCCGCCGCTATTACGCTGGTAGGCATCGGAACCCGGACATTGGCGGCGGCGAGGCAAAGCGCTTCGCCGCCGTTTTCCTACGCGGCTTCGATCTGCTAGCGCCCTGTTCATGTTTGCTGTCGTAAAACCGCAGGAATGCCGCCATAGGGGCGGCAACACGGCCCGTGCCGCAGGAATGGGGTTTTTTGCCTCAGGACTGTGGTCCATGTGGTCCATCTGTTCAGACGAAGAGCGTAAAGAATGAACGATATCCGCCCCTGGCGCACAATTGAGCGGCGCAAATGCCGCCAGATCATGGTCGGCGACACGCCGGTCGGCGGCGACGCGCCGATCACCGTGCAGACCATGACCAACACGCCGACTGAGGATGCAGTGGCCACGCTCGACCAGATCCGCCGCTGCGAGGACGCGGGCGCGGACCTCATCCGCGTTTCGGTGCCGACAGTCGAGGCCAGCACCGCCTTCGGCAAGATAACCAAGGCCGCGCGTATCCCCATCGTCGCCGATATCCACTTCCACTACAAACGCGCGCTCGAAGCTGCTGATGCCGGTGCCGCCTGCCTGCGGATCAATCCGGGCAATATCGGCAGCAACGAACGCGTTGCCGAAGTCGTCCGTGCGGCCAAGGCCAATGGATGCGCGATCCGTATCGGTGTGAATGCAGGCAGCCTGGAGAAAGACCTGCTCGAGAAGTACGGCGAGCCCTGCCCCGAAGCGCTGGTCGAAAGCGCGCTCGACCATATCAAGCTGCTGCAGGATCACGACTTCCACGAATTCAAGGTCGCGGTGAAGGCAAGCGACGTGTTCCTCGCGGTCGCTGCCTATCACCAGCTTGCCGAAACGGTCGATTGCCCGCTCCATCTCGGCATCACCGAGGCCGGCGGGCTGATCGGCGGAACGGTCAAAAGCTCGATCGGGATGGGCAGCCTGCTCTGGGCCGGGATCGGCGATACGATCCGCGTATCGCTCTCGGCAGAGCCGGAAGAGGAAGTGCGCGTCGGTTTCGAGATGCTCAAGGCGCTCGGCCTGCGCACGCGCGGGGTACGGGTCGTTTCCTGCCCCTCCTGCGCACGGCAGGGCTTCGATGTGATCCGCACCGTCCAGACACTCGAAGAACGGTTGCAGCACATCAAAACCCCGCTATCGCTCTCGGTGCTTGGCTGCGTGGTCAACGGCCCCGGCGAAGCGCGCGAAACCGATATCGGCCTGACCGGCGGCGGCAATGGCAAGCACATGGTGTATCTCTCGGGCATGAAGGACCACCATATCGAAGACGGCGACATGCTCGACCACATCGTCGAGCTGGTCGAGGCCAAAGCCGCCGAACTGGAAGCAGCGACAGAAGCCGAAGCGGTCGCAGCGGAGTGACCACCATCGAAACCGACTATCTCGTTATCGGCGCCGGCGCGGTAAGCCTTGCCTTTGTCGATACGCTGCTCGACGAAGATCCGGATTGCCATGTCACGATCGTCGACATGCACGCCAAGCCGGGTGGGCACTGGAACGATGCATACAGTTTCGTCGCCTTGCACCAGCCCTCTGCGTTCTACGGCGTCAACTCGATGGAATTCGGCGACGATGTGGTCGACGATCATGGGCCCAACAAAGGGCTCTATCCGCTCGCCAGCGGAACCGAGGTTTCAGCCTACTTTGCGCAGCTGATGAACCGCCGCTTCCTGCCAAGCGGGCGCGTGTCCTACCACCCATTGTCCGAGTATCTCGGCGATGGGGTATTCAGGTCGATCCTGTCGGGCGAAGAAACCAAGGTCGATATCTGCCGCAAGACGGTCGATGGCACGTTTTACAAGACCTCGGTCCCGGCAACGCACAAACGACAGTATGACGTTGCTGAAGGAACCCCTATCGCGATACCGGGCGACCTGCCCGACCTGTGGAAGCGCGCCGATGACCTGCCAGGCCACTATGTCATCGTCGGTGCGGGCAAAACCGCGATGGATACCGGTGTGTGGCTGCTACAGGCGGGCATCGACCCGGACAAAATCAGCTGGATCTGCCCGCGCGACAGCTGGCTGATCAACCGCGCCTACACCCAGCCGGGGCCCGATTTCTTCGAAGCAGCAATCGAGAATCAGATCGCGCAGCTCAAGGCCGCTGCCGAGGCCGAAACGGGCGACGCAATGTTCGAGATACTCGGGCGCGGTGGCTACATGCTGCGGATCGATGAGAGCGTGCAGCCTCAGATGTTCCACTATGCGACCATCTCCGAAGGCGAAGTCGCGCTGCTCCGCAAGATCACCAATGTTATCCGTCATGGCCGCGTGACGGCGATCGAACCGGGCAAGATGGTGTTTGCGGATTGCGAAGAGATCGTGCCCGAGGATGCGCTGTTCATCGACTGCACCGCGACCGCCGTCCCCTTCACCGCAGAGCGCGTGCATGGCCCGCAATTCCGCGGCGACACTATCGTGCTGCAGCCGTTGCACGTGCCGCTCGTGACGTTCAGCGCGGCGCTCTCCGCTTTCCTCGAAGTGCATTTCGACGATGACGAAACGAAGAACAGGCTCGGCGTTCCTGCACCGCTGACCGACACACCCAACACCTATCCGCTGGGCATGCTGGGCAATTTCATAAATCGCGGCGCATGGTCACAGGAACCCAAGATCGCAGCATGGCTCTCGCAAGCGCGGCTCGATCCCATGGGCACCACCATCGCCAAGATGATGGCCGAGGGCGATACTAGGCTAGCGGTCATGGGCGGGTTTCAGGAAGCAATCGCCGTCGGGATACCCGGTTTGCAAAGACTGGCCGTGGCAGCGCAAGAGGAGCATGAGGACCGATGACGATCATACATATGACGTTGGCCTCGGCGGCTTTGGCAATGGTTGCGATCTCGACCGCCTCCTCTGCGCATGAGATCGAGCCCGCCGAACAAGAGGCAGAGAAACACCCCGAGGCGCGGCTTTACGATGCTTCGATCGACGCGAGCGCAGCGGTAGATGCTGCATTCGCCCGCGCCGCTGAACGGGAAGTCAACGTGCTGGTGGTTCTCGGTGCAAACTGGTGCCACGACAGTCGCGCCTTCGCGGGCTGGACGCAAACGGACCGGATTGGCGGCATGATTGCCGAGCGATACGAACTGGTTTTCGTCAATGTCGGAATGCCGCAAACCGATGACGGACATAACCTCCATATCGCCGAGCGGTTCGGCTTCGAAACCCTGGAAGGCACACCGACAGTGCTGATCGTAACGCCAAGCGGGCATGTGCGTAACCGGGATTCGGCAAAAAGCTGGCGTAACGCTGCAAGCCGCAGCGAAGACGAGATCTTCGAGGAATTGGACAGGTATCCGCGTCCGGTGCTCGACAAGGAGTTCGACTGACGGCGTGCTCCACGTCGTCCATCATGTCGACTATATGGCTCCGCCGCCCGAGCGCGGCACGTTCAAGTTCAACAAGTACCAGCTGGTGATGGTCGCGCTTCGCGAGAGCGGATACCCTATCACAGAACACGCGCCCGAACCCATGCCGCGTGAATGGCTCGAGGCGGTGCATTGTCCGACCTATGTCGAGGAGGTGCTCTCCGCATCGGTTCCGCGCGAAAAGGAGCGGCGGATCGGCTTTCCCGTCACCCCGCATATTGCCAGCCGCGTGCGACACACCAATGGTGGAACATGGCTGGCGGCCCAGCTGGCAATGGAACATGGCTACGCCGCCAACAGCGCTGCGGGTAGCCACCACGCATTGCATGAAACGGGCGCTGGATACTGCGTGTTCAACGACCTTGCGGTCGCCGCCAACCGGTTGGTTGCCGAGGGCGATGCAAGCCGCATCCTCATCGTCGATTGCGATGTTCATCAGGGTGACGGCACTGCGAGCCTTACTGCGGGCCGCGAGGACATCTTCACCTTATCGATCCATGCGGAGAAGAACTTCCCAGTTCGCAAGGCACGTTCGACACTCGATGTGAACCTGCCCGACGGGATTGGCGACGATGACTATCTTGCGGTGCTCGGTCGTCATTTGCCGGAAGTGATCGAGAGCTTCGGGCCTGATCTGGTGCTCTATCAGGCAGGCGTTGATCCGCATCGTGACGACAAACTTGGTCGCCTTGCCCTGACCGATGAAGGTTTGGTTTGGCGCGACCGCTATCTGGTCGAACAGGCCCGCTCACGCAGCCTGCCGATCGCGAGTGCGCTAGGCGGCGGATATGGGGAAAACCAGCGTGAAGTCGCCGAGCGTCATGCGCGTTCGATGCTCGCAATGGCAGAGCAAAATGCAAAACATGTGGCCATCAATGCCTAGAAATAAATGTCGATATAGTCGGTTAACCCGTCGCACCATTCAAACTCGCGCAGCCGGTAGTACTTCCTGTTCTGCGTGATCGCAAAGTGCCAGCGTTTCGTATCCTGACAGATGCGTCCCTTGTCCGGCGTGTTGGCAATACGGATCAGACCCTCGAAAGTGAAATAGTCATCGCCCGCATCGATCACCTCGCCATCAAGCCACAGGCTGCCCGCTCCGTTGGGGTCGACCTGGCCGCCTGTGAGATGCATTGTGCCGCCCGCTTCACGCGCCATGACAACGCCGCGATGGTCCCAGCTGATCCACTGCAAAGTGATGCCGGAGTTGTTTGTGAGACGCTCATGCGTGATCGTGCCAGAACCACTCACGACTTCATCCGCCAGCGATGGTCCAGCCAGCGCCAGCGAAGCTCCCGCAGCAATGGCGATTTTCAGCAGTTTCATGCTCCTCTCCCATTCACGAAACAGTTAGTATTGCCTATGCTATAGGGCGAAAGATGAACAGGCGCGATCTTATCAAGGGAACATTGGTTGCGGGCGCGGTGCTCGCACTGCCCGCTCGTCTGCCGGCAAAGCCACGCAGCGGTTTGCCCCGCGACGCAAAACTGGCCGAAATCGCCAAGATGGCGCAAGCCAAGGCCCGGGCGCGCGAGATGTTGTGGCGTGAGGATTATGTCGGGATCGCCGATTTCGGCCTGCGCTCATCAGAACCGCGTTTCCACTTCGTCGATCTCGAAGCGGGCGAGGTGAAGTCCTACCACGTCACCCATGGCGACGGATCTGATCCCGAACATGATGGCTGGCTCAACTGGTTTTCCAATACGCATGGATCGCACTGCACCAGCAAGGGCAGCTATGCGACATTCGGCTGGTACACGGGGCGCTTCGGCACATCGATCCGGCTCGAGGGGCTGGATGAAAGCAACTCGAATGCACTCGACAGGGCAATCGTGATGCACCGCGCAAAATATGCCGAGCCCGAACACCTTGAGAGATGGGGCCGACTGGGCCGCTCGAACGGGTGCTTCGCGATGTCGGACGCCAACTTCAAGCTGGCACTGCTCCAGCTCGGCGGTGGCCGGGTGATCCATGCCGACAGTCTGGGTCTTATGCCCGATGGCAGTGTTGTCACACCGCCCACGACCGAACCGCCGGCCGATTTGAAAATCCTGTCACCACCCAACCCGACGGGCGAGCAACAACTCAATCCGGGTGTGTACTAAGCTTAGGCAATACTGCGCGGGTCGTTCTCGATCGGTATCACTTGCTCATCGGTTACACGCGAACGATCGGGCTTGCGCGGCGCGTCGAGGCTGTCGAGCACTGCCTTGTCGCGGCCATAGATGTCGCGGAACGTTGCCAGCTTGCCGTCAATATCCTGAGCCATGGTGAAATAGGTGATGTAGGCGGGCATCGTTTTCTTGAAATCCACCAAGGTGTATTTGCCCGATTTCAAAGTTGCGACACCCTCGTCCGCGGTCAATCCTCCCTGCAGGATGGCCAGCGTGATCGCCAGTTCCGTGGCACGCTCGGTTCGGATGCAACCATGGCTCAGCGCGCGATTGGCGTTCTTGAACAGGTGCCGCGAGGGCGTGTCGTGGAAGAAGATTGCATGCTTGTTGGGCATGTGGAGCTTCATCAGGCCAAGCGAATTGCCCGGGCCCGGTTGCTGGACCACGCTGACCCAGCCATTTGCCCCACGCGTGGCTTTGTAACCCTTGGCCCGCGCCCATGCCGGATTGCCGAGCACACGCGCGCCCAGACCTTCGCCTTTCACGATTGATTGCGGCACCGTCCATGTCGGGTTGAATACAACACCCTCGATACTCTCGGCCAGTTGCGGGGTTGCTGTGCGGCCCGGCTTGCCGACCACGGTGCGATAGGTCCGCACGATCTTGTCATTGACCGTAAGGCGCAGCTGATATTCGGGCACATTCGTCATCAGATACTGATTGCCCAGATCGCGGGGCAGCCAGCGCCAGCGCTCCATATTGGCGCGGATCAGCTTGTGACGTTTTGCGTCGGTTGCGGGCGTTTTGGCCAGCTCTTCCTTGAGGCGGTAATAATCGGGATGCTCGGGCATGATGCGCGCGAGCGTTCCTGCCATATCGCCGCTTTCGAGCGCTTTCGCCATCAGCCAGCCGGTCGGATAGCGATCCTGGTCGGGATCGAACACGAACCACTGTTTGCGCGCATTCATCGGCGTACGACCGTCGCGCAGATCTTCGACAAGAAAACGGAACGTCTTACTTGCCGCCGCATCAAGCGCAGCGTCAGGGCCGATAGCAATCGCTTCGCGCAGTGCGGCCAGTTCGTAATCGGAAGGAGTGAGGCCTTCCTCGCCGATGCCCTCGACAATCGCCGCCAGCGCACGCGCATTATCCAGGCTCCAGCTTTGAACCAGCGGTTCACGTTCCTCGGCCATCGCATCGATGGCCTGCACGACGGGATCGGATACCACCACATCGCTTTCCGCTTCGACGGGCTCACTGACGATCTCGGGCGGTGCGGACGGGATCAAATTCTCGGGCTGGCCTTCACCCGACGACTGCGCGGCAAGGCCGGCGGGCAGCAGGCCGGCACCGGCGGCCAGCAGGGAAAGTCGGAATATCTTGGTCTTCGTCACGTTTGGTCCAGTCCCACCATAGAAATCGGTGCAATCGAATTTATTGCGATTCGATTTTGCCTTATCACTCGCTTCTCTTCAACCAAATTGCCTGACTGGGCGCTGAATCGCATCTTTTGATGACGCGGCGTCCTGCACTGCCTATGCCGCATGCATGACCGAACCACGCGACACTTTGCTGCCCGTTGCCGGAGCGCTGCTGGGTGTCGCGTGCCTCTCTCTTATGGACGCCTATATGAAGGGGGCTGCCCTAGCTGCAGGAGCCTATAGCGCTTCGGTCCTGCGTTCGGGGATCGCCACCGCGATAATTGCTCCGGTCTGGCTTGGCACAGGCGCCAAGTGGCCCGAGCGGAAAGTCATGAAATTACACATTTTGCGCGGAACTTTATCGGGCTTTATGGCGCTCAGCTTCTTCTATGCGCTGACCAAGCTGCCGATTGCGGAGGCGATAGCAATATCGTTCGTCGCGCCGCTGATCGCGCTCTACCTTGCAGCCGTGTTGCTCGATGAAAAAATCCGGCGCGAAGCCGTTTTTGCCTCGGTGCTGGGCCTTGTCGGGACCATTGTAATCGTCGGGGGACGCCTGGGCGCAGCCGAATATGACACCGAAACGCTCAAGGGGCTTGGCGCAATCACCTTCTCGGCGCTGCTCTATGCGTTCAATTTCATTGTGATACGCTGGCAAGCACAAGCTGCCGGCCCGGTTGAAGTGACCGTATTCCATAGCGGTATTGCCTGCGCGGTACTGCTGGTCTTCGCCCCCTGGTTCTTTGCGCTTCCGGGCATCGCCGTGATGGGAGACATCACCATCGCAGCCCTGCTTACGCTGGGCGGCTCGCTTGCGATTGCATGGGCTTATGCGCGCGCTGAGACGCAGGCGCTGGTACCGATGGAATATACCGGCTTCCTGTGGGCGGCCTTGTTTGGATGGCTATTCTTCCGCGAGCAGATCACGCTCACCACAATTGCGGGTACTTCGCTAATCGTCTTCGGTTGCTGGATTGCCGCCAGGCAGCGCCCGAAAGTGCCGCAAACGGAACAAACCGCGCTCTGATAGCTTGGTTAGATAGGCACTCGAAGCCACGCGAAACTCTTGACCAAAGCTGCGTGAAGTAGCAGGTGCCGCGACAGATATTCGTCCGCCGCCAATCCGAGCCAATCGGCGCGGCAGAGCGGGCCTCATCCACGAAAGGAAACACCCCGCATGACGCAGGTCGGCAAGGACACACTCGGAACCCGCAGCACCATGAATGTAGGCGGCAAGGAATACGCCTATTACTCGCTCGCCAGGGCATCGGAAACGGTCGGCGATGTCAGCAAGCTGCCCTTCTCGATGAAAGTCCTGCTCGAAAACCTGCTGCGTTTCGAGGATGGCGGATTTACCGTTTCGACCGATGACATTCAGGGTCTCGCCGATTGGCAGAAGGATCCCAAGACCGGCAGCGAGATACAGTACCGCCCCGCGCGCGTGCTGCTGCAGGACTTCACCGGCGTTCCCTGTGTGGTCGACCTCGCCGCGATGCGCGATGCGATTGCGAAGCTGGGCGGCGACACGGCGAAGATCAATCCGCAGGTTCCGGTCAATCTGGTGATCGACCACTCGGTGATGGTTGACGAATTCGGTCACCCCAAGGCGTTCGAGAAGAATGTCGAGCTTGAATATGCCCGTAATGCAGAGCGTTACGATTTCCTCAAATGGGGCTCGAAGAGCTTCAAGAACTTCTCCGCAGTGCCTCCCGGTACCGGTATCTGCCACCAGGTGAACCTCGAACACATCGGCAAGGGCGTGTGGTCGAGCGAAGATCAGGACGGCAATCTCACCGCCTACCCCGACACCTGCGTGGGCACCGACAGCCACACGACCATGATCAACGGACTTGGCGTACTTGGCTGGGGCGTCGGCGGGATCGAGGCCGAAGCGGCGATGCTCGGCCAGCCGATTTCGATGCTCGTTCCCGAAGTAGTCGGCTTCAAACTGACCGGCAAAATGGCTGAAGGCGTGACCGCGACCGACCTCGTGCTTACCTGTGTGCAGATGCTGCGAGAAGTCGGGGTGGTTGGCCGTTTCGTGGAGTTCTACGGGCCAGGTGTTGCTGAACTAACCCTCGCTGATCGTGCAACCATCGCCAATATGGCGCCCGAATATGGCGCGACCTGCGGCTTCTTTGGGATCGACGACAAGACGCTCGACTATATGCGGCTGACCGGCCGCGACGAAGACACGATCGCGCTGGTCGAGGCCTATTCCAAAGAACAGGGCATGTGGTTCACGCCCGATAACGAGCCGATCTTCACCAACACGCTCGAACTCGATGTGGGCAGCGTTGTCCCGTCGCTTGCAGGGCCGAAGCGTCCGCAGGACAAGGTTATCCTCCCCGAGGTCGACGAGCTGTTCAACGGCGACCTCAAGAAGGTCTACAAGAAAGAGGCACCCGTTCGCACCGGTGTCGATGGCAAGGACCACGATATTGGCGATGGTGATGTTGTTATCGCCGCCATCACGAGCTGCACCAACACCTCTAACCCGGACGTGCTTATTGCTGCCGGTCTGGTCGCGAAGAAAGCGAACGAGAAAGGCCTCCAGCCCAAGCCGTGGGTCAAGACCTCGCTCGCACCCGGATCGCAGGTGGTTACCGACTATCTCGAGAAGGCGGGCCTGCAGGACGAACTCGACCAGATCGGATTCGATCTCGTCGGCTATGGCTGCACCACCTGTATCGGTAATTCGGGTCCGCTTGCCCCGCCGATCAGTCAAGCGATTAACAGCAACGATATCGTCGCTGCCTCGGTCCTGTCGGGCAACCGCAACTTCGAAGGCCGTGTATCGCCCGACGTGCGCGCCAATTTCCTCGCTTCACCGCCGCTGGTTGTCGCTTACGCGCTTAAAGGCACGGTTACCGAGGACATCACTCAGACCGCGATCGGCCAGGATCAGGACGGCAATGACGTGTTCCTGAAAGACATCTGGCCGAGCAATGCCGAAATCGCCGAAATCCGGTCGGGCGCGATCGACCGCGCAATGTTCGAAAGCCGCTATGCCGACGTCTACAAAGGCGACGAGCACTGGCAGGCCATCGATGTGACTGGATCCGACACCTATCAGTGGCGTCCGGGCAGCACCTACATCGCCAACCCACCTTATTTCGAGGGCATGGGCATGACCCCCGATCCGCTGACCGACATCACCGATGCCAAGCCGCTTGCGATTCTCGGCGACAGTGTCACCACCGACCACATCTCGCCCGCCGGTGCGATCAAGGAAGACTCACCAGCCGGCGAATATCTGATGAGCAACCAGGTCGCGAAGGCGGACTTCAACTCCTACGGCAGCCGCCGCGGCAATCACGAAGTGATGATGCGCGGCACCTTTGCGAATATCCGCATCAAGAACGAAATGGTTCCGGGCGTCGAGGGCGGTTACACCGTCTATGACGGCGAGCAGATGGCAATCTACGACGCCGCCATGAAGCATAAGGAAGACGGTACGCCGCTGGTCGTAATCGGCGGTAAGGAATACGGTACCGGCTCCAGCCGCGACTGGGCCGCGAAGGGCACGATCTTGCTGGGTGTGCGCGCGGTAATCGTTGAAAGCTACGAACGTATCCACCGGTCCAACCTGATCGGCATGGGCGTGCTGCCGCTGCAGTTCAAGGATGGCGATACCCGCAACACGCTCGGCCTCGACGGGGCGGACAGCTTCACAATCAAGGGGCTGGCCGATCTTGAACCGGGCCAGGATGTCGAGGTCGAGGTCACGCATGGCGATGGCTCGACCGTTACCTTCACCGCGCAGTGCCGGATCGATACCGCGAACGAGATGGAATATTACCGCAATGGCGGCATCCTCCACTACGTTCTGCGCAAACTGGCGTCCTGATTATGCGGATTCGGGCTTCGATCATAGCTGCCACACTCGTTCTGTCGGGTTGCGGTTATGTTGCCGATCTCGCAGCACCCGAGGTTGTTGCGAAGGAATACGACCAGGCCGAAGTCGCTACGATCAGTCCGAACGAGCTTGCCGCGCTGATGGAGCAAGGCAAGGTCGTGCTGGTCGATGTTCGCACTCCTGGCGAATTCGATGAGGTGCGGCTGCACGGCTCGCTCAATGCGCCCTTGCAGACCTTCGATCCGGCGACCATCCCGATGGAGACTGATCGCGAGACGATCCTCTATTGCCGTTCGAGCGGTCGCTCCGGTCGCGCCGCCAAGATCCTGGCGGAGCATATTGGCGGCAAGGTGCGCCATATGGAGGGCGGTATCCTCGCCTGGCAGGAAGCAGGATTGCCGACGATCCCGGAGCCCGCAAACACCGAATAACCGGCGTTCAGCACCGATAAACCCATTACAACGCAGCCTCTTCGTATTGAGGAGGATATGCCATGCGACTTCATCATTTCGTTTCGGCTTTTGCGTTGGTGTGCGCCACGCCGGGTTTTGCACAGGAGGCCAATCCGCAGATCGACTATGATGGCTTTGCTGAATTGACGATCAAACTGGCTGAAACGCGCAAAGCCCATCGCCTGAACCTGGATGATTTCAACGCCAAGCTCGCGGGCGGAGATGCAATCCTGCTCGACACCCGTTCAGCCTCTGCTTTCAGGCAAGGGCATATAAACGGCGCGATAAACTTGCCCTTCTCCGACTTCACCGACGAGAAGCTGGCCAAGGTGCTCGGCGAGGACAAAGCTCGCCCGATCCTGATCTACTGCAACAACAATTTCAGCGACAATGTCGCACCGGTAGTCGCCAAGCGCGTGGAGCTCGCGCTCAACATCCCCACCTTCATCAACCTGCACGGCTATGGATTCACCAATGTGTGGGAGCTTGCCGACGTGGTCAGCATCAAGGATGTCGACTGGGTGGGCGCCGAACCTGCGGCGCCCACCGACCCCGCATAGAAAAAGGGCGGCCCGCCAAGGGACCGCCCAGTTTCAGCCTGAAGTTCCGTATCGGGTGCTTACGCGCCCTTCTTCAGCTTGAATTTCCGGCGACCGAGGACTGCAGCAGCAGCGAGACCGAACAGGATCGTCATCGGCGGAGCAGGAACCTGTGTGCCGCTGCTCGTCGATGTGGTGGTCGTCGTGTTACCGCTGGTCGAGCTGGTCGTTGAAGTCGAGGAGCTGGTGCTGCTCGACGTCGAGGTTGAAGAGCTGGTCGAGCTGGTGATGTTGCCCGAGGTGCTCGTGCTGGTCGACGAGCTGGTGCTGGTCGAGACATTGCCCGAAGTCGACGAGCTGCTCGATACGTTGCCCGATGTCGACGAACTCGCATTGTTGCCCGAGCTGCTCGTCACTGCGCCTGTCGAGGTCGACACGTTGCCCGACGAGCTCGACGTGGATGTCGAGCTCGTTACCGAACCGGTTGAGCTGGTCACCGAACCCGTGGAAGTCGAAACACCTCCCGTCGATGTGCTGACACCACCCGTTGTCGACGAGCTGCCGCCCGTCGAGCTGGTCGTTGTCGAAGTCAGACCGCCCGTGGTCGTGGTCGAGGTCAGGCCGCCCGTCGATGTCGAAGTCGAGCTGCCGCCACTGGTGTTGTCGATATCGATGTCGATATCGCCGCCCGAGCTCGAACCGCCCGAAGTGGTGGTGGTCGAGCTGACGACAACGCTGCCACCCGAGCTGCCGCCACCACCGAAGAAGCCTCCGAAGAATCCGCCGCCGAAGCCACCACCGAAACCGCCGCTGCCACCGATTACGGTGACACCGCCGCCGCCGCCACCCGAAATCGGGGGCTGGGGCGGCATGGCTGGAATTGCTGCCAGGGCCATCTGGTAGGCCGGAGCACAACCGTCATACTGCCCGTGATTGCCATCGATATAGGCGCCACCCGCATGAGCGCCCGATGGATATGCACCGGGATATGCGGCACCAACCGGTACGCATTCCTCGACGCGTTTTACGATCCGGCGTGTGCGCGGCTCGGTCTTCACGACGCGGCGACGCGTGGTCGGCCGGCGTTCCTTGATGTAGCGCGGCTGCGCCTTGACCGACCGCGGAGCCTTTGCCGACTTGTAGGTCGGGCTGTCCGTGATCGGCTGTTCGGCGACATGCACCGCACCACCTGCAAGGATAGCACCGCCCGCTGCTGTCGCGGACAATTTCGCCAGGGCCATTTTTACCGACATGGGCAAACTCTCTCGTGTTACTCATCGGAAGCTTCGAAATGCGGCGGGTCCGCTTTCCTTGCACTTCCTGAGCCACCAAAAGACGCGATGACCCGTTAACCGGCAATCACGTTAACCATCATTTTTCGGCGCAAGGGCAAAATTTCTGCCCGATGAACGGGCGTTGGAGCCAAGGTGTCCCACATTGGAACCGTTCGCAGGCAAAACCCTTCTGAAAGCTTAACCTTTTTCGTCGAACAAACCTGTCTGATCGCCATTTGAAGCCGAATCACTTCGTCCATTTCTAGCCGATTCGGGGATGTCGAGCCCGAGATGCTGCCAGCCGCCATCATTGAGGCATCTGCCGCGCGCGGTGCGCGCCACCAGGCCCAGCTGGATCAGGAAGGGTTCAACCACCTCCTCGATTGTATCGCGTGGCTCGGCGAGGCCTGCGGCGAGCGTTTCGACACCCACCGGTCCGCCTTTGTAAATCTCTGCGATCATGCGCAAATACCGCCGGTCCATCGCATCGAGGCCGAGCCGGTCTACTTCGAGCCGGGTCAGCGCTTCATCGGCGATCTTGGCCGTCACGACCCCGTCGCCAGCGACATGGGCAAAGTCGCGCACTCGCCGCATCAGCCGGCCCGCAACCCTCGGCGTTCCGCGCGCGCGGCGGGCAATCTCGCGTGCACCCGATGGATCGATCTCGAGATCGAGCAGGTTTGCGCCGCGTGTCACCACCCGCTCCAGCTCTTCCTCGGTATAGAAGTTGAGCCGGACAGGGATACCGAAGCGGTCGCGCAGCGGCGTGGTCAGCAGCCCTTGCCGCGTGGTCGCGCCAACCAGCGTAAAGGGCGGCAAATCGATCCGCACGCTGCGCGCCGACGGCCCCTCGCCAATGATGATATCGAGCGCGCGGTCCTCCATCGCAGGATAGAGCACCTCCTCGACCACCGGATTGAGCCGATGGATCTCGTCGATAAACAGGACGTCGCCCTCTTCGAGATTGGTCAACAGCGCCGCCAAGTCGCCCGCCTTGGCGATGACCGGGCCCGATGTGGCGCGAAAGCCCACACCCAGCTCCTTGGCGACGATCTGCGCCAGCGTGGTCTTGCCGAGCCCCGGAGGCCCGAAGAACAGCACATGATCCATCGCCTCCGAGCGCGATTTCGCGCTCTCGATAAACACCCGCAAATTGCCCCGCGCCGCCTCCTGCCCGATAAACTCGTCGAGCGATTTCGGACGTAGCGCCGCGTCCGGATCATCCGGTTGGCGATTGGGGGAAAGATCGGGGTTATCGGTCATTCAGATTCACCCACTCGCCCTCTAGCCCATGCTCCTCCAGCGGCGGGCCGACAGCAACTCTGGTTCCAAAAAACCACACTGTTTGAAATCGATACTGTCGCAACACTATAACCAGCTTTCCCGAATCTTGTCGGAATAACGCGACAGCTCCAAAATCATCTCCCCATCGCTCATCGTTTGCCAAGCAGCTATGCCACGGTGCATAAACTGTGATGAGCGATCCGGGCTCGAAATTAAACAGAGCGCTTTCTAGGCGAATTCTCTTCCATTGCCCATGGCTTGATACGACCTCGAATCTCGCTGGCTGCGAATATGGATCGACATTTGTCGGCATTCTATCGAGAATTCTCGCTGTTGATATCTCAGCCAAACAAGCCACCGCGTTCTGAGGCACAGCGGCGAAGGCGACACCCAACGAGAGGCACAGCCACCGATGCAAGGACAACTTGGTGCTCAAAACGGATTCACCGTATAGCCGCGCTGTTGCAGCAGGGCGTGGGCGGTCATCGCCGATAAAGCGGTTTCGACGCCGGGGATCAGGTCCTCCTGCCCGATCCCGTAGGCTGCGCCACTTTGGCCGCAGAGGATGAAGCGTACGCCGAAGTCGAGCATTTCGCGGATCATCGCGCCCGAGGGATTATCGGGTGCCTCCTCCTCTTCACCCACCGGCTGTCTTGCAGCCCAAGCCACGTCATTGAGCAGGTCGAGCGAAGCCTTGCCATGCACAACAACCGCAATGCGGATATTCTCCGGATCGACGCCTGCCGCCGCGTGCATGTTGATGAACCGCGCCGCGCCCTCGAAGCCGCGATTGCGCTGCCCTTCCTCGGCAGGCTTGGCGACATCGAAGGCAACCGCAAACTCGGTGTCGGCGGGCACAGGTCCCATCCCCTCGACCGGCGCATGCGGCCCGAAATCCTCGAACACAGGCCCGGTGCGGAACTTGGACATATCCTGTGCTCCGACAGGCGAGATCACCACACAGAGTGCTGCCACCAAGGCAGAGATGCCCCTCATCATCCTCTATCCCCTCGTTCACGCCGTACCAACCCGAGCACCAAGAGCAGGATCAAAACCACTGCGAACTGGTAAAGTGGGAGAAAGGCAAAGATTAGCGCTGATGTAGATCTAGTTTGCGCCCCGAATAGGCCGAACATGGAATCGAGATAAGCATGTAGGCCGTACCCGGCGACAACCAGCGCAGCAACGCCTTTCACCACGACCTGATGCGCGCCGAGGCACAACATCGCCACGGGCAAAACCGCAAAGGCCCAAAAGCCAATAGCCAACGGCCACCACCATAACTCTTCGGGCTGCCCTGCCTTGAGCATGACAGCGCCAACGACCAAGGCATAGATAGCCAGTATTCCGAGTCTCCAGTCTTTTGCGATCTCCATCATCCCGCTGCCCTCTTCAGCGCCACGCGAATCAAGTCGCTTTCGCTCGCGTCCTCGCCCAACTCGACCTGGGCAGCCGCGACCGCGCGGGCGGCGATGGCGGGTTTGAAGCCGAGATTTTCGAGCGCGCTTGCAGCATCCGCGCTGGCACCCGAAACGGCCTGGTTGTTGACAAAGTTGACACCCTCCCCGCCAATTCCGACAGGCAGCGCGCCCGCTTTGTCTTTCAGTTCGTTAACGATCCGCCCGGCCAGCTTCGGCCCGACACCGTTCGCGCGCGCGACCATCGCGGCATCGCCATTCGCGCAGGCGCTCTGCACTTCGGCGGTCGAGAGCGCGGAGAGAATCGCCAGCGCGACCTTGCTGCCCACACCCTGCACCTGCGTCAGCAGGCGGAACCAGTCACGCTCTGCCGCCTCGGCGAAGCCGAGCAGCCGCATATCGTTCTCGCTCACCTGCAGATCGGTGTAGATCGTGCAGGCCTCTCCCACCTCGCCCAAAGCCGCAAGCGTCTTGGTCGAGCAATGGACGAGATAGCCCACGCCCTGCACGTCGAGCACCGCCCAGTCCTCACCGGTTTCGTCGAGCAATCCCTTGAGTTTGGCAATCATACGTTACTTTCTGCGCTATCGCTTTCGCTACTTGAGCGCGTTCTGTTCCTGCCCTTCCACGACTCGTTTGACCAGTCGCGGTCTGGATATTCAGCCTTCCATCCACAAGCCTGAACAGATGGGCCACGTGGACCACGCTCCTGAGGGAAAAATCCCACCGGACGGGCGAGCGCGGTAAAGACCGACTGGTGGAGAGGCGAATGCGTGGGCATGTCTCCTTGATGGCAGATCGTGTGTGAGTAGGAAAATCGACCCTTAGACCGTCATTGCGAGGCGACGCAGTCGCCGCGGCAATCCATGGCGCTGTTCCATAGATTGCTTCGCTTCGCTCGCAATGACGTGGTTAGGGTGGACAGCTTTTTCGCATTCGGTCAAACGACATCACATGAGCTGGAACACATTCGGACGCGTTTTGCGCTTTACCACCTGGGGAGAGAGCCATGGAGCAGCGATTGGTGCGGTGCTCGATGGGTGCCCACCGGGAATTGCGTTGTCCGAGGCAGATATCCAACCCTTCCTCGACGCCCGCCGTCCCGGCCAGTCGAAATTCACCACCCAGCGCAAGGAGCCTGATGAAGTCCGTATCCTGTCGGGTGTGTTTGAAGGCCCAGATGGAAAACAGCGCACCACCGGCACTCCGATCAGCCTGATGATCGAGAATGTCGACCAGCGCAGCAAGGATTATTCGGAGGTCGCCAAGGCCTATCGCCCCGGCCATGCCGACTATACCTATGACGCCAAATATGGCTTTCGCGACTATCGCGGCGGCGGGCGCTCCAGCGCGCGCGAGACGGCAATGCGCGTGGCAGCGGGTGCAGTCGCAAGGCTCGCAATTCCAGGCGTTAAAATCACAGCCTATGTCAGCCAGATCGGCAGCGACGCCATCGACCCGGCCAATATCGACTTCGACGCAATCGGCAACAATCCGTTTTTCTGCCCCGATGCCGAAGCGGCCAAACGCTGGGAAACGCTGGTCGACAATGCGCGCAAAGCCGGATCATCGCTCGGCGCGGTGGTCGAATGCGTGGCGACAGGCGTTCCCGCCGGATGGGGCGCACCGGTCTATGCCAAGCTCGACGGTGATCTTGCCGCAGCGATGATGAGCATCAACGCGGTCAAAGGCGTCGAGATCGGCGACGGGTTCGGCGCGGCGGAACTATCGGGCGAGCAGAATGCCGACCCGATGCGGGCCGGCGAAGATGGTCCGGCCTTCGAGGCCAATCATGCGGGCGGGATCGCTGGCGGCATATCGACCGGACAGCCGGTCGTGTGCCGCGTCGCCTTCAAGCCGACCAGCTCGATCCTGACGCCCGTCGACACAATCGACCGCGACGGCAATGACACGCAAATCCGCACCAAAGGCCGCCACGACCCCTGCGTCGGCATCCGCGGCACACCCGTGGTCGAGGCGATGATGGCGCTGGTTCTGGCCGACCATATGATGCTGCACCGCGCTCAGTGTGGGTAGCAGAAGCGGACTCAATTCAGTACGTCATTGCGAGCGCAGCGACGCAATCCAGAGTATTTCGAGCCGACACTGGATTGCCGCGTCGGCTTTGCCTCCTCGCAATGACGAAACAATCAACGCCTCCTCCTCAATACAACATACAGCGCGCCGTCACCGCCGTGTTTGCGGTGGGCCTTGCGGATGGCCGCGATGGCATCGGCGTGGTCGCTGGCGGCGAGCCAGTCGAGGATCTTGGCGCGGATAACGCCGCGTTTGCTGCCCCTGTCGGCGGCTTCAACCGGGCGCGGTCGGCCGGTGATCACCAGCACCACACGAGCGCCCATTGCGCGGGCTTGCGACATTCCATCGAGCAAGCGGCCATAGGCGGCATCGACGAAATGATCGTGCAGGTCGAGCGTGTAGTCGGGTGCAATCGAGCCGGATTTGAGCTTGCGGTCCCATGTCGAATCCAAAGTTCCTCCCCCTCTTGGGGGAGGGGGACCAGCCGCAGGTTGGTGGAGGGGCACGCGCTGCGGGCGATGCGTTGGTGGTTTGGGGTTTGATGGAGTTGGGCCGAGCGAAGTGCGGGGCGTGACGTCTGGAGAGACCGACCGGGCCCCTCCACCATGCGTTGCATGGTCCCCCTCCCCGTTCCGGAGAGGATTTAGTTGCGGAACCTTGCGTCCTTCAAACGGCTCGACCGAAGAGGCGAGCCGGGCCCATACGGCCTCCTCATCAGCCGTCAGTCCGCGCGGGAGTTTCATTCGCCGTTGAGGCGCGCGACGGTGCCCTTGGGAAGCAGGATCAGCGCCTGGCCGCGCCCGCTCATTCCGCCGGCAATCTGACGCGCATCTTCGCCCGCACCCCAGAAAGTGTCGAAGCGGTTGGCGCCCTTGATCGCGCCGCCGGTGTCCTGCGCGATCCACAGTCCGTCGGCGATATCGCGGTCGAGATTGAGCCAGACCGGCGCGCCATAGGGAACGAAATTGGGATCGACCGCGACCGAGCTTTCGCGCCGCACCGGGATACCGAGCGAGCCCAAGGGTCCGTCTCCGGTCAACTCGCGGAAGAACACCCAGCTCTTGTTCATCCGCATCAGCTCTTTGCCGTCTTCCGGGTTCTCGCGGATATAGGCCATGATGCCCTGCATCGATCCGGCATATTGACCCGGGCCATCACCCAGCAGACCGCGATCGCGCATCACCCGGCCAATGCCGGTATAGCCCCGCCCGTTCTGCCCGGCATAGCCGATCCGCATCACCCCGGCCCCCTCTTCGGCATCAGCCAAAGCCAGCCTTCCAGACCCCTGGATCTGCAGAAAGAACATCTCGACCGGATCGGCGGCCCAGGCGATTTCGAGGCCGCGCCCCTCCAGCGCGCCATCCTCGATTTCAGCGCGCTCATAATAGGGGACAAAGTCGCCGTTTTCGCCGATCCGGCCCAGCGGCGGGCGACCGGTGCGCTCGCTTTCGGGCATATCATCGGGCCATTGGCGGATAAGGTCATCGGGCACGGCATAGACCGGCACTTCGCAGCCCGGCTTGCGTGTCCGGCATCCGCGAATTTCCGGCTCGAAATAGCCGGTCGCGAAGGCTTCACCCGAACCGACAATCGCGGTTTCGAAATAGTTGGCGAAGAAGGCTTCTGCCCTGCCGCGATTTTGGGGTGCGGCCTCGCAAGCCTCCTGCCAGTCGGAAGGCCTGGTCAGACCGCTCCTATCTTCGCGCCGCAGCAGCGAGGGGCAGCTTTCCATAAAGGAGCTCATCGCCGCTTCGGCATCATTGTTCGACAAGCCCAGGCCCGACACGAACGGTCCCTGCTTTACACCAGCCAGCCGCGCCGAGGTGATGGTTGCAGGATCAACGGTGGCTGCAGGATCGGGCGTGGGAACAATGCCCGCACAGCCAGCAAGCGTGGCCAGCCCGGCCAAGAGTGTCAGCCGGTTAAGCACACGCTTCATATTGGATCAGCCCTCGTCGGTTTCGTCAAGCAGCCAGTTGGGATCGGCCGAGTTGACGTCACGCATAAAGGTCCAGATGTCGCGCGATTCGACCGCATCATCGAGCGAACCGGCGACCATGGTGCCGTCCTTGTCGTAAGTGACCGCAGCGATATCCGAGACAAAGCGAACGCCGATACGCGCCATCGTGCCATCGAGAGTCGCGCTGTCGATCATCGCTTCCTCGATCCGGATCAGGCGGTTGTCCAGCTTCTCGCCCGCATCCTCACGCGCCGAAATCGCGGCATCGAAGCTCGCATAGACATCGTCGTCACACAGCTCTTTCAGGGTTTCGCGATCACCCTGCCAGAACGCTTCGAGGACAATACCGTAGGCAGCTTTCGCGCCTTCGAGGAAACCGAGGATTTCAAAACGGCGATCTGCCGCCGCGATTTCGCGCACCCCGCGTTCGACCGCAGGAATCACATCAAGCGATGGTTCGAACTGCTGCGCGTTCTTCGGCGCAACCCTGGCTTCGGGCTGCCCGCTCGGTTGCTGCTGCGCGCGTTCGACCGGGCGCGGCACGCTCTCTTCTTCGTGCTCGGCGCGCTGGCCCAGCACCGAGTAAAGCCGCATGCCCAGAAAGGCCGCGACCATGGCGAGGATGATGATTTCGACGAACTGTCCCGACACGTAAATTACCCGTTCTGCGTTGGATAGGGGCTGCCTATCGCAATTTTCCTAACATTCCTGCCTTAAATAGGGGCTGAATACAAATGAACAACGCACCTTTGAGCCTTTTTCCCGCTCCGTTTGCCGAAGCGTCGACACAGCTTGCGCGATGCATTGCGGGAGGCGCGCTGTGGTGCTAGGCGCGCCCGCAAGCAGGCAAATCTGCGAACCGAACCGAAATTACTCAGACGAAAGACACCGATCATGGCCGACGAAAGCGACGTGCTGACCGACCTTAACATGGACCCTGTCCCCAATGGCGAAGACACCTCGCCGGCGGCAGGCGTCATTTCCCAATATGTGAAAGACCTCTCGGTCGAGAATCCGAACGCTCCGGAAAGTTTCAACTTTGCCGAGAAACCGCAGATCGATCTGCAATTCAATATCGGCGCAAAACCGGTGGGCGAAGATGTCCACGAGGTCGAGCTGAAGGTCAACGTCACCGCCAAGGCGGACAAGGGCAATGTCTATCTGGTCGAGCTCGCCTATTGCGGTCTCGCCGTGATGCGCAACCTGCCCGACGAGCAGATGCACGCGTTTCTCTATGCCGAGGCACCGCGTCTGCTGTTCCCCTTTGCGCGCCGCGTGATCGCCGATGCGACCCGCGATGCCGGTTTCCAGCCGCTGGTGCTCGACCCGATCGATTTCAACGGCCTGTATATGCAGCAGATGCAGAACCAGGCCCAGCAAGAGGGCAAGGGCGACGGCATCGAGGTCAATCCGGGCGGCGAAGCTTAACCGGACCGTTGGGCACGGGTTCTAGCATATGAGCCTGCTCAAGAATGTCGGAACGATTGGCGGGCTGACGGCGGTCAGCCGCGTCTTTGGCTTCGTGCGCGACATATTGATTGCCAGAGTGCTGGGCGCGACCGCAATGGGCGACGCCTGGCAGCTCGCATTCATGCTGCCCAACATTTTCCGGCGCCTGTTTGCCGAAGGCGCATTTGCGAGCGCTTTCGTCCCGCTGTTCAACCGGCGGATGAAAAAGGATGGTGATGTCTCGGACGCGCGGCAATTTGCCGAGGCAGTCCTTGCAGTCCTGCTGCCTATCCTGATCCTGTTCGGCGCGCTGGCAATGCTCGCAATGCCGTGGGTGGTGGCCTACTTTGCGCCCGAGGGACTTGCCGAGCAAGGCGACTCGCTCGACGTCGCCATCTTCATGGGCCGGGTCACGTTCCCCTATTTGCTGTTTATGAGCATCGCGACGCTGATTGCGGCGGTGCTCAATTCTCTGTCGCGCTTCGCCGCAGCAGCGGCGGCACCGATCCTGCTCAATATCTGCCTGATTGCGGCACTCGCATACGGCCTGACGCTGGGCCAGGGTGTCGAAGCGCGGCAGGACACGGCGCAGGCGATGGCCTGGGCGCTGTCTTTCTCGGGCCTGTTGCAAGTCATCTGGTTGTGGAGCTTCATGCGCAAGGCTGGCTTCAGCCTGAGCCTGGTCGCCCCGAAAATTACGAGCGGCGTAAAGGAACTCGGTGTGCTCGTTGTCCCGGCGATTTTCGGTGCGGGCGTTTACCAGATCAGCCGCTTCGTCGACCTGTTCTTCCTCTCGACGCTCGAAGTGGGCAGCTACACCTATCTCGCCATGGCCGACCGCTGGAACCAGCTGCCGCTGGGCATTATCGGCATCGCGCTCGGCACCGCGATACTGCCCGCTCTGTCGCGCTTCCTTGGCCGCGAAGAGGCTGACGAAGCCGCGCGTCTGCAATCCAATGCCATCGAACTGGCGATGCTGCTGACGATCCCGTGCGCGGTGGCGCTATTCTTCACCGGCACCGCCTTCGTGCAGGTCTTTATGGCTGGGCAGAACTTCACCAATGAAGATGCCCAGATGACCGGCTGGGTCGTTCAAGGCCTTGTCGTTGGGCTGCCCGCCTATGTTCTGGTCAAGGTGCTGACCCCAAATTTCTTCGCGCGCAAGGATACGCGCACCCCAGTCATAACAGCTGCACTCGCACTGCTGGTTACGATTGGCCTCAACATCGTGCTTGTGCCGCGTATCGGCGTGGTCGGACTGGCAATTGCGGGCGCGGTGGGGGCCTGGTGCAACATCATCCTGCTAAGCGCGATCCTCTACAGCAAGGGTTTCTACCGGATGCCCGCAAGGATCTTCGGCCGGTTGGTGCGGATCGCATTGGCAGCAGCAACCATGGGCGGCGCATTATGGTGGCTGATGCAGGAAATCCGCGGGTGGTTTTTTGGCACTCTGCCAGAGCAGGCGCTGGGGATTGCCGCAATCCTCGGCGTGGGCGCTGTTGTCTACGGAGTGGCCGCTTTTCTGCTCGGTGTGCTTGACCGCGCGACCATCTCGCGGCTTATGGCCCGTCAGGGCTGATCGCCCCTCCCATTCGATTCTCTCAGGACAGTACCTACAATGCGCGTCGTTTCCGGCATCCAGCCTACGGGCAACCTTCATCTGGGCAACTATCTCGGTGCGATCCGCAATTGGGTGCGGATGCAGGATGAGATGGATGCCGATAGCCCGTGCCTGTTCTTCCTCGCCGATCTTCACGCCATTTCGATGCCGCATGATCCGGCCGAGCTGAATGCGGCAACGCTGGAAATGACTGCCGCGCTGGTCGCCTGCGGGATCGATCCGAACAAATCGGTGCTGTTCAACCAAGCGCAAGTCCCCGCTCATGCCGAGTTGCAGTGGCTACTCAACGGCACCGCGCGGATGGGCTGGCTGGGCCGGATGACGCAGTTCAAGGACAAATCGGGCAAGAACCGTGAAGGCGCGAGCGTTGCTTTGTTCGGCTATCCGGTGCTGCAAGCCGCCGACGTGCTGCTCTATCAGGCAACCCACGTTCCCGTCGGCGACGACCAGAAGCAGCATCTCGAACTTGCTCGCGATATCGCGCAGAAGTTCAACAACGACTTCTGCAGCGAAGACGCGCCGGTGTTCACTCTTCCCGAACCCTATATCCCGCCTCAGGCAGCGCGTATTATGAGCTTGCGCGACGGCAGCGCCAAGATGAGCAAGTCCGACCCGTCAGCAATGAGCCGGATCAACCTGTCCGACGATGCCGACACGATTATGAAGAAGGTCAAGAAGGCCAAGTCGGATGCCGATGCTCTGCCGTCCGAAAAGGCCGGACTGGAAGGCCGAGCAGAAGCGCTTAACCTGATATCGATCTATGCCGCCGTGAGCGGCGAAAGCATCGACCAGGTGCTCGGCCAGTTTGGCGGCGAGGGTTTTGGCAAGCTCAAGCCCGCGCTGGGCGAATTGCTCGTCGAAACGCTCGCGCCCATCTCGGCGCGCTTCCGCGAATTGAAGGAGGACCGCGAGTCGCTCGACGCAATCCTGGCCCGCGGCGCGGCCAAGGCGCGTGATCTTGGCACCCCGACACTCAAAGCGACCTATGAGGCGCTGGGACTCGTACGGGGGTAGCACCCATCTTTACAGATCCTTTGTGATCAGACGGCAAGGTTGACTGCCCAACCGCTTTTTCCGGCAGATTGAGAATGCCCGCCTCCAAAATGGTCGAAGTTCCTTTGACCACACAAGACAAGAAATGGCTCCGCGCGCACAGCCCTCGCGGAGACTTAGGTGAATCCCTCTGGTCTGCGGCAACGGTGACCGGCATGATTTGGGGATTGGCCTTTTTGGCCGTTCTTCTGGGATGGCATTGGTTTGTTCCGATCGGCAACCCTTATGACAACAAGAACTGGATCGCTTTCGGTACGTTAGTACCCTCCTTGTGGTATTGTAGAGCCATGTGGCTCGATTTGTTTACGGCGTTCACTCCTTCTGAGCATCCCAGCGCCGCTGAGCAAGATAGAACGAAAGGTACTGCTTACAGCTTAGCGACAGACGTAAATCGCGCCGTCGAAATCCAAGAGTATGAAGACGAAGGTGCGGGCTTCCTGCTCGAATTGGCAGATGGCAGGGTCTTGGCACTTGTTTCCCAGGATTTGTACGAATTTGCGCATGATTACGAACATGAGGACGGTGAAGGCGATAGGAGTGACGGCTTCCCGCAAACGCGCATCGAGTATCGTTACGCTCCGATTTCAGGCCTAAGTTTGGGATGGAAAGGCGCGGGCAAGCCGCTGAAACCAGTTGGCTTGGTCAAAACCGGGAAACATCATTTCATCAGGGGGCGCAACGGTCGCGAGCGCGATTTCATCGGAGCAGTGGACGGAACGTTCTACGAGGGCTCTCTCGAAGAAGTCCTTTCCCGCTTAGCGTATGAGCTCCTCCCACTCCCAAAAGCTGCCCAAAGCCAACCCGGCGAAGAATGAAGAGATTGAGCGCAATACAGCGAGTCGCTCGACGCAATTCTCGCCCGCGGCGCGGCCAAGGCGCGTGATCTTGGCACGCCGACGCTTAAGGCGACCTATGGGGCGCTGGGACTGGTTCGCGGTTGATTCGGCTGAAAAGTAACGGCTTTTCCCGGCTTTTCATTCAAACCCCGTTCAGCCCCATGCTTTACAATGGCGCGCAATGGTGACAGCTTTCCCGTGCGTTGTTGGGGGACGGGATTCTGTTCCGCAACGCTATCGAAAGGTTTGATCATGTCGCTCAGGACTCAAACAAAAGGTCGCGCTTTCAAGCTGGTAGCTGTTCCATTGCTGCTCGCGTCGCTTGGGGCATGTGCGACACCGTTCAAGGCTGACGTCTCGCGCTTCGCGACGCAGCTTCCCGCACCGACGGGCCAGACATTCGCCGTGGTGGCAGATGATCCAGCGCTCGCCGGCGGTCTCGAATTCTCGCAATATGCCGATCTGGTCGAAGATCAGATGGCGCGGCTCGGCTATGTTGAAGGTGCGCCTGCAGATGCGACATTGCTGGTCCGCTTCGACTATGGTGTCGACAAGGGACGCGAACGTATCCGCCAGACCGGTTTCTACGATCCGTTCTACAGCCATTGGGGTCCGTATCGCCCGTTCTACCGTTCGAGGCTTGGATATCGCAGCAGGTTCTACCGCCGCGGTTTCCGCCACCGTGCGGCATGGGGCTTCGGTTTTTACGATCCGTGGTTCGGCGGTCCCGAGGTTACCAGCTACACCGTCTATACCAGCGGTATCGACATGAAGATCGACAACACCGTGACGGGCGAGCGTCTGTTCGAAGGCAAGGCGCAGGCTGCCTCGACCTCGAACCGGCTGCAATATCTCGTCCCGAACCTGGTCGAAGCGATGTTCACCGACTTCCCCGGCAATTCAGGCGAAACGGTGCGCATCTCGATCAAGCCGGAAGAAAAGACCGTCCGCCGGATCGACTGATCGGCGGCGCAAGCGGAGAATGAGGAGGCGGGCTGGAAACAGTCCGCCTTTTCTCTTTCCTCCGAACACCTTATGCATTGCCATACCAACAGGGGTAGCTGCTTCGATGCGTAACTTCCAAGCTCTATGTCTTGCGCTGTTAACCAGCATATTGAGTACTGCGCCCGCTTTGGCGCAGGATAACGATATCTATGCGCGCTCTGGCGATTGGACCATTCGCGAAATGGGCGAATACTGCCAAATTCAGCGCGATGTCGGAGCAAGCGGTCGGCTGACATTTTCGAAAGCCGCCACCGAGACCGGGTTGCTTCGCTACCGAACGGATGGCCCCGACTATGACCACCCATTTAGACACGACGTAATATGGGAGTTCGATTCTGCCCAAATCAAAGGGCGATATTATGGAAGCCCAATCTACGGTCCGTTCGATGACAGCAGCGAGATAGAAATAGCGTTCGGCCAATCGCATCTAATAACCCTGCGCGACAATGGCGAAACCGTCGCTGAAATCCCGCTGGCGGGCAGTGCGGCTGCCTTTGGTCTGCTTGAAGAATGCGCGGCGCAATGGCCGAAAGGCCGGATTGCAGTGGTGCCCCCGCGCATGCCTCCGCTAGTACGGCCCGCGCCGCTGCCAATCACTGAACCCAACTTGGAAGGACCGTTTCCTCCGAACCGAGCCGCGTCTCCGATCTCTCCCGGACGCTGGGTAGCCGTGTCCGATTATCCTTTGCAGGCCCTTCGAGAGGAGCGCGGAGGTCGAGCCGCGATTGCCTTGTCCATAAATGCTAATGGACGCGTTGATAGCTGTGCGATCACTGAATCGAGCGGCCACACCGATCTGGATGAAGCAACATGCAGATTGGTAACCGCGCGGGCGCGATTTGAACCTGCAACGGATTCTGAAGGCCAGCGCGTCGACTACCAATGGTTCACGGCGGTGCGCTGGAATATTCCTGAGTAACCCCGCGACTATTCTTTCGGCTTCTGTTTCCTGTGCCAGCGTACGCCGGCGATGCCGACCGCGATGGCGACCGAGCCGATAAGGAAGGCGCTGGGGAAACCGGGCGCTCCGGGACCATCGACGTTGCCGACCAGGCTTTCAACCCAGTCGACCGCCCAATTGCCCAAGTGGATCGCACCCCCAAGCAAGATGATGGTCACGCCAAGATTGCGTGGGTCGAGTGGACCCCAGCTTGTCTTGAGCCCAATGAAACGCAGGATGCGTTCGGACAGCCAGACGAGGATGACGATCCAGATGATCAGCGCGACTGCACCGAGCAAGGCTCCGCCAAGGCCAAGTCCAGCTGGCATTACCGGCCTGTAGACCCGAAGCCGCCTGCCCCCCGATCGGTCTCGTCGAGCACCACGACTTCTTCCCATGCGGCCTGTGTGACTGGGGCCAACACCAGCTGCGCAACACGCTCGCCGCGCTGGATAACGAAATCCTCATGGCCGTGATTGATCAGCAGAACCTTGAGCTCGCCGCGATAATCCGAATCGATCGTGCCCGGCGTGTTTGGCACGGTTATGCCGTGCTTGAAGGCGAGGCCCGAACGCGGGCGGACCTGGATTTCATACCCCGCCGGGATCGCCACCGCGAGGCCGGTTTCCACCGCATGCCGCTGGCCCGGTTTGATCGTGACATTCTCCGCCGACAGCACATCCATGCCCGCCGCGCCGCTGGTTGCGTAAGCCGGCAGGTCGAGCCCTTCGCCATGCGGCAGGCGTTTTACCTGTACGCCAACGGGGTTACTCGTCGTCATCGGTATCGGTCTCCAAAGCTTCAGCCACGCGCTCGATCAACTCGCGCGCGACATCCTGCTTTGGCATGTTTTCGAGATCCTCGACACCGCTGGCAGTGACGATGTGCACACGATTTTCCTCGCCGCCCATCACGTCACCCGACACATCATTGGCAACAATCCAGTCGACACCCTTGCGCTTGAGTTTGGCCTGCGCGTTCTCGACCACATTCTCGGTTTCGGCGGCGAAGCCGATCAACAATCCGGGTCGCTTCGATCCGGCGGCCGTGTTGGCGAGGATGTCAGGGTTCTCGGTGAGCATCAGCGCTGGCGGTGCCGAGCCGCGTTTCTTGATCTTCTCACCCGAGATTTGCTTGCTGCGCCAGTCGGACACCGCCGCGACCATAATCGCAACATCGGCGGGGAGCGATTTCTTGACATAATCGGCCATTTCACGCGCCGATTCGACATCGATCCGGTCGACCCCGTGCGGCGTTTCGAGCGCGACCGGTCCGGCGACCAAAGTCACGCGCGCTCCGGCGGCGGCGGCGGCGGCGGCAATGGCAAAACCCTGCTTGCCTGACGAGCGATTGGCGATGTAGCGCACCGGATCGATCGGCTCGCGCGTCGGCCCGGCGGTGATCAGCACATGCTTGCCGAAGAGCGGCCGATGCTCGGGCTCGGTTTCGAAATCGGGCTGCCCGCTGAGCGGGTCCTGCTCGACCGAAACGGGCTGGACATCGCCTTCAAGCGGTTCGGGTTCGGCATCGCCCGCGCCGGTCTTGACCGTATGGTTGGTCGCTTCGGGGTCGGTCGGAGGCGCGGAAGACGCGCTACCTTTGGCTGCCAGCACGGGACCGCCGCTTTCGTCCACTTCACCCGGCTGTTCCTCGATCCGCTCTTGCGACCACTGTGCTTCGAGTTCATCCTCGCTGCGCTTGGGCGTGCTGCGCGGGATAAGTGAGGACAGCAACCCGCCCAGGCCGCCCTTGCCCTCCGGCTCGGCGCTTTCGACGAATTCTTCAATCTCGCTCGCACCAACCTCGCCCGGATCGATGCCGAGCAGGTCGGCGATCTCCAGCCACACCGCTTCGGGTTCGGGCAACCGGCCAGGGCCAAACTCGCCGCACGCCATCGGGCCGATATCGGGATCGACGACGTGGACGCCTGCCTGCCGCAGCCAGCCGACATTACGCTGCGTCGCCTCATGCTGCCACATGCGCACATTCATTGCCGGAACCGCCATCACCGGCTTGTCGGTCGCGAGTATCAAGGTTGTCGCAAGATCATCGGCAATGCCCGCCGCCATCTTCGCCATCAGGTCAGCCGTAGCGGGGCAAACCACCACCAGATCGGCCTCGCGGCTCAGCTGGATATGGCCCATTTCGGCCTCGTTCTTGAGATCCCACAAGGTGGTGTAGACGGGGTTCTCGCTCAGCGCAGCGAGCGCCATCGGCGTGACAAACTGCTGCCCGCCATTGGTGACCACGCAGGTCACTTCGCCGCCGCCCTTGCGGATCAGCCGCACCAGCTCGCAGCTCTTATAGGCCGCAATGCCGCCGCCGATCACCAGCAATATCTTCGGCAGCACTTTGGGAGCACTCATGCAATTGCCCTCATATTCATTGCAGCCAGCCTAGCGACGCCGGACCAAAGCCGCCAGCCCTGCGTTGCAGTGGTTAAGTTTTGTCTGGCCGATCATGCTTACTGACGTATACACCATACCGGAGAGGGGACTTACACATGCGTCTTGTATTGACGGGAATCATCTTCCTTGGCGGACTGCTTTTCACCTTTATCGCGGCAAATTTTCTGATCCGGCCAGATGTCGAAGGGGCCGCGTTCGGTATCGCAGCAACGACCAAGACCGGCCTTGCTGCAATCCGGGGAGACATGACCGCCTTTTTTGCAATCACCGGTCTGTCGATGCTCTACGGTGCATGGAAGCGGAATGGCGATATATTGCTGATCCCCGCATTTATGTTGGGCTGCGCGCTGCTCGGTCGGCTGATCACTCTGGTGGTGAATGGCAGCGATGAAGGCTTCTTTATGCCAATGGTGGTCGAGGCGGTGTTTGTTGTCGCCTGCCTGATCGGAAGCCGCCTGCTCCCGCATCCGGTCACAGACGCCGAATAGACGCTAGCCGATCCAGCCCATCGAAGCTGCCCCGGCCAAGGCGCCTGCGCCAGCAACCGCCGCCACAACATAACCCAGCCATCCGCGCCCCTTGCGTTCGCGGCGTTCCCACATGAGTTCGATCTCGGGCAATGGCGGCGGTTCGGGGGCGCCGCCTTTGGGCGGGAACCGATCTTCGATCCGGCGTACGAGCGCGGGCAGGCGTAGCAGCGTGTCTGCATCTTCCTTGATCCGATCGGCAATCGCCGCCTCGGGACCAAGCTCGTCGCGAATCCATTCGCGAACATAGGGCGCCGATGTATCCCACATATTGATTTGCGGGTTGAGCTGCGTCGCGATCCCCTCGACCATGACCATCGTTTTCTGCAGCAGCAACAGGTGCGGCTGCGTCTGCATGTCGAAATCGCGCGTGATCGCGAACAGCCCGTCGAGCATTTGCCCGACGCTCAGCTCGCTGACCGGTTTGCCGCGCATCGGTTCTCCCACCGCACGCAGAGCGGTCGCGAATTCGTCGACATCGTGATAGCTCGGCACATATTGCGCCTCGAAATGGATCTCGGCGACGCGTTTGTAGTTGCCAGTCGTCAGCCCGTAGAGAATCTCGGCCAGCCATACGCGCGCCTGGCGGTTGATACGGCCCATGATCCCGAAATCGATCGCGACAATGGTCCCGTCCTCCCTCACGAACAGGTTCCCCTGATGCATGTCCGCGTGGAAGAAACCCGCGCTGATCGCCTGCGTCAGGAACGCCAGCACCAGCCGGTTGGCGAGTTCGGGCAGATCGTGTCCCGCCGCGATCAGTTCCTCGCGTTTGCTGATCTTGATCCCGTCGACCCATTCGACCGTCATCACCCGGCCATTGGTCCGGTCCCAATCGATGCCAGGAATTTCGTAACCCTCGACCGCCGTCATCGCTTCGGCCAATTCGCTGGCCGAGGCAGCTTCGCGGCGCAGGTCGAGCTCGCGATTGGTCCAGCGCTCGAAATTGGCGATTGTCAGGCGCGGGCGCAGCCTTTCGGCCTCTCCGCCCATCGCCTCGAGATGCGCGGCGGCCCACTCGTAAGTCTGCAAGTCGCGCTCGAACTTCTCGCGAATGCCGGGGCGCAACACCTTCACGGCGACCTGCTTGCCCTCGCTGGTGACGGCACGATGGACCTGCGCGATGGAGGCTGAGCCAACCGGCTCTTCATCAATCGATGAAAACAACTCCTCGATCGGTTGTTCGAAACTCGCTTCCATCGACTGGCGGATTTGCGAAAAGGGAACCGGCGGCAGATCATCCTGCAGAGAGAGCAGATTTCGGGCCGCTTCATCGCCCACAAGATCGGGCCGCGTGGCAAGCGATTGACCCAGCTTGATCGCGGCCGGACCGATAGCGCGAAAAGCGCTGGCATAATCGGGTGTCTCTGGCTGGAATGTGCCAAAACGTGCGACACGGACCAGCCGCCTGACGGGCGCAGGTGTATTCGGATCGCGCTCGATCCCGCGCAAAGCCCCGTGCTTCGCCAGCGTCCGGCCCCATTTGAGGAGCCGCCAGATATGCGTTGCGGGACGGGTCATTGGTTTCGTTTTCCGGCGAGCTGGCGATGTGCTGGCTTAAGGTAATCGTGGGCTCGCCGGATGCGGCACCGGCCCACTCCCCCACCCGGCCACCCAACCAGTATCGTGCCATGGGCGGCCGGGTGGGGGAGTGGGCCGGTGCCGGGCGCAGCGTTCGACGAAGTCGGACGCGAATAGACGCTAATACGACTCACGTCTTCCAGCCCGAATGGATCGCGACCGCACCGCCAAAGATGGGCTCGACCTTCGTCCGCACAAACCCGGCATCGCGGATCATCTGTTCGAACTTTGGCATTGGCGGGAAGCGGCGGATCGATTCGGCAAGATAGCGATAGCTTTCCTCATCCTGCGCAATCAGCTTACCCATCTGCGGCATCACCTTGTGCGAATAGGCGTCGTAGATTTCCTTGAAGCCCGGCCATTCGGTGGTCGAGAATTCCATGCAGAAGAACCGCCCGCCAAATTTAAGCACGCGGTGCGCCTCCGCCAGAGCCTTGTCGATATGGGTCACGTTCCGAATACCGAAGACGATAGTGTAGGCATCGAATGTGCGCGGAGGGAATGACAGCTCTTCTGCATTCTGGCGCGACCAGACCAAGTCGTTGATCCCGCGCTCCATTGCGCGCTCGATCCCGACATCGAGCATATCCTGATTGATATCGGAGACGGTGATGTTCGCGCCGCTTTCGACCATGCGGAAAGCGATATCACCCGTGCCGCCCGCCATATCGAGGATCTGCTCACCGGGCTGCGGTTTGACGCGGCGAACGAAGCGGTCCTTCCACAGCCGGTGCATTCCGCCCGACATCGCATCATTCATAATGTCGTATTTGCTCGCGACGCTCGAGAATACTTCGCCGACCATTTCGGTCTTGTCCGAAACGTCGATGTTTTTGTAGCCGAATGAAACTGTTTCGCTCATGCGCAGCGCCTTAGAGCGAATTGCTCATGCGGCAAAGAGTGTTAAATGCCTCCCATGCCTGAACTCCCTGAAGTTGAGACAACGGTTCGCGGCCTTGCACGGTTCCTTGATGGCGAGCGGATCGAACGTGTCGTCGTCAATCGCCCCGATATGCGCCGCCCATTCCCGGTGGATCTGGTGCAGGCGATGACCGGAGCGCGAGTGGCGGGCATGGGTCGCCGCGCCAAATACGGGCTGATCCATACCGACCGCGACAGGACGATGATCTTTCACCTTGGCATGAGCGGGCGCTGGCGGATCGACCCTGACGAGCCCGACAAGCATGACCATCTCGTGATCGAGACCGCCGACCATTCTTTCGCCCTGTGCGATCCCAGACGCTTCGGGTGGGTCGATCTGGTTACAACCGGCGCGCTCGATCAATGGCCTTCGATTGCCTCGCTCGGCCCCGAACCGCTGAGCAATGATCTCACCGCTGATCATCTGAAAGGCGCGTTCAAGGGCCGCAAGCAGGCTATCAAGCTGCTGCTGCTCGACCAGCGGATCGTCGCGGGACTCGGCAATATCTATGTGTGCGAGGCGCTCTATCGCGCCGGCATCCATCCGCGAAAGGCGGGCGGCAAGGTATCGAAGCCTGCGCTGGCAAGGCTGGTGCCGGAAATCAAGGCGGTGCTCGAACAATCGATCGAAGATGGTGGATCGTCCCTGCGAGACTACGCGCAGCCCGATGGTGAACTGGGTTACTTCGCCACGCGCTTTGCTGTCTATGGCCGCGAGGGAGAACCTTGCGACCGCGAGGACGAGGGAATGATCCGGCGGATCGAGCAAGGCGGGCGCAGCACATGGTTCTGTCCCAGGTGTCAGAAGTAGGCTAAACATATTGACGATTCGGACTGCCCTCGGTAAAGGGCGCGCTTTCCGGCGGGCAACCGCCGTTTCCGAACGAAATAACTACAGGAATTCCGGCCGCTCATCGGCGGCCCGATAAAGGACAGACATGGCCAACACGCCGCAAGCACGCAAGCGCATCCGTCGCAACAACCGCCGCGCCGAAATCAATGGCGCTCGCATGACCCGCATTCGCGGTTTCGTGAAGAAAGTCGAAACCGCAATCGAAGGCGGCGACCAGAAAGCCGCTGCCGAAGCGCTGAAGGCTGCGCAGCCCGAAATCGCTCGCGGTGTCGCTCGCGGCGTGATGCACAAGAACACAGCGGCGCGCAAAATGTCGCGTCTCTCGAAGCGGGTCGCAGCACTCTAACCGAGTCGCTCCGAGTCGACTCGGATTTGGCGAATCGCCTGTCCGATTCGTGAATTGAACAACCAAAGGCCGGTGCGAAATGCATCGGCTTTTTTGTTGCGCCGCAGCGATTATCGGCATTCAATTGAAGTCACGCTTTGGCGGCACCCGGGGACAAATGAGCAAACCCTAGGAAGGTCCACGATTCGCGAAGGGTCACTCGCGGAGTTCCGGTAAAAATTCATTCCAAACAGGCTGTTAAACGGCGCTCTGCGGGGTTGCGGCCTGTCAACAGAATTATTTCAAATTTTTTACAGCGCTCCCCCTTGCGCGGAAAAAAAAGGCGTTCATAAGTCACAGTCAGTTCGGGGCTGGACAGTCCGGGCTTAAACAAATTTACGCGATGGGGGGACCCGGAATTGCGATTCCGGGCAACGGCAAAGCTTTGCCATCATTGCAGGGGACGGATCATCGGTTGGGCCGGGCGAGCGGCCACCGAAACTGGGGTTTTGAAAAGGCAATGGCGACGAAAAACAGCGGTTCGGGAAACACAGGCCGCAAGTCGGGCAGAGACAATATGGAAGATCTTGAAGCGGTGAACCTGGCGGCCGATTGGGCCGATATCAGCCAGGGCCTGCGCAAGGATCTGGGGCATCAGCTTCACAGCCAGTGGATCAAACCGATTCAGGTGGGCGGCTTCTGCAAAGAGACCGGAACGCTTGATCTGTTTCTGCCAACCGAGTTTTCGGCCAATTGGGTACAGGACCGTTTTGCCGACCGCCTGTCGCTGGCATGGAAGATCGCCAAGAGCGATATTCGCAATGTCCGCATTCAGGTCCATCCCGGACGCCGCAAGGTTGCCGATATTTCGCTGAATGGTCACGGCCCGAACCCGGCCAATGACGGCGCCGATTCCTCGATGATTGCGGTTGCTGCCGGTACCATCGGCGAGCAGGGCTTTACCTCTTCGGTCGGCCTCGACCCCTCGCTGACCTTCGCGGCTTTCGTGACCGGCGAGACCAATATTCTCGGCTGCAACGCGGCGCAGCGTATGGCCGCAACCGAGACTCCGCAATTCAGCCCTCTCTATCTCAAGGCCGCCACCGGCCAGGGCAAGACCCATCTGATGCATGCCATCGGTCATGCCTATCTTGCGGCGCATCCCCGTTCACGCATCTTCTACTGTTCGGCAGAGCGTTTCATGGTCGAATTCGTCCAGGCGCTGAAACAGAACCAGATGATCGAGTTCAAGGCACGGCTGCGCAGCTTCGACCTGTTGTTGGTCGATGATATCCAGTTTATCATTGGTAAGGCGAGCGCCCAGGAAGAGCTGCTCTACACGATCGATGCACTGCTCGCCGAGGGCAAGCGACTTGTCTTCGCCGCCGACCGCGCGCCGCAGGCTCTCGACGGCGTCGAACCGCGTCTGCTCAGCCGTCTGTCGATGGGGCTGGTCGCCGATATCGCCGCCGCCGATATCGAGCTGCGCCGCAAAATTCTCGAATCGAAGCTGACCAAGTTTGCGCCGCTCGAAGTGCCGGCCGATGTGATCGAATTCCTAGCCCGCACGATCACGCGCAATGTGCGCGAGCTGGTGGGCGGCCTCAACAAGCTGATCGCCTACGCGCAGCTGACCGGCCAGACGGTGTCGCTGCAACTCGCCGAAGAACAGCTGACCGATATCCTCTCGGCCAATCGCCGCCGGATTACGATCGACGAAATCCAGCGTACTGTTTGCCAGTTCTACCGCATCGATCGCAGCGAGATGTCGAGCAAGCGCCGCGCGCGCGCCGTAGTTCGCCCGCGCCAGGTCGCCATGTATCTTTCCAAAGTGCTCACCCCGCGCAGCTACCCTGAAATTGGCCGGAAATTCGGTGGCCGCGATCACTCGACCGTGATCCATGCCGTGCGCCTGATCGAAGATCTGCGCCAGCGCGATGCCGATATGGACGGCGATGTGCGGAGCCTGCTGCGCCAGCTTGAAAGCTAAATCCTGTCGACAGGCACTGAACAGCCTGCCAACAGCCTTTCCATGACTTTGTCACCGGACCGCCTCGACCGTTTTGCGCGGCATATTGTCATCCCCGAGATTGGCGGCGCGGGCCAAGTCGCTCTGTCCGAGGCGCAAGTTACGCTGGTCGGATTGGGTGGTATCGGCAGCCCTGCGCTGCAATATCTCGCCGGAGCCGGCATCGGCAGGCTGATGCTGATCGACGATGGCAATGTCGAGCTATCCAACCTCCAGCGCCAGACGATCTACACGCAGCGCGATATCGGCCATTCCAAGGCCGTTGCCGCGCGCCGCTGGCTGGCCAATTTCGACGGAGCGATTGAGGTCGATGTGCGCGATGACCGGATAGTGCGCGACAATGCAGCCGAACTGATCGCGGGCAGCCAGCTGGTTCTCGACGGAACCGACACCTTCGCCACACGGCTCGCCGTTTCGGACACCTGCGTTGCGAGCGATATCCCTCTGCTAAGCGCAGCCGTTGGTCGCTTCCAGGGACAGGTCGCGGCTTTCGCCGGACATTTGCCCGACCATGCCTGCTATCGCTGTTATGTCGGCGATGCTTTCGACGCCGATGATTGCGACACCTGCGCCGATGACGGCATGCTTGGCGCAATGGCTGGATGGGCTGGAAGCTTTGCGGCGATGCAAGCGGTGCGGATACTGCTTGATGGCAAAGCGGCGCTAGGCGATCCGCAATGGGGCAAACTGCATATGCTCGACGGGTTGAAGCCGGGATTGCGAACGCTCAATATTGCGAAGGATCCGGAGTGCCGGACCTGCGCCTAATCCTGCGCCGGATAGTACCAGACGCGGCGGATCTGAGCATCTTCGAACTCATAGACGACAATCGATGATTGCGCCCTCGCGGTGCCATCCTCAGCCTGCCACTGTGCAGTCTCGCGCGTGGTCAGGAAGCGGCCATTCTCGATCACATCGCCGAAGGTACTGTAAGTCTTGCTTGGTGAGGCGAAATAGCTTTTCATCTGCTCCGCCAACGCCTCGCGCCCATCGGCGACAATTTCGGACTTGCTACCCTCAATCGCAATCCACTGGATCTCGGCGTGCATCATCGAGCGCATCAATTCGAGATCGCGAATATTGTAAGCCGCAACGTATTTTGAAACTATCGTCTCCTGCGCATTGACCTCATGCGCCGTTACATTCACGCTGCCCGGCAACGCAGCGGAAGTCAGTGCAACGACCAGTCCGACCTTCACGAAACCACGCATATCAATACCCTTCCTCATCAAGCCGAAAGCACTTCGTCCACCCACTCGGGAACGAGCTTGCCCGCCGGTCCCTGACGCGATTCACCGAACCAGTGCGAACCCTCGCTACGTTCAAGGTTAAGCTCCAGCGTATCGGCACCCATCTCGCGCGCATCGCGGACGAAACCCGCCGCCGGATAGACGGCTCCCGAGGTGCCAATCGAGACGAACAGATCAGCCTCGCGCAAAGCCGCATAGATGCGATCCATCTGATAGGGCATCTCGCCAAACCACACCACATCGGGCCTGAGCGTCGGTGACTGGCACACGGGGCATGGCGGGCGCGCACCATCTTTATTGGCTGACATCGGCGCATTCCACGGGCTCCGCATTTCGCAGGCGGTGCACAGCGCACTTTTCAGCTCGCCATGCATATGCAGCACGTTCTTGGCCCCGCCGCGTTCGTGCAGGTCATCGACGTTCTGCGTAACGATGAGCAGCTTGCCGTCCCACTCTCGGTCCAGCCGCGCCAGAGCGCGATGCGCATCGTTTGGCTCGACCTTCGCCAGCGCCTCTCGCCGCATATCATAGAAGCCAAGCACCAGATCGGGGTCGCGTGCAAAACCCTCGGGCGTTGCGACGTCTTCCACCTTGTGCTGCTCCCACAATCCGCCTGCATCCCGAAAGGTGTCGATCCCGCTTTCGGCGCTTACTCCAGCGCCTGTCAGGATCACGATATTCCTGATATCCGCCATGGCTTCCCTTGTCGTCACCCTGAACTTGTTTCAGGGTCCATTCTTCAATTTCGCTCTGCGGTGTGTGGGGCATGATGGATGCTGAAACAAGTTCAGCATGACGAGTGAGGCTTGGTGAACCATGACGCGCATAGGAATTATCGGCAGCAAAGGCCGGATGGGGCAGGCATTGCGGCAAGCGATTGCGGATGCGGGGCACGACCATGCCGGCGGTGCGGATCAAGGCGATGATGTCGGTGCATTGGCCAAACAGTCGGATGTGCTGGTCGATTTTTCCGCTCCCGCCGCGCTTGGCGCCAATCTGGACGCAGCCGTATCGGCAGGTATCCCCATGGTCATCGGCACCACCGGGCTGGAAGACACGCATCACACCGCCATTGATAGCGCGGCACAGCGGATCGCTGTTCTGCAAACAGGTAATACCTCGCTTGGCGTCACGCTGCTCGCACATCTGGTCGAACAGGCTGCGTCGCGATTGGGTGATGATTGGGACATCGAGATTGTCGAGATGCATCACCGGATGAAAGTCGATGCGCCGTCGGGCACGGCTTTGCTTTTGGGCGAGGCCGCAGCCCAGGGCCGGGCAATCGATTTGGCCGCAAACTCCGAACGCGGCAGGGACGGCCAGACCGGCGCGCGCGGGAAAGGCGCCATCGGTTTCGCCAGCCTGCGCGGCGGCACCGTCGCGGGCGATCACAGCGTCACCTTCGCAGGCGATGAAGAACGTATCACCCTCACCCACAACGCCGAAAACCGTATGATCTTCGCCAGAGGCGCGGTGAAGGCGGCTGAGTGGCTGGTTGGAAGGGATGCGGGGAGGTATGGGATGCAGGATGTGCTCGATCTGTGACTAAAGACCAGATTTTCGAATTCTTCCGCCGTCTGGCCGAGGACAATCCCGAGCCGGAGACCGAGCTCGAATATGGCAATGCCTATCAGCTGGTCGTCGCTGTCGCGCTATCGGCGCAGGCGACCGATGTCGGGGTCAACAAGGCGACGCGCAAGCTGTTTGCCGAGGTGACAGCGCCCGAACAGATGGTCGCGCTGGGCGAGGAAGGTCTCAAGGAGCACATCAAGACAATCGGGCTGTTCAACTCCAAGGCCAAAAACGTCATCGCGCTCTCCGAACTGCTGATTTCGGACTATGGCAGCGAGGTTCCTGATGGCCGAGAGGAGCTGGTCAAGCTCCCCGGCGTCGGGCGCAAGACGGCCAATGTCGTGCTCAATTGCTGGTTCAAGCAGGAAACCTTTGCGGTCGATACGCACATCCTGCGGGTCGGGAACCGCACGGGCCTCGCCAAGGGCAAGACGCCCGAGCAGGTCGAAGCGAAGCTGGAGAAGCGCGTGCCGCAGCCCTTCCGGCTCCACGCGCATCACTGGTTGATCCTGCATGGCCGCTACGTGTGCAAGGCGCGCACGCCCGAATGCTGGCGCTGCCAACTCACCGATCTGTGCAGCTTCCGGAAGAAGGTGCTGGAGAAGCCTAAGCGGTGATTCCTCGTTGGGTGCGGTCGGGACCTCCGTCCCTCCCTTGCGGCACCGGCCCACTCCCCCACCCGGCCACCCACGGCACGATACTGATTGGGTGGCCGGGTGGGGGAGTGGGCCGGTGCCGCTTCTGCCGTTAGGCTGACAAACACGCCCTCGCGATCCGCGTATAAATCCGCGCGAGCGTTTCCAAATCCTCCACCGCCACCGCTTCGTCGCGCTTGTGCATCGTTGCGTTGCACAGGCCGAATTCGATCACCGGGCATACGGCGCGCAGGAAGCGGGCATCGGATGTGCCGCCGGTGGTCGAGGGCTCGGGATCGAGCCCCGTTTCCGCCTTCACTGCATCGGCGATGATCCGGCTGAACTCGCCCGGCGGGGTCAGGAAGGGCTCACCCGAGATGATCGGCTTGGCGACGCCGCCATGCTTCTCGGCAATCGCGGTCACTTTCTCCGACAATGACGCGCCCGAATGCGTGTCGTTGAAGCGGATCGAGATGCGCGCGGTCGCCTTTGCGGGAATGACATTGTGCGCCGGATTGCCGACTTCGAGATCGGTGATTTCCAGGTTCGACGGCTGGAACCAGTCGGTTCCTTCATCGAGCGCCAACGCATCGAGTTCGGCGAGTATCGCGACCAGCTTGGGCAGCGGATTCTCGGCCAGATGCGGATAGGCGACATGGCCCTGCGTTCCCTCAACCTCGAGCCAGATATTGACCGAGCCGCGCCGCCCGATCTTCATCATATCGCCGAGCTGGTTGACCGAAGTCGGCTCACCGACAAGGCACAGGTCGGGCTCTTCGCCGCGTTCGCGCATGAAATCGATCAACGCGCGCGTACCGTAGACCGCCGGACCTTCCTCGTCGCCGGTGATGATGAAGCTGATCGTCCCAGCGTCTTCAGGCACATCGGCAACCGCCGCAACCATCGATCCGATCGAGCCCTTCATATCGACCGCACCGCGGCCATACATCAGATCGCCCTTTGGACTTGCGCGCCGTTCGGGAGCAAACGGCGCGCTGGCCCAGCCCTCGCCCGGAGGCACAACATCCAGGTGCCCGGCAAAGGCAAAGTGCTTCGAGCCTTCCGGCCCGCGCCGGATCGCGAACAGGTTTTCGACCGGGCCATCGGGCTCCTCGCCCTTCACGAAGCGATGCACCTCGAAGCCGAGCGGTATCAGCATCTCTTCCATCACATCGAATACCAGCCCCGTGGCGGGTGTGACGCTGGGCGCGGCGATCAGCTTTTCGGCGAAGGATATGGCGTCGGTCATTGTCATCGGGTTAGAACACTCCAAAGCCCAATGCCAGCCAGAGCGGATACACCATGCCCAAACTCGATCTCGACGCAATCCCGCAGACCAACGCGACCGGCTATCCACCGCCCTTCGATGCGGATGTCGAGGGTCGCTGGTATCGCCGCCTCGCTCCCGCCGCCGGTCTGACCAAGCTGGGCGCGAGCCATGTCACGCTCAAGCCCGGCGCGTTCTCTTCGCAGCGTCACTGGCACCGGGTCCAGGACGAGTTGCTGGTGATGCTTGAAGGCGAGGCGGTGCTGCATGAGGATGACGGCGAGAGCATTGTCCGTCCCGGCGATGTGCTGGCATGGGCGGCGGGTGCCCGGAACGGCCACCGGCTCGAGAACCGCAGCGACACAGATTGCGTTTTCATCGCCATCAGCGGTGGTGATCGCGACGAAGACTCGGGCGAGTATCCCGATATCGACATGGTGTTCGATGCCGATGGATATGCCCGCAAGGACGGCACGCGCTATCCGACGACGCGGATTCCGTGAGGGCGTGTCCCCGCGAAGGCGGGGATCTCAGGCAGCCAAGTGCCAAACTTGCTGAGACCCCCGCCTTCGCTGGGGATCATCGGGTAGTCTCAGGCAGCGGACCCGGTTCGAATGCCGCGTCGAGCATTTCTGCCATCCGCAAGCCCGCCTGCCTGATGCGCCGCTGCGCCACGGGTACGGCGCGCTCGATATCCTCCTGCGTGAGCGCCGTTTCACCGGGAAGCTCTCCCGCACAAGGATCGGTGTCGAAGGCCGTCGGGTAGACGAAATCGCGCGCTGCCTGCCAACTTTCGCGGCCCCAATCGGCCGGCTCACCGCCGCCATATTCGGCTCGCTCCGCCGCGCTGTATCTCCGCGCAATCGGTCGCTCGGTCGAGGTAATCGCACGCTCGGCCAGCGCCCCATCCCATATCCAGTGCAGGTTCATATAGGGCGGCACGATACCGTAAGCTGTCTTGCGATCATTCCCGCCGCGATCCCCCTTGTCGCCCGAATGGAGCGGCATATGGATATCGCCGACGAAGTGGACCATGAATGCCAGCGCCTCCAGACGGATATGCGCTGGCAGGCGCTCGTCGGCGAGCAGGCGCTGGTTACGCTCGATCTGCGCGGTTACGCAATTGCCACCGCTGCAGTCCTTCCACGGCTCGTAAGGTTCGCAGATCGGCGTGGTGCGATAGTGCCAGGCGGCGGTGTAGCCCCAACGCCAGCGTGTGCGCCGCACACAATCGGGCCAGACGGTCGCATCCTCCAGGCTCTTCAGGTCGCATTCGGGTGTGCCGAGCATCGCTTCGCTTTTGAGCAATTGCCGTATCGCCGCGCGCGTTGCGGGCTTCACATTGGCGAGCGCAATTGCGCCGGTCGTGCGATGCCCGAACCCGCCCCAAGCGAGCGCCGGAGCGGGAACCAGCGATGTTGCCAGCAGCGCAAATGCGCCAATCGCGGCCGCTATTTTGCCGGAGGCGATACCTCGTATTGTTCGATAACCCATTGCTCGTCCTCTGCGCTGGCCAGCCATTGCTGCATCCATTCATGTTCCCACACCGCCTGCATATAGGCCTCGGCGAAACCGGGAACGCCCACTCCATATGTCAGGAAACGGCTAACCACCGGGGCATAGAAAATGTCCGCCGCGCCGAATGTGCCGAACAGGAACGGCCCGCCTTTGCCGAAGCGTGCCCGCGCCTCCGCCCAAAGCTGCAGCACACGCACAATGTCATGCTTGCACTCTTCGGTGATCTCGATCCCCTCGAAGCGTTTGCGCATATTCATCGGACATTCGCGGCGCAGCGGCAGGTAGGAACTGTGCATTTCCGCAACCATCGAGCGCGCCATGCCGCGCGCGGTGTCGTCCTTGGGCCAGAAACGGTCGCGCCCGACCTTGTCACCGCAATATTCGAGGATCGCCATGCTGTCCCAGATCACGGTGTCGCCGTCCCACAGGATCGGAACCTTGCCCGCCGGCATGATTTCGCCCGATTCCTTCTTCGCGGTGGCCCATTCCTCACCGCCGATATTGACGGTGATTTCCTCGAAATGGAGGCCCGACTGCTTGACCGCGAGCCAGCCGCGCAGCGACCAGCTGGAGTAGTTCTTGTTACCGATGATCAGCTTCATCGCCGTGTCCTTGTTCCCACCTGTGTTGCGACGTAACCGTTCATCCACGCGCTGTCGAGCCTGAACAGATGGACCACATGGACCACTGTCCTGAGACAAATTTCCCGGTGACAGCTGGCGCGCATTCGGATTGCGCAGATAGGCAAGATAGTTTTTGAGATAGCGGCGGGCTTCGTCGGGTTCCATCCGCGATTCTATGGCGAATTTGGACGATGTAGGAAAATGGTCCGTCTTGCCAACATCACGCCGTCATGCTGAACTTGTTCCAGCATCCTTCTCCAACTGAACGGACGGAGAAAGTGGAGGAATGGACCCTGAACCAAGTTCAGGGTGACGGAGAAAACGATGACCCTACGCCCGTTCCATCTCGCCTTTCCCGTCAACGATCTTGCCGCAGCGCGCGAATTCTACGGCGACGTATTGGGTTGCCGCGAAGGCAGGTCTTCCAAAAAATGGATCGACTTCGATTTCTACGGCCACCAGATCGTCACCCATCTCGTCGGTGACGGCCCCACCGAGCGCGATGCCGGCAAGAACCCGGTAGACGGACACGGCGTCCCGGTCCCGCATTTCGGCGTGGTGCTGGCGATGGAAGACTGGGAGGCGCTGGCCGCGAAATTGCGCGCCGCGGGGACCGAGTTCGAAATCGAACCAACGATCCGCTTCAAAGGCAAACCCGGCGAACAGGCAACCATGTTCTTCCGCGATCCGGCTGGAAATGCGCTTGAGATGAAAGCCTTTGCGCGAGATGAAATGTTGTTTGAGCGGTAAAAGGAACCGTCATCCCAGCGAAAGCTGGGATCGCTTTCAATCAAAGCAAATTTTCGAACAAATCACGCCATTGAGGATTGGATTTCTCGATCAACTCGACCTTCCAATCCCGCTTCCATGCCTTCATCGCCTTTTCACGCGCGATCGCTTCATCGATTGTGCCATGCTGTTCAGGAAGCGCAAGCCTATCGAGCCCGTAGCGACGGCAGAAGGCTGAGCCTTTGCCGTCACGGTGCTGCATCATGCGCTGGGCGATATCCGACGTAACGCCGATATAGAGCACGCCTCGCGGCTTATTGGTCAGGATGTAAGTCCAGCCACCCATGTATCGAACGTAGCGAAATTGGATCGCGATGCCAGCTTTCGCTGGCATGACGGATATGGGTCACACCCGGTATCTCTCTACAATGACGACTACCCATCAAACCCCCGCATCCCCCAGCACAGCCGCGCGCAGTTCTTCGATCCCCATACCCTTCTCGCTGCTGGTCAGATGCAGTTCGGGATAGGCGGCGGGGTGTTTTCTCGCCTCGTCGGCCACTTTGGCCGCGACCGCCTCTAGCGCACTAGCCTTGATCTTGTCGGTCTTGGTCAGGACGATGCGGTAGCTGACGGCGGTTTCGTCGAGCATCGTCATCATTTCGCGGTCGACATCCTTGAGGCCGTGGCGGCTATCGACCAGCATCAGCGTGCGGTGCAGCACCTGCCGGCCGCGCAGATAGGTTTTGACGAGGCTCTTCCAGCGCTGGACCACTTTGACGGGCGCCTTGGCGAAGCCGTAACCGGGCATATCGACCAGCCGGAACAGCGTCGGGTCGCCGATCTCGAAGATATTGAGCTCCTGCGTGCGCCCGGGCGTCACCGAAGTGCGCGCGATGCTCTTGCGGCCCGTCAGCGCGTTGAGCAGGCTCGACTTGCCGACATTGGACCGCCCGCAAAAGGCGATTTCGGGCACGGTCGGTTCGGGCAGGAATTCGAGCTTCGGCGCGGAAAGCAGGAAGTCGACCCGGCCCGAGAACAGCCTGGATGCGCGCTTGGCCAGGGCAGCGCGTTCGGCTGCCTCCTGCGCTTCGAATTCTTCCTCAGTCAGTGCCATACCAAATTCCGATTGGGCTGAGCCTGTCGAAGCCCTGCCCTTTCTTCAAGTGCAACGCCACAAGTTAAGTGCAACCCTTCGACAAGCTCAGGGTAAGCGGGGAACTATCCCTTCGCCTTCGCTTCCCTGGCCGCTGCCGCTGCCTTGTCAGCCTTCTCTTTCTCCGCCGCCGCGCGCAGTTGCGGGTGGCGCGAATAGAGATAGGTCTGCTGCGCCAACGTGAGCACGTTATTGGTTACCCAGTAGAGCAACAGGCCGGCCGCAAACGGCGCCATCACGAACATCAGCATCCACGGCATGATGTTGAAAATCTGCTGCTGGATCGGGTCCATCGCGGTCGGGTTCATCTTGAAGGTCAGCCACATGGTGATGCCCAGCAGCACCGCAAGCGGACCGATGGCGAGCAGGCTAGGCACATCGAACGGCAGGTAACCGAACAGGTTGAGGATCGTCGCCGGATCGGGCGCGGACAAGTCCTTGAGCCACAGCGCAAAGGGCTGGTGGCGCATCTCGATCGCGAGGATCAGCGTTTTGTAGAGCGCGAAGAAGATCGGGATCTGGATCAGGATCGGGAGGCAGCCCGCGAGCGGATTGACCTTCTCCTTCTTGTACAGCGCCATGATCTCTTGCTGCTGCTTCTGCTTGTCGTCCTTGTAGCGCTCCTGGATCGCTTTCATCTTCGGCTGGATCGCCTTCATCGCGGCCATCGAAGCAAACTGTTTCTGCGCGATGGGGAACAGCAGCAGGCGGATGGTGACAGTCAGCAGGATGATCGCGACGCCGAAATTGCCGACCAGGCCGAACAATTGGGTCAGCGCCCACCAGATCGGCTTGGCAATCATCCAGAACCAGCCCCAGTCGATGGCATTGTCGAACATCGGCACACCGTTTGCGGCATATTCGTCGAGGATCGCGCTTTCCTTGGCGCCCGCGAACAGGCGCGTGGTCTTGGTCACCTGAGTTCCCGCAGCAACGGTGACCGGCTGGTAGATCAGCTCGGCGCGGAACAGGTCGCCCCCGAGCGAACGGAAGCTCGCCTCGACATTGCTTTCATCCTGCGGGATCAGCGCCGACATCCAGTAGATATCGGTAAAGCCCAGCCACGCGGCGTGGCCCTGGGTCTCACCCTCGGACGCGTCTTCGGCGAGATCACCATAATCGGGACCGAACTGCACCGCATCATCGAAGCTGCCGATCGGGCCTGAATGGACATTGAACCAGTCATCGCTCGCGCTGTTGCTCGTGCGGTTGATGAAGCCATAGGGGCGCACAACCACCGGACCTTCAGCCGTATTGGCGACGGTTTGCTCGGCATCGATCATATAATGCTCGTCGATTGCGAGCTGGATCGTGAACAGCTGCCCTTCGCCATTGTCGTAAGTGAGCGTTACCGGAGCGCCCGGTGCAAGCGGGCCGCCTTCGGCCTGCCACACGGTCTGCGCATTGGGCACTTTGACGCCTTCGCCGACCCAGCCAAACTGGGCGAATTGCTGTGCCTCGGTGCCTTCAGGGGCGAAGATGCGGATCGGGCCGCTATCCTTGTCGACCGTCTGGCGGTGGGTTTTCAGCTCGATATCGTCGATCCGCGCGCCCACCGGATTAATCGCACCGAGCACTTCGGGTGCGTCGATCTTCACGCGTTCCGCCGATGCTAGCTCGGCTTCGAGATCGACCGGCGCCGCCGGCGTCTCTTCGCCGCCGATATCGGCGCTACCGCTGGTTGCCGGAACCGGAGCATCGCCAGCCGCCGCAGCCGCACGCTGGGTGGGCGAATCGACCGCTTCGGCCTGAGTGACAGCCTCCGATTGTGGGTAGAAATACTGCATGGCGGCGTCCCAGCCGATAAGCATGAGGCCGCAAAGCACCACTGCGAGCAGGAGATTACGCTGGTTTTCCAAGATGATAATCCGTGTTTCGTGTCTGTCTGGTCATGCGGGAAGGCCAGCTATGGTACCGGGTCATGCCCGTGCCCGCCCCAAGGATGGCAGCGCAATATACGCTTAAGCGCCAACCATCCACCCTTGATTGCACCGTATTTCTGCAGCGCCTGAATCGCATATTCACTGCAGGAGGGCATATAGCGGCAAGTCGGCGGCAAAATCCGCGACGGGCCCAGCTGCCACAGGCGGGCAATCCAGATGAAGATAGTCTTCACGTCGGTTCAAATAGGCGTTGTCGGGTGAATTGCTAGCACAATACACCTCACCCTATCGGCGATTGCCTTTGCGCGGACGACGCGAACCGCGTTTTCGCGGCGGATCGCCCTTGCCCTCGCGAGCGCGCGCCAACGCCACCGACAGCTCCTCGCGCAATTTGGCGAAGTCGCGATCGATTCCGCCCTCACGCGCGATCAGCACGTGGTCGTGATCGGGTAGTCCCTCTTCGGGAAGCGTGTCCCATAGCAATTCGCGCAACCGGCGCTTGATCCGGTTGCGGACAACCGCATTGCCGATTCGCTTGGTGACAGTGATGCCGTAGCGCTTGCCCTGCCCGTCATTCTTTCGGGCCAGCAAAACGAAACCGGGCCGCGCGACGCGGAGGCCGGCGTTTGCGGCTAGAAAGTCGCGGCGCTGGGACATGACGGTTGGTTTCGGCTCGGTCACGGTAGAAGCGATAGCGCCTGGTGGGGAGAGAGTCTTTTGTTTTGCGCCCTCAAACGCCGGGCGGCCACCTCCGTGGCCTTGGCTTCCTCGCATAAGCTCGGGCGCGCATTCGCGCTTGCGGACCCTATCGGGTCCGAACCATTCCAAGCCATCAATATAGGGTTCTTGGTCGCGGCAGCCAGAGGGCGACCGCCCGACGCGCGGTTAGCGCGGAAGCCTAAGCGAGCGGACGCGAGCGCCGGCGCCTGAGGCCAACAGACAAATTACGCAGAAAGCTTCTTACGACCCCGCGCGCGGCGAGCGCGCAGAACCTTGCGGCCGCCAACGGTTTTCTTGCGGGCGAAGAATCCGTGACGACGGGCGCGCACGAGATTGCTGGGCTGGAAAGTACGCTTCATAATAACCTCGAGGGTGAAATAAAAAGGGCCGCCCGCTGGAGGCAGCCGCCTGTATCGAGCGCGCAGTTAGGGGAGCAGCGCGTTCAAGTCAAGATATGCGATGGTGGGTGAGGCCTGTTTTTCAGGAGCCTTGGCCGCCACGACCAGATCTTCCTTCTCCAGCCCGATCCAGCCGCGCATTTCCTGCGCTGTCAGCCATTTCGCACCCTCGAAGCCGACCGAATTGGTCATCGCGTAGAATGCCCGTGCATCCTCGCGGCTCATGCCCATTTCCTGATAGAATTCGAGATACATCCGGTTGGGCCAGGCATCGGCGGCAAAGTCTTGCGGCTGGCGGCCATGCGCATCGATCCATGAATGGACCGCGAATTCGGCGCCGTCGTCGATCCGGTGCGTCGCTCCGGCGAGGAACAATTCGACCGCGCCCGAGCGGACCGATCCCCCTTCGGGGACATGCGTGGTGATACCGGCAGCGCGAATCATCCGCGCGACTCTCATATTAGCCCGGTCATCCTCGGTGCCCGGCGCTTCGACCAACCGCAAAGTGTCGATTCCCGGATAATCGGCCAACATCGCACTAAAATCTGCCGGCGAATGGCGGTCGGTTGTGCCGACCAGTTCCGCGTGACCCCGATCTATCACGCGGAAGGGGCCGTAGGTTGCCAGTGCAGCGGTTTCTAAGGGGCTGGCAGTTTTGCGAGCCATGGTTGTGGGAGCGAAACGCTCCGCACCGTCCTCGACACGCACCCATTGCTGCGTGGCGGGATTCCACTCCTCGACCCATGTCTGAACCGAAACGATCTGCGCGCTCGCCGGAACGGCGAGGAGGGTCGCGAGAGCAAAGAAGAGCGTAACAAAGCTGCGCATAAGTGTCCTTTTGCAGGACAGCTTCTGTGAATTTACGAACGTTTAGGGTTTCGATTGGGTTACCAGACACGGCCGCTCGGGGGTCGACAACGCGCCCGTTTCGCGCCAGACCGTCTCGCGGTGAGGACCGGTCCGGGGGCGTACGACATTCGCCCTCAACAGGGGGTAATGCGCGTGGTCGCATTGGTCAGGACGGTCGCTTATCTCGGCCTGGAGGCGCGTAGCGTGGAGGTGCAATGCTCGCTCGCTCCGGGTCTGCCCAAATTCAACGTCGTCGGGCTGGCCGACAAGGCTGTTGGCGAAAGCAAGGAACGGGTACGCGCTGCGCTTTCCGCGATGGGCCTGTCGCTGCCGCCAAAGCGGATCACGATCAACCTCTCTCCCGCCGATCTGCCCAAGGAAGGCTCGCACTACGACCTGCCGATTGCGCTGGCGCTGCTCGCGGCAATGGGCGTGACCGATGCCGAGCAGTTGGGCGACTGGATTGCGGTGGGCGAGCTGGCGCTCGATGGCCGCGTGGTCGCTTCTCCGGGCGTATTGCTGGCAGCGCTGCATGCAAGCGAGGAAGAGACGGGGCTGATCTGTCCGGCATCGCAAGGGGCCGAGGCGCGCTGGGCGAGCGGTGTGCCAATCTGCGCTACACCCGACCTGGTCAGCCTGCTCAACCATCTCAAAGGCACTGCGCACTTGCCCGAACCGCAACCCGGTGAAGTCGATGAAGCCGCGCCGGGCCCCGATCTCAAGCGCGTGAAGGGTCAGGAAACCGCCAAGCGCGCTTTGGAGATTGCAGCGGCGGGTGGTCACAATCTGCTGATGAACGGGCCGCCGGGTGCAGGGAAGAGCATGCTCGCCTCGTGCCTGCCGGGCATCTTGCCGCCGCTCGATCCGTCTGAGGCGCTGGAGGTCTCGATGATCCAGTCGGTCGCGGGAACACTCGAAGGCGGGCGGATCAGCCGCACCCGCCCGTTCCGCGCACCGCATCATTCGGCGAGCATGGCCGCGCTGACCGGCGGCGGGCTGAAAGTGAAACCGGGCGAGGTCAGCCTCGCGCATCTGGGCGTATTGTTCCTCGACGAACTGCCCGAATTCCAGCGCGCGGTGCTCGACTCGCTGCGCCAGCCGCTGGAGACGGGCAAGGTCGATGTCGCGCGCGCCAACGCGCATGTCAGCTTCCCCGCGCGGGTCCAGCTGATCGCAGCGATGAACCCATGAGCTTGTGTTGCTTTCCCGTGGCCCCTTTGTGGGCGAGGGGATTGGGTGGGGGTAGAGGATGGAACGGTGTTGGTCGGTGGCGCCGATGCTGGTCCTGCTGGTTCGTGGAGGAAGGTGAACTCAATCTCGTCCTCGCCAATGTCCACACGGACTAAGACTGCTTCGATAAGGAGTCTCTTGTTCTCTTTAGATAGCTCACTCCACTGACCAAGAATGTCCGTGGTTTCTTTGAGCGCGTATTCGGAATTGAGCACACTCTGGCGGATAGATTGCTGCCGCGCCTGCAGGCGTGGCAGTTCTTCTTCGAGTTCTTGCTTGCGCGCATTATTGGCTTCGTAGCGAACCTTGAAACCGTCCTCATCGATCGCGCCTTTTTGGTATAGCTCCAACAAGGTGTCTATGTCTCGCTCTACCTTCTGAATGCTCTGTGTATGCGCTTCGATCAAACCGGATAGCTCCTCGATTTTGGCATCAGCCCGTTTGCGACGGCGATCAACATCATCGCTTGATATGCCTGCCGCAGCGATTTCCGCTACGAAACACTCTTCAAGAGTGTCCATAGGAATACGGTTCTTGCAGTCTTTGCAGACATATTTCTTCGATTGGCTCGGCACATACATCTTAGTGCCGCAACCGCAGTGGGCGTAGCCGCTGAACAGATTGACGGTTGGCCTGACAGTGCGCTTGCCTTTGAGACGCTGCGCATCAAGGTGGCCGACGCACTCGTCATAGAGTTCTTGGGACACGATAGGCTCGACCTCGTGATACACCCACTCACTTTCGGGCTTTAGCTCCCAGGCGCCAGTCGTGGTATTGGATTGGCGGGAGTAGTTGGCGCGCTTCTTTCCAATGGCGGTAGTATCGCGGAGCAGCCGGTCGATGGTGGTATCGCTCCACTTGGCTCCTTTGCGGGTGCGGTGGCCCATCTCATTCAAGAGCCTTGCCACGGTCTTTTTGCGTTTGTGCTTCTGATAGAGGGTGTAAATCAGTTTGCGGATCGGCGCTTCGTCTGGGTCCAGCAAAAGCTGCTTATCTATCCAGCGGTAGCCAAACGGAGCTGGACCGCCGAGTGGTTTGCCAAGCTTGGCGCGGATCGGCACCGAGGCTTGCACTCTGGCCGCAATCTCCTCGCGCTCCCAATTAGCCATTGCAGCCAGCATATTGAAAAACATGCGACCAGCAGGCGTGCTCGTGTCTATGTTCTCAGCCAGTGATATGAGATCGGCGTCGGATTGTTGGAAGATGTCAGAAAACTCGAGCAGTTCACGATTATTGCGCGAGAGGCGCGCCAGCTTTGAGAAGATGAGACCGTTGATACGGCCAGACTGAATGTCCGCCACCATACGCTTAGCTTCGGGATGGTCGATCACTCGTTTGCCGGAGACGGCTTCTAAACGATAGGTTTCGGCAACCTCCCAGCCTTTGCTTTCGGCGTAGAGATTGGCGCGGTGCTCATGCACCGCAAGCGATTCACCCTCTACTTGATCGTCCGTTGATACGCGGAGCCAAATACCGACTTGCTTGCTGTTCTTCATGGGAAGAATCTAGCAGGCTACGAGGGTGGTTCAACGAGAATGAGTCGAGTTGAGTCCGGATAGTTTTGACTGAGTATTCCCCATCTTCAAATTTCCGATAGTGCCAACCACCCCGGAACTTCTAACGAGACGCTTGCAGCCCCAAGGTCGGACAGACTCTTTTCAAGCTGCTTGAATGCGAAATGCTGTCGCTCATAATCACGCTCGTTTTTCAGCGGCACAATCGTGATGTGCATGCCGCTCAGGATTGCTTTGTCAGACCTGATACTATCTGCTGGCTCATAGAAGCTCTGCAAGGCACTATTCTGCATCGCATCCGTGTAAAGCGTCACGCTGATTTGATCATCTCGATCCCGCCAGTCTTGCCTGTCTGCAATCGCGGCCAAAGTCTCAATAATTAAGGTCTCTTCGCTTGCTTCACGGTTTTCGAGCTGGTCGATGCCATCTTGGATTGGGCTAAGCAGCTTATCGCGCAAACTAATGCGAGCTGCATTGCTATTTAGCTCTGGAATGCACGCATCGACCAAGGTGTTCTCGGTGTTCGCATCGTCATCAATCGCCATTAGCACCAAACGCTCAAAGGGCTGTGTCTGGTCAAGGAGCTGTTGAACCGACCGCTCGACCGACGATTTTTGCTCAATGAGCAGCCTGTCTGTTGTATCAATCGCTATGACGCGAGACGCCGGAGGGGCTTGGTCGATCAAACAATGCGTATCGGAGTCCATTTCTTCGACGGAAGAGTTGAAGCCGGTGACCAAGGCAGCCACGAGCATCAAGCTCGCGGCCACCGCTAACATTGGCACCCTTTTCGATTTCGGATTGGAAACGGGGTTCAAAAGACTGCTCATGCTGCTGCCCTCCAGGGAAGAGCTGCTGTCGGCGTCACCAACGATTGCTCGCTTCGGGGAGCCAGATCGGCAATCGCTTCGAACTGAGCAATCGCTCCCAATTCAGCATCAGTAACAATGCGGGACTCTGTTTTCGCAGCACGGTTCCACTGCTCGCTGGTTTCGGCAGCCCGTTCAACAATATGATCAATCCCAGCAGGAATTGGGAAAGAACGCGGCTCAATCGCTATTTGAGGCCAAACTGGCGCACTCTCCGTGCGCGCGCTCTCGTTCGCGCTCCGGTATTGAGTGTAAGCTGCCTTAAACACCTGCGGCACCAATGACATCCATTCGTTGGCCTGCATGATCTGTCCCTTAAGGGCATGGCCACGGCGATCAATTGAATGGACTTTCTCTACTTTGCTGCGCACAAATCTAGTGATCTCGGCGCGGCCGGCAGTGGCAATTTCAGCAACTTTCCCGACGAAGCTTTCGAAAATACTACGGAGTTTTGCTTCCGCTTTACGCCAAGCTAGCTCCTGTTCACGCAATTCCCTTTCGTGATACAAAAAGAAATGTCGTGTCTCATAGAATGCGGCTGTGAAAGCTACGGCAGACAACGAACACAGGGCGAGCGTTTCCCAATGAGCCAACGCCGTCCAATCAGAAGACAAAATACTCCAAATGTCTGCCGAGCTGCCGCTAAGCCCCGCGATAAGCGCACTTCTCCAAGCCGAGGCAACTAGGGTTAGTCCCGTCGCCGTGGCCAAACATAAACCACCGCCCACCACAATTTTGAGCCAGCGCTTTCGAGAATGACGCAAGTTCCGATCCAGCGGACGTAAGCTAAAGTAGCCTGTCGTAGCGCCAAGTCCAAACACGACGATGGCGAGCAAAAAACCGGAGAATAGCGCTGTTATCGGCACTAGGGCTTCGCGAAGGAGTGCGTAAGCAAGCCAGCCCTCCAAGAATACAAAGAATGCCGCAAATGAAAGAAAGTATGAACCCGTCTGTGGCGGCTCAGACGATCTTTCGGTTCCTGCTCGATGATGGGCAAAGTCTAGCGATCGAACGGCGTCCAGAGCAACACTACGTGCCGCTTTGATTATTGGGCCTCCGGCAGCAACCTGCTCCTCGATCTCTTCGACCCTTGTCTGGCTAATGTTATTGCAGACCTGTTGCGGGAGCTCCGGCTCGACACAAACAGATTGGGCTTGGTTGTAGAAGTCGGCCTCATTGTCTCTCATCCATGAGGTGATATCGTCTAGTTCCGTCTGAGCACGCCCTCTCAACACCTCCAGATATGGTGCATCTTGGTTTGAGATATTATCTGGATAATTGCGTGATCCATCACGGTGACCAGCGTCACTAGCTTCATCACCGGGCGAGACCCGCGCCAGCATTGCATTGAAAGTGTATTCTAAAAACTTCGTCATTGGCTTTCTCCACCGAATTCGGCGGCACCTCTGACCGGTTAGCTTGCGACCCGAATTTCACATTGCTATCGGGCTCAAACCGCTCGGATCATGGCATTGCCGCCATATCTGCGTCCGTTCGGCAGAAGGCCGTCCGCCCTACGCAGCCGGGCGGCCTTCGCTTACCCTCCTTGGAGTATCTCCAAGTCACAGTGAAATCACCATGGCGGACGGGAATCCGCGAGTGTTAATCAATCATACTCACGGGTCGTTAGCCATCGTTATGTTGGCCTAGATTACCGTCCAACATCTTTTGTAACCGCTGCACGCCGCGATATTGAGCAACAAAAGCCGCAAGGCGCGAGAGTGGCGTTGCACCATACGGCATTTGCTAGAAATCGTGTGCAATCAGCCTTTTTAGGCGCTCAACATAATTTGCCGGAGATAATTCTGCGAAAACCGGTATGAAACGGATTTGATAAGCTAATGTGTTGTAAAAAGCGTTTTGCGGATTATTTTTCCGCAACCTGGGGGCGGGGCGCTAGTGATGTTTGGGGGGCTAAATGCTGGAAAGGCTTGAACTGAAAGCCGATGACGATACGCATCGGAATTTCTGGAAAGGTGAAAATTTCAAGCTGCTAAAGAAAGCGATAATCGCTTTGAGTGGCCATTTGAAGGATACCAAGCTTTCTAAGTCTGAGCTTTTTCGCCGCGTTTCAGCCAATGCGGTTGGAACCATTGAGGGCTCGGCTGATAGCTTTAGAAAACATTTTAGCGAAAAAAAGCCAGGAGCGAAAACCCCTCTACCTGAAGCGCCCCGGAAGTACCGATCAACCTCAATCGCGTGCGGTATCGTGGCAATTCACCTTGGTAAATCAGGTTACGACGAAACCCTCGAACCGAGCGCGGAGATTGTTCGAAAATTTTACGACAAGCTGCAGAGTGAAAACATTCTGCACGATCCTGCGAAGTTAGCTAAATCGCACACAGGTGACAGTATAGAAATCAATCCGAATTTGATGCGGATTAGTCACCTTGAACGGTTCGTCAGAATTATTCCTGGCAAAAGTCACCCAGATCCAGATAACCCTGAGTTTCCACTGAATGCCCCGCGGTCGCCAGCAACTCCAGCGATCCATCTGGAAGAAAAAATTGGCAAGAGTTCAGATCAAAAATTCACGCTGATTATCAAAGATGAGTCGTTGAACCCAAGTGGGAACCATAAGGACCGCTGGGCGCTCGAAATGCTTTTTGAATACCGAGAGAGGATCAAAGAGCGTCTAGTCGAGCACAAGGCAACAGACAGAGGGAGCAAGTTCATTGAAATACCCTCACTCTCGATAATATCGAGCGGCGGTGCAGCATTCGCTTTGCAGTCGCTGCTAAGCCTTTACAATCTTCCTCCGCTACGTGTGGTTATGCACAACAGTCCCAGGATGCGAAGAGCTGCAGAAAAGTTGAAGTTGATTGGCGCTATCGTCGAGCATGTGGCACTATTTGGTAAAGGAAAGCGCGAAAAATACCATAAGTCCGAAGGCGACGTTCTGAGCATCACTCGGAATATCAACGGGTGGGATATAACAACAAGAGGAGAAAGCGAACCTTACGAAAAAGCGTTCTACGATTGGCTGATTTGTGAAATCCTCAATGAACGACCGGATTTCATTTTTGTGCCTTTCGGAACCGGCGATCTTTATGGGAGCATTCTATGGGTCTTAAATGACGCAATCTCAGATGATACCGGAATCGATGATAGATTGCAGGGAATTGAAACCGAAGAGCTTAAGGGCATAAACGTATTGGGAGCTACGACTGAAAACCCAAATTCATCAATGGACAAGCTATATTCTGCTTTTCAACCATCCAAGCCAGCCTTGCGGAAGCTCACTGAAAAAATGAAGAAAACGGGATTTCTAGGAAAGCACTCTGGTGTTTATGTGCTTAGTGAACCGAGAGCTTCGGAAGCGCGAAAGTGGTTCGAGGATCATGAAGAACTTATCGGACGAGCTGAACCATCAGGCACAGCGGGGCTAGGGCTATTCAGGGAAATGCAAAAGAGCCTTGACCTTACTCCGACAATTGTCACTGCGAGCAACGGCAAAGGTGAAAAAGTTATTCAAAAAAGAGTTCTTATTGTAAATACAGGCCTCTATTATGTGCCAAGAGGCTCCTAAGATTTATTGAGGTAAATTACATATTGCGTCCTTTTCAAAATTGTTTAGCTTGACAATTATTTAATTTATGATTCAATTTACTTGGTAACCCGAGCGATCCTGCTCGCCAACTCTTGATGAGAGCTGGCGGAGCCAGCTTGGGAGGTTCCCAATGAAATTGATAGCAAGCTATATGAGCTGGTATGATGGAAACGACGACCGGCAGATTGAATGGGTAATCCATTCAGAAGATGGGAAAGCTCCTTTCCCAAACAGGCTACCATGTGATGGAGTCGAGTGGTCCTTGTTTCGCCAGTACGTGACTACTTGGGTCAACAAGCTACTTTCAGAACTTGGCCACAAGCATCCGGTTTCGGCGTTTTGCACCGCCGACTGGCATAAATTTGATGGTCCGCTTTTGGTTGTTTCATTTCCAACGGCACGTTACGAAACGAGCAAAATCAGGCGAAAAGTTGCTGATCAGCTCTGCGAGGCGATCGAAGCGAGATACGCTTCAGAAGCTACGTGAACGACACCTACGCGCAAGCGGGAGAAACCCTGCTTCGGTAGGTGTTTTCTCTTTAGCCGAAAGGAGGCTAGTCCGTTTGGCTATTTTGGCGTTTGACGGCATCGTGATTTGCTCCAGAAGTTCGGATCACATTGAACAAAGTTCGAAAATTGGCTCGGTCATCCCCGCAATTCAGGCCACTAGCGATTTTTTTGGTCTCCCGAACCCAATTTTGTGGCTCTATTGCTAGCTTTTTTCGATCTAGGCTGCGGTTCGAAGTCAGTGAAACGATGATTTCACGTTTTGTATGCGGTTTCGCGTTTTCGTAGCTCTCTGCAACGTTATTTATGCGTTCGAAGAATTTCGCGATCATGTCGTCAGAAAGGCCGTTTTTGGTGAATTTTCTGCGCGCTTCACGCAAGCGTTCCTGCTCCATAAGGAGTGTTTCGCGGCGACTCTGATACTCCTCTTTAGATACAAGATTATCGAGCATGGCATTGGTGAGACGATCCAAGCGCACTGTTGTTTGCTCGATCTGCAATTTGAGTGCTCGAACCTCTGCACAATTTTCGTGCGAACGCGCAAACTCCTGCACCTCTGTCGTCAGCCAGGCAGCTTCCTCAGGACTGAGTTGGTTGGCTCGGAGGAATTGGAGGAAGGTCTGGTCGATGACACTTTCTCGAATGGTCTTTGAAGGGCAGCCGCTCTCATGGCAGCGGTAATAGACTTTCTGCTTTTGCCATTCTCCGGTGAGTAGCCCGTTGCAGTGGATGCAACGGAACAAGCCGCGAAACGTGTGGTTGTGCTTGGTGTTTTTCTTGCCGCTCTTGCCAGCTTTGATCGCCTGCACTTTCTTGAAGAGTGTCGCTGAGACCAGTTTCTGATGTTTACCCTTATACGTTATTCCTGAACGCTTGAGACGGACGGTGCCACAGTAGAAAGGGTTATCGAGAATGTTCTCCAAGCTGCTGCGAGACACTACCCGGCCCTTCTTGGATCGAAAGCCCCGCCGTTCCATTTCTCGTTGCAATGAGCGGAGCGAGTAGTTGCCAGTCCCATAGAGTTTGAAGGCGAGTTTTATGAAGGGAGCGTAGGCTGGGTCGGGAGTCCTGAGCGTAGCTCGACCGTTGCTTAGATATCCGAGCGGAGTGCGATAAGGATATAGGCCAAGATCGATTTGCTTGCGCTGGCCTTTGCGCACTTCGTCGCTCAAGTTTCGACTGTAGTCTGCGGCAAAGACCGCCTGAATGTCAGCAGACAGCCGCCCGCCTCTGGTGGTGAAGTCTAAGTTTTCATTAGCGACGTGAATTTCAATACCACAATCAGCGAGTTGGTGAACCTTGTCCCAATCGGTGTAGTTGCGAGCTGATCGGTCAACCTTATGGACAATTAGCCCTCTCGCTTTGCCACGCTTAAGCTGCGCGACCATCCGGTTGTATTCGGGTCGGCCCGCTTTGCGCGCGGTGACCGTTTCCTCAAACCACTCGATCACTTCCAAATTGCGCCGCACCGCGTAGCGTAGGATGTCATCTTTTTGCGCGTCGAGCGATACGCCCTCGCCTTGTCGCTGGGTCGAAACCCGAACGTAGCCGAAACATGGTGTCATAGAATTTTGCGGGTATTCTCCGAATCTATCACATCCTCAAAATCTGTCGAATCAGTCCACGGCCACTCACCGTCGCGCAACATCTGCTCGTATTGTCGCTTACACAGTTCGAGATAATCTTTGAGATGGTCGTTTTCACACATAAGGATTTTGATGATTAGCAGTCGCCATTTCGCAATGCGATAGCGGCAAGGTGGTAAAGGAAAATGACGGCTTCTTGGTGCCACGGGAGAGTAGCTGCACGTAGCCGCGATAATTGGGCAGGTTGGTAAAGTGGTAGGGATCTAACGAGGCAAATTGCCGCGCAATCAGAGGAGCGTCACGCGCTCCCAAGCGCAGTGATATGATCGTCCCGGTGTTGCCGATAATTGCATCATGGGTTGCTCGATCCATCTGACCTATGTGTTGATGGGCGAGAATGAGGCCGAGTGCGTATTTACGGGCCTCCGGCAGTAGGTCAGCCAGCGCTTCGGTTGTCAGGTTATGAAACTCATCGACATACAGGAAAAATGGTCGGCGCTCTGCCTCCGCGACTTCGTGCCTCGTAAATGCTGCCAACATGATATTCGAGACGATAAGTCCACCAAGCACATTGGCGGTCGAAGCGCCAAGCTGTCCCTTACCGAAGTCGATGAGCAGCACCTTCCCATCGTCCATGAGACTGCGGAATCGCAAAGGCTTGTCAGGATCGCACAGTGCCTTGCGAATGGTAGGGTTAGCCAGAAACGCGCCGAGCTTGTTGGCAATCGGAGCCACACCATCGATGGCGGTCAGGTAGTTCATCTTGGGAAACTCGACAGTCCAGAATGTCCGCACTTGTTCATCGCTCACGCTCTCGATCACAGCCTTGCGAAACTCCTTATCGAGAAAGAGCGGCACGATCTGGCTGATGTCGGCCTGTGGCTGATCAAGAAGCGCCAGGAGAGCGTAGCGAAGCAAGTGCTCCATGCGCGCACCCCAGCTATCGGACCACTGCTTTTTGAGCGTCTCGATGAGTCCGGCTGCTACCAGCGGTCGGAGTGGCCTGTCTGTGCGCGTGAGCGGATTGTAGCCATAGGGTGAAGTGGGATTGGCGACCTCCCAATGTAGAACCTTATCGGGCCAAACTCGAACTAGGGTATCAACAAGATCACCATGCGGGTCGATCAAACAGAGACCGCGACCTGCTTCGATGTCTTGATGCACCAGATTGCCGAGCAGGGTTGATTTGCCGGTGCCAGTCTGACCGATGATGTAGGTATGGTGGAGGCGGTCGGCTTGCGTAATGCCAAAAGCAAAGTCGCCATAGCGGTGATAGGCCATGCCAATTGTCGTCGGATCGCTTGGGTGCATGGGGCCATTGTCTCTCGAATGCCAGCAAGATCGTAGGGCACTCAATATCGACACTCCGATAAAGTGGCCCCTACCCGCTATCGCCTCAGCTGATAGCCTTTATGGCGGTATCGTTCTTTCACTCATCGCAGTCCCTTTTCGACTGATGCCCTTGAAGCGGGTTCGAGGTCATCAAACGGAAAGGAACTACAATGAGCAAAACAATCGATGCTCCTGATCGAGCACAGATACGCCGCCTCAATGATCGGCTGCGGTGTCATGGGGTGGGCAATGGGACGCTGTTTATGACCGAAGGCATCACCTCGGCACCGGACGGATTTGCCAAGCGCGCTATCGCTGCCATGCGCACATTCGACACATTCACCAAGGACAATGATCCGCACGAGGAACATGACTTTGGTGCGTTCGATCTCGAAGGACAGCGCCTCTTGTTCAAGATCGACTATTACGGACCAGACATGCAACGCGGGTCTGATGATTCAAGCGATGAAGCGCAAACCTACCGCGTCCTCACCCTGATGCTCGCGCATGAGTATTGAGAAAAGGCCACCTCGACCAAGCGAGGTGGCCTTATTCGTGGTCAGGCGGCACTCCGCTCTTTCACCTGCCGCATCACAATCCGCCCACGCAGTGGTAGCGCATCACAGATAATCGAGAAGCCGCGTCCATCGCGGTTCGGCCACGCGGCACCAATCGGTGTCCAGTGGGCGTTGTCTCCATCGCCATCTACTCGATACAAACGGTGGGAAGGTTTGGTGTTGGTTGTCATAGGTCGCTCCATGCTGACCGCGAGACCGTCCCGCGGCTGATGGAAGCCAAAGCGCCCAACGGACTAGCCGATTGTCACACCGCGCGAAGCGCCCCGCAGGGGCTTGGAGCTGCACAAGCCCGCGCAATAATTGCGCGGGTGCGGAAGCGAAAGCGGTTGATAAGCGGCAACGCTGGGCGAAAGTGCCTTCAGAATGCCGCTCAAATACTGACGCATGAAAACCCAAACAAACAACGCACCCTGCTAAGCGGCTGAGCCGCTGCGGCAATCGTGCGAGCGCGCAAGTGCGCAGCCGTTGCCGCAGTCCGAAGCCGCAGCAGAGTGCATCGGGGCTCATCAAATACGCCCGCGCCCTGTCCCGGAAGCAGAGCGAAAGGGCAGAGCGCGGTCATCATAAGCCCCGGCTACATAATCAATGACGCGTTAGCGATCGTCACCCGAATGGGCCGAGACGACAGGCTCGGTGAGCGCAGCGAATAGAGCGCGGGCCGAAGGCAACGCCAATATGCGCAGTCGACTAGCCAATGCGAGTTTCCTTCCCAAGCACAGGCGCATTTGATCGGTAGCCCGATATTGTGGCCACTAGCATTGTGTACCGTCGATCCGGTAGAATGCTCGCCATACACAATCGGCACCGCCGCCCCCGGCTCGTGGGCACCAGCACAGTGCTTGGTGACGGCAAAGGTGTCAGCCTTTGCGGGGTTAAGCGAAGCCGCCGCGCGCTGGCGCAACAGGCAATGAGGGGGCGGCGGTCAGTATCGGACGACCGATAAAGTGGACCCTACTGCAATTTTGGCAGCACCTCTAAAATGTTCCGGTTAGTTCTTAAGTTCATTTTCATATGTCCAAACAATTTGGTTTCGACCTGCGGTTGGCCCGCAAGCAATCAGGCTTTCGTCAAAGTGACGTGGCGCATTTAGTCGGCATTGGTCAGAACACGCTGTCTGACCTCGAAAACGGTATCTATCCACCGAGTCTGGTGTATATCTGCACCCTATCGTTGATCTACGGCCAAGGCTTCGAACAGCATGTATCAGAAGTGCTGGATGAGGCGCGCGAAGCGCTGCGATCACGCTTGGAAACGCTACCGCCAACGCAAGGAAACGAAGAGGACATTCTGTCGCGTGAGGAAAGCCTCATCGCGATAGAAGCTCGATTAGCCGACCAGCAGCCGGAGGATGAGATTTCCTAGGGTAGTTTCGATTGGGGTGCGCAATGGGCAGCTGTGTGCGGTCTATTTCGAGAAGCGTCAACTCGTAGATTGGCGTAGGACGCGCATTCGTCGCAAAAGCATGAAGCAACTGCGTACTTACCTTCATAAGCTTGTTCAGGAATATCGCCCCGATTTGGTGGTGAGCGAAGCCGAGAACACCGCCGAACGCAAAGGCATTCGAGCCAGGTCAATCCTCACCATGATCTCTGACGAATGTTCCAGCCTTAAACAGCGACACGCTGCGATCCGGCGGGTGCAGCAATATTCCAACAAGCACGAAGAAGCGCTTACCTTGTGCGTGCGGTATCCGTCGCTCAAGCGCGTTATGCCAGCGCGGCGGCGAGTGCAGGACGATGAACCTCGCTCCTACGTGTTCTTTGAAGCGGTTGCGCTAGCGGAAGAGGTTTTCAGAACCGTCGATGGTGACACTACGGACTCAGATATTCGTCTGGTCTGGTAGACGGTTCACGAGCGTTGTGAACAGGTCAATCGGATTGCTTTCGAGCGCCGAGGCGATCACGCAAAATTCAACCACATCAATGCGGCGTTCGCCGCGCTCAAAATAGGATACAAACGGTTGAGGTCGACCCAACCGTTTTGCCAACTCGACTTGCGTAATTCCAGCATCCTTGCGCGTTTCGACGAGCAGTTCGAGCAGTAATCCATAGGCATCGGTAAAAACCGATTTCGGCATGTCCGTAGGCTCCGAAAATCATTGGAGCCACAATCGATATATATGACCTTGCGATATATGAGTTTCATATATTATGGACGTGCGGTTCGCGACGGTGCTGAAGGTCAGGGCAGTCTGTGCGCGAAACGCGCATCAAATCGCTGCGTGTGAAGCGCGGCTGCCGACTTTCGCTCATGTTCACGCGCACAACGAAAAGGAGAAATCATGGATTTTCAAGCAATCATGCGGCACGGTTTGCGCAACGTGCTGAACTTCAGTGGACGCGACGATAGGCAGCAGTTCCTGATCTATTTTCTCGTGACCTTCGTTTCGATCTTGGCGATTGGTCTGCTGTTTTTCTTGGAGGATGCAATCCGATCGATGCAGACGCTCGGCATGATCGTGGACGACGGACAGCGGGAATGGGAATCATATAGTGACTATTCGGACCGAAAAAGAACTGCGAATATGGAAGCAACTATCGACGTAGGCAAATTTGTGTTCGTCGGAATTGTGCTGCCATTTTTGCTTACGCTGTCGTCAATGGTCAGGCGAATTCATGACTTCGGCTTATCTGGCAAGTGGTTGCTTGCTGTTATTCCTGCCAGCCTGTTTTTTCCGTTCATGCCTATTGTAGCTATTGTTGTACTGGCGATCATGAAATCCGAAAGTGGCGAAAATGCTTACGGGATCAGCATCACTCCATCGTCTACTGATTCTGTTTAACCTAGCGCCAGCGAAACTTACCAGTATAACGTCCTTCCAATTTGGGGGGACTATGGAGCTATTACTCTCACGTTCGCAGAGAAAAGGCATCGGCGGCATGGGCGCGCCAATCTTTGTACTAAATGTACGTACGTCTCTTTCCAGCCAGGAAGAGGAGTATATTTACAAGTATCGCCTCAGCAGTATGATTGTCTATGAGAAGGAATCGGTCACCAACGCGATCACCGATTCAGGTTTGTTCAAGAAGATCTTTGTGTCGCTGGCCGCCCGCTCGACTGGGCGTATGTTTACCGTCAGCGACCTCGTTCACGGGCGTTCGATTGAATGCCGAGACATCGTCGAGATGCTGGAGGCAGAGGGGCAGATCAAGGAGGCCGCCGAGGCCTTCTATGCGATCCTGACCGCCTGCCAACAGTTCGGGGGTGAGGAAGTAATCGCATACCCACGCGAGGGCTGAATGGGTTGGTTCTCATCTCAATCCCGAGATGAACAAGAAACTGCTCGCCTAATTGCCGAGGTCGAGCGGCTGCGACCGAAAACGGCCATTCAGTCGCTTGATGACGCGCAGAAATTCATCGGCGATCTCTTGTTCGAGGTGTGCGACGAATCGCGACTTTGTCCCTCGTCAGCGATGATGGGCCGCCTTGGGGACATTGGCCTAAACGTGATCTTACATGAACCGTTTTGCATCGATCTCAATCGGCTCCGCGAACCGAGGGAAACGCTCCAGGATGGCGTCGAGGTTCGGGCGATCTTGCGCCACGCCATTCAGGTATATCAGAACGAAGCGCACTATCTGGCGCTCTGGCGGAACAAGCTGAAAACCGTCCTTTTGGGAATCGTCGAGCGCTTGCCGGTCAATGTGCTGGTTGACCCCGCCCCGGACGGCTCGGTCGAGCAACATTCGGTTCTGAGCCCCGAAGCGCCACTCGCTACGTTTATTGACGATTTTCCGAACTTTCTTTCAGGGCTTATCGTCACGTTCTACGACGATGATGTTGCGGAAGCAGGGCTGCTTTCGAAAGCCCGCGAGCATTTCGAGAAACGCTACTGCATCGCCTCCGGGATCGAATGGGCTGATCGAGAGACCAACAAACGCCCCATCAAGCACCCGTTTGAGCAAACGAATCTAACGCCGGTTGAACTGTCAGACCTCTATACCAACCAAACCTATTTCGAGGGGCTGTTTCGCACGCCGGTTCCCATTCCGATCCCGCGCGATGTGCGTTTTGAACACATGCACATCATCGGTGGCACCGGGCACGGCAAAACGCAGCTCCTCCAATATCTCATCAATGATGATCTCAAGCGGGTGGTGGAGCGGAAACAGTCCGTGGTGGTGATGGACCCCGATGGCTCACTCCTCGATACGCTGTCTCGATTGGATCTGTTCGATGCCGAGCGTCTTGGCAATCGTGCAATCTTCATCGACCCGACCGATAGCGAGTGTCCGGTTGGCCTCAACCTGTTCGATGTGGCGCAGATGGACGGCGCTGATCGCCGCGCGCAGGAAACCATCGAAAACAACACAATTGAGCTGTTTGAGTATTTCTTCGACGCGCTCTTGGGGAGCGAGCTAACCAGTCGGCAAGCGACGTTGTTCCGCTATCTCGGACTGCTGCTGATGCAGATACCAGGCGGTAATATTCATACACTCCGCGAGCTGATGGAGGACGGCGAGCCATACCGCCCTTATATGCAGGCGCTCACTGGCACGGCACGGACGTTTTTTGAGACCCGCTTCTTCGATAAATCGCTCAACTCTACCAAGCAGCAGATACTAGCGCGGCTTTGGGGTGTGCTCTCGAACCGTGCGCTCGACCGCGTCTTTTCAGCCACCAAGAATACCGTCCAGCTCGATCAAGCGATGCAAGACGGCAAGATCATCTTCATCAATACGTCGAAAGAGTATCTCGGCGAAGAAGGCTCACACATTTTCGCCCGCATGATGGTGGCGCTCTTGGGGCAAGGGCTGATGCGCCGCGCCGCGATTAGGCCAGCGGAGCGCACGGATACCTTTATCTACCTCGACGAAGCCGAAGGCGTGATCGACCAGACGCTAATCCGGCTCTTGGCGCAGGTGCGCAAGTATCGCGGCGCGATCACTATCGCACACCAGCACCTCGACCAACTAAGCGCCGGAGCGAAGTCTGGCGTAGCTGCCAATACCTCGATCAAGCTGGCCGGCGGAGTGAGCGCTGGCGATGCTGGCAAGCTCGCGCCGGAGTATCGGGTCGATAGCGATTTCATACTGGCGCAGCGTAAAGCCGAGACCGAAACCCACTTTGCACTCTTTGCGAAAAATGTAACTCCGCAAGCGATGTCGTTTTCAGTGCCATTGGGTTTTGTGGAGCGGTTGGATCGGCTCTCGAAAGACGATCACGACACGCTCATGGCTCGGTCACGCAAGCGGTATGGCCTGCCGCCAGACCAGCACCCGCCGACCGAACCACCTTCGCCCGTAGCACCGCCGCCTGATGATGACGGTCCGCCGCCAAACGCCGGACCAAGCGGCGCTGCCAATTCGCCACCGCCAGAGCGGGAAGTCGATCCACCTGACATCCCCGCTGCACCTCAAGAGGCCGCCGCACCGCGGTCGCCTGCGCCGCCGCCTGTGCATCGGAAAGAGGGTGGCGGCGGTGCGCGTCACCGGGAGATTGAGGGGCTGGTGAAAGAGCTTGGCGAGGCCGTTGGGTTCCGCGCCAGCGTGGAAGAAGTGATCCTCGATGGTGTGGGCCGGGTCGATGTGATCTTGCGGAATCGCGAACGGACGATTTGTGTTGAGGTTTCCGTTACCACCACGAAAGAACACGAATATCTGAACGTGCAAAAATGTTTCAGCTTTGGGGCTGATGAGGTCTGGCTGGTAGCGCATTCGGAGCGCCACGCGACCGGCCTCAACAAGCATATTGGCCCGCAGCTCTCCACTAGCGAGCAAGAGCGTTTCCGTGTCCTTACCGTCGATGGCCTCAGTGAGTTGTTCGCGGACATGGGCGAACCGGCTGAGCAGTCTGAGCATATTGTGAAGGGGTATCGGGTGCGCTCGAACGCCTCTTCGAAACAGCTCCTCCGGCAGCGGATTAGTGAAGCGTTTTCGGAGCCGTCCAGCGAGTAGCGCTGATTGGACGACACATCACCGTCCAACGGTTAAATAGACATCTCGATTTGCTCGTCAGTGCCTAATTCATCGGGTGCGACAATGATGTTCTTGTATCCCTTTCCTACAAGAAGTTCGATCTGTACGGTTCAAAGAATGAAAGAATCAAACCAAAACGAAATGACCAGATTTGGCCTGAATGCGGCATCCGGCGCCATTCCGTTCATTGGCGGTATTCTTGCCGCTATTGCGGCGACATGGGGTGAGCGCGAGCAGAAGAGCGCACATCGTCTGCTAGAACAGTGGGTCCAAAATCTTGAAGATGAACTTCGGGAAAAAGGCAAAACCATTGCCGAGCTCATGTCGAGGCTCGACATGCAGGACGAGAAAATCAGGGATCGGATTGAGTCTGAAGATTATCAGAAGCTCCTAAAGAAGAGCTTTCGTAAGTGGTCAGCAATCGACTCGGAATCGAAGCGCGAGAAAGTCCGTAACATACTTTCAAATGCTGCGGCGTCAGACATCGTCTCCGATGATGTGGTCAGTCTTTTCCTCGATTGGATCGAGACCTACTCTGATTTCCACTTCGAGGTCATCGGACAGGTTTACAATCGCCAAGGCAGTACGCGCGGTGAAATTTGGGACGGGCTTGGGAAGCCGCAGGTGCGCGAGGATTCTGCCGACGCGGACCTTTATAAGCTTTTGATACGAGACTTAAGTATGGGCGGGGTTATTCGACAACATCGCCCAACCGATGCTCACGGCAACTTCATGAAGCAATCATCAGGCCGCCGCCAGCGCGGTAGAGGAGATAGCCGAATAAAGTCCGCCTTTGATCGGGAGGAACCATATGAATTGACCGATCTTGGAAGCCAATTTGTCCATTACGCAATGAATGAGCTTTCTCCTCGACTGGAGTTCAATGAAGAGGCTGAGTCTACCGATATCGGAGCTTAGCCAAGCAACCACTGATAGAGCGGCGCGCCTACGGCGATAGCCAACAGTCCGAACAGAACAGCAAATTCAATTTCGGTTGCAGTGAATTTGCGCTTCACCCAGCCTATCCGATTGTTCAGCCAACGCCCCCGGTTCTCATTGCCCAATTCGCGCATTGCGGAAGGGTAGGACTCGAGACCATCGGTAATGATCTTCTCGACCTGGCCATGTCGTTTCAGCGCCCCGTGCGAGAACTGCGCCGCCGCCCGTTTATCCCGTTTCTTAGTGACATAGCTCTCGAGAATCTCAACCTCGTGATCCACAGCACACCATGGATAAGGCGCCTCGCCGTTGAATCTTCACGAACATCTCATCGAGGTGCCAGCGCCATTGGTGGAAGCCTTTCATCCTCGACGCACGCTGTCTTCGAATATCGGATGCGAACATCGGGCCGAAGCGGTTCCACCAGAAACGGATCGTCTCGTGGCAAATATCGATGCCGCATTCAACGAGAAGGTCTTCGACGTTCCTCAAACTCAGCGGAAAGCGAATATGCACCATCACCGCTATGCGGATCACTTCGCTTGATGAGCTAGAACGGCGAAATGGACTTAGCGGCTTAGCTCGAGGTATGCGGCTCACGCGCTGGCGCTAGCAACCACCACCCTCGCATGCCACGTTAGTCTAACAACCTCGCCCCCAGCTTGACCGGTGCAAGGTCAGGCGGCAGATGACTCTAATATCTTTGAGGACTGAGTTTGGACAGGAGCCGAGCCGGGTTGTTCACATCACAAAATCATGCGCCGCTAGACACTGCCAGCGATTGGATGACCGGATTGCTTACCGGAAGTTTGGCTATTGGGCTGTGCGTATTGGCAGTCGCATTTGTCGGGCTATTGATGCTTGGCGGGCGGTTGGATGTGCGTGATGGGCTGCGCGTGGTTGTGGGGTGCTTTGTATTGCTCGGAGCGCCGGTGATCGCAGCGGCATTTGTTGGCGTGTCGGGTTCGGTTAGTGCGCCTGCCGCCGCACCTGCAGTGGCTGACGGAGAGCTTGGGCCTAGGGAAGAACCCCCGCCTTCTGACTATGATCCTTATGCTGGGGCGTCGCTTAGGTCGGATTAGTCTGACTACTGCCTTGACTGGTGCATCGCGATCATAGTGGAAGCGGGTTTTGTTATTGCCGCTATCGGTTACCTCATACAGCCGTCCGAACGGATCGTAACGCAAGGTAGCAGAGTTTCCGCCAGAGGCGCTCACAAGGCGGTTCTCGGTGTCGTAGGTGAACGTCGTGCTGCCGTCCGAGGTCAGATTGCCACCCGTATCGTAGCTGTAAGTATTGGTCCCCACCTGCGTATACTGGTTAAGCCCGTTGGCCGTGTAATCGAGGGTCGTGGTCGGCAGAGCGTGGGATGCGAAGATGTTGTTGCTGGTGCTCTCATCCGCCGCCTGCCCTGCGGGGTTGAGCGTCCAGCTATGCGTTACATCATAGGTGCCGACCGGATGATTGGTGAACAGCTCGTCGAGCCGCATGCCCGGATCGTAGTGGAAGTTCACATCGGGCGCAGAGCTGTCGCGCGAGCTGCGCCGCAGCTGGCCGCCCGCCCAGAAGATGTTGCTGACCAGCGCAGTACCCGCCTGATCCTTGATCTTGGTCAGACGGCCGAGATTGTCCCACTCATGGGTCCACCAGGCATTGTCGGGATGCGTGATGCGCGTGCGGCGGCCAGCGGCGTCATACTGATAGGCAAGCGTGCGGCTCTGGCTGTCGAGATTGGTTGTCGCGCTGACCAGCTGGCCCAGCGCGTCATAGGTGAAGCTCAGGCCTTCACCGGTCGGGCTGTCGAAGTTCGCATAGGTAAGACCGCCCAACAGGTCATAGCCGTAATACACATCGCGCGTATGCGTGGCCGCCAACCCGCTGCGGGTCGGCACGTCCTTATGCGTGACGCGGGAGAGATTGTCGTAGGTGGTGGACCGCCTATTCCGTGGTTTAAAAGTGTGACCTTTCGCGGATTTGCGTGCGATTCGAGGAGCTTGCGGCGAAACAGAAGAGCGGATGTGTGAACTTCCGGTTCGGCGGCGACGCAGGTTGTCACACGGCGCGCGTGGAAAGCGCTGTGTGGTGCTTATCGGGCGTGGGGATCGACGGTGAGAAAGAGCGGGCATCAAGCTAACAGGATCGCGGTGTGTAGGAAAATGGTAACGCTCTCCTAGGGGGGTAAACTGTCAGCGTAATTCTTGTCCGTCACTTTAGTTTGATAAGGCCGCTTCTTCCAATATTAACTGCTCGGATACGTTTTTTATAGTTTGGCGGGCGTTAGCTTCTTTGCCGATCGGTAGTGAAAAATCTACGTGGATAAGAATACGAGGAACGCTCTTTGAACTCTCCTCTCCGTCCTGCCAGCTGCCTTGAGGCAGCAGGAAAAAATACGAATTTCGCTTTTCGTCCTTCATCTGGCACCCGACAAACTTCAGTCCCGACTCATTGAAGCGCAAGAGCGAGTATGCAGCGTCATTCTCTGTCTGCTTTCTTTTCTGAGCACAAATCTTGTGAAGTGCATCCTCTGCACTCTCATGGTAAGTCGCATTGAATTCCCCATAGACGCTAACCACCCCATCTTGTTGGGACATCGGAACCTCTGTTGGACATTCTTCGCCACTCCGAACCATCGAATAACCAATCAAACCAGGTCCAGAATGAACAGGGCAATAGAGAACATCTGGCTCGATATTGATCGAGAACCGGAAAGTATCAATTTCCAAAATTTTCTGAGCATCTAAAGTTTCATCTTGAGCACGATCAGAGCAAGAGAGACACGCGAAGGCGGCTACTATCAAAGGTGTTGGGGACCAGTTCATCCAAGAAGTTCTCCCGAACAGTTATACATCATCTACAACTTCTCAGATATTCTTGAAACCGAAAGATCGTTCCCTTTGTCACTGAGAGCAGATTTGATCGCCACGCGGGATTCTCCGAGTTGTAGCTTCCGCGGCGGTCCACTTGGCCGGGGACGTTCCGAAAATCCAAAAGCAAGCTACCTGCGAAAAATCCCCAATCATTCTCGCCATTTTTAATTCTTGGCCCGAAATGCTCTCCCCACCAATCCCATGCCTCAGAATAGCTGTCAAAAGTCAGCCCAAGGGTCGCGTCCCCTCCCGGTGTAGCACCAAAGGGGTTGTTCCGTTCAGTATAATTCCGGGCTGTGGGACTTCCGTAGCCAGACTCATATGCCGCAAGGCCTAGCAGGAATAGTGGGTTAACATTCAGACTATTGCCCACCTCAAACGCGGGTTTCCATTGGTCATCGAAAAAGCCTCTGTGCTGTTGCGAAAGGCCGCAACTTTTATTCTGTTGCAGTGCTTTTGCGCCAACTCCCCAGCTTCCACCAAATAATGACCCGTTTATGCCGGAGAGATTGTAGGCATTTGGACCGCCCATACCTCCAAGGAAGGGATCAATTCCATTTGGACTATCTCCCGCACCGCATCTTCCGTCCTTATCAAGGCAAGGTATAATCAGGACCGGAATCGAAGAGGTACCCGCCGGATCGATGAAGTTAACCGGATCATTGCCGACGTAGCGATACATATTCATCCCGTCAGCATACCCTATGGGATCAGTCTGCATAAACCTGCCGAGCGTGGGCGAGTACATACGGGCCTTGTAGTAATACATGCCCAGCTCCTCGATCCACGCCTGTCCGGTGTAGCGGAACCTGCCGGTGTTGAGGATGCCCGTGCTGGGGCCGGGAACGCCGTAGGGATCGTAGGTGTTGAGCGCCGTCTGCGTGCCGGAGCGATTGGTCTCCTGGATGATCGAGCCCAGGCGGTCGGCATAGAGATAATGCGCATTGGTCTTGGCTACGCCGGTGCCCGGATAGCGGATCAGCGGATCATCGCCTGCGCTTACGCCATGGATGTAGCGCTGGAGCAGCGTGCCGCTGGCATTGTATTCACCCACCAGCGCATCGCCGTCATAATGGAACCTTGTGGTGTTACCTCCGCCAACAACCTCATACAGCCGTCCGAACGGATCGTAACGCAAGGTAGCAGAGTTTCCGCCAGAGGCGCTCACAAGGCGGTTCTCGGTGTCGTAGGTGAACGTCGTGCTGCCGTCCGAGGTCAGATTGCCACCCGTATCGTAGCTGTAAGTATTGGTCCCCACCTGCGTATACTGGTTAAGCCCGTTGGCCGTGTAATCGAGGGTCGTGGTCGGCAGAGCGTGGGATGCGAAGATGTTGTTGCTGGTGCTCTCATCCGCCGCCTGCCCTGCGGGGTTGAGCGTCCAGCTATGCGTTACATCATAGGTGCCGACCGGATGATTGGTGAACAGCTCGTCGAGCCGCATGCCCGGATCGTAGTGGAAGTTCACATCGGGCGCAGAGCTGTCGCGCGAGCTGCGCCGCAGCTGGCCGCCCGCCCAGAAGATGTTGCTGACCAGCGCAGTACCCGCCTGATCCTTGATCTTGGTCAGACGGCCGAGATTGTCCCACTCATGGGTCCACCAGGCATTGTCGGGATGCGTGATGCGCGTGCGGCGGCCAGCGGCGTCATACTGATAGGCAAGCGTGCGGCTCTGGCTGTCGAGATTGGTTGTCGCGCTGACCAGCTGGCCCAGCGCGTCATAGGTGAAGCTCAGGCCTTCACCGGTCGGGCTGTCGAAGTTCGCATAGGTAAGACCGCCCAACAGGTCATAGCCGTAATACACATCGCGCGTATGCGTGGCCGCCAACCCGCTGCGGGTCGGCACGTCCTTATGCGTGACGCGGGAGAGATTGTCGTAGGTGTAACTGAACGTCTCACCCCGCCGCGTGCGGTGCGTGAGGATGTTACCGCCTGCATCATAGGTGATCGCCTCGTAATCCGAAGCCTTCACAGTGTGCGCCGCCCCCGGGTCGGGATAGGTGATGCGGATATTCCGGTCGAACCCGTCCTGCGTATATTCGGTGCGATTATCCATCGCGTCCTCGACCCATTGGGTCTGGCCATTGGCGGTGTAGGACATCTCCACACTCTGCTGCGCGAGGCTGGTGCCCACGCCCGACCAGACCTCGGTCACGCGGTCGGCCGTGTCGTAGTAGTTCCTGGTAATCCGGTCATCGCCATTCGCGCCCGCCGTCATCGGAGTGCAGGCATCGCCGGGCAGAGTGGTGGTCGAGAGCGGCGCGTTCATCCTTTGCGCGGTGCATTCAAGGCGGCCCGCAGCGTCGTAGCTGTACTGGGTGATCGAGTACTGCGCCGCAGTCGATTTGAACACATGCGCCTGCGTCTCGACCCGCCCGAACGCGTCGTAACTGGTCAGATAGCGTGTATCCCCTGCAAAGTTAGCCCAATCGGTATCGGTAAGCCCGGGAACGGTGCCGTTCTCGGTTACCGTCACCTGACCATCGAGATTGCGCGTCAGCCGGGTCGCGAGCGGCTTGTTCCCGGTCGACGCCCCGTTGGGATCGGGCGAGATCGTGCCAACAAGTTGCCCCGCATCGTCATAACGGTTCTTCGACAGGTCGGCACTGCCAGCGAGCGGGCCGTCGGTGGTCTCGACCAGGCCGAGCGGCGTGTAGGTGAAGCTTGAGGTTGCCGCGAGCGTGCCATTGCCCACCTTGCGTGTGATCGTCACCGGCTGCAGGTTGGCAGCCTGAAGATTGTCGTAATCGACCTCGATCACCTGCTCATTCGCGGTTCCCGAGCATGACGCACCGATACGGCAGCGCTTGACGCTGACCGGCTTGGTGATCGGATCAGCCGCCTGCACCAAAGTGCCGCTGCTGTTCCTGATCCGCGCATATTCGCTTGCATAAGCGAAGGTCGATTTGGGCCGGACACTTCCCGCATCGGCAGGCAGCTGAACCGTCAGCACACCGCCATGCGTCTGGTCATAGGTGTAATCGGTCACCTTGCCGCGCGCATCGGTGGTGGTCAGCGGACTGTCGCAGGTGACATCGGTGTTGCAGTAGATATTGCTACCGCCCGACGCCGGAGCGCTGGTGAGCGCGGGATAGGTAGCGGAGGTGACGATATCGGCCAGGCCCGAACCGGGCTTGGCCTTCTGCCGCACCTCGGTCACCCGCCCGCGATCATCGCGCGTGATAACCGTCCTGTTGCCCTCCGGCGCCTCGACTTCGGTCAGCCGGTCCTGACCGTCGTAAGTGTATTCGGTCTCGTTATTGAGCGCGTCCTTTGAGCTGAGGATCACACCCTTGTCGATATCGGCAACCGTGGTGCGTTTGCGGCCCAGGGAGTCGCTTGCAACCGCAGTCAGCTCACCGCTGCTTTCGGTCCATGTGTAGTTGCGGGTGTAGCTGCCCTGATGCGTAACCGAGGATACGCGCGAGTTTGTATCGTAAGCGATCACCACCCCGTCGGTCGTTTCGGATGGACGCTTGACGCCGATAAGACGCTCCGAGCCATCGTTGCGGAACCGCGACTGGCGACCCAGCACGTCTGTCACCGTTTCGAGCTGCTCGGTGCCCGAGGTGGTTACTGCGTAATCAAGATAGGGCCATATGCCAGCGAGGCTGCAGCTATCGGCCGCTGGATTGCAATATTCCTCGGCATTGTTGATCGCGGTGACCTTGTCGATCTGGTACCAGTCATCGACTGTCGAAGAGTTCAGAGTGTTCGTCTCATACCCAAATTTGAGCTGATAGCTGGCATTGTTGGCGACCGATTGCAGCCGGATCGTATGGATCGTGGCTGCCCCCAGAGTATAGGTACCGCCCTTGTAGGTCAGGGTCGTCTTCGCGCCATTGGGGGCTTCTATCTGTGTGCCGACAGCCTCGACATCTTCATAGTAGCTCTCGCCATTGGCGACGAGGCTCTTGCTAAAGCGATATTCGGTACCTCCAGCATCGGTATAGATGATCTCGCTGGTCGTCTCGCTCATGGTGCCGCGTTCGCCCGACAGCGGGCTGAAGTCGCCATTGGTGTCCTTGAGAAATTCTCGCGCGCTGCCGCCGATTTGAACCGTGTAGGTGTGCACACCCAGAACAGGTTCTTTGGTAACCGAGAGAATATAGTTGTGCCGCCAGCCATTCCCGACCCGGCTGCGCGAATGGACAAGGCCATCACCGCCGCCAATCGCAATTGTCGATGAAGGCACCGCGATCGACCCGCTCGAAAGATCGACTCCGTTCTCGTCGAGCGGCTGCCTGACGGGCGGCGGATCGAGAGTAATGCTCTGCGCGGCCAGCGGACTGGCCACAAATGCCGCTGGAAGAATGGCTGCGGTTGAAAGTAGGAGTGTCTTGGCGCGCATATCAGGTCTCGGCTCAAATCATGGGATCACAGGTTTGCATAGTGGACCAGCTCGCTACTCCCTCGGTTTCCCGCGCGATTTGCGCACCCACGGACCCGCCACTTGCTCGGCAGACGCACACAGGACAGCTGGCCGCTCGCCATAGGCTTTCTCAAGCTGGTTCTGGACCGCTTCATTGCCTGTGCTGGCAAGCTCACAGATCTCATCACGCCATGCACCGCGCCTGTCCGAGCGCGCCAGATCAGCCGCACTGCACTCAACGCGCTTAAAGCCTTTGGCTTCCATCGTCTTGGCACTGCGCTCAATGGTGACCACGCGAATCTGCTGACCGCGTTTCTCTGATCTGACCTGCGGCACGTCTTTCATCGCCCTCGCCATACAGACCGGTGCGCGATCCGCTTCGGTTAACGGCGTCGCCGAAGGCGCAGTCTGCGCCGCCAACTGTAACGGGGTCGTGACGACAACGAATGCTGCGACAAGCGCTGCTGAGCTAAGGAATGAGTGTTGAGGCATCGATGTTTCCGGTAGATTCTGATGAAACGGATTTAGTCTTGAAAGTGACCGCTAGTTCGGATCCAGTCCGCCACCGCAGGCGGAGCCCACAGTAAGGATCGCCGTATCGGTTGCGCCCTGCGAATCCTGCACTGTGTAAGTAAATCCGGTAAGATCGCCATGATGCGCGAAGAACACCTGCACACTGCTTGAGGAGTTAATTGTCGCGCTGGCCGAGCCTGCATTCTTAACGATTGAAACAAGGCTGAGTGGATAATCGCCATCAGGATCGCTGTCATTGGCGGTCAAGTTCACAAAAGTACTATCGAAGCACAGACCTGAAGCCATGTCGTTTTGAGCCACCGGCGGATTGTTGGGTGGCGGAGGTGGTGGTGGAGGGGGCGGAGGCGGAGGTGGCGGAGGAGGGGGTGGCGGAGCAGGAGGAGTGCCGCAAGTAACCTTCGTCCCGTCGTCAGCTGATTTGAAGTCCACCCTGTTGCCATTCTCGTCGAAGCAAAATGACTGCGTGTCACCGTCATTGGGGCCAGCCGTTGTTTCTGTAACAATCAACCGGCCAAGCGCGTCATACTCGTGTTCTTTTTCAGGTGTCTGAGACCACGCGCTTTGCGCGCCGAATACCAGTACAATCGAAGTTGATACCAAAAACCGCGTTTTTTCCATGTCCGACTCAAACTCCCTGATTTGTTTGACCGAAAGCATGAACCGAAAAGTACCAGAGTCAACTTTACGCATGCGTAAAGTGAATAAATTTCGAGTATTGCTTTGAAGCTGAAATTTGCATTTAGATAATGCATCACTTTTGTTAGCGTTCACTCTGAATCTGCCAACGCCATCCAGTCGTTGAACATAGGTCACGCGAATAATCGCAACAACGCTGACGGCCTATTGTGGGTCGTTCGCCGACATGGCCTCGCGTCAATAGCCTGCTCACCAGCCCTAATATCGGCAAAGTTCGGGTTTAACGTGAATTCGAACAAGCAAACGGGGGCAAAATGGTCGATGGAGAACTACCCGAATCTTGCCGCACGGGCGAATGTGTGACGGCCGTAGCTGCGCTAGAAGCTGCTGCGGCAGCGTTGCTCAGGCTCTGCAACCGAATAGCCAGCCTCCGCGCAACCATAGCGACGTTGGCGATCATAGAAGCCCAGCTTGCGGTCGCTGCGGCATTGCTCTTCGCATTGACAGTTGTGCTCTTAGTCGCAAGTTTCTTCATTCCGGCCATCGGCACAATCTATGTCGCGGTATTAATCGCAGCGGTGATCGCATTTATCTTGGCGGTAATAACACATGCCTTGCGGAAGTATTTCGAGCAGAGGCTTTTCAATGCAACGATGAGGCGGCGCACATTGCGTGCCAACTTTGCGGCACTAGTCCAGGGCGTTCGAGACAACTGTCCGGAAGACTGTATCGAATGCCTGGACCTAACAACTCCCTGCTAACACCAAGGCTGCCGTTTGCCCGACCACTTCCTTGCCAGCCCTTCCCTGACCAGCACAGAGAGAACAGAAACGCCGCCAAGATCGTACTTGGAGTGCTCGAAAGACTGGATGACACTCCGAAGTTGATCGGAGATATTTAGAGTCCGCAAACTGGGCCGATAGCTGAATGTCAGCTTCTGGGGTAGTATCGATGGAGAGCGGCCAATCGACCAGTACTCCAAATCTCGGCCACTGAGCATCAGCTCAAAGTGTGCCGAATGCCGAAGTTTCTCGCCAACTTACAAAGACTGGCCGATGACGGGACTAAGCGATTGATGCGGAGAATGGACTGATCGCGATGCCGAATAAATCACTAGGAATGCTCAACAATACTGTTAGAAAAGTGACCGTGCGATTCAGCGCACTCAAACAGGGGTCACCAATGAAGAAAACACTATTCGCGGCGGTCACTTCGATTGCCATGGCGAGCACCGCGTTCGCGCAGGACCAAGCTACAGTTGAAGCGGCCGAAGATGCCGCCCCAGTTGTAGCGCCGGCGACCGCCGCGCCGCCGATGCCTGCTCCAGAGGCTCAAGTAGCCAAGACTATTTCGTTGCCTAAAGACACTTTGATCCGCGTTTCACCCATCTCGGAAGTGACATCCAAGCGGATGAAAGAGGGGCAAACGCGTGAGTTCCGCGTGGCAGAAGAAGTTCGCCGCGATGGTGTAACAGTCGTGCCGATCAATGCACCCGTTGTAGCTACGGTAACATGGCGCACGGGGAAGGGCATCTTTGGCAAGTCAGCCAAATTCGAAATCACTTTCACCAGTGTCGAAATTGACGGCAAAAAGTACGCGCTAACGGGTTCGCATCGACAGGAAGGTAGAGGGAACACCGCTGCCGCATTGCTTGTCTCTGGCATCATTACTGGACGGTCGGCGGTTATGTTGCCCGACCAAGTTGTGAATGCTCGCACGGCGGAGGCGATCACCGTCTCTCCCTAGAGTTATTGGCAAGCCGAACAATGGCTGATTAAGACGGGGCTGACGGTCAAATGATCGTCAGCCATTTTCTTTGATCGATTCGTGAGTAGTCGAGAATTGTGTTAGATGATCTTTAGGGGGAAATATCATTGAAACTATTTCTGACAGCACTCGCATTATCGGCGACTGTGGTTGTTCCGACTGCTGGACCGATTTGTGGAACTGCATTTGCAGCCGAAGCCTGCTGCAAAATATGCAAAAAAGGCAAGGCTTGTGGAGATAGCTGCATTGCCCGTGACAAAGCGTGCCACAAACCCAAGGGCTGCGCCTGCAACGGGTGATTGCACTTTCCTACACGTCACCAATCTGGTTAGCAGCGACTATATGAAGCGTCGCACCGATCCTGTTGTCCTAGAGGCCGCGTTCCTCGCGTTCTTGCTCTACATTCCAATGGGATATTTCATTCTGCAAATGCTTCTGGCTTTTGTGGGTTTGTGAAGAACGCAAACGCCAAAGGGAACGATTAGATTTTGGGCCGTTTGCGGATAGTCCGCTATCAATTGAACGCAACGATAAGCCGACTTTTGGCTCTCCCCAGAAATTTATTTCCCTGCGCCCTCTTGTTCTCTGTCTGTTTCGCCCCAGATGTAAGATTGGGGCAACAGTAGGAAAGCCAAAGAACGGGGTAGAAAAATGTTTGACGAGCGCGGCGCGATATTTTGGTCAGTAGGCACCGGCGACAGCACGACACTTGTAGTGAAGGAAGATGAAGTGATCTTCCAAGTCGACCACTCATCGGCGCACGCATCAGCTGAGTTATAAGATCCTGCATGATCTCAAATCCGCCGGTGAGTTGAGCGGCTTCCTGTTGCCGTATCTCGGTCAGAATGATCATCAACTTCCCCATCGTCCGAGCGACCTCGTTCCGAGAGAGGATGTCATAGACTATCCGACAAACTTTAGCGGGATGTCCCAGCAAAGTTTGGATCTGTTGGCTGGGCGGGGTGAGCAACTGACTCGCATTTTGATAGAGCACTACGGTCTGGCCGGGCACATGGGCGCGTAAAGAAACTCAATGCAGCATAACGAAATTTCGATCATGTTGCCTAGATCAAACAAATTTCGCGCGGAATGGCCGCTTTGAGGTTCAGCGGATTTTCCCCAATGACGTATTCTGAGGCGCAAAACCGACATCGTCACTCTATCTTCGTTCACGCCTCAATAGTGTTCCTTGATCAATCTCTAGCCGGTCTGCCATCTCTTGTGCTGTAAGACCAAGCCGTAACCGCTTCTGAAGTGCTGCTTCTCCAGTCGTAATTGGTGCAGGAAACGGATCGTAGCGCAGCCATTCGATGATGCGGGGATAGTATGCCGGGTGACCGACTTTCTTTTTTCCGTTCTCCCAACCAAGAATTGTGGAGACAGCCACTCCAAGCGTTTTTGCGACGTCACCTTGACGCAATCCCCTCAACTGCCGTTCACGTTTGATGTGTTCGCCGATGTGCTGCGGATTTTCCAGAACCTCACCCGGTCGCCGACTTTTCCGTTTGTATTCAGTGTGTGGAAGTAATCCGAACCCATATCGTATGAAAGCAACACAAGGTTGCCGCTGCGGCCATCTGGGCGATCCCTCGCTCGCCTGCAGCCGAGCGCCCAAATGTGCGGTCGATTACCAGAGCAAAGTGTCGGGGCCGATGCTTGATCGGATCGACCTGCATGTCGAAGTCGATCCCGTCAGCGCGATGGACCTGGCCCTACCGCCACCCGCCGAGGGCAGCGCGGAAGTCGCCGCCAGAGTCGCCAAGGCCCGCAAAACCCAGACTGCCCGATCTGAGGAGACCGGCGCGAGAACCAACGCCGAACTGGATGGCGACGCGCTGGAAGCTCACGCCACGCCGGATGAGGACGGCCGCAAGCTGCTACTGCAAGCCGCCGACGCGATGAGTCTATCCGCGCGCAGCTACACGCGGATGCTGAGAGTGGCGCGGACGATTGCGGACTTGGCGGGAGCGAAGGACGTAGGTCGTATCCACGTGGCCGAGGCGCTCAGTTATCGACGGCAGGCGCCGAGGGCTTAGCAAAAGTTAAGCAGCGTGAGCTTGCTTTTGAATAAGTTCGTAAACCGAGCGAACACTTGGGACTCGTATCAACTGCGGTGTCTTATCTAGAGTTGGTTGCCAAATCCCAAAATTACTCCCGTCAAACCAGTTGCTTGAGCTGCCAAACCGTATCGTTCCGTAGCCATCTGATTTCTCGTCAAATTCGAGAGAAGGCAGTCTCGTGATGTCGAGCGATGTGGTGTCTGCTTCGCCAGATTTGGAGATGATCACTCGCTTGTTAGTCACTGTATAAATCAAACGCTTTCGCAAATATGAGTCGACCACAAATCGACCGACGGTGATGTAAATTCCAATAATCAAAAAGGGTAATCCGAACAGCTTAAACGACAGAGCTCCGTCACCCCCCCAAACGTCAATGTTCCAGAAAAGTGCAAATCCAGCCCAAAAAAGGCTGAAAGGTATAAGGAACAGCTCGATGGGTCGAAATACAAAGCCCGTGTCCGGCTTACCCTGCCATACGATCCGCTCTCCTGAAAGAAGGCTCGGCTGCGTGTTGTTGGCCATCAATTCCATTCCCACTTGCTATCCGATCCAAAATTTTATTTCTACGTGGGAGGCGACATCACCTGTTGAGCACCGGTTTGGTTCCTAAATTGGCTTGAATTACACTCATGCAGAAAACAGCCATGCTAACGCGCATCCGCAATCGCTGTCTCGACCTGCCAGAACCGAAGCACTGAGCTAATACAGGCCAGCCTCGAAAGCCCGAAGTCGCTTCGCAGAATACTAAGGTTCGACAATCTCGAACAGCGGATCGGGGCGGTCGAGCGCTCCGAACATTGTTTGCAACGCCGCGGGGTTGCCTTCGAGTGTTGCCGCACCGCTGCTGATCAGGCCAGGCAGGGTGACCTGTTCTGCCAGCAAGCGATTGAAATCGCTTCGCGGCAGGGTGAGTGTCACCGCTGCACCATCCGCTTCGCCGAGACGAGGAAACAACACGCTCTTTCTCATGTCGACCGTGACCGCCTCGCCAGTGTCGGGGAAGCTGAATTGCAGCACCGCCTCGCCGCCTTGCATCTTTGCGGGGCTGAAGCGCGTTGCCAAGGAATTGAACAGGTCGAGCGTGGGTATTGCTGCGAGCAGTTCAACCGAAGTGGTCGATAGCGCCTGCGTATCGGGAGCTTCGCGCAGATCCTGCGCCGCAGAGAGATAGATATTGCGCCACGTTCCGCCCTCCGACTGGAAGCCAAGCTGCTCATAGGTCGCAGCGAGCCATTCGCGCGCGCCAGCGTTTTCAGGCTCGGCAAAAACAAGCGTCTGCAACAGCCGCGCTGCCCAGCGATACTCGCCTTCTTCAAAAGCCGTTCTTCCCTTGTCCAAGGCCGCTTCGCCGCCGCCCAGCGCAGCGACCCAGCGTTTGGATTCCTCGACCTTGGGCAGCGGGTCATAATCTGCCGGAACCGCGTTCCACCATCCGAAATAGCGCTGATAGACCGCTTTCGAATTATGCTCGAACGTCCCGTAATAGCCGCGCGCACCGAAATCCGATGTTGCGAAATCTGGCTCGCCAATCTCTTCCGCGATCTCATCCATGGTATGGCCCTGATTGGCCAGCCGAAGCGTCTGATCGTGCGTGAAGCGATAGATGTCGCGCTGATTGCGCAAGGCCTGTATTACCCGGTCTTTGCCCCAGCTTGGCCAGTGATGCGATGCCAGCAACACATCGCTGCGATCCCCGAAGCGCTGCAGGACCGTATCGATATTCTGGCTCCATTTGAGCGTGTCACGCACCAGCGCGCCGCGCGGGGTAAGCACATTGTGGAAGTTGCGCGTAGCAACCTCTGCGGTGTGCAATGCCCGGAATTGCGGAAGGTAGAATACGAACTCGGAAGGCGCTTCGGTGCCACCCGCATCGAGGAACTCAAAGGTCACTCCATCAATGTCCAGCGTTTCTCCTTCAGCGGATAACTCGCGCGTGGGCGGCAGCAGACCGATCGAACCGACCGAAAGTTTGGCGCCCAGCCCTACCCCGATTGTCGCTTTCGCATTTGTCGGCAGCTTCGCGCCGAACTGATACTGCGCTCGCCGCCCCATCGCGGTGCCGGCAAGCACGCTTTCGCCAACGGTCTCCTCGGTAAAATTGGCGGGCGCATAGATCGCGACCTTGCCGCTCGCCAGATTGTCTGCCGATGTCACTCCCAAAACGCCGCCAAAATGATCGGCATGGCTGTGGGTATAGATCACCGCCACAACCGGACGTTCCCCCAGGGTACGATTGGCTAGATCGAGCGACGCACGCGCTGGCGCGGCGGTCAGCAGCGGATCGATCACGATCCAGCCGCTCTCGCCCGCGATCAAGGTCATCACCGACAAGTCATATCCGCGCAGCTGGTAAATGCCGGGAACAACCTCGAACAGGCCGTGGATTGCGGTAAGCTGGCTTTGCCGCCAGAGCGACGGATTGGCGGTCGGTGGCGCATCTCCGTCAAGAAAGTCGAACGCTTCGACACTCCACGCAACGCTGCCGTCCTCGTTCAGTATGTCGCCTTCAAGTTGCGCCAGCAGCCCGCGGCGGGCGTCCTCGAAGTCGGATTGATCGGCCAGCGGCAATTGCTCGGCCACCGCTGCATTGCGCGCCGCCGTTGCCGTGGTCGCTTCTCCGGCGGGAGGGGCGTTTCCCGTCAGCAGCATGAGCAGTGGTAGCGCAGCGAGCCTGATGCCGGTCCGATTCAATTTTCCCTCCCGCAGATCGTGTCAACTCAGCCAGAGCATGTCGCCTATTCGCGCGCCCGTGGCAAGAAGAGGGCAAGCGTTTGCGATGCGCGAAAACGGGCACGAACAGCGAGAATTGGCCAATATGCAGGAAAATCGGTAACCTCCGCGTCAGGAGACTCGCCATGCTCACCTGGTTCCGCAATCGCTATCTCGACCTGCTGGGGTCGATCTATATCTATAACGAGCATCGCGGTTATACGGCTATCGACCGGGTGCTCGATGCGGTGCGGGTGCGTTCTCCCGACGATACTGCGCTGATCGCGGCCATCGAGCAGCACCGGGCGGATGAGCGCAAGCATTACGTCATGTTCAAGCGCTGGTTCGAATTACAGGGCAAGCGCCCGATGCATCTGGACCGGCATTTCGGCCATATCGACCGCTTTATCGAGATCATGTTCCGCCGCACCATCGACCGGCTCGACACGCAGGAAGTGATCGACAACGACCATCTGTTCGAGCGGCTGTGCCGGGTGATCTCGCTGACCGAGCAGCGCGGCTATAAGCAGGTCGAGATCCTGCTCGATAATGGCTTCGTCAAAAGCGACCCCGCGCTGATCAAGATTTTCGAGATCATCAAGAAGGACGAGCCGAGCCATTGGGCACCCTATGAGGGCTGGCTGAAGGATCATGCCAAGCGCGAGCACAAATGGTGGGAGCGCGCGGTGGACACCTTTATCCATTCCGAATTGCTGGCGCTGAAATTGCCGATCCTGTTCCTCAATCCTTTCGTCAAGCGGCGGACCGATTGGGCCGATGATGGCGAGGTCGATCCGGATCGTTACGCAAACCGTCCAAGGATCGCCGTCGCCTGATGCGCGAACCAATGGCGCAGGAGGAACTTCCCAAAGGCAGCCTGCTGTCGCGCCTGATCAAGCCGCGTGTGGGCTGGATGCTGGTGCGCAACACGGTGGTCAGCACCGCCGTGTTTGTGGTGTTCGGGCTGGGTCTGTTGTGGCTGCTCGTCGAGCATGGCGGGATGGACACGGTGATCGCGACGGGCATCAGTTTCGTTGCCGCCAATTCCGCGCATTACGTGCTCGGCCGGACATGGATCTTTCGCGGAACCGACCGCGGAGTGGCAAGCGGCTATGCGCTGTTCCTGATCAATGGCGGCATCGGCCTTGCGATCACCATGGGCTCGATGGCGCTGCTGCTCGAACACACCCCGATCAATTACCTGGTCGCGCGGATCCTGGTCTCGGTCATTGCCGGCCTCACCATTTTCGTGCTCAATGCGGTGTGGAATTTCCGCAGGGTGTGAAGGCACAGGGGTACTGTGCAACCCCTTCAAAACATGCAAGATGGCACGAATGGGGAATGAAACTAGGGCGCGATTGAACCGATGAATTGGGATTCCTCCCTGCTGATCCATGCGGGTGCGGCGATCTATATTCTCGCCTTCCTGATCCGCGACGAGATGATCCTGCGGTTGATGGTCCTAGCCGGGACGGTTCTCTACATCCTCTATTATTACATGTTCCCGGACCAGCCGCTGTGGGACGCGATAGTCACCAGCGTGATCCTGATCGGTGCGAATCTGGTGGTGCTGGGGCGGATCGTGCTGGAACGCACCACCTTCTCGATGAGCGATGAGGAGCGCGATCTGTTCACGGGTTTTCCCAATTTCAATCCCGGCCAATTCCGTAAGATGCTCGGCAAAATCACCTGGCACGAAGCAGCCGAGGATGTACTGCTAACCCAGCAGGGCCAACCGCTCGACCGGCTCTATTTCATAATCGACGGTCCAGTAAACGTGACCAAGGACACGCATCAATTCAATGTCTCTGCGCGCAACTTTATCGGCGAGATATCCTATGTGCTCGCCGAGAACCCTTCCGCCACGGTCGTGGCTCCATCTGGCACACGCTATGCAAGCTGGGTCAAAGCCGATCTGGACGCAATGTCGCGCCGTGATCCGGCATTCGGCAATGCGCTGGGCGCGCTGTTGAGCGATGATCTGGCGCGCAAACTAAGCGGAAGCGTGCAGCCGGTCGCCGATTACACCTGAGCGAAGAAGTCAGCCGTTCGCGGCGAGCTTTGCCTCATCGATATAGGCCGAATCGCCCCGTCCGAGTTTCCCGGATGGCCTGGCGCGCGAACCGTCGGCGCGGATGCCGACATTGTCTTTCTCGGTCAGCCACAGATCCTCATGCGTCAGGATCCGTCCGTCATGCGCGAGGATCGAGACCGGGCCGATCGGCAAACGGTCATTCTCATCAACCAGCACAGGGTTTTCCTCGATCTCGACGCCGTATTTCTGACCCCACTGGCGCAGCGCGAGCATCGCGGGAAGAAGATCGAAACCCTTCGGAGTCAGACGATATTCGATTCGCCGCTTGTCGTCGGCGCAAGGCTCGCGGTTGAGAATGCCGTGATCCACCAGCTTGCTCAGCCGGTTGGAGAGGATATTCCGGGCAATGCCCAACTCGTTGAGAAATTCTTCGAAGTGATGAAGTCCGTTGAAGCTCGCCCGTAGGATCATAAAGGACCAGCGTTCGCCCATGACCTCCAGCGCCTCGGGCAGGCCGCAAGTCATCAATTCCTTCAGCGGTTCTCTTAGATCGCCCATATTTTTCCTCTCTCTAGCCGCCTTCTAGCGCGCTTTCTGCGGGGCCGCAAAATCAATATAAGTTTTTAGTTGCAACCTGAAACCTAATCAACTAGGTAGTGATTCGCAACCAGTTGTAAAATGAAACTGGTTCAACGGAAACTGAACACGAACAAAGGAACAGACAGATGACCCTCTCCCCCAGCATCTTTCGCCGCTTCTCCCTCGTCGCCGTCGCAGTGCTTTATTCGGCGCTGACAATCGGCGCGATGGTTACGCCTTCGACCGCGATGGCTCGCGGCCAGGCAGTCTATTACACCGCCGAGCTGGCAACCCCGGCCAAAGAATCGCGCATCATTTCGAGCGGTGTCGTTTGGCACTGCGAAGGCACCAAATGCCGCGCGGCCAAGAGCAACTCGCGCGCCTCGAACACCTGCAAGCGCCTGACCCGCGAAGTCGGTGAAATCACCAGCTTCACCGCCAAGGGCGAAAAGCTGGCCGAGGAAAAGCTGGCGAAGTGCAACTCGAAATAGGCTTCCCTCCCCGCCCATTGTCTTAGGCATCCACACCCCGTCCTCTCCAGATAGGGTGCACTTTACGGGCCTCCGGCGAAATCCGGGGGCCCTTTTTCTATGTGAGAAGGCCGCGCTTGGTCAGGTCGGCTTCCAGCTTGATCGCGTCGGTGAAGTGGTGCGTTTGCCAACCCAGCGCATCGGCCGCAGCGATATTGTCAGCGCTGTCATCGATAAACAGCATTCTTGCCCCCGCGAGCCCGAAGCGCTCTTCAGCCAGCGCGTAAATCGCCGGATCGGGTTTCGCGAGCTTCTCCCGCCCAGAAACTACGATATCGCGAAAGCGGTGAAGGATTGGCTGCGTGGGACAGAACTGGTCCCAGAACTCAGCACCGAAATTGGTGATCGCAAACAGCGGTATTCCGGCCTCATGCAACCGTTCGATCAGATCAGAGGTGCCGGGGATCGGCCCGGGCACGCTTTCGAGAAAGCGGGTTCGATAGGCATCGATCAGGTGAGCATGATCGGGAAACTCGCGCTTCCGCTCGGGGACCATTTCGTCAAGATCACGCCCGGCATCGTGCTGGAAATGCCATTCTTCGGTCACAACATTGGCGAGAAACCAGTCGAGCTCTTCATGGTCATCGATCAGCTTCTCGAACAATGCGCGCAGCTGCCACTGGACGATCACCCGCCCGACATCGAACACGACTGCATCTATTTGTCCGGCGCTTGGCAACGTGTCAGCTTTCCTAAAAGTCGGACGCCGGAAACGGCACCGGCCCGCTCCCCTTCCCGGCCACCCCATCAGGATAATCCCATGGGTGGTCGGAAGGGGGAGCGGGCCGGTGCCGCAAGGTCAGGACGGAAGGTCCTGACCGCACGCATCAAATCAGCCCTGACGGGCCTTGAAACGACGGTTGGTCTTGTTGATCACATAGGTGCGGCCACGACGGCGAATCACGCGGCAATCGCGGTGGCGGTTCTTCAGCGACTTGAGGCTGTTGCGGACTTTCATGGTCGTTCTTTCAAAAATAAGGCACCGGAGATGGTCTCCGATGCCGGAATTTCAAGCTGCGCGGTTAGGGATGTGCCAAGCGTAAGTCAAGCGATTCGGGCGGGTGTTTTCCGGCGATTTGCGGGCTATCGCCTTAGGAGAGGGCTGGAGCCGCAAGCTCACGACGGACGTCGTGAGCGCATCCCACAAAAAACCATTCAATCGCCCCTGATCTCGCCCAGCTTACGCTCCCACTGCAGTGCGTGGCCGATAATCGCATCGAGATCGGCGTGTTTGGGCTCCCACGGCAGCGTTGCTTTCAGCCGAGACGGATCGGAGATCAGCGAACCGGGATCACCCGCCCGGCGCGGCTCCATTTTTCGGACAATCTTCTGGTTGGTCACCCGGTCGACCGCATCGAGCACTTCGAGCACCGAGAAGCCGCGTCCATAGCCGCAATTCATCGTCAGCGAACGTTCGGGCTCTTCGATCAGCGCTTCGAGCGCGAGCACATGCGCCGCCGCCAGATCAGACACATGGATGTAGTCGCGCACACCCGTTCCATCGGGCGTATTGTAATCGGTTCCGAATATGGCGACATGGTCACGCTTGCCGAGCGCGGCCTCAACCGCGACCTTGATCAGATGCGTTGCGCCGGCGGTCGACTGTCCGGCGCGCCCCTGTGGGTCGGCACCGGCGACGTTGAAATAGCGCAAGGCGCAGAAGTTAAGGTCGTGGGCAAACGCCGTGTCGCCCAGCATCTGCTCGGTCATCAGTTTCGACCAGCCATAGGGATTGATCGGGCGCTGCGGCGTATCTTCGGTAACAGCCTCGACTTCGGGCACACCGTATGTCGCCGCCGTCGAGCTGAAAATGAAATGCGCAACGCCTGCATGCACCGCAGCATCGATCAATGCGCGGCTTTTGACCGTGTTGTTGTGATAGTATTTTAGCGGGTTTTCGACAGATTCCGGCACTACAACAGAGCCGGCGAAATGCATGACCGCGCGCGTCCCCTGCTCGGCAAAGATGTTGGCGAGCAACTCGCCGTCTTCGATATCGCCTTCGTAAAGCGGAACATCGTCAGGTACGGCAAAGCGAAAGCCGGTCGTCAGATTGTCGATCACAGCGACCGGCCAACCGGCATCGCGCAGGGCCAGAACCGCATGGCTGCCAATATAACCGGCGCCGCCGGTAACCAGTACGGGGACTTTAAAAACCATGTTCATGGTATTCCGCTAGCATTTCTGCGCGATAGAATGGTTAACAGGGATCACATTTTCCGAAACCATGTCGCCTAGCTAGGCGTTGGATTAGCAGCTATGGGGGCTGCGCAGGAGAAAATGCCATGAATATCATCCGCTTTGCATCGCTCGGCCTGCTGGCCATTGCACTCGCAGCATGCGCCGCGACACCGCGCGTCAGCCCGGTCGAAGTCACCCGCTTCCACCAAAGCGCTTCACTCTCGCAACTTGGTACCGGAACGATCTTCATCGAGAGCGCACCCGGCGAAGACGGGGAATCGCTCGATATCGCTCCTTACAAGGCGGCCGTCGCTGGCGAGTTGGCCAAACTGGGCTACCGCGAGGCATCGCGCGATGCAGCCGACCAGATCGCGCAGGTCCGCGTCGAACGCTATGTTGACAGCCCCGAACGCAAACGCGGCCCGGTCAGCGTGGGCGTCGGCGGCGGAACCGGCTCTTACGGCTCGGGCGTGGGGCTCGGCATCGGTATCAATCTGGGTGGCGGAAAGCGTGAAATGCTCGGCACCGATATGGGGGTGATGATCCGCGACAAAGCCACCAGCAATGTCATCTGGGAAGGCCGCTCTTCGATCAGCGTAAGCGATAATTCACAATTTGCCGATAGCGGAGCCAACGCTTCGGCAATCGCCGAGGCTCTGTTCCGCGAGTTTCCCGGCAATAATGGCGAAACCGTCGAGGTATCTGTAGGGTCAGGGGCCGCAAATTGAGCAATATCCATGTCGATGCCGCATTCGATAGCGGCAATATCGAAGTCGTCTCGGTAGAGGGTGCCGGCGCAAAGCTGAATATCCGTCAGGACAATGAATCCGAGTTCAAGCAGTGGTTCCACTTTCGGGTGTCCGGCGCTGCAGGACGCGAGCTTGTGCTCAAGATCACCGACCTAGAAAGCTCGGCCTATCCGCTCGGCTGGCCCGATTATAATGCGGTAGTCAGCGAGGACCGCGAATATTGGCACCGCGCCGAAACATCCTACAGCAAGGATGAAGATGGCGGCACGCTGACGATCACCTACACCCCTGCCAGCGACATCGCCTATTTCGCCTATTTCGCGCCCTATTCGATGGAGCGGCATCACGATCTGATTGCAGAATGTGTCGCCAGCGAGGGCGTTTCCTATCAGCGCATTGGCGAAACGCTCGATGGCCAGCCGCTCGACTATCTGACTTTTGGCGAAGGCGATTTCCAGGTCTGGCTGACCGGGCGCCAGCATCCGGGCGAAACGCAGGCTGAATGGTGGATGGAAGGCGCGCTCGAATGTCTGACAGACCCCTCGGACACGGTCGCACGGCTGCTGCGCCAAAAATGCACCTTCCATGTCGTGCCCAACTGCAATCCTGACGGGTCGCGCCGCGGCCATCTGCGGACCAACGCCTGCGGAGCGAATCTCAATCGCGAATGGGAAGAACCGACCGCCGAGCGATCACCCGAAGTGCTGGCAATACGAAACAAGATGGATGAAACCGGCGTCCATTTCGCAATGGACGTTCATGGCGACGAAGCGATCCCGGCGGTGTTTCTCGCCGCCTATGAGGGCATCCCCGACCTGAACGACGAGCATTACGAAAAGTTCACCCGCTACCAGTCGATCCTCGACCGCCGCACACCCGATTTCCAGACCGAGAAGGGCTATCCCAAATCGAAGCCCGGCGAAGCAAATCTGGCCATGTGCACCACGCAGGTCGCGCATCGTTATCGCTGCCCGGCAATGACGCTGGAGATGCCCTATAAGGACAATGACGACGCGCCCGATCCGGAACAGAACTGGTCGCCGGAACGATGCAAGATGCTCGGACGCGACTGTCTGGCCGCGCTGCTGGAGTGGCTGGGAAGCGCCTGATCAGGCGACAACGGACTCCGTCAGCCGGATAGTCCGCGCATCGGCGTCCAGTTCAACATGCGCGCCCACGGGAACGCTCAGCTGGTTGCGGATATGACCGATATTGGCACCGGCAAAGGCGGGAATGCCGAGCGGTTAGAGGTGGTGCTCCACAATCTCGTCCAGCGAAAAACCTGCCCCTTCATCACCGCGCGAAGTGCAGCGGGTGCACTGGCCGAAGACAACACCGCCCAGCGATTCCAGCACACCTGCCAGCCGCAATTGCTGGAACATCCGATCAATCCGATAGGGCGCCTCACGGACATCCTCGGCAAACAGGATCGCGCCTGACATATCGGGCATCCACGGCGTGCCCATCAGCGTCGACAAGATGGTAAGATTGCCGCCGAGCAATTTGCCCGCCGCGCGGCCGCCGGTAATGGTCCGTCCCTGCCGCTGCGACTGCGCCTCCTGCGGCTGACCGCCCAGAACCGGCGTCGCTCCAACAAAACCAAGCTGCACCAGGCTGCGCCAGCTCAGCCGGCCCCAGCGATTGCCTGCATTGGGCGCATGGATAGTCGGAAAGCCAGCCCGCGCGGCGAACGCGCAATGCAGCGCGGTGATATCGCTATAGCCGATCAGCAGTTTCGGGTTTGCACGGATCATCGGCCAGTCAAGCAATGGCAACAGCCGCGCGCAGCCCCAGCCGCCCGAAATCGCAAACACCGCGCGAATCTCGGGATCGGCGAACATCGCATTGATATCGGAGGCGCGCTCCTGATCGGTCCCGGCAAGATAGCCGTGATTGCCATAGGCATGTTTGCCGGTCCTGGGCCGCAGCCCCATGCCCCTGACATTGAACTGCGCGCGTTCGATCTGCCCGAGTGAAACCGCGCTGGCCGGAGCGATCAACCCGACGCGGTCCCCTCGTCGGAGCCTTGGCGGCTTGCTTCGATCAGCGCTTTCGGCAACCGCCGGCAAAGATGTCGCCGCGAGAGCCGCACCCGAACCAGCAAGCAATGCGCGGCGGCTGATCATTCGAGGCTGGCTGGCCCGAAGGCGCCGGGCAGCAGGGCCGAGAGCCTGACCCGCCTCACTTCACCTGCGCCCACGCAGAGCACTTCGGGATCGGTCCCGCCCAATTGCGCCAGCTCGTTCAGAACCTGCCGGCACCTGCCGCAGGGTGTGATCGGTTCGCCGCCGCCTTTGTCCTCCGGGCCGGTGACAGCCACAGCCTCCAGCCCGCCGCGCACACCATCGGCCATGGCTTTCGATACGGCGACGGTTTCAGCGCAAAGCGCGAGACCATAGCTGGCGTTCTCGATATTGGTCCCGGTTACCACGCTGCCATCGGCAAAGCGCAAAGCTGCACCAACTGCGTAGTCGGAATAGGGCGAGTAGGAATGTTCGGCTGCCTTGCGCGCGGCCCGGATCAGTTCGTCGTCCAACTCTTTGCTCACGGCTGCACCACCACCCATTCGATCGGTTCGTCTGCGGCTGCGCTGCGCAGCTGCTCGTTTGCCGACCATAGCAGCCAGGGCCGCTTGGCATAGGTCGGCGCGAAACGAGTGCGGGTCACCCATAGGTTCCGCTCGAGCCGCGCGGACATGCCATAAGCCTGTTCGAATTGCGGCTCGATCCTGAGGATCACCGGCTTGCCTGTGTGGTTTTCGATCTGGTTGATCAAAGTCGTCAGCTCGCTCTCGACCGCCGCGTCGCTCACGCGTTTCTCGCAATTCTCCGCCGTCCTCCCGAGCGCGATCACCGGCGGCAGAATGTCCCGGGTGCGCGGAACGACGGTGACGAAATTCGCGGTTTGTCCGTCCGCCAGCACACAAGGGTCAAACAGATGCACCGCACCGACATCGAGCCCAGCCTTGTTCGCAGCTTCGAAATTCCGGGCGAAACGCGAGTCCAGCCCGTCAGCCCCGATGCTCGCTTCGAGATAGGCGAAGTCCGCACCCAGCGCAGCAAGCGTTTTGAAGTTCACCACGCCATCTTCGGATGCGATCAACGCGCCCTGATCGGGATATTGTTCCTCGCTTGGCGTCCAGTGCTGGACCTCCCACCAGAACCACGCGGAGGCGCCAGAGCCAATCAGGATCAGCAGCGCCAAAATGCGCCAAAGCCAACCGCCGCGTTTCTTCTTGCGCCCCACAGCCGTTCCTAGCCCTTGATATGCAGTACGCAAATCAGCGTGAACAAGCGGCGCGCAGTGGGGAAATCGGTCTCGACCTTACCCTCAAGCCGCTCGACCAGCAGTTCCGCCGCGCCATTATGCACACCGCGCCTGGCCATATCGATCGTCTCGATCTCGCTCGGTGTCGCCTTGCGAATTGCCTGATAGTAGCTGTCGCAAATCGCGAAATACTCGCGGATCGGACGGCGGAAACGCGCCATGCCCAGAATCAGCGTTTCGAGCAATTCGTCCGATGTGTCCTTGATCGTCATCGCCAGCCGCCCGTCCTGCACCGCCAGCTCGAGATGATAGGGGCCGTCATGCCGCGCCTTGGCGGCACGCACCGGTTTGAAGGTGTTTTCCTCGATCAGGTCGAAGATCGCCACGCGCCGTTCCTGTTCGACATCCGCAGAGCGCCACAGGATCGTGTCTTCGTCGAGTTCAATCTTGGCGATACGGTGGTCGGGCATTGGCATTGCTTTCGCAGATGCGCGGGGCAACGCGCAACCCTTTCCAAAATCATCCCCACTATCCACAAGCCAGCGTGGCATCGAAGCATCGAAAATTTGCCAGGCGCCCTTGCCTTGAATCGGTTCGGCTGCGCACAAGGTGCCCATGTCCGAAGACGATCTTCTAGTCCGCCCTGATGATGTCGAAGCCGCTTCGGGGAGTGACAAGGATTCGTTGCCGGGCCGCGCTTTGCCTTCCAATATCGAGGCCGAAGCTGCCTTCCTGGGCGCGGTGTTGATCGACAATCGGGTGATCGAGGAGTTGCCGACCCAGATTCGCCCCGAGCATTTCTTCGAGCCGGTTCACCAGCGCGTGTACGACCGTATCCTGACCTTGCTTGACCGCAATGCCGTCGTCACGCCGGTCACGCTCAAGCCCTATTTCGAAACCGACGAGGCGCTCAAGGAACTGGGCGGAATTACCTATCTCGCCAAGCTGACCGCCGACGGGCAGGGTCTGCTCGCGCCGCGCGAACTGGCCGAGCAGATTTACGATCTTGCGCTGCTGCGCGAGCTTGTCAGCGTCGGGCGCAATCTGGTCGAAGGCGCGCTCGACACGTCCGAAGATGTCGCGCCGATGGAGCAAATCGAACAGGCCGAAGCGTCGCTGTTCCAGGTTGCCGAAGGTGCCGGTGGGCAAAACGAGGCATCGAGCTTCTCAAGCGCATCGCACAAGGCGCTGGGCATGATCGAACTGGCGATCAATTCGGGTGGCAATATTTCGGGCAAGACGACCGGCCTCACCAGCATCAACCAGAAGGTTGGCGGGCTGCACGATTCGGATCTGATCATTCTCGCCGGACGGCCCGGCATGGGCAAAACCTCGCTCGTCACCAATATCGCGTTCAACTGCGCCGACCGCTTCCTGCGCGACCAGGCCGACGGGATCGAGGAAAGCGTCGGCGCGCCGGTTGCCTTCTTCAGCCTCGAGATGAGCGCCGACCAGCTGGCCACGCGTATCCTGTCGGAACAGGCGGGTATCTCCTCGGAAGCCTTGCGAATGGGCAAGATCAGCCGCGACGATTTCCAGAAACTGAGCTTTGCCAGCCAGCGGCTCGCCGAACTGCCGCTCTATATTGATGACACTCCCGCGCTGACGATTGCCGCGCTGCGCACGCGCGCGCGGCGGCTCAAGCGCAAACATGATATCGGGCTGATCGTGGTCGACTATCTCCAGCTGCTCCAGGGCACGGGCCGCGCCAACGACAACCGCGTCAACGAAATTTCCGAGATCAGCCGCGGTCTGAAAACGCTGGCCAAGGAACTGGAAGTTCCGGTTATCGCGCTCTCGCAGCTCAGCCGTGCGGTCGAGCAGCGCGAGGACAAGACGCCGATGCTGTCTGATCTGCGCGAATCGGGCTCGATCGAACAAGACGCCGACATGGTGTGGTTCGTTTATCGTGAGGACTATTATGTAACCGCGAAGGAGCCCAAGCGCCCGATAGAAACCGACGATCAAAGCGTGCATGAAGCGCATGCCGCGTGGATGGCCGAGATGGAACGCGTGTTCGGGCTGGCAGAGCTGGTTGTCGCCAAGCAGCGTCACGGTTCGACCGGCAAGATCCGGATGAAGTTCGAAGCGCGGATCACCAAGTTCTCCGACCTGGCCGATGATGATCCGCGCGCCGGCTATGATGGCTCGCTCTAGTTCTCCGAAAAGGGATGGGCCCGAGTTCGATCTAGTCGCGAAAATTGAGACGTCTTGCGACGGTGTAGTCCACCGTCGAGACCATCGTCCAACCGAGCCACCACTTGAATGACGTCCACCAGCTGCGGCGTTTGCGATGCAGCTCCGGCGTCACTTCAATCGACGCCTTGGCCATGTCATCGAGCAACTGGCGCATTCTTGCTGCAAGCCCGGCATCGTCGAAACGCAGCATCATTTCGAGGTTGAGCCTGATCGAACGATGATCGAAATTGGCGCTGCCAAAATAGACCACATCGTCAATCACGATGAGCTTCATATGCAGCTTGCATGGCTGGAATTCATAGATCGTGGCACCGTCGCGCAACAGACCGCCATAGGTTGCCCGCGCTGCGTAGACTGTTGTCAGATTGTCCGACCGACCTGCCATCAAAAGCCGCGCGCTTCCCCGGCTCGCCAACTTGCGCATCAGGCGCCGAAAGCTTCTGGGCGGGGAGAAATAGGCCATCGCCATGTCGAGCCGATTGGCCTGGCCAATATCCCGCTTCACCATTCGCGCCCAATTGCTGGGCGAACGCGTCGGTCCGCCCAGCGTAAGGCTAACCGTCTTGTCGCCGGGATCCCAATCCTTGATCAATTGCCGGATCGCGCGATACTGCGAGCTTGAGTCCTCGGCATATTCGCTCAGCTGATCGTACCATCTGACAAGATCTTCCACCACCGCACCGGTAAGGCGGACGCCGATATCGCACCACCCATTGTCGCGCGGTTCGGCAAAGTAGTGATCCGACACGTTGAAGCCGCCAACCATCGCGGTGGTTTCGTCAGCAATGCACATTTTCTGATGGTTGCGGATAAGATAACGGCGACTGAATTTGGGGCTGAACACCGCAAACTTGCCGCCACTGTCTTTGACCGGGTCGAAAAATTCATCGGGTGCATCGGTGCCGAAACGGTCGACCATCAGGCAAACATCGACACCCCTGTCCGCCGCATCGACGATCGCATCGAGCACCCGTCGCCCGGCTGCATCCTGCTGAAAGGTGTAGTAGAATATCCTGAGCGAGCGCCGGGCCTGACCGATCATCGCGCACAAGGCATCAAGCCGGTCCTTGCCATGGGGAAAGATTGTCAGGTCGTGGCCCTGCGCCGAAACAGAGAATGGTTCGGCGTCTCGATAGTCGCTCCAACCGGCCCCGCCAGTTTCGTTGCCATTGCCGGTCAAAACCGAACCCTTCCTTCGCCGTCCAACACCAATACGCCCTGCAAGCCGCACCGTTCCTCGATGTGCATTTCCTTGACTCGGGCCGCTGCCGCGCCTATCTCGCGCGCTTTCCTGAAACACAAGTTTTAATGGAGTGCCCATGGCACGCGTTACCGTCGAAGATTGCGTCGATAAGGTTCCCAACCGTTTCGATCTCGTCCTGCTTGCTGCGCAGCGCGCCCGCGAGGTTTCGGGCGGCGCAGAAATTACCCTTGATCGCGACCGCGACAAGAACCCGGTCGTTGCCCTGCGCGAAATCGCCGAGCAGACGATCAAACCCAAGGATCTGACCGAAAGCGTTATCACCGGCCTGCAGAAAATCCTGCCCGACGATGAAGACGAGGCGGATGAAGTTGCATCGCTGAGCCAGTCGGCAGAAGCGTTGCGGATCACCGCATCGGCTCCAACCCGTTCGACCTCGATCGGCGCCGAGTACGACGGTTAAGCCGGGGCAACCGGTCCCGTAACGGGCCATAGATGGGCCGCTCCTTGACGGGGCGGCCTTTGTCGTTTGGAACGGAGCGATGGCGACAATTGCGATCTACAGTGTGAAAGGCGGTGTCGGTAAAACGACATTGGCCGCGAATCTCGCCTGGTATTTCGCAACGAAATCCGAATTGCCCTCGCTGATATGGGATCTCGATCCATCGGGCGGCGCGGGATACATGTTCGGGATCGAGGAAAACTCCACCCGGCGTTCCACCGCCCTGTTCGGTGCGGGCCGCGATCCGCGCAAGCTGGTGCTCAGCACACCGACAGCAGATCTTTCGGTTTTGCCAGCCGATGAAGGGCTGCGCGATATCGAGACGAGGCTCTCACGCGTCGGAAACAGGTCGAAAATCACGGCTGTCATCCGCAGCCTCTCGAAAGATTTTGAACGGATTGTCGTTGACTGTCCCCCGGTCGAAAGCGAGCTCAGCAAGCAGGTGATCCGCGCGGCAGATCTTGTCATCGTCCCGCTGCCTCCCTCACCGCTTTCGACGCGTGCGTTCCAGCAGGTGGCGCGGCAGGTGAAAGCATCGGGCAAACACCATCCGCCCATGCTGCCGGTGCTGTCGATGGTCGATATGCGGCGCAACCTGCATCGCAGCTCGGTCGAGGACGCTCCAAACTGGCCGGTAATCCCGTTCTCAAGCGCTGCCGAGCAATGCGCGGTTCGCCAGCAGCCGGTCGGCGAGTTTGCAGCAAGCTCTCCCACGGCCAGAGCCATCGGAAATCTGGGGCATGCGATCGAAACAAAGCTTGTCAGCATGGAGAGCTGACAGCCCTCGACCCAAGCGATCTTCGCATATAGAATAGGCGCATGAGCGGGGATCTAGGTGATGTAACGGGCGCGGTTGGCGATGCTGTTCTGGGCGGCGCGGCAGCCAAAGCGGTCGAGCAGGAAGCTGGCGGAACCACCATTGGCGAAGATGGCCACACGGAGGAAGAATCCTGCCTCAATTGCGGTACATCGCTAAAGGGCGCGCATTGTCACAATTGCGGTCAGAAGGCGCATGTCCACCGGACCCTGCGCGGTTTCATGCACGATCTGGTCCATGGTGTGCTGCATTTCGAAGGCAAATTCTGGCGCACGATGCCGCTGCTGATCTGGCGACCGGGCCGGGTGATGCGCGAGTATATCGAGGGCAAGCGGGCCAAATATGTCAGCCCGATTGCGCTGTTCCTGTTCACCGTCTTTGTCAGCTTTGCGATCTTCAGCGCTGCGGGCGGATTTGGCGAGATCGACCCGGAAATTACCCCCGCTACGGCGCAGCAATTGGAGGCCAGCCTTGAACGGGCCGACAACCAGATCGCGCGATTGAACCAATCGTCTGCTTGAGGAAGAACTGACCGACGCGCAGAAGGCCGCGTTGCGAAAGGAAATCGAGGATGCGACCGCGCAGCGCGCAATTCTCTCCGAACTGCTCGAAGCTGCCGAGATTACCGACAATCCAGACAGTATCCTGACAATCAACAGTCCCGAAACGGCCACCAATAATGCCGAGGTAGGGACACAGCCAGAAGACCGCAGGGACGCGGCGGCAAGCGACAATGTCGGCGAATGGCTAAAGGGCGTCTTCGAGAAGGCCAAGGCAAACCCCGGCCTGTTGCTCTACAAATTGCAGACCAATGCCTACAAGCTCAGCTGGCTGCTGATCCCGCTCAGCCTGCCCTTCATGTGGCTGTTGTTTCCCTTCAGCCGCCGCTTCAAGATGTATGATCATACGGTGGTCGTCACCTACTCCATCGCCTTCATGACAATGCTGGCGTGGTGCTGTCATTCGGTATTGCTTACGAGTTCTGGCCGCTGATCGTTGCACCTATGCTCTATGCACCGTTTCACCTTTATCGATCGCTTCGCGGAGCTTACAGCCTCACCCGTTTCGGCGCTCTTTGGCGGATGCTGGTTCTATCGATCTTTGTCTGGATCACCTTGATACTGTTCGTGCTGATCATGGTCGGGATCGTCGTGTCCTGAGCGCGCTGTCCGTAGCTCTGGCCAGCCGTCTCCCGATCAAGCACCCTGCGGTGCTGCCCCGCCCCCGCTTTGTCCTGAGCCGCCGAATTTCTTGCCGGCTTTGGGGATTGCAGATCCGGCTACGGGTTGATCTTGCCCTTGCCCTTCGGTTCGTCTTCGCGGTCAAACTTGCCCGTTTCGAGCAGCTGGTCGATCTCGTCACCCGACAGGGTTTCATATTCGAGCATCGCCTGGGCGAGCAGGTGCAACTTGTCTTCCTGCTCGGTCAGAACCTCGTTGGCGCGCTTGTGGGCATTATCCACCAGCGTTTTGATCTCCGCATCTATCAGCTTGTTGGTCTCGGCGCCGGCCATGGTGCGCTGCGTCTGACCCATGCCGAGATAGCCGTCCTGGCTTGCTTCATATTGCAGCGGGCCAAGCTTGTCCGACATGCCCCATTTGGTGACCATGTTGCGCGCCAGATCGGTCGCATACTGGATATCCGACGATGCACCGCTCGAGACCTTGTCATGCCCGAAGATGATCTCCTCGGCGACGCGGCCACCCATGGCAACCGCCAGGTTCGCATGCATCTTGTCGCGGTGATAGGAGTAATTGTCGCGTTCGGGCAGACGCATCACCATGCCCAGTGCACGCCCGCGGGGGATGATCGTCGCCTTGTGGATCGGATCCGATGCCGGCTCGTTGATCGAGACCAGCGCATGGCCGGCCTCGTGATAGGCGGTCATCTTCTTCTCGTCGTCGGTCATCACCATGCTCCGCCTCTCGGAGCCCATCATCACCTTGTCCTTCGCATCCTCGAATTCCTGCATCGCGACGAGGCGTTTGTTGCGGCGGGCCGCCAACAACGCAGCTTCATTGACGAGGTTCGCAAGGTCCGCACCCGAAAAACCGGGCGTGCCGCGCGCAATGGTGCGGCTGTGACGTCGGGTGCCAGCGGCACCTTTTTCATATGGACTTCGAGAATTTTCTCGCGGCCATCGATATCCGGCACGGGAACGACCACCTGGCGGTCGAAACGGCCGGGACGCAGCAGCGCGGGGTCGAGCACATCGGGACGGTTGGTGGCCGCGATGATGATAATGCCTTCATTGGCCTCGAAACCGTCCATCTCGACCAGCAGCTGGTTGAGCGTCTGTTCGCGCTCGTCATTCGAGTTGCCGATGCCGTTGCCGCGATGGCGACCGACCGCGTCGATCTCGTCGATGAACACGATGCAAGGTGCGTTCTTTTTCGCCTGTTCAAACATGTCGCGCACACGGCTTGCGCCCACGCCGACGAACATCTCGACGAAATCCGAACCTGAGATGGTGAAGAAGGGAACGCCCGCCTCGCCAGCAATAGCACGGGCCAAAAGCGTCTTACCCGTACCCGGCGAACCGACCAGCAATGCACCCTTGGAATCTGGCCGCCAAGCTTGGAGAAGCGCTGAGGATCCTTGAGGAATTCGACGATTTCCTCGAGCTCTTCGCGCGCTTCGTCGATGCCGGCGACGTCTTCAAAGGTAACTTTGCCCTGACGTTCGGTCAGCAGCTTGGCCTTGGATTTGCCAAAACCCATCGCGCCGCCTGCACCGCCGCCCTTCTGCACCTGCCGCAATGCAAAGAATGCGATGCCGAGGATCAGCAGGAAGGGAAGCGACTGGATCAGGATCACCAGCAGCGGGTTCATCCGCTCGACCGGCGCGCCCGAATAGCGGACATTGTTCTCTTCGAGCAGTTCGATCAGCTTGGTGTCGCTGCCGACGGGAACGGTGGTGAAGGTTTCCTTGTTCTTGAATGTGCCGGTAATCTTGTCGGGTGCCAGCGTAACTTCCTGAACCGTGCCTTCGACGACCTTATCGCGGAAGCCCGAATAATCGATCTGCGTCGCGGCGGCTGCCCGGCATTGCCGAACATCGTGACCACCAGGATCAGCGCCATGAAGATGCCGCCCCATACGAGCAGACTCTTCACCCACGGGTTGGCCGGTTGCGGTTCGTTTTCGTCGTTCATCAACAGGGGTTCCTTATCACCGACCCAATGTAGGGACGCACAGGTGAATGGCAAGATAACGCGAAGGTGCGAATTCCGTCGCCAACCATCTGCCGAAGTGGAAGGACTTGATTGATCATTCAACATGTGCTTGATTGAACGTTCAATCAAGAGGTGATTCGGATGAACACAGCCACCCGCCAGAAGATCGTGATGACAGCGCTCGAGCTGTTTTATGTGAAGGGTTACAACTCGACCTCGATCTCGACATTCTCAGCCGCAGCCAGGTCCATTCGGGCAGTCTGTACCATTTCTTCCCTGGCAAGCAGGATCTGCTAGTCGCGGTGCTCGAATTCTACCGCGACGGGATCAAGGAAAACCTGCTCGATATTGCCTGGGTCGGGGTGGACGATCCGGTCGAGAAGATATTCGCGCTGCTGAACGGCTATCGCACGGGCCTGTTGATGAGCGATTTCGGGCATGGCTGCCCCATCGGAAAACCTGGCGCTGGAAATATCCGAACCCGATCCGCGCATCCGCGAACTGCTGCAGATCAATTTCGAGAACTGGATCGAGGCTATCGAGCACTGCCTCGATGAAGCGGGCGATCGCCTGCCGACCGATATCGACCGGCATGCGCTGGCCGAGTTTATCCTGACAACGATGGAAGGCGCGATCATGCAGGCACGCACCGCGCGCGACATTGCCGTGTTCGACCGCAATATCGCGGTGCTGCGGCAACATGTGAACCTGCTGACCGAAAAGGCGAAGGAGCCGACATGAAACTGCGATATCTGCCGGGTTGATGGCCGCCGCTGCGCTTGCCGTCAGCGCGCCGGTTTCTGCCGAACGAGGCGAGGTGACAATCGAGGTTGTCGAAGAAAATGACGGCACGCGTACACTGGTGCACGAAGCCGTGATCGACGCGCCCGTGGCGGAGGTCTGGAAGGTGCTCTCGACCCGCCGAGGGATGGACAATGTGGGGTCCGGCGTTCGCCAAGTTTGATTTGCGGCACGGCGGCTCGATAGAGACCGGCTATCATGCCGATGCCGGCCGAAGGCGACCCGCGCAATATCCGCCACCGAATTCTCGCCTTTGTGCCCGAACGCATGCTCGCGATCCGCGTTGAATATGCCCCTCCCGGCCCGGTCGATCCCGAACTGGTGACCAGATTATGGGGTGTTTACGAGCTCGAAGGGCTCGCTGATGACCGCACCAGGCTACGCATTTCGGGCTCGGCTATCGCAGCGACGAAGCTTCGAGCCGACTGCTCGATTTCTTCAAGCAGGGCAATGTCTGGTCAATCGACATGCTGCGCAAGAACATCGCTGAACAACAGGGAGAGGAATGATGGAAGTAAGCTGGATTGCAGTAGTTGCAGCCTGCGGCATCGGCCTTTGTGCTGGGTGGCATTTGGTACGGGCCGCTCTTCGGAAAGAAGTGGCAAGCCTTTAACGGGTTGAGCGATGAGCAGGTGAATTCGGGTAATCCGGTGATCATATTCGGCGATCGCTGGTGTGTCCCTTATCGCCGCTTTCGTCTTTGCCATGTTTCTCGGGCCGGATATCTCGACTCAAGACGGCACTCTGTACGGCTTTGCCGCCGGCCTGTGCTGGGTCGCTGCGACGTTCGGGATCAACTATCTCTTCGCGCGCCGTCGATTCGGCCTGTGGCTGATCGATGGCGGCTATGCGACGCTGCAGTTTACCCTGTACGGGCTGCTGATCGGCTGGCTCGGCTAGGCTGACGGCGCTAGGCTGATTGGGCCGAGTAAGCCTTCAAAAACATCCATCGACCCGCGCCTTCCAGTCCGCATCTTGGTTGCACGCGGGGTCGGATGGCCGCGCCGAAACGCCGCTCGAGATCACCGAAGCCTTTGCACATTGCATGCAAATTGCTCGGCGGCGAGCATCGCGATCCTCGATATCAAGTTCTGCCCGCAGGCGTCCAATGCTTCGAGCAGACCAGGCTCAGCGAAATCGCGCTTCATGCGGCGCGGGCCGGCATCGAGAAAGGCTATACCGATTTCAGGCTCGTGCCTCGGTTTCCGCAGCGATACGGCGTTCAAACTGAGATCATTTCAGGGCCGCGAGAGGAAGGCAATCATGCCCTCACCGATTGCGCAAAAGTCAGTTCGTGCGAGATTGCCATCACTCGGTCTCGCAAAAATCAATCGAGAAATGCCCGCGCATTTTCTCGCATTCGCGCTTTCGACCGTGGCGGTGAAAAGCCCGCGCTTGTCACCGAAATGATTGTACACCGTAACCTTGGAAACACCTGCCTTTGCAGCCACTTGCTCGATGGCGGTCGCGGCAAAACCGTGCGTCAAAAAACGATGTCGGTCGCAGCATCAACAATGGCCTCGCCGCTTGGCATCGTCGGTCAGGACGGCCAAGCTTCTTCGCAATTGGGTTTTCGCTTAAACTACCTATTGACAAAGTGAACGGCTCCGTTCAGTTAAACGCCATACCGTTCAATATGTAACGAACGGCTCAAAATAGCGCAAGGCAAGTGTAGGCAAGCCGAGTGCTCTGGATCGCCATCCGCATGCTTACCGGCGACAAGACCAAATTTTACGGTCTGCTCTTCGGCATCGCTTTCTCCACTCTGCTGATCACCCAGCAGCTGACGATTTTCGTCAACCTGCATCGAACGCGGCGCAAGCGGTGACGTACAATGTCTCGAGCGCCGACATCTGGGTCATGGACCCGGTCAGCCGCACCACCGATGTCGCCTATGCCATGCCCTCGACCGCGCTTGACAAGGTGCGCGGCGTGCCAGGGCGTCGAGTGGGCCGTGCCGCATCTGCGCGAGCAATGCCTCGGTTCGAACCAAGGACGGCGATCTGGAAGGTGTTGCAATTATCGGCGTCGATGATGCGACGCTGATCGGATCTGCCCAAGCGCATGGTCGAGGGATAGCACCGATGTTCTCTCGCAGCCCGACACGGTGATTATCGACGATGTCGGCGTGACAGTTGCCATGTTCCCCGATGGCAGTCAGTCCCATCGGCGAACGGCTTGGAGCTCAACGACCAGCGCGCCGTTATCCGCGGAATTGCCGATGCCATTCCCAGCTTCACCAGCCAGGTAACGCTCTACACCAAATACAGCAATGCACTGCGCTTTGTTCCGGGGACACGCAACCGGCTGAGTTTCGTGCTGGTCGGCGCGGCTGACGAACCCGATCTGAGCGCCAAGAATCTGTCCGAACGCATAGAACAAGCGAGACCGGCCTCAAGGCGCAGACCCGCGATGAATTTGCCCGCAGGACGGCGTGCGATTTCATCATCGAGAACACCGGCATCCCGCTCAATTTCGGGATCACCGTCGCATGCTCGGTTTTATCGTTGGCGTGGCGATTGTCGGTCTGACCTTCAGCCTCTTTATCCGCGACAACATCAAGCAGTTCGGCGCGCTTGAAGGCGATCGGTGTCACCAACCGCCAAGATCGCGCAAGATGGTCGCTATTGCAGGCCGGCATGGTCGGGCATGATCGGTTACGGCCTGGGTGTGCTGGGCACGGTCGGCTTCATCTATGGGCCTTCTCGGGCAATCCGACCTTCAAGGGCTTCTACATCCCCTGGCAGATCCCGTTGATCAGCCTTTGACGGCGATGGTGATCATCATCGTATCTGACAGGCTGGTTTGCGCTGCGCGGCGTGATGAATACCGAGCCCGCGGCGGTGTTCCGCTGATGAGCAAGCCTCTCGACCAAGCGCAAAACAGAGCCTGTGCAATCCGAAGGCGAAGGCCCATTTGCAATCTGCACTCGCGGCGTAACGCGCGATTTTCCTTCGGCGGGCAGGACACGTTATCACCGTGCTGCACGGGATCGATCTCGATATCCGCTCGGGCGAGCTGACCTATCTTGTCGGCGAAAGCGGATCGGGCAAGACGACGCTGATCTCGATCATGTGCGGCATCCTGTGGCCGACCACTAGGGCGAGGTCGAAGTTCTTCGGCACCGACATTTACAGACCTCGTCTGACACCGACCTCTGGTCAATTTCCGCCTCCAGAATATCGGCTTTCATCTTCCAGCAGTACAATCTGATCCCCTCGATCGATGCGGCCTAACAACGCCGCTGTGCCGCTGATCGCGCAGGGGATGGATCGCACTCGAGGCGCGCGAGCGCGCCAAGGTGATGCTCGAGAAGCTCAACATCCTCGATCAGGCGGACAAGCTGCCCAACCAGCTATCGGGCGGTCAGCAGCAGCGCGTCGCCATCGCGCGCGCGCTGGTCCACGAACCGCGCCTGGTGGTGTGCGACGAACCCACCGCCGCGCTCGACGCCAATCCTCGGGCCGCCGGGTGATGGATTTGCTGCGCGAAGTCGGCGTGGCTGAGGACCGCAGCGTCATCATTGTCACCCACGACAACCGTATTTTCGATCTCGCCGACCGCATCCTCGTGCTCGAGGACGGACGGATAACACATGACGGCACC
>CBDCXY010000005.1:0-18846 GCA_965223995.1 Pontixanthobacter sp. | reverse complement strand
AGCTGACCAGCCGCGGGCCGATGTCGGGCATGGACAAGATGCTGTGGGCGGTCGCCGATACGTTCGGCAAGGAAGGCCCCGGCTCCTGCACCACCTGCCACACCGAGCATGAAGGCGCGGGCCGGATGGAGCCGACCGCGCAGAAATTCTGCGCCGAATGCCATGACGGGATGGACGCGCGGCTGACCGATACCATGCTCGAAAACGCCGCCGATTTCGGCGATGCTCACCCACAGTTCAAAGCCGTGTTCCATCCGAAATTGGGCAGCGACGAGACTGAGCGGCTGTCGCTTGCGAATAATCCGCGCGAACAGCACGGGCTCAAATTCCCGCATGAGCTGCATCTGGACAAGCAGGGCGGCGTCGCGCGGATGGCGCGCAATATCGGTGCGAAAAAGGGCTATGGCAATTCGCTGGTCTGCGCCGATTGTCACACGCCGACCGATGACAGGAACGGCTTCCTGCCGGTCAATATGGAGGAGGATTGCGAGAGCTGTCACAGCCTCGTCTATGACCGCGTCGGCTCGACTTTCCGCTCGCTGCGGCACGGCGATATCGACCAGATGCGTGCCGATCTGCGCGCCATGGACCGCGCGCCGCGCCGCCCGATTACGACGGGTCGCAAACGTCCGGGACAATATGCGCGCGGCGGGCTTTACTACCAGAATTTCGGACGGCCCGCGCGCTCCTACATCGCCATCAACCGCGCGCTTGCGCAAGACGGCGTGTGCGGCGAATGCCATATCCCGACCAGCCGGAATGGCCGCGCCGATGTGATGCCGGTACACTTGCGCAGCGCATACCTGTTGCATGGCCGCTTCGACCATAAGGAGCATGAGCAGGAGGAATGCAGCACTTGCCACAAGGCCGATACGTCGAAAACGGCGGAAGACCTGCTGATGCCCGGCATCAAGATATGCCGCGACTGTCACTTGGGCGAGGACGCGTCGCAAGCCGAAGTGCCGTCGAGCTGTGCGATGTGCCATTCCTATCACCCTGCTACGCCATCGAAACAGGGCGATGACGAGAGCCGGGACCGGGTCGCGATGATCAGCAGGAGGCCTGACTAGATGCAGCAGGACATGGGCATATGCTGATCGCGCAGATGACTGACATCCATATCGGCTTCGACCCGACGGCCAAGCCGGAGGAGCTCAACCGGATCCGCTTCCGCGCGACGCTCGATCGACTGCTCGACGCGCCCAACCCGGTCGACATGCTGGTGCTGACCGGCGATCTGACCGATCACGGCGACAAGGACAGCTTCGAGAAAACCGCCGCGCTGCTCGAAAAATGCCCGATGCCGATCCATGCGATTCCGGGCAATCACGACACACGTGAGGGGCTGCTCCACGCTTTCCCCGATACGCCAGGACATGACGGTTTCATCCAGTATGCTGTCGAGCAGGACGGCCTGCGTATCCTGATGCTTGATACGCTGGAGCTCGGGCGGCATGGCGGCGCCTTCTGCGACCAACGCGCCGCATGGTTAAGCGCAGAGCTTAACGCGCATGTCAGTACGCCGACGCTGATCTTCATGCACCACCCTCCGGTCGTTTCCGGCATCGGCTGGATGGACCCCGGCCCCGCCGAGCCATGGATGGTGCGTTTCGAGGATGCAGTGCGCGGTCACGAGCAGATCAAGGCGATCCATTGCGGCCACCTGCACCGCCCGCTGGTCGGCACGGTTGCGGGCATCCCGCTCTGCGTAACGCCGTCGGTCGCGCCGCTGGTGGCGATGGATTTACGCGAGATCGACCCCGACACCCCCGACAATCGCGACCTGATCACCACCGAGTCCCCGACCTACGCGCTGCATCGCTGGGAAAATGGCGAGCTGGTCACGCATTACGAGCAAGTGTGGGACTGGAAAGTCCTCGCCAGCTATAACGAGCACTTGCAAGGCATGATCAGAGAGATGTTTGCGGAGCGGGAGTGATCAGGTATCCCTTATCCAAGCCTCCGCAACACGATCATTTTCCCAACGAACTTCTAATATCCAGATGTCCATGAAGCTCGGGCAAAGATGCCAGTGGCTTGTCGAACTATCGCTATGCTCGTTTTCATCGCTTCCCAAAAGATCGGTAAGCTCTTTGCGCGTCTTTCCTTCAACCCCGATACGATAACGCAGATCGGCAACCATGCCGCAACGCGTGTCATCCCAAATCCCGGCTGCTTTCCATTCAGCGGAATCGAAGGTCCTCGGAATGGCTGCTGTATATGCGTTGCCTAACATTGAGTTGAACGGCAGAGCTATGAGAAGAAAACAGGTTACGAGCACCAATGAGCAGCCTATAGCCCTGAATTTGTTGCTTTTCGCGTAAGACATCCAAACTACCTACCGTTCCGGCGTCTCAACGCAAATAACCCTACTCACCCATCGCAGGTTCAGCCCGACCCATCCTCGGCCCGACACCGCCGACCCAGGCGCTCATATCGGGCTCGTCACTGACCTTCCACGGGACGCCGCCGCCGGTCAGGAACAGGCGTTCCATTTCCTCGCGGGTGAAGGGGCGGGAGCCCAACCTTCCAAAGACTGCCATCTGGCCGCCGGTTTCATCCACCGCGCGGTCGCGATCGAGTCCTTTGCTGAGTGAAATCGCGGGCGACTTGGTTTTCGCCCAAGCCACCAATTCGGGCATCGGCGCGGGGCTGAAGCCGTAGAAGTTGGGCTGGCTATCGGGACTGGTCAGCTGCAGCACTTTCAGCCCGTTCACCCCGTCGGCCACGTAAGCGAAGAGCGAGGCATTGGTTGATCCGACGATCACATCCTCGGCATCGTTGAGCGTGCCGCCCAAAGTCTCGCGCTTGTAAACCTTTGGCGCGAGCGGACGGGTGATATCGACGATTACCAGCCCGTCCTGCTTGGCCGCAACATAGGCATAGGTCCGCGCGAGATAGAGCCGCTGCGCATTGGCAAGCGGCACGGTGCCTTCGGGCATCGGCACCGGATTGCGCAAATTCGTAACGTCGAACAGCTTCACGCCTTCGCGGTCGGTCACCCACAGATAGCGGAACTGGATCGCCGAAGCGCGCGCATCGGATAGCTCGCGCACAGCCGAGATTTGCGGGTTTTTCGGATCGGCAAGATCGACCACCACCAGCCCGCGATCGGCGGTGATATAGGCGATCTCGCCTGCCAGGTGGATATGCCGCGCGCCGTTCAGCACTCCGCCCTCGTTCCACGCATCCGCGCCGCTCGCAAACCGCATCCGGCTGAGCTTGTTGTTGCGGAATTCGCCATCGGCCATCGTGTTGACATCGACGAGGATCAGCCCCTCTTCGCTGTCGGTGATAACGGCGTAATTGTAGATCGGCAGGAAGGGCTGCTCCTGGTTCTCCTCGCGCATCGCCTCGGTGTTGCGCAGCGGGTTGATCGGCTGGTTGGTCGCCAGCGCCATGCAGGTCGCATTCTTGGTGTCGACCGTCGTGTCGTGCCCGAGCGAACTGAACGGCGCGGTGATAATCCGCTCCGAAATGCCCTTATTGCCGATGCTGGCGACATCATAGACGACGAAGCCGCCCTTGCCCTCCGCCACGAACATATATTCGCCGCGCAATTGCAGGCATCCGACGCGGTCGCCGGTGCCCTCATGGACATTGGCAAATTCCTCGAACGGCTTGGTTTCGCCCGACAGGTTGCCGTCGAACGCCTCGCCGCGGATCCAGTCTTTCAGCTCGCGGCCATTATCCTCAACGAACTGCTTGTAGTAATCGGGATAGGCATATTTGTGCAGGTAGGAGCCGAGCACGGCCTGCGGCTCGTCCCATTCGGTGACGCGCACCGCTTCGAACCCGCCTTCGAGCCCGGTCCAGGCATTCAGCCCGACGAAATTCACGTAATTGGTGCCCAGCAGCAGCAGCTGCGACATGATCGCGTTGTTGTCGTCCTTATCCGACAGGTGGCAATCGGAGCAGGTCTTGGTCTCGGTCAGGCGCACCGTATGCGGGAAATGCGGCGCAAAGGCTTGGCTTGAGAAGCCAATCGCTGAGACCGGCGGCTGCTGCACATAGATGCGTTCGCGGTTAATATTGGTCGAGGACAGGACCAGCGCCGAAGTCGAGCGGATCGGCGCAACCTGGTTGCCCTTGGTCGTCTGGTGCTTGCCCAGCTGGAACATCTGGTCGCGCGCAACCTGCGGGTTGTAGGTCGCGAAATTGCGGCTCTCGCCATTCTCGTAGTGATGGTCCTCGGTCTTCCAGTTCGCCTCGATCGGCAAGTGACAGCCGCCACAGGACGTCGTCCAGCTGAGGTGGCAGGTGAAGCAGGCCATCTCGCCTTCTTCATGCGCGCGGTCACCCGCCGCGATGCCGGTGCCGAATTCGAACTGCCCGCTTTCCGCGCCCGAGCGCGCCATCAGCTTTGCGCGGGCCGACTTGGCGTTGAAATGCGGAGAGGCCGCATCGACGCTGTCCTTGGTGAGGCTGACTTCCCACTCGAGCTCCGGATCGACAATCGAGCGCTGGATCAGCTTCTGCCGCCCCATATTGTCCCATGTCCATTCGAAACGGCGCTGGCCATCCGGGTTGCGCAGCAGAGCGAGATTGCTGCCCTTGGGCGGCGCGGCAGGGCCGCTGGTGCGCAAAGTCGGATAGGCATCGGCGGTGCCGTGGCAATCCTTGCAGCCGATTTCGATGGCGTTGGCGACTTCGCCATAAATCATGCCGTTGCCGTGGCTGTCCTGTGCATAGTGGCAATCGGCGCATTGCATCCCGACCTCGGCATGGATCGACATCAAATGCACGGTCTTGCCCGGATTGACACCCGGTTCGACCCACTTGCCTTCGCCTTCCTTGCGCCATTTTTCGGGATCGTCGGGCGCGACGATATTGCCGTCCTTGTCGAGCAGGTTCCCCTCTCGGTCGCGCTTGAAGATGCCGCGGAAATTCCACCCATGGCCATGATAATCGGCGAATTGGGTGTCTTTCAGCTTCGGGTTGAGATCATAGACATTGCGCAGAAAGTCGAGATCGGCCCATTTGCCCTTGGGCGCGGCGCCTTCGGGATTGCGTTTGAGGACTTTCAGGACCTCTTCCTCGGTCAGATATTTCTGCTCCTTAGGCCACATATGCGGCGCATCGGATTCGTAATCCCACATCGTGTAGCCGAGATACGAATTCAGGAAGATATTGGGCTGGTGCATGTGGCAATTCATGCATTGCGCGGTCGGGATCGAGCGGGTGAAGATGTGGCGGATCGGGTGGCCCTTCTCCTTCATCGGCGCGTCTTTGTCTGCGCTATCGCTTCGCTGCTTGAGCGCCGATGATCCTTCATCGGCGCTATGATGGTCATCGTCGTGACCCGGTTCTTTGACTCCGCCATGACCATAATCGTCATGCTTTGGCTCAAGCTTGTTTGCGATCGTCGGGTCGACCGTCTGCGTCTGCCCGTCGCGGCCATATTTGGCGTAGGTCAGGCTGTGGCGCGGTTCGCGGTCATTGGCATAGACCACGTGGCAGGCTGCGCAGCCCGAATGGCGGTAATCGCCCGGCTGGTCGTTGGTACCCATGAACCACATAAACGGGTCGTTGAGGCGGGTCTTGTGGATGTTGAGCACCGGGATTGCCACGCGCAGGCCCGTGCCCATACCGCGATTGCTCTGCTTGAGATCGGGACGGCCCGGCTCCTCCAGCCGCTGGATGCTGCCAGTCGGGTTGGGCAGGCCGATTTCGGGGAATTGCGAGTTGATCGTGCGACCGCCGCGCTCGAATACGCGGAACACGTCGCCCGGCGGGATCACCTGCCAGGTCGGCAGCGGGTAAAGCTCGGCCAGAGCGCCGCGATTGCGCTGGTTCTCGGTCAGGGTGCCCGGAGGCGCACCGGGCGAGACGATCTTGGCGGGCTTACCGTCGCGGGTGAACGCCTCGCCGAAAACGTAATTCTTGAAGGGGGCGATACCGTTATTATAGGCCGCCCCGCCCCACAGCATCGCGCCGGTCGCCATGATCGAACGCTCGCCGGCCTCGATAACCGGCATATGGCATGCACCACACGCCTCGCGCGCGACACGGTAATCGCTGGGATTTACGAATTTGACGAATTCGGGCGATTCGCGGTTGAGGAGCGTGTAGCTCCGCTTCGGATTGGCCGAGGAGGGGAAGTGCCATGCCTGCGGATATTTGGGCAGAACATGCGCCCGGTCGCGCGCGGCGACATAGGCCGGATCGTCATGCTCCAGCTCGCTATTGCCGCGCACGCTCGCATCGCCGCCATGGCAATCGACGCAGCCCAGCCGGACGGCGGGCGTTGCATGCATGGTCGGCGCGTCGGTTTTGATATGGCAGGAATAGCAGCCATCCGACTTGGCCATCATCTCTTCGAGAGTCTGCTGCACAGGAGCTGGCGCAGCGATCACCCGGCTGTAATCCCGCTCGACCGGCTTTTCCTTGTCAGCGGCCTGCGTCTTGTTGCCGCCCAGCAGCATCGCAGCCCCGGCGAAAGCCAGCGCAACGGTAAAGATCAAGAGACGGATATGGCGCATCAGTAGGTCAGGATTATGTTGGCGAGCACGGAATAGTATGTCCCGCTATTGCCCAGACTGTCGAACAGATCGTCGAAACCCGCGCCCGAAAGCAGCGCGGCGCCCGACAGGCGGAAAACGATGTTCTGGTTGGCTTTTGGTCGCCAGATTGCGGCAGCCGAGAGATCCCAGCCGATTTCCTTCGGGATCGTGCCCTCGTTGCGCAAAGCCTCAAGCGTGGCGGTGTTTTCGAACCACAGATGATTGGCATTGGCCGAGAGGCGAAACTCGGGGGTCAGGTCGAAATCCGCGCCTGCGCCGAGCAGCATCAGGCCGGGATTGTTGAAATTCGACTGCCCCTGCTCTTTCGAAGGACGCAGCGAATTGAGGAGACCGTTGCGGTTGTTGACCGACACATTGCGCCCGCCGCCCGCGAAGGGGATCGTTTGGCGGATCCAGTAGGACGTGTCAGCCCCGGCAAAAATCGGGTTCTCGAACACTGCGTCATAGCCGGTTTCGGTGTCATCATAGGGATCGCCGTCGCCGCTGGCATAGGCGCCCGAGAGGCGGAAGCGCATCCAGTCGCGATCATAGCTGAGTTCGGCAGCGGCAAAGAAGGCGCGGATATCGGCGGGACGGTCGGTGAAGAAGCTGTTCCGGTCCTCGCCGAATGCGCCATATACGCTGGCGGTGACATTGACGCGCCCGACCCGGCCATCGGCGTTGTAGCCGACATAAAACACATCATAATCGCGCCCGCGCAACGTGCCGAGTAGCGCAGGGCGAACCGGAAAACCGTTATCGTCGATCTGGATATCGTCGGCTTCGCGGTTGCGGTTGTAGGCGACGGTGATCTGGCTGGTCAGCGCCGGGATCAGGAAATCCTGGCGATAGGCGTTGGCGATAAACAGGAAATCGTCGCGCGGCGTCTGCAGGATCGCGTTCAGGCCGCTATTGGTGTCTTTCTCCAGCCGCCAGAACGCCGCGACATTATACTGGAAACGGTTGTTGTCGCGCGTGCCGAAGAAGCGCAGACCGAGCTGCTGGTCCTGGAACAGGAAGCCGCGAAAGTCGGCCTGGAAAGGCTGGATACCGATCCTGAAAGAGTCGAAGTCATAGCGGTCCGACGTGTTGCGGATGTGGTAGTCGAAGAACAGCTCCTGCACGCCGACGAAATGGTCGAGGCGGTGCGTCGGCTTGGTCGGCTCGACGAACAGAACGCGCCGCTCGGGCACATCGACATAGTTGATATTGGTCGCCAGCGTGACGCGATATTCAACATCGGGCGGCTTGTAGACCGTGTTGCCCTTGAGCAGCGCAAAGCCGGTGATGAAGGTCTGCGAGAGGACCAGGCTTTCGACATCGCCGAACACATCGAGCCGGTCGGGATCTGCGTGGTCTGCACGCCGACGGGGATCGGGAAGCTGCGCGGCTCGATCACCGTGTCGCTGATCGCATTGGCGACAAAGAACCAGTCATCGCCCTTGATCGGCAGCCACGGAACCTTGTCGCGGTTGATCGGCCGGTCGCCCTTATAGGTGTTCTGGTTGTAGGGGTCCCACCAGTTTCTCCTTCACGATCCCGAGCGATTCGATCAATCGCCAGCGGTCGGGGACCGGAAGCTGGTCCATCGGAAAGGCTTCGGGTGGAGGCGCGCGAAATGCGCCCTCATTGGTCTGGTCAATCCTGTCCGGCAGTTCACCCGTAAAGCCGGGGCGGCGGCGACCGTCGATGGATTCGTTGTCTACCGGCGGCGGTTCAGAGGGTTCTACCTCGAATTCGGGCGGTAGCTCTTCGCTCTCCGGTTCGGTTTCCTCGGTCGAGGCACGGTCGGGCCGCTGCCGCTCGGCAGGCTGCGCCGACTGTAGGCCGAGATAGCCGCTCCCGGCCAGGCCGGGACGCGAAGCCCAGGGGGCAAAGGCCGCATTGAAGGACTCGCGCTCGAGCTCGGCTACATCCGCTTTGGCCGGGCTAGTGGCCCTGACTGCACCGGACATCGTCTGGTCGAAAGCCCTGTCGAATTCGCTGACCTGCTGCCCGTCCCCAGCCGTCATCGGCTGGGTTGTCTGCAGGATCAGGGGAAGGACGAAGGCTACGCTCAATTACAGCCCCTCGCAGACATTCTGCTCTGCCGTGTCGAGGAAGGGCGCGAAGGGGCAATTGACATAGCGCAGGCGAACGGTGGTGTTTCCGACCGGCACCTGGATCCGGTCGGCCCGGATTGTGGCCGGAGCGTTGCCGATGCCGCCGACACGAACACCGGCATTATGCAGGCCGAGAAAGCTGACCATATCGTCCTGATCGATCCCGTCGCCCGATACACCGATCCCGCCGACCAGCTGATCGCCGCGATAGATCGGGACCGATCCCGGGAAAATCTGGATGCCGTTGGCGACCGTTTCACACCGCCCGGCGCGTCGGGAATGAAGGTGCACTGGTTTGCCGTATCGGGCCCTGCACCCTGCACGAAGCCAAGATGCTGCACGATATTGCCCGCGATCAGATCCGATTGCAGCCCGACCGCAAAAGGGCTGAACTGCGCGGACTGATCGACCGATAGAGGCCCGGGCGGCGTACCCACCTGACCGTCAGGAAAATAGGGCCGCGAGAGGTTGCCGCCCGACCTGTCGGCGAAGGCAAAAGTACCGGTCAATGCGCTTTGATCGTTCAGAAAATCACGCACCCGCTGGACATAGGACGCGACCGCTCCGCCCGCTCCCTGCAATTGCTGTGCCGCAACCGCGTTCGAAAACAATGCTGCGGTGCGCGCCTTTTGCAGCGATACGTCGGTGCCGAAAATCGGCCCGTCGGGCGAGCGCACGATACCGAGCACCGCCCCATGCGTATCGACCAGGCTTATCGTCGCCTGCATCCGGCTGTCGGTCGGGCGACGGATCTGTGCCCGCGAGCGTGACAGGATGGTAAAGGCTTCTTCGAGGATCGCGCGGGTTTCGGCAGCGGTCAGCGGCTGGCCAACGCTCGCTGCGTCGGTGCCACCACGGATCGGGAAGCGCCCTGCGCCCGCTGCCATCGGTCAGGATGTAGGCGTCGGGATTGGAAAACTCGGCGTTTGTGCTTTGCGACGGATACCGGACGCTTCGGTTCCATACGCGGTGCCGGCAACGAAGCGTGCCATCGCTGTAGCCCAGTGACCGCTACCAGCGCGCCCGCCGGACCGTTGATCAGCCCCGAAACTTTGTCTGCAGGGGGCCGAGATCGGTCGGTCACCGTCATATCGCTGAAAGCGCAGCACTGGTGCCATCGACCGGGATACGATCCGCCGTGATTTCGAGCGGCGGTGCAAAACCCTGAATACCCGCCAGCGCGATCGCTTCTTCGTCGTCCGACATCGACGTCGAGGATATTCGGGGTCGAAACCGTAATCGCCATCGCCGGCCATCGCCGATGCCTCCGACGACGACCCCGTTCTTGTAGATCGGGAAACCGCCCGGATCCGCCGCCAGACCCAGCGGCGATCGCTTGGGCCCGATCAAGGCTCTGGCGCCGATACGCCGCCGGTGAAGCGCTCGTTCAGATCGGAGCAGGGAAGCTGGCTGAACTGCACGCCGAACAGCGGTCCGCTCTCCAGCCCTGCCGTGGTGGGAGCCGGAGGGAAATGCTCCTGCACGATCTGGCTGGCCGTGCGGGTCGAAAATGCATTGCCGCCACTCGACAGATAAGCGCCCGTAATCGCCTTGGCGATGGCTGCGGTCGTCGAGGGGACCATGGCACCCTGCAACCCCACTTCACTACCCGGAGCCGCGGTGCCGCCAATTGTCTTGCGGCTGAGCGTGGTGGTCGCAGGAGCTCCGGTCATGGCGAAAACCGCCAGGACATTGCCAACGCGATCGGTGACCGCGATGGTCGATGGAAGACCGCGCGCCTGCGCTTCGCCAACGGCCTGCGCGATGATTTGCTGGACTTCGGCAACCGTCAGACGTTCGATGGCAGGGTCCGCAAACAAACGGTTCGCGGGCGGAGGAACCGGAGGTGGCAACGGACCGCCGCCGGCTGGGGGCGGCGCACTGTTATCTCCGCCGCCGCATGCAGCCAACGACAGCGCTCCGGCAATGCAGGCGAACTTTCCGAATTTGCCGGCCATTATCTAAGCGCTCCTATCGCGCGGGTGGCTTGCCCCAAGGCGCTGCGGAACTGTGCCGGCCGGTAGCTTTGCGGACTGCGCACGGCGGCATAGGCGCGGTTGATATTGGCCCTGATCCCTGCCGCCGCTCCGGAGCTGATCCGGCCATTGCGCACCATCGCGTTGAGCAGCGTATCGACCGCCATCACCGCCTGTGCCGAACCCGCATAGTCGGTAAAGCGGGGCGACGTCGTCCGGTCGGCAATCGCCTGCACCACAGCAAACGCATCATTGCCCGAATAGGAGCGGCCCGCGAGCGCACCCGACAATGCCGAAGCCTCGCCCCGCAGACGTTGCGCGGCAGCGGCGGCCTCGCGGCGCCCCTGCCCCATCGCCCGGTGGAAGTCCCTGCTCGCGCTGTCAAAGCTCGCCGCACGACCCGGTGCAAGAACGCGCGATACGGCGGAAAGCATGATGATATTCTCGTCATTAAAGGGCGCCATGCCGAACGGGATCGGGCGACCCGGATTGGTTTCGAAGGTCAGCTTGCGCTGCGGCCCGTCAGTGATCGAGCGATGGCAGCTATGGCAGTCGTAGAAGTAATATTCGGGGAATATGCCCATCGCACCGAAGCCGGGGCGGGCGAACAGGTCGGTCGAGCGCGCGACCGCTTCCGCCTGACCGACGGCCCATAGCCTTACACTGTCGGTCTTGCCCTTGCGCGCGGTGTAATCGCCGTCCTCATCGTGATGCTGCTGGAGCGCAGAAAACAGGTCGAGCTCGAAGGCTACGCGCGGGTGACCGGCGGCCATCATCGAATGGGTGACAAACTGGTTCCCCTTGGCACTGCCGAAATGGCAATCGAGACACACCTTGGCGCGCACGCGGGCATCGGTCAGCGGGGTCAGGCCCGCGCGTACATTGGATGCGTGCGTTGCCGGTGCAGCATAGTGCACTGCGAGCCAGCCTGACGATGCGCCGTGGCAACTCTCACACCCGACCCCATCGGCGGTCAGGAAACGCGGGCCCTGGCGCGACTGCGGGACATAGGTCGCATGACAGCCGAGGCATGCCGGAGCCGACGTTGCGCTCTTATAGCCAAGGCTTGCAGCGATCTGGCGGCCACGCTGCGACGCGAGTGCTGCGTAGGCACGGCTATGGGCACCGGTGGATGATGAAGGCTCTTGCCAGGTCGCGATCTCGTCTTGCCGGACAATTTCGCCATTGCCTTCGGCGCGGCCATGGCAGGTCGATCCGGCGCAGGTCGCGATGCCTTCGAATCGCGCAGCCGAAGATTGCGCGTTTGCATCGGATGTCGACAGGATGCCGGAAAGAAACGTCGCTTGCCGCCAATGCAGGCACAGCGAGTAGCGCAAGCGCATTTTCCCTGATTCGTTTCACGAACCACCCCTCCCTCAGCAAGCAGACTAAGGGTTGGCGGCAATCCTGCAAGGGCCGAATGACGCACCATGTGATCTGGCCAACGCTATTGCACATAATGCCGACTTCCCTCGCCGCACCGGTATAGCGCAAGGCGACGCCGTACTGATGCCCATAAAGCACTCAACTCACTTGATCGAACCGCCCCTATCATTGGCGCGTTTTCGACCGTGCGACCCCAGTCTGCCACCCTCGATAAGGGTGTGTTTGCTACATCATCTTGCTGGCGAGCAGATCAAGTTGGCCAGCGCAGCCCTTCTCGATCAGTGCCGAAGCCATATCTTCGGGCGTTTCGGGCATTGCGTCGAGCTTGACGAAGCTGACAGCGGCGGTTTCTCCGCCTTCAAGCCCGGTAATGTCATATGTCACCCCATCGCTGAGGGGCATCCGCGTGCCATCCCACGGGACAAGTGCAATGCCTTCGGAAAAGCTGACATGGACATCTTCGGGAGAACCCTCGCTTTTGACCACATAGCTCGCGGCAGTCTCGCTGCCCGAACGCCACATGCGCACGGCATCGAAATTGGCCGCACAAACGGTGCCCGTCTTGCTGACGTCGACATCCCACAGGGTCGGCTGGGTTGTAGATACCGCTGCCGGAGGATTGCGTGTCGCCCCGGTGCGTACCCGCGCGTTGGAGCGCTGGCGGGTAAGCGCGGCAAAGGTCGCGCGGGTACTCGCACCGCGCGCTCCAACCCGATGCGTGCCCGCTCCCTTGATGACGCGCGTACGCCCGCTGGACAGCACGGTCACCGTGTCTCCTGCCTTCAGCGTGATGCGTCCGCGATCATCGAGCTTCTTGCCGACCGGATACTCGGATGCCGACGGACCACTCGATTTGATCACCACGCCGGCCTGGGCGGCCGCCGGGGCCACGAGGGCGAGCCCCGCACATCCCAGAGCCGCAACAAGCAGTTTCGATTTAGCCGAGAACATAAGCCCTCTCCTCGTTCAAATTCTTCAACCTGTGTAGCAGATTACCAAGCGCAGTGTCGCCCGGATGGCTGCCAATGAGCTTTTCTACCATATCCGCCCCCCCGGTATTGTTAGTTTCCGACATTCTTATCGCTTCGGCTAGCAATTTGCGGTCTTCCTCAGGGAAATCGGGGGCAGGTTCGTACAAATCAACGGGTTGCGCCCGTCCGCGGAGCACCACACGGCCCATTTGCCGCCACCAGTCGAGGCCGGTGCGCTGGGCAAATTCGCGGCTTGCCATGACCGAGGATTCGAGCGCTTTGTTGGCCGCTTCCAGCCGCGCAGCGGTGTTCATACTGTCACCCAGGGCGGTGTATTGGATCCGCGTATCGCCACCGAAATTGCCCACGACTGCCTCGCCATAATGCAATCCGACGCGAGTCTTGCCGATCTTGGGCAAGTTCGGGTCCATCGCCGCGACTTCCTCGCGGAACGCCTCGCCCGCCTGCCAGATCGCATAGCCCGCCTTGGCTGCCCGCTCCGCATCGTCTTCCCGCGCAATCGGCGCGCCCCAGAAGGCGACCACCGCATCGCCCACGAATTTGTCGATTACTCCACCGTGGTCGAGCACTACCTGGCTGAGCATCTCGAGATAGCGGTTGAGCAGCTTGGCGACCATTTCTGGCGACACCGCATGGCTCATCTTGGTGAAGCCCTCGAGATCGCTGAACAGCACGTAAATCTGTTCTTCTCACCATGCAACGCGAGCAGGTCGGGGTTCTCGATAATCTCGTTCGCCATCTCGCGCGGAAGGTACTTGCCGAGCGCCCCTTGCGCGAAATTGCGCTGCACAGCACCCGCAGCACGTGCAGCCGAAGTGACGGCAGAGAAGGCAACAACCCAACCCGCAAGCCAACCGACGGCGGGCAGGCCGTAAGTATCGATTCCGGCAAACTGCATCGCGAAAGGCACGCCGATAATCGCTGCGAACTGCAGGCCGACCAACAGGTAAATTTTCCAGCTGCCCCATTCGAGCAGACCCGTGAGTGCGGCCATCACTATGAACAGGATACTGAGCAACCAGATCGTGATCGGAAGCGGCCTGGGCAGCGCGGCCCCGTCGAGCATTTGCGCGATGGTGGTAGCGTGAAACAATATTCCGGGTGGATCGGTAGTATTCGTGACTTCCGAAAGCGGTGTTGGAAGCCGATCAATATCGACGATATCGCCACCGATCAGAACATAGCTATCGCTTATCAAAGGCGAGAGCGCTTCGGAAACCTCAGGAATACGCAGTGTCTGAATGGCAACCGAACTGAACACCGGCTCGCCCTCTGTGCCGGAATATCGATAGCGGACCGCTCCTTCATATCCGGGCAGCGTTTTGTCAGCATCTTGGGTCGCGGCAAGCATCGCACGACCGAGCAACGGTGGCAGATCTTCGCGCTGTTCCGGCCAGCGGCGGGTAACGTTATCGGTGTCCTTGGCCAATCGTACGCTGGCAGCGCCAGCATTGCTTCCATCCAACCGTGTGACAAACTGGTCGAGAAACTCCTGTTGTTCGTAGGTTATGCTCCCCTCGTTGGTATTGGTATCGGCGTAAGCGACAAATGTTGGCGTTTGCATTGAACGCAACGTCTCAATGAGTTCTTCATCTTCGTCTTGTGGCTGGTCGAACAGGATATCGATCCCGATCGCCTTCGGGGCCATCTGGTCGATATTGCGCAAAGTTTCAGCAAGAAGCGCGCGGTCAAGTGGGCTGCGCTTGCGGGTTTCGAATAGAGTTTGATCATCATAGACCAACAAGATCACCCGGTCGTCCTGCTCCACCTGATTTTCGTTCGCTTCCGCGAAGACACGGCTGTCGTATGTCGCCAGTTCGGCATCGCCGAGCACCGGAATAATCCATGAATAGCGCGCGACCACCAGCGCCAGAACCAGCAGCAAGACGGTCAGCCCCAGCCGCCGTGGCCCGGCCTCGCGTACATTGCGCCAACCGCGCTTGATGAAGTTCTCGGACTTACCTTCGGACAAACGCGCACTCTCCCTCAAGCGGCCTCGTGGAGGCTAGCCTAGGGCGCAAAGCTGCGCTTGTAAAATCCGGCATTCGTCTGGCGAGCTACTCGCCGTCTGATTCCTCGTAGCCGAGCAGGGGTCTCCGCGCCGCCAGCGTCTCGGGCCGCAGCGCTCGAAGACATGACGGCGCGCTGGCCGGCCGCCAATTACCGTGAAGACCTGGCCGGCACGGCGGGCTACGCGCAGCGCATCTTTCATCCCGAGCGCTGGCGGGCCGATGATCCGCTGAACGTCGTCTTGATCGGCACCGACTTCGAAATCAGGGTTTGGCAGACGCTGCTCCGTATTCCCTTGGCGCACGCCGTGACCTATTCGGACATCGCCGAACACCTGGGCGCGCCAAAGGCCTCGCGCGCGGTCGGGAGCGCGGTCGGCCGCAATCCGATTTCCTTCGTGGTGCCTTGCCACCGCGTGTTGCGTAAAGGCGGCGGCCTCGGCGGCTATCACTGGGGCATCACCCGCAAGCAGGCGATCATCGGCTGGGAGGCGGCCTATAGCGCCCCTTGAGGCCTAGCCGGCCAAAGCGCGCTTTTCGATCACCGCACCCTTGGCGTCCAGCCGGTAGAGGATCGGCGCGCCCGTGGCCAGATTGAGCTTGGTGATCTCTTCGGACGAGATGTTTTCAAGCCGCATCACCAGGGCGCGTAGCGAGTTGCCGTGCGCTGAGACGATGATCGACTTGCCGGCGCTCAAAAGCGGCGCGATATCGCTTTCGTAATAGGGCAAGACGCGATCGGCTGTGTCTTTCAGGCTTTCGCCGCCAGGGGGAGGGATATCGAATGAACGGCGCCAAATGTGCACCTGCTCCTCACCCCACTTTTCACGTGCATCGTCCTTGTTGAGGCCAACCAGATCGCCGTAATCCCGCTCGTTGAGGGCTTCGTTTTGAACCGTTTCGAGGTCTTGTTGACCGAGCTTCTCGAGGATGAGCTCAAGCGTGCGCTGCGCGCGCTGAAGTTTGCTTGTGAAGGCGATGTCGAAGACCAAACCTTCGGCCGCCAGCAGCTCACCGGCACGCGCGGCCTCCGCCTCGCCCTCGGCCGTCAGCCCGACGTCCTTCCAGCCCGTGAACAGATTCTTCTTGTTCCACTCGCTTTGGCCATGGCGCACAAGCACCAGTACATTGTCCATCGTTCGGTCGTCCCCCATAGGCTCGGGCCTAGAGCCCGAGCACGTCCATCATCGAATAGATGCCGGGCGGCTTGCCCTGGCCCCAAAGCGCGGCGCGAACCGCGCCGCGCGCAAAAATCGCCCGGTCCTCGGCCCGGTGGGTCAGCTCGACCCGCTCGCCCTCGCCAGCGAAAATTACTGTGTGATCGCCGACGACCGAACCGCCTCGCAGCGCGGCAAAGCCGATGTCACCGCGCTTGCGCTCTCCGGTCTGGCCGTCGCGGCCGCGCACGCTGTGGGTCTTGAGGCCGACCGTGCGGCCTTGGGCGGCGGCCTCACCCAACATCAAAGCCGTGCCCGAGGGCGCGTCGACCTTGTGCCGGTGGTGCATCTCCACGATCTCGATATCGAAATCATCGTCGAGCGCATGGGCGACCTGGCGCGCCAGAGCGACCAGCAGATTGACGCCCAAGCTCATATTGCCGGCCTTGACGATGGTCGCATGACGGCCCGCCGCCTCGAGGCTCTTCTCGTCGTCGTCGCTGAAACCAGTGGTGCCGAGCACGTGAACGATGCGCGCCTGGGCAGCGAGCGCGGCGAACTCGAGCGAGGCCGCCGGCGTCGTGAAATCGAGAATGGCGTCCACATTGGCGAAGAGCTCGAGCGGCTCGTCGGTCACCGTGACGCCGAGCGCCTCGAGGCCCGCGAGCGCGCCAAGATCTGCCCCGATGTCGCTTGCACCCGCGCTCTCTGTGCCGCCGGCAACGACGCAGCCCTCGCGCTCGGCGACGGACCTGGTCAAGGCGCGCCCCATGCGCCCCGCCGCTCCCATTATGGCGATTCTGATATCGCTCATCGCGCATTACCCCGGTTGTCTCGACGTGGTGCCCTATAGCAACCGCGTGGGGCGAAGGAAACCCGCTCATCGCGCGGCCGCGAAACGACCAATTGGTTTTGGGCGCGAGCCCGACTCAATATAAGCTCGCGCGCCAAGGATGATTCGCTTGTCTGGGGGCCCGGCCATGAAATCACCGATGCGGCTGCTCGCGGTGCTGGTGTTTGGACTTTGGACGCTGCCTGCGCTCGGCGCCGACGGCATTAGCAGCGTCTACACCTCGCTCGAGCTCGACAAATGCCAGCTCGCCAAACGCTTTGCCGAGGGCGGCGGTTCGCAATGGACCTGCGATGGATTTGCCGGACTCCCGGTCAATGTGGCCGAGGGCGATCTGCGCTTCTTCGTCTCCTTTGGGCCGCGCGCCGACACCCAACGCGCCGCCCGCCAAACGCTCTCACCCTTCAATACCATCCACACCACGATGGAATGGCGCATCGAGGAGCGCGACGGCCACCGCCGGCCATTCGCAACGATCTTGCGCTACTTCTGGGACATGGACGGCAGGAAGGGGCAAACGCTCGTGGTGAGCCGCTTAGGCGCGAACAATGCTTGCCATATCGCGCACATCCGCGCCGACGGCAATCCAGACGCCAACGCTGTCGCGCGCCTCATAGCCGACAAGCGAGCCGATAAGTTTGATTGCGCCACCCAAGAGCCCGAGCGCATCGATCCCGGCGCCTATGTCAGCGCGATCCCGCGCTAAGCCCAGGCCGCGCTTCAACCCCAAGCGAAGGCGATTTTTTTTGAGCGTCTTCTTGCCGAAGCTCTCAGCACTTTCGGCGACTTCGCTGCCGCCGAGCGCCCGGTAGAAGGCGCACGCCATCTCATTGTCCGCGAGCGCCCAGACCACCAGGCCGTTGAGCCGCGCATCGATCAGCGCGCTGCGGGCCGCGCGAAACAACCTGCCGCCGAAGCCCAGGCCCTGGTAGACCGGGCTTACATAGATTTCGAAGATCTCGCCTTGATAGGGCGAGCGCCGCGCCCGCGCCCGTCCAAAGGTGGCGTAGCCGACGGCCGCCCCGTCATATTCGAGCACCAGAATCGGCGAGCGCCGCGCCATGGCCTCGGACCACCAGGCCGCGTTGCGCCGTGCGATCATGCGCTCGAGATTCAAGTGCGGGATGATGCCTTGATAGGCGAGCCGCCACGCCTCCCCATGCGCCGCCGCCAGCGCCTCGGCGTCGTCTGGTTTGGCGGTTCGGATCGAAATCAGATTGGTCGTCATGCCCCATCATAGCGCGCTTTTCGGCGCAATTGTGGGCTTCACGCGCGTTCGGTGAGCGCATCGCGCACATGCTCGCGCAAAACGATTGCGCTGTTGCGCTCAAGGTCGCGCGCGGCGAAGACGAAGGTGACGGGTTGGTCCCGGCAAATCGCGATCAACTCGCCCATCTCGCTGCTCCCGGCCAAGGCCGCAAGCTCGCGCCGGTAGCGGCGCTGAAATTCTGGCCAGCGCGCCGGCGTGTGGTCGTACCATTTGCGCAATGCGGGCGATGGCGCCAGAGATTTGAACCAACGGTCGATGCGGGCACGCTCGCGGCTAACGCCGCGTGGCCACAATCGCTCGACGAGCAGTCGCGGGCCGTCGGAGCGGTCTGCGCTCTCATAGGCCCCGCTTCAAGGCGATCTGCGGCGGGGTGGATTTGGTCATTGCGCGAGCCTATCGCGGGCGGCCGGATCAAGAAACAGGCCGGGCGGGCCAGGCCCCCCATCGTCGAGGGTCCCGATCCCGCCCGGAGCCAGACCTGTGGGAGGGCCAGATCTGTCTTGGTGTGGGGTCTAGCTGCCGGTGACCTTCGCCGGCGCGCTCTCGGCCTCGGCGAACCACAGCCCGCCCGCCAAAATGGCCGCCGCGAGCGCGGCATGCA
>CBDCXY010000004.1:0-141447 GCA_965223995.1 Pontixanthobacter sp. | reverse complement strand
TTCGGCTGGAGAAACTCGGAATATAGGTCTTGGTCAGGCCGGGGAAGGTTATGCTTCTCCGCCAGTTTGGCGAGCGGATTGAGCGTTTGTTTGCGGATCACGACCAGTTTGCGCTCGAATGCTTGCCTGTCCTCGCAGTTTGGCCCTCGTGCGATGATGCATTGCTGGATGACCGGCATCGACGCGAGAACTGCCTTGCCCAGCCCGTCGAGCGTGGTGGGCACATCGCGCCAGCCGATGACGCTCTGGCCTTCTTTCTCGACGAACTTCTCTAGCTGCTCGGTGACGAAGCTCCGTGCGGCTTCGTCCTGCGGCATAAAGCACATCGCAACTGCGTAATCGCCCGCTTCTGGCAGGTCCTTACCGGTCTTATCCGCCCAATCCCGAAACAACGGATCGGGAATTTGCAGAAGGATACCGGCACCATCGCCGAGCAGCGGGTCTGCGCCTACCGCACCGCGATGGTCGATATTCTCGAGGATCTGCAACGCCTGCGTGACTATGCCATGCGATTTCTCGCCCTTGATGTGCGCGACCATGCCGACGCCGCAGGCATCGTGCTCGTTGCGCGGATCATACAGCCCCTCTGGCGCAGGGTATCCCATTCAAACGTCCATCCATGTCAGGTGTCGTTGCGCGCCCCTCGCACGCTTCGACAATGATTCGCCTATTATCGCCTGCAGAAGCAACGAAAATGTCGCGGAGGACCTTTGTGCCGACATGAAAAGATTTTTGCAACTGCGAAGAGGCAAGATATCGTATGCACGGCACAAGTCGTGCCTTTCGGCCCGGCGTGGCGCAAAAAAAGCCCGCCGGATCCAACCGACGGGCCCCAATTTTCTTTGGTGCCGAAGCTGTCAGGCGGCGCCGCTCATACGCTGGAGCTTTTCCAGAGCCTCGCGCAATGCGCGCTCGGTCTCGCCAGCATCCGCAGCCGCGTTCTTTTCCGCGCCATCCGCCGGGCGCGATCCGGGCGCGTCAAACGGTCGCGCTGCTGCGGATGGCGGGAAAGCCTGTGGTTTGGCGGGTTCGCGCGGCGCGCTGTCTGTATCCGCCCTGGCAGTTTCCTGGCCCGGAAACACGACGACGGGTTCGATCTCGCCGCCATCGGCTTCCTCCTCTATCCGTACGAACTCGTTCGGCGTTGCTGGCGGCGTCTTCATCTTGAGCAACGAGCTGTAGCCGCCGTCGTCTTCCGCATCGTCGTTCGATACCGGTTCTTCCTCGCCAGCGGGTGGTGTCGGCGCTGCCGGCTGGCTGGAAGCGAAGTCGAGCGACAGCCCGACCAGATCGGTGTCTTCGTCTTCTGTTTCCTCGCCATCCAGATCCAGCGGCTGGAACGCGGTGGGAATAGCCGGTCGAGCAACCTCCTCCTGCACGTTCTCGGCGGGAGGTGCAGGCATTGGCTCTTCGGCAGCGGCGGCGCTTTTCGAGCGACGGAAAACCATTGGTGACACTGTTTCTTCGGGAGTTTCCCCCCCGGCCGCGACATCGGCGGTCACCGCGGCTGCAGCTGACTTGGATTGAAGCGCCATCGCAAAACGTTCAACCAGCTCGACCATGCCAAGTTCGTTGAGCGGTTTGCTGCCGAGTTGCGTATCGGGCGCTGCCTCGGCCCCTGCAGCTTCGCCGACCTGAGGCTCAGCAAACCTACCTTCGTTCGGCAGTACCTCGGGAGCAGTCGGCGCATCGTAGGGACGCGCGATTTCCTCACCGTCACTGCTGGAATTTTCGAGTGGGTTGTAGGGCAATTCAGCCTCCGCGTTGTTGTCCGTCATTGCACTGATATCGAGTGGAGAATCCTCTGCGGGGATCGCATATTCAGGTGTCTCGGGCGGGGCTCCGGCCGGCTCTTCCACTAGATCTGCCAATTCATAGGGGACCACTTCGTCGAGCTGTTCCGCGCCATCATCTTCCAGCCCTTCTGCATCGAATGCGAGAGCCACCAGTTCCAGAGGTTCCGCCTCGACTTCGGCTTGCGCGTCGGAACCGGTTTCGCTTTGCGCAGTCTCGCCAATCGGCTCTGCGTGTCGATCGCCCAGTTCCTCGATCGGCGCGTCGTATGTGACATTTCCGCCGGGCAGCGGGGCATAATCGAGAAATTCGCTGCGAGCGCTGTCATCGGTCACCGCGAGCGACCGTCGCTTGCCGCTATAGGCGCCTTCGGACTTGGGATCGGCGGGTTCTTCCACCGGATCGTCGAAGCTGTCCGCGCCCAGCTCTTCATGCGCTGAGATCGGACGTTTGGCAGGTTCGGCCTCGGCGTCATCGGTGAACAGGCTGCGTCCTGCGGGCGCATTCTGTGCCGCAACAACCTTGCGCGCGATCAGCAATCCGGCAATTGCGCCGATCCCTGCCGCAGCCAAGGCAATTGCAATGCGGGCGGTGGCGCCGAGCGGTGCCTGTGCCATGGAAACCAGCGAAGATATGCCGGTTACCGCAAACAGTCGTTCAAAAATCGCGACGGGAAGAACGAGGCTGCCTAGGCCAAGCAGCGCTGCAAACCAGACCGCCACCACGATCGGGAAGATCGGATGCGAACTGATCGGAGCCTTGTGGCCCGATGCATTGGCCGATGCTGGTTTCGAAAATCCTAGCACTAAAATTCCCCGTTTCCGCGGAACTTCGAGAAGCCTATGCGGCGTCCGAAAATGTCCCATCAGATGAACGGGCTAGCAAATGATGGTAAACAGACTGATAACGATGAATATTCTTCGCCCAATCGTGCCGGTCGCTAACCTGCTGGCGCGCCTTGATTTTGATCGCATCCCAACCGTCACGGCTGTCGAGAAGATCAGCGAGGGCCCGGGCGGTGCCTGCCGGATCGTCTGCGGGGAACAGGAAGCCGGTTTCGCCATCGCTGATCAATTCGCGGTGCCCGCCAACATCCGAGGCCGCGACGAGGCGTTGCTGTGCCATCGCTTCGAGCGGCTTAAGCGGGGTGACCAGATCGGTCAGGCGGCTGGCCTTGCGCGGATAGGCAAGCACATCGATCAGCGAATAGTAGCGCTCGACTTCGGAATGCGGGACGCGGCCGGTGAAATGGATTGCCTTTGCCGCAGGTGAGCGGGCGGCCTGTTCGCGCAGCGCATCGTCGCACGGGCCGCCGCCGACCAGCAACAATTGCGCATCGGGCTGCTGTTCGAGCAGGCGAGGCATGGCGGCGATCAGATCGTCGAGGCCCTCATAATCGTAAAAGCTGCCGATAAAGCCAATCACCGGCCCGTCACCCAGGTTCAGTTCTTTCGCCATCGCAGTGTCGCGTTCCGGCGGTTCGCCGAACAGCGACAGGTCGACGCCATTGGGCGAGATACCGATCTTGCCCCCATCAAAGTCGCGGCGGATCAGATCCTCACGCAGCCCTTCGCAGATGGTGAAGACCGCATCAGCCCCTGCAACCACACGGTTTTCCAGCGCCCTGGTCATTCGGTATTTGACCGATCCCTCGCTGCCGGTGCCGTTGCCGACCGCCGCATCTTCCCAGAAGGCGCGAATTTCATAGACCAGCGGGATGCCAAGCTTGCGCGATGCTTTGAGGGCCGCCTGTCCGCACAAGGCAGGCGAGTGGGCGTGCAGAATGTCGGGACGCCATTCTTCCGCGAGTTTCTCGATAGCTTCGGCAAAGGCAGAAATCTCGCGCCATTCGCGCATTACGGTCGGGCCGTTGCTTGTCCCGGGCGTGCGGTGAAATGTCAGGCTGTCGACTGTCTCGCGAGGCGGACCTTCGGCGCTGTGTCGCTGGCCGGTAATTCCGCGCACCTTCAGCCCTGCAGCCTGCTGGCTTTTCAGAATCGCGCGCGTGCGGAAAGTGTAGCCGCTGTGCAGAGGCAGAGAATGGTCGAGGATATGCAGGACGCGTGTCATGCATTCCCAATGCCAAAACAACCTTAACGCCGCGTCAACTCCCCGCTGCTAGGGCGACATGCAATCTTCCGCCGGAGCTTTACGCAAACCGTGATCGACTATTTCGCCCTTGGCCTGACTCATGCGCTGATCCTGCTCGCCCTGATCCGGCTGGTGGGGGATGACGAGCTGGATACCGATCCGGAGATCGAAGCGCGCCGGGTGAAGCGCAAGCGACCCGGCCAAATGGAGGCCGAGCGCGAACGACGAGCCATGGGTGAGCGCGATGCTTGATATTGCGCTCGCCTGCTTCCTTATCATCGTCATGGTGATCGGCTTTCGCCGCCCCTATGTCTGGGTGCTCGCCTTCATCTATGTCGACATTCTTGCGCCGGGCAAAATGGGTTATGTCTTCATGCCCGCAATGCAGGCCTCGCTGGTGACCTTCGTTGCAGCCTTTGCCGGATGGCTTCTGACCGATCCCAAGGTCGGTAGCCGGTTTACCTTCCGTCAGGTGCTGATGACCGTGCTGCTGCTATATTGCTGGTGGACCACCACCCATGCCGACTTCCCCGAATTCGCAGCGGAAAAATGGGGCTGGGTCTGGAAAGCGATGATCTTTGCGATTTTCCTGCCCCTGACCGTTACAACCAGACTGCGGCTGGAAAGCGCGTTGCTGGTCATGCTGCTCTCAGTCGGAGCGATCCTGATCAGTGCGGGGATCAAGATTACACTTGGTGGCGGTGGATACGAGCGCAAGCTGTTCTTCGTGAATGACAATAGCGGGCTGTATGAAAGCTCCACACTCACTACGGTGGCGATCTGTAGCATTCCGATCATCATCTGGTTCACCAGGCACGGGACGATTTTCAAACCCGACTGGCGGGTCAAACTGTTCGCTGCCGCGCTGATATTCACCTGTCTGCTGATGCCCATCGGTACAGAGGCGCGCACGGGTTTAATCTGTGTCGCGGCGCTGATCGGCCTGTCGCTGCGCGATGTGAAGCGCCGCCTTACATTTATCGCAGCGGGCGCAATCCTGGCGCTGGTTGCGCTGCCCTTCATTCCCTCCAGCTACTACGAACGCATGGCGACCATCGGCAGTCCTGAAGGTGACCAGTCGGCTTCGACCCGTTTGGCGGTGTGGGGATGGACCATCGACTATGCCAAGCAAAATCCCATCGGCGGCGGCTTTGACGCCTATCGCGGCAACGAGTTCACCTACGACATGCCGATCAAGGAAGAGGCCGGTAACACCACGGCGGTCGAATATAAGGAAGTCGTAGATTCATCGCGCGCCTATCACTCCGCAGTGTTCGAGATGCTCGGCGAGCAGGGCTGGCCGGGCCTGTTCATCTGGCTGTGGCTGCACGCGCTTGGTCTGTGGCATATGGAAAAGATCCGTCGCCGCTGGAGGCTGAAAACAGGCGATGACGAGCAATGGCAGGCGCCGCTTGCAACCGCGCTGCAATATGCGCAGATCATCTATCTGATCGGCTCTTTGTTCCAGGGGATTGCTTACCAGCCCTACATCTGGATGCTGCTCGGCCTGCAATGCGCCTTCTGGTCCTATTGCAAGCAGATCGATTCGCCGATCCGCAATCCGATGCCTGCTGCCGATGACGGCGAACAAGGCAAAATACCCCGCCGCGACGCAGGGGATGCCGTAGCGGCAAGTTGACGTTTACGTAAACTGCTTGCGATTGCAGTGGTATTGCTCCATGGTGCTGCTCGAACCAAGTTCGAGCAGTCACGAAGGAGAGCACCATGTCCCCGCAGGATCTTGCAGCAAAAACAGGCGAAGTCATCGGCACCAGCGAATGGGCCGAAATGAGCCAGGAACGGATCAACCAGTTTGCCGATGCTACCGGTGATCACCAGTTCATCCATATCAATGAAGAAGCCGCCAAGATGACGCCGTTCGGTGGCACCATCGCGCATGGCTTTCTCACCCTCTCGATGATCCCATACCTGTCGGCTAATTCGGATATTCCGAAAATGGACGGCATCAAGATGGGCGTGAATTATGGCGGTAACAAAACCCGCTTCATTTCGCCGGTCAAAAGCGGCAAGCGCATTCGTGGCCATTGGAAGCTGGTCGAAATGATCGAAAAGCGCCCGGGCCAATGGCAGCAAACGGCCGAAATCACCATCGAGATCGAGGGCGAGGACAAGCCGGCCCTGATTTGCGAGTGGATCACGCAGTTTTTCGTTTGACCTGAATCCCCGCGCAAGCGGGGACCTCAGTCCAGTAGCGCCAAGTTCAATGAGATCCCCGCCTTCACGGGGACTCGCATAGTAAGGAATTCCCATGTCACGCGACGCAGTTATCGTATCTACCGCCCGCACACCCATCGGTCGCGCCTATAAAGGCGGCTTCAATGCCACGCCAGGCGCGACTCTCGGTTCTTTCTCGCTTGCCCCGGCCATCGAACGCGCGGGTATCGAGGCAGGCGAGATCGACGATGTTGTGTGGGGCGCGGTCCTCACGCAGGGCACCCAGGCGGGCAATATCGGCCGCCAGGTTGCCCTTCGCGCTGGTTGCCCGGTTAGTGTCGCTGCGCAGACCATCGACCGCCAGTGCTCTTCTGGCCTGATGGCGATTGCGACTGCCGCCAAGCAGATCGTGGTCGACAATATGGATGTCGTCGCTGGCGGTGGTCAGGATTCGATCTCGCTGGTCCAGACGCCGGAAATGCGTGTCGCGCCCGATCCCTCGCTGATCGCGATGCACAAGGACGTCTATATGCCGATGCTCGGCACTGCCGAGACGGTGGCCGCGCGTTACGGCATCAGCCGCGAAGCGCAGGACGAATATGCGCTCCAGTCGCAGCAGCGCACCGCTGCCGGTCAGGAAGCAGGCAAGTTCGACGACGAGATCGTTCCGGTCACCACCACAATGATGGTCAAGGACAAGGAAAGCGGCGAAGTCAGTCAGCAGGAAGTTACCATTGAGAAAGACGAGGGCAATCGCCCGTCGACCACGCTCGAAGGCCTTGCCGGTCTGAACCCCGTGATGGGCCCCGATGCGGTGATCACCGCAGGTAATGCCTCGCAGCTCTCCGACGGTTCTTCGGCTTCGATCCTGATGGAAGCCAAGCTCGCCGAGAAGAAAGGCCTTGAGCCGCTTGGCCGTTACGTCGGCATGGCGGTTGCGGGCACCGAGCCCGACGAAATGGGTATCGGCCCGGTCTTCGCGATCCCGAAACTGCTCGAACAGACCGGCGTGAAGATGGACGAGGTCGGCCTGTGGGAACTCAACGAAGCCTTCGCCGTGCAGGTGCTCTATTGCCGCGACAAGCTGGGCATTGATAACGATATTCTCAACGTCAATGGCGGCTCGATCTCGATCGGCCACCCCTACGGCATGACCGGAGCACGCTGCACCGGCCACGCGCTGATCGAGGGCAAGCGCCGCGGCGCGAAATATGTCGTCGTAACCATGTGCGTCGGCGGTGGCATGGGCGCTGCCGGGATGTTCGAAGTTTTCTGATCTAACGCACTAGCTTAGAAGCTAAAAGAAGCGGCGTGGGGCGATCCCGCGCCGCTTTTCTTTTGCCAGTATTCATGCAATCCAGTTATCTGGGAGAGGGGGAGCTCAATGCGCAAAGCGGTCGTCGTCATTGCGAGTATCGCGGTCCTGCTCGGATTGTTGGTATGGGGCCGTTCGGCCTTCGATCAGGCCGCGAACGATGCCCACAATAGGCAGGCTCTCGACTCCATGGCGGAATCCCGATCGGCGGATCCGCGTAGAGGCCTTCCAACCGAATGGCGTGATTGCCTTACGCGTATCCGATCGGAGGGAAGCGCGCCTGCAAAACGCGTCCTATGCAAGAGCTGGACTGCGCAAGGCGTCACCACTGATATGATCGCATTGGGGCTAGGTGGCGATCCGATAATGTGACTTGAAAGTCGACTAGACGCGGCAGAAAAAGTTGACCGGTTTGTGATCGACATAGTGGGCGGGCCGGGAGGCACGCCGTTCCCTTCGAAACCTTGGGAGACCGAAGAATCCGTCAAGGAATTTCGGCGCGTGGCTCCCGAGATGGCGACCGGTGTCACGATGAAGGAGCACCCGAATTATCAGCTTTTGAAGCGTGGTTTTTCTATCGTTTCAATTGGCTATTGGGGCACCGATGTCCGGACGCTCAATGTTCCAGGCGAATTCGAGCTGGCGATGGCAGAAATCGAGAATGTGATTGATTTCTATCGCGGCGAGTTGGGTAGAGATCCACCTTTGATCACGACAAGTCTGGGGAATCACCTTGCGTTAGGAGCATTCGGCAAAGACCGGCTTGGAAAAATGCAGGCGCTTGCTTTGGTTCCCGTCATGGACGGCTTGCAGCATCATTTGGTACGGTACGAGAGAGAAAACGGAGAGGATCAAAACAAAAGGCGCACAGAGGGCAAACCGTTTGGTCACTGGCAAAACATGAATGTTTATTCCAACTCGAGCGAGGAGGCCGTCTTCGACCATTCGCGCATGATGCCCATGCATGAATATATTCCCCGCTTTATCGGGGAAGCCGACTACCCTTGGCACTATGTGACGCCGCAAGGCCCATGCTCACGGATAGTGCTGGGTTCCAAAGACCCGCGCACGAGGGACTATCTGGCATCGAATGACAATCTGCCTGACCATGTGACAGTGCTGGATTCAGACCACGATATTATTCAGGACGCGCTAGATCAAACGCGCAACATCTTTGCCGAGTATGCAGAGTGCCTGGTGGGAAACGACAAGTAGGCTTGGCGGATTGGCTGGCGGTTTCGCGTCCGTCTTTCGCGAACGCGTTGATTCCCCAAACTTGCCAAACAGTTGGGCCGTCGCCATCTTGGGGCCATGGGGATTATGGAGATCATCGGGATTGCCGGCAGCGTTAGTCTGCTGTCGGGGTGGCGGCTTTACCTCTCGGTGCTGGCGACCGGGATAGCGATGCGGGCTGGCGTTGTGCCGCTGCCCGAGCATCTTGAAAGCCTGCAGGTTCTCGCCAATCCTTGGGTGATGGGTATCGCCGGGATTGCGGCGGTCTGTGAGTTCTTCGCCGACAAGGTCGCGTGGCTCGATAGCATTTGGGACACAATCCACACGCTGGTCCGCCCGGTCGGCGGAGCGCTGTTGGCGCTCGCGATTGTCGATCCATCCGACCCGGCAACACAGGTGATTGCCTTTATCTTGGGCGGCGGTGGCGCGCTGCTGGCCCATGGCGGCAAGGCCGGTGCGCGGGCGGTGGTCAACACCAGTCCTGAGCCGGTTTCCAACATGTTTGTCTCGACGGCCGAGGATGTCGCGACAGTGGGGCTCCTCTACACGGCCTACGAATACCCCTATTGGGCCGCAGGCATCGCGGTCGTCCTGCTTGTGCTAACGATATGGCTGCTGCTGATGGCGCGGCGGATCATCAAACAGATTTTCAGCTTTGGCCAAACGCCGAAGGAATTGCCGCCTGAATAAAGCTCACCCGTGCTCGGCGATAAACTCTTCGACTACCGGGGCTACACGTTCACGCCATTTGCTGCCGTTGAAAATGCCGTAATGGCCCGCGCCCTCGGCCATGTAATAGCGCTTCTTTTTCGCGGGTAGCTTGTCCGCAAGGTCGAGCGCAGCCTTGGTCTGGCCCAACCCCGAAATATCGTCGCGCTCGCCCTCGATGGCGAGAATTGCGGTGCGCTTGATCTCGTGCAGATCGACCACCTTGCCGCGATGGACGAAGGTGCCGTTCGGGATCGAGTGACGCTGGAACACTTCCTCGACCGTCTGGAGGTAGAATTCGGCGGTCATATCGCAGACCGAGCGATATTCGTCGTAGAAATCCTTGGTCGCCTGCGCGCTGGCATCGTCGCCGATAGTAAGGTGTTTGAACATCTCGTAGTGGCTCAGCATGTGCGAGCCCAAATTCATGCTCATAAAGCCGGCCAGCTGGAGAAAACCCGGATAGACCCGGCGGCCGGAACCGCGATAGCCCATCGGGACGGTCGCGATCACCGTTTCGCGGAACCATGCAATCGGGCGTTCCATCGCGAGGTCGTTGACCGTGGTCGGGCTTTCGCGCGTGTCAATCGGACCGCCCATCATGGTCAGCGTCTTGGGCGCGCAAGGGTGCTTGTCGCGGTTCATGATCGCAGTGGCGGCAAAGGCCGGAACCGAGGGTTGGCACACCGCCATCATATGCGCGCCGCCCTTTTTCCCTTGGGGCCCGATATGTTCGAGATATTCGATCAGGTAATCGATATAGTCGTCGAGGTCGAAATCGCCTTCCGATGTCGGAACCATCTTGGCATCGGCCCAGTCGGTGATGAACACCTCGCAGCTCTCGACCATCCGCTCGACCGTGCCGCGCAGCAGCGTCGCATAGTGACCGCTCATCGGTGCGACGATGAGCAATTTTGGAGCGTCTTCGGGCAGACCTTCGCGCGTGAACCGGAGCAGATCGCCGAAGGGTTTGTGCATCACAATGGCTTCGGTAACCGACCGTTCTTGGCCATCGACTGTGACGCTTTCGATCCCGAATTCGGGCTTGCCGTAAGGTGCGGCGGCGTGCGCGAAAACTTCCAATGCGGAGGCTGCCATCGGCCCGAGCCCCATATATCCCATCGGCATGCGCGGGTTGGACAGCATTTCGGCGCCAATCGCGGCCCAGGCGCTCGCGCCGTTGAGCCAGGCACGCTGCATTTCATATGCGTGGTAAAGCAAATTCGGATCCCCTGCGACGCCCTGACCAGGCGTTTCCGTTCTTTGTGCGCTGCACCATGACGCTATTCGTTGCAGCTTGCAACGTGTCATTGTGGATTGCGTATCGAATTTGGACAGCGCATTGCTTTTGCGCGGTGGATTTTGCGGTCCGGCGTCCCTATCTGACAGTTTAATGGACGTGGATCAGGCAGATTTGGACATTGCCGACAAGGCAAGGCGCGGCGGGTTGCTTCGGCGAAAGAAAGCCAAAAAGGGCGAACCCAAGCCGGCCAAGACGCTTGGCCCACTCAAGATGATCTGGGCCGAGGCGGCGAAATATCCCGGCAAGGTTGCGCTGGCCTTTGTTGCGCTGGTCATCACGGCGGGTGCCACACTCGCCATCCCGTACGGATTCAAGCTGATCATAGATGACGGGTTCGCCACTGGCGGCGACCCGGAGCAGATCGGGAACCTGTTCAGAGGTTTGCTGGTCGTCGTCGGCATATTGGGGGCCGGTACGGCACTGAGGTTTTACTTCGTAAGCTGGCTTGGCGAACGCGTGGTCGCCGATATTCGCTGTAAGGTGCAGGACAACCTGCTGCGGTTGGCGCCGGGCTTTTACGAAGAGAACAGCCCCAAGGAAATAGCCAGCCGGATGACCGCCGATACCGGACTGATCGAGGTGGTTGTCGGGACCACGGTCTCGGTCGCGCTGCGGAACATCTTGATGGCGATTGGCGGAACCGTCTTTCTCTTCTGGCTGGCGCCACAATTGACCATGGGTCTGTTGATAGCGATCCCGCTCGTGATGGGGCCGATCATGTTTTTCAGTCGGCGCGTGCGCAATATCTCGCGCTCCAGTCAGGACAGGGTCGCCGATATCGGAGCCATGGTGTCCGAGACGCTCGGTGCGATGAAGATCGTTCAGGCTTTCAATCAGGAAGTCCGTGAGAAAGAGCGGTTTAGCGGCGCTGTGGAAGCGACGTTCGATACGGCCAAGAAGCGCATTCTGCTGCGCGCCGCGATGACTGCAATCATCATCATGTTTATTTTCGGTTCGATCACCATGGTGATGTGGCGCGGTGCGGTTGGCGTTTCCACCGGCGCGATTACTGGCGGGACAATCGCCGCTTTTGTCATCACCGGCGGACTTGTGGCTGGTGCATTCGGTGCTTTAACCGAGGTATATGGCGAACTGCTGCGCGGCGCGGGTGCGGCCAGCCGTCTGAATGAACTGCTGAGGGAAAAGCCGACCATTGCCCCGCCCGAGCGCCCGCAGAACTTGCCGAAGCCGCCGCGTGGCAGCCTGTCGTTCCGGAATGTCACCTTTCGCTATCCCACGCGGCTGGAAACGCCCGCGCTGAAAGATTTCTCGCTCGAAGTTGAACCGGGCGAGACGGTCGCGATTGTCGGTCCTTCGGGCGGCGGCAAGTCGACCATCTTCCAGCTGGCCGAGCGTTTTTATGACCCGCAGGCCGGTTCGATCCGGATCGACGGCGTCGATCTCACCAGCGCCGATCCGGCCGATATTCGCAGGCGCATCGCGCTGGTTCCGCAGGACGGGGTTCTGTTTTCGGCCAATGCGCGCGACAATCTGCGCTACGGCAATTGGGACGCGAGCGACGAGCAGATATGGGAGGCGGCACGCGCGGCCAATGCCGAACGGTTCATCCGCGACCTGCCGCAGGGCCTGGACACCTATCTGGGTGAAAGCGGCACGCGGCTTTCGGGCGGTCAGCAGCAGCGTATCGCCATCGCGCGCGCGCTGTTGCGCGATGCGCCGATCCTGTTGCTCGATGAAGCAACAAGCGCGCTCGATGCCGAGAGCGAACAGCTTGTCCAGCAGGCGCTAGACGGGTTGATGCAGAGCCGCACGACACTGGTGATTGCGCATCGTCTGGCGACTGTCCGCGCAGCCAACCGGATCATTGTGCTGGAAGATGGCAAGATCGTCGAACAAGGGGATCATGCCGAACTCAGTGCTTCGGGCGGGCTCTACAGTCGTCTTGCCTCGCTGCAATTCGCGTCAACCGAGGCGGCGTGATACACTGCGCTTACGCGTCCTAATCGACGAATTGCATATTCAGTCCGATGAATGGCGGCGATACCCGGCGCTGCCTCTCTAGACATCGGCCACATCGAATTTTGGGAGTTTAGAACAGTATGATCCGTAATGTCCTTACCGCCGGGGCGAGCGCGCTTGCCCTTACCATCGCAGCCCCTGTCTTGGCGCAGGACGCCGCCGAGGCAGAAGTCGCAACGCCAACCATGAGTTTTGGCGAGTGGGGCGTTGATCCCGACCTGCTCGATCCGACAATCGATCCGGGCGACGATTTCTTCGCCTATGTCAATTCGAAATGGCTCAAAGCCAACCCGTTGCCGCCCGAATATTCGCGCTTCGGCGCCTTCACCCTGCTGCGCGAAAAATCGACTGCCGATGTGAAGGCGGTGGTCGATGAGCTGGTCGCAAAGGACCCGTCCGAGCTGACCAGTGACGAGAAACGCATCGTCGATGCCTATCGCGCCTACATGGCAACCGACCTGATCGAAGAGACCGGGATGGGTGTCGCCAACACCTATATTAACGATATCTTCGCAGCGACAACGGTCGAGAAGCTTGCAGAATTGTGGTCGCGTCCGGGCATGCCGTCACCGCTGGGCGGTTTCGTAACGGTCGATGCGAAACAGCCTGATACTTACACCGTGTATGTCGGCCATGGTGGCCTGGGCCTGCCTGATCGTGATTACTATCTGCGCGAAGAGGAGAAAGACAAAGAGATCCAGCAGAAATACCGCGAATATCTCGCCTTCTTGCTGGGTGAGGCTGGCTATGACGGTGCGGATGCGCTGGCCAATGCAGTCTACCAGATGGAAGCCTATATTGCGCGCGAGATTTCCTGGGATCGCGCGATCCGCCGTAATCGCGACCTTACCTATAATGCGGTGACCCCGGCTGAATTGTCAGAAATGGCGGGCGATTTCCCGGTCGAGGTGATGCTGCAGAAGACCGGTTTCGACCGTTCAAGCAAATTCGTCGTTCCGCAGGTTCCGCCGACCGAGGAGGAAACTGCCGAGCTGGGGCTGACCGAAGAGCAGCTTGAGAAGATCGGCACCGGCACGCCGGGCATGATGTTCCTGATCGCCAACACCGATCCGTCGTTGTGGCAAGCATGGACTGTCGCGCGTTTCATGTCGCAGAATGCCAGCGTGCTGCCCGAACGCTTCGACAGGGCTAATTTCGAGCTGTTCGGCAAGACTCTGCGCGGCCAGCAGGAGCAGCGCCCGCGCTGGAAGCGCGCGATTGCCGAGACCGAGGGCCATCTCGGTGAGCTGCTCGGCAAGAGCTATGTCGAGCGCCAGTTCCCCGAAGAGAACAAGGCTGCGATGGACGAGCTGGTCGCCAATCTCCGCGTCGCCATGGCTCAGAGCATCGACGAGATCGATTGGATGAGCGATGCGACCAAGGAAGAGGCGCGCGCCAAGCTGGCGACCTTCGATCCGAAAATCGGCTATCGCGACAATCTTGAGACCTATCCGGGGCTTGCGATCAAGAACAACAATCCGATTGCCAACCGGATGGCGGCGGCGGAATGGCAGTTCAAGGACAACCTGGCGAAGCTCGGCGCGCCAATCGATCGCACCGAGTGGTTCATGCTGCCGCAGACGGTTAATGCCTATTACAATTCAACCAAGAACGAGATCGTGTTCCCAGCTGCTATCCTGCAGCAGCCGTTCTTCGGCATCACAGCCGATCCGGCGGTTAATTACGGTGCCATCGGCGGCGTGATCGGGCACGAAATCGGTCACGGTTTCGACGATCAGGGTTCGAAGTCGGACGCGACGGGTGCGCTACGCAATTGGTGGACCGATGAAGACCGTGCCGCGTTTGATGAGCGCGGCGATGCGCTGGTCGAGCAGTACAACCAGTTCTGCCCGCTCGACGACGGTGAAACATGCCTCAATGGCCGTCTCTCGCTGGGCGAGAATATCGGCGATGTCGGCGGTCTCAGCCTAGCCTATCGTGCTTACAAGATCGCGACCGAGGGACAGGACGTTCCGGTGATCGACGGCCTTACCGGCGATCAGCGCTTCTTCCTCGCATGGGCGCAGGTATGGCGTGCGCAGAACCGCGAAGAGAATATCCGTCAACGCCTGCGTGTCGGCCCGCATAGCATCGAGAACTTCCGCGTGAATGGCGTCGTACGCAACATGGATGCATGGTACGATGCGTTTGGCGTGACCGAAGATGACGATCTGTATCTGCCGCCTGAAGAGCGCGTTTCGATCTGGTAAGCGCTTGCCTGAAACAGGCGAAGAGTCCATGAGGCGGGCCGGGTTGCATCCCTGAGTGTAAGGGGGTGCGGTCCGGCCCTCTCTTTTGGCATACAATCGGATTTTCGCGCGGCCATGACACTCTTCCAGCAGCTTCTGATCGCGATCGTTCAGGGGATTACCGAATTCCTGCCGATTTCCTCGTCGGGGCACCTGATCCTGATTCCCTACCTGACCGACCTGCCCGACCAGGGGCCGCTGATCGACGTCGCGGTGCATATCGGTTCGCTGCTCGCGATTATCATCTATTTCCGCAAGGACGTGATGGGTCTCGCCAAAGGCGGCTTTGCAACGGTCGGGATTGGCCACGACCCCGTCCAGCGCAAGCTGTTCCTGTGGGTTCTCGCAGGGACCATTCCTGCCGTTCTCGCGGGCCTCTTCCTCAAGCTGAACGGTTATATGGAGAGCTTCCGTACGACCGATCTGGTTGCGACCAACCTGATCATCTTCGGATTGCTGCTTGGCGCGGCGGACCATTGGGGCAAGCAGGACAAGAGCTATGAAGATCTGACTTTGCGCGATGCAGTGCTGGTCGGCATTGCCCAGGCCATGGCGCTGATCCCCGGAACAAGCCGTTCGGGAGCGACGATGACGGCAGCCCGCGCGCTCGGCTATTCACGCTTCGAGGCGGCGCGTTTCTCGTTCCTGCTGGCAATCCCGGCGGTTGCGGGTGCGGGCCTGCTCGCCGCATTCGATCTGGCAGAGTTGTCGACCCAGATGCAGGTAGATGCGCTCGTCACTGGCGCGTTCACGTTCGTTGCGGCGCTACTGACGATGGTGTTTCTGATGAATTTCCTGCGCAAGGCCTCGATGCTGGTATTCGTGGTCTATCGTGTGCTGCTTGGCTGCACATTGCTGGCGATTTTCTAGCCTTTCGCCGCCAGAACGGAAAATTCTCGGAACCCCAACCGACCGTGCGCCGTTTCATTCAACGTAACGGAAACACGGTTAGAAAAATGGGTTACTTGATACTCCTCTCTATGGGAGCGGTGCTGGGCTGGCTTGTCTCGATCATATTCAAAGAGACCAACAGCCGTACTGTCGGAATCGATATTGTCGCGGGAGCGCTCGGCGCGACGCTGCTTGGCCTTGCGTTCAATGCATCGGCGCTGATGGAAGAGCTGAGCGCGTCAACCTTCCTTTATGGCTGTCTGGGCGCGCTTGGTACGGTCGGCATCGCGAATATGATCCGTCTGACGCTGATCGGGGACGAGTGGTAAGTCAGACGGGCTGTGCGCCGCTGCCGCGTCCGCCGCGCAAAAGATATTCCTGCGTACCGCGATTGACCACATAATCGACATCGATCACCGCAGAATTGGCATAGGTAAACGCTGGCGGAAGGTTGCGATAAAGCTTGTCGAAATCGCGCTCGACAGTCTGGCGGAACAAATCCTCGAAGCTCTCGATCACGAAATAGGTCGGCTGTAGGTCGCTGATGACGTAATCGGTACGCATAACGCGGTCGACATTGAGCATGATCCGGTTGGGGCTCTTCGCCTCGACCGCAAAGCGTGCCTCGGTCGGGCCTGACAAGATTCCCGCGCCATAGGCGCGAATATCGTCGGGACCCTCTTCGATCAGGCCGAACTCGACCGTGTACCAATAGAGCGCACCGAGCGCTTTCAGGCGATTATACTTCATCGCCTTCCACCCGGCCTTGCCATATTCCTGCATGTAATCGGCATAGGTCGGGTCGGTCAGCATCGGCACATGGCCGAACACGTCGTGGAACACGTCGGGTTCCTGGATATATTCGAAGGTCTCACGCGTACGGATGAAATTGCCCGCCGGGAAGCGCCGATTGGCGAGGTGCCAGAAGAACACATGATCGGGGATCAGCATCGGCACGGGAACCACGCTCCATCCGGTCATCGCGTCCAATTCTTCGGTCAACCGGTCGAAATCGGGCACGCCGCCGCGACCCAGGTCTAGCTTCTCGGTCCCGCGCATGAACGCGCTTGCCGCACGTCCGGGCAGGATGTTCATCTGCCGCTCGAACAATTCGTCCCAGATCGCATCCTGCTCCGAATCGTACTCGGCCTGCTTGGGCTCGAGCCAGTCATCGCCCAGATGATCGGGCTTTTTAAGCGGCGCGGTAAAGACATCCGCCGACATTTCGGGCAGCGTAGTAAAATCGGTATCGGGTTCTGCTATTGTAGCCATAGTTACAGTTGATACCATTTTTATGGACCGGACAAAAGGACGTTCGTTAATGCCGAAGCTGAAGCGCAAGGAATATGAGACGTTGCTCGAACCACTGGAGGAAGAGCTGGTCGCGATGGCCCGCTGGGCACGGCATACGGGCACGCGGATTTGCGTGATTTTCGAGGGGCGCGATACGGCGGGCAAGGGCGGCGCGATTCGCGCGGTCGGGGGCCGGCTCAATCCGAGGCAATGCCGCACTGTGGCTTTATCCAAGCCGAGCGAAACCGAAATGACGCAGTGGTATTTCCAGCGCTACGTCGCGCATCTCCCCTCAGCCGGTGAAATCGTGCTGTTCGATCGTAGCTGGTACAATCGCGCGGGTGTCGAGAAGGTAATGGGCTTCACCAGCGACGAGAAGGTCGAGCAGTTCCTGGAGGAAGCGCCGAAATTCGAAAAGATGCTGGTCGATGACGGCATATTGCTGTTCAAATACTGGCTTACAACCGATCAGGTGAATCAGGAGGAACGGCTGTCGGAGCGGCTCGAGGACCCCCTCAAGCGCTGGAAGCTTTCGCCCATCGACCTTGCTGCGCGCGAGAAATACGAGGCTTATACCGCGGCGCGCGAGGCGATGCTTAGGGCGACGCATACAGAGCATGCTCCATGGACTTTGGTCGATTTCAACGATCAGAAGCGCGGGCGGCTAACGCTGGTGCGCGATTTGCTCGACCGTCTGCCCGACACGCAGATCGATCCGCCGCCGCTGGAGTTTCCTGCGCTGGGGCACAAACCGATCAGGGAAAGCTATTCGGTGATCGATCCGATTGCCGATTACCCGGTCGACTGAACCCTCACGCCGGCGTTGCAGTGGCCTTCAGCGTCTGCCGACCATCAGCGGCGAAAGACCCAAGTTCGAGGCCGTTCTTGCCTTCACGTAGCGTGAGGTGAAGCGGTTCATCTGCTATCGCGGGGCTGACTGCGCGGAAGGCGAAGTTCGCCAGCGCATTGTCGCCGAAACGCTCGGTACAGAGCTGCATCAACAGGCTGGCGATCAGCGGGCCGTGAACAACCAGCCCGCGATAGCGTTCGACATCGCGCGCATAGGGCAGGTCGTAATGGATCCGGTGCGTGTTGAAGGTCAGCGCGGAATAGCGGAATAGGAGGCGCGGATCGGGTGTGATTGTCTTGACAGTTTGCCACCCGGTTTCGTCGAAACTGCTGTCTCCTGGTGTTGGTGGCGATAGCGGCGCATCGGCCGCTACGTCATCGCGATAGACCAGCGTCTGCGTTTCGCGCACGGCTTCCGCATCATTCGCCAACATCACATGTTCGACGTCAACAAAGCCGAGTTTGCCGGTCTTGCCATCTTTCTCGGCGACGGAGACGATGCGGCTCGTTCGTTCCATCTTCGTGCCCACGCGAAGCGGCGCGCGGAACGCGATATCGCTTGCCGCCCACATTCGTCGCGGAAGCGGAATGGGCGGGAAGAAACTGTCGGCGCTTTCATTGCGTGTTGGATGGCCATCTGTACCTAGCGATGCCGTTTGCGCTTCGGGAGTGCAGAGGCAGAAGTGGACACCTTGCGGCATCTTGTCGTCGGTCGCTTCGCGGTTAAATGTCGCCAGCCAGCGCCGGGCGAGGGCAGGGTCTAGCGTGTCATGCTGGACGATTTCGCGTCCGATCCAATCGTTCCACTGACTTGCCATCAGATCGCGCGTTCGAAGATCGCTGCGATCCCCTGGCCGCCGCCGATGCACATTGTTTCGAGGCCGTAGCGTGCCTCGCGCCGATGCATCTCATGCGCCATATCGGCGAGAATACGCCCGCCGGTTGCGCCAATCGGATGGCCCAGCGAGATGCCCGATCCGTTGACATTGAGCATATCCATACGGCTGTCATCCCCGGACCAGCCCCAGCCCTTCAGCACGGCCAGAACCTGCGGGGCGAAGGCCTCGTTGAGCTCGACCAGATCCACATCGTCCCAGCTCTTGCCGCTGCGCGCAAACAAGCGTTCGACCGCCGGAACCGGCCCGATACCCATCCGCGCCGGATCGCAGCCCGCCGCCGCCCAGCTATCGAACCACAGCAGGGGTTCGAGGCCGAGTTCTTCGAGCTTGTCTTCCGCGACCACCAGACATGCCGCTGCCGCGTCATTTTGCTGACTGGCATTGCCCGCCGTCACGACCGCGTCGGGGTTGGTTTTGCCTTCGATAGCGCGCAATGCGCCGAGGCTGTCCATACTGGCATCGGCGCGAAAGCCTTCGTCTTTGCTGAAGACCACCGGATCACCGCGCCGTTGGGGCACCTCAACCGGCACAAGCTGCGCGTCGAACCTGCGCGCTTCCCACGCCGCCGCCGCATTCTGGTGGCTTCGCACGGCATAGGCGTCGGATGCTTCGCGGCTGATGCCGTAATCCTTGGCGAGATTCTCCGCTGTCTCAATCATCCCGGTGATAATCCCAAAGCGTTCTATCGGCTGGCTCATCAACCGCCCGCGCGTCAGCCGGTCGTGCATGGTCAGATCGCCAAAGCGAACGCCTTTGCGGATATCGGTGGTGTAGTGCTCGACATTGGACATGCTCTCGACACCGCCCGCGACCACTACGTCCGCCGTACCCGTCTGGACCATCATTGCGGCGTTGATCACCGCCTGCAGGCCCGATCCGCAGCGACGATCCAGCTGGTAGCCGGGCACTTCGAGCGGGAGACCGGCGGCAAGCCAGCTCCAATGGCCGATAGCGGGCGCTTCGGCGCTGCCATAACCCTGACTGAATACAACATCGTCAACCCGCTCGGGATCGACCCCGCTGCGTTCGATCAACGCTTTGAGGATCACTGCGCCAAGTTGCCCGGCCTCCATCGGCGCGAGCGAACCAAGAAATTTTCCAACCGGGGTGCGCAGAGGGCTGACGATGGCGGCGCGTTTCAATGTCATCTCATTCCTATCCAATCCCGTTCATGCTGAGCTTGTCGAAGCATCGCACTTTCTCTTGTCCGTCGCATCAAAAGAAGAACGGCCCTTCGACAAGCTCAGGGCGAACGGTGTGATTATTCGTCCGATGGAGCCACAATCCCTGCATCTACCAGCTTGCCAATCTCGCCCGAACCCAAGCCAAGCCGCTCCGCCAGAACTTCCTCGCTGTTCGCCCCAAGGTAGGGAGCGGGTTTCGGATCGCCTCGATCATGGGCAGGCAAATTGGCGAAGGAGCCGGGGGCCGGATATTCAAGCTTGCTCGGGTTCTCGGGAGACGGCCCGAATAGCGGGTTATCGCCGACCAGTAACGGATCTTTGGCTGCCTCGTACATTGTTCGATAGCGCTCATAGGTACAGCCCGCTGCCGAGAGGCGCCTGGCCAACTCGTCATAATCGAGCGTGCTGGCGACGCTTTGCAGCAGGTCGAACAGGTCGGTTCGATGGGTGAAGCGGTTATGATCGCTCTCGGCGAATTTCACGCCGTGCCTGACCTCCAGCGCGGCGATTTCTTCTGCAACGTCAAAGGCGTCGACCACGCCATACCACTGTTTGGTGGTCAGCACTGCGACCATAAATCGCTTGCCGTCGCGGCTGATAAAGTCGCGCCCCAGAGCACCCCAAATATCGTTGCCCAGCCGCTCGCGGTCGCCGCCGCGCAGCAGCATTTCGGCCATGGCGCCGCTGTTGGCAACCGTGCCGATGGCGACATCGCCGAGCGGGATGCGCACCTCTTGCCCCTCACCAGTTCTGTCGCGGTGACGCAAAGCCGCCAGCAATGCGAACGCGGTGTAGGCTCCGGTGATGAAATCCCACGCCGGCAACACCTGGTTGACCGGCGGTGCGGTGTCCTGGTCCCATTCGGCAGGGCCGGTCATCAGCGGATATCCGCTGGCGGCGTTGACAGTGAAATCCATCGCTTGCCGCCCGTCATGCCAGCCCATGATCCGCACAGTGATCATATCCTCGCGCCCCTCGGCAAGTTTGGCGTGGCCAAGGAAGCTTTTCTCCGGAACGTTGGTGATCAGCTGGCCGGTTGTGCGCGCCAGCTCCTGCACCAGCTCGCGCCCTTTTGAAGAGCGCATATCGACCGCAACGCTTTTCTTCGCGCGGTTGAGATTCTCCCAGCTGAGCGAACGACCTTCCTCGGTCAGCATATAACGGTCGTAATCGAGCCCGCCGCCGATCTGGTCGACGCGGATCACTTCCGCGCCCATCTGGGCACAGTAAAGTCCGGCGGTTGGCGAGGCGACGAAGCTGGAAACCTCGATAATCGAGAGGTCGTCGAGCAGGTTATACATTAAGCGCGTCCCGTCTTTTCGTCTGAGCAGGCGCTCATCCTTGGCCCCCGGCGGCAAATTCTCGCAGCATATTCTTGGCGATCACCAGCTGGAGGATCTGCGTCGTGCCCTCGTAAATCGTATAGATGCGAGCATCACGATAGAAGCGTTCGGCTTCATACTCTGCAAGATAGCCGGCCCCGCCATGCACCTGTACGCAGCGGTCGGCGACACGGTTGCACATTTCGGATGCGAACATCTTGGCGCTGGCGGCTTCGATAATCGCCTTCTCGCGATTGGCCTTGGCGCTCGCATCGCGTAGCATGCATTCGGCGGCGTAGAGTTCGGCCTTGCTGTCGGCGAGCATCGCCTGGATCAGTTGAAACTGCGAAATCGGCTCGCCAAACGCCTTGCGCTCGGTCGAATATCTGAGCGCAGTGTCGAGAATCCGCTTGGCATAGCCGCAGCTGGCCGCTGCAACCGACAGGCGGCCATTGTCGAGGCTCTGCATCGCAGTTGCGAAGCCCCTGCCCTCTTCGCCGCCGAGCAGCGCATTACCCGGCACTTTCACATCGTCGAGATAGATATCGGCGATATGGCTGCCCGACTGTCCCATCTTGCGGTCCGGCTTGCCGACGCTGATTCCGTCCGACTCCATATCGACCAGAAATGCGCTGACATGAGCATTGCGTGGCAGCGCCTCGTCATTGGTGCGCGCCATGATCAGGCCGAGTTTCGCATGCGGTGCGTTGGTGATGTAGCGCTTGGAGCCGTTGAGGACGTAGCCGTTGCCGTCCTGTTTGGCCGTGGTCGCCATCGCCGCGCTGTCTGAGCCCGATCCCGGCTCGGTCAGTCCGAAACAGGCAATCTCGCCCGCCGCAAGCCGTGGTAACCACTCGCTTTTCTGTTCTTCGGTTCCCGAATTCTTCAGCGCCGAACAGACCATGCCGAGATTGATCGAGGTAATCGAACGATAGGCCGGAAGGGCGTAGCTGAGTACGCGGATCGTCTCGACATATTGCGGGATATTCATGCCGCTGCCGCCATATTCCTCGGGCATGGTCAGGCCGAACAGCCCCATCTCGCGCATCTCGCTCAGCAGGTCATCGGGAATGCGATCATTCGCAATGACGTCTTCCTCGGCCGGAATCAGCCGCTCGCGCACATAGCGCTCCAGCTGGTCGATAAACTGCTCGAAGATTTCCCGGTCCATACCGGCGGGGCCGGTATCCGCATCATGATCGGCCATTGGCATTCCTCTTGTCGTGTTACTCGGTTGGTTCGGCTGGTGTGCCGGGTTGTTCCTCTGCGCCGGGTTCGCCCTGCGGAGGCAGGCGCTTCTGTTCGATCATCTCTGCCGCTTCGTCGAGCGCACGGGCCTCTCCGACGGTCACGCCGCCCGGGCCAGGCTCGTTGTCCGCCGGACCGCAGGCTGCAAGAATGGCGGGGGCGGCAAGAATCCAAAAACGTTTCATATCGCCACCATAACGCTCCCGGTTCAAAGGGAAAGCACGCAAAACAAAAGCGGGCGGCCCGCCGAAACGGACCGCCCGCATTCTTGTCTGGCAAATATGCCGGATCAGTTGTTGATTTCGTTCCGTGCCGCATCGGCCGCCTGATCGACAACATCGTTCGCTGCATCGCGAGCAGCGCTTTCGCCAGCATCGGCGGCTTCATTGGCGATTGCTTCGAACTCGCTTGCTGCGGCCGCGGCCGCAGCGCCTGCGTCGTCTGCTTCGGCTTCTACGGCTGCCGCGGCTTCTTCAGCGGCAACTTCGTCATCAGCGGTATCGCCAGCTGCGCCTTCGACCGGCTCGTCACTCACATCTTCGAGTGCTTCATCGGCAATGCTCTCGACATTCTCTGCGTCTGCATCATCCGACGCATCATCCGCGCTGCCGCAAGCGGCAAGTGCCAGCGCTGCGCTCGAAGCGAATGCAAATTTTACGATCTTTCTCATGGTCCCATATCTCCAAATGTCTGCGACCCCAGTGAGTCGGGTGTCGGCGAAGGCAATAACGGGCGAATCGCTTTACCGCAAAACCCCAGCCTCATGATCTCTTGGGGACTGCCGCAGTTGCGGGGCTGTTTGTCGCGCGCCGGAGTGGCAAGAGCATGCGCATGGACCCGGCACACGCCATCGACAAATCGCTCGAAACAGCTCGCAAGAATCTGCGCGAAACCTTCGGATTCGACAGTTTTCGCGGGAAGCAAGCGGAAGTGCTTGGGCGTATTCTCGCGGGTCGCTCGACACTGGCAGTGATGCCGACCGGGGCGGGCAAGTCGCTCACCTACCAGCTGCCCGCGACGATGCTGGCCGGTACCTGCGTGGTCATCTCGCCGCTGATTGCGCTGATGCACGACCAGCTGCGCGCCGCGCGGGCCAACGGGATTCGCGCGGCCACGTTGACCAGCGCCGATGCAGATTGGCGCGAAACGATGGATGCCTATCGTGCGGGCGAGCTCGACCTGCTCTATGTCGCGCCCGAACGCGCGAGCCAGCCGCAATTCTGCGATTTCCTGACTTCGGCTCAGATCGCAGTCTTCGCCATCGACGAGGCGCATTGCGTGTCCGAATGGGGACACGATTTCCGGCCCGATTATCGCCAGCTTCTGCCTCTGATGGAGCGTTTTCCCGATGTCCCGCGATTGGCGCTGACGGCAACCGCAGACCGTAAGACGCGTAAGGACATCCTAGCCCAACTTGGTATTCCGCAGGATGGGCTGGTTCTGGCGGGCTTCGACCGGCCCAATATTCGTTACGCGGTCCTCCATCGCGACAATCCGGCGCGGCAGATCACTGCGCTGATGGCCGAGCAGCCGGGGCCGGGGATCGTCTATGCCCCGACGCGCAAGAAGGTTGAGGATATGGCGCAGAAGCTGGCCGCGGCGACTGGGCGCCCGGTTCTGCCCTATCATGCCGGGCTCGATCCCGAGGTTCGAGCTGCCAACCAGGCCGCTTTCGTGGCGTCAGAAGACATGGTGATCGTCGCGACGATTGCCTTCGGGATGGGGATCGACAAGCCCGATGTGCGCTTTGTTGCTCATGCGGGCATCCCGAAGTCGATCGAGGCCTATTATCAGGAGACGGGCCGCGCGGGCCGCGACGGTGATCCGGCGCAGGCGGTCATGCTGTGGGGTGCGGGCGATTTCGCGCAGGCGCGCCAGCGGCTCGGCGAACTTTCGCCGGAACGCCAGCAGGACGAGCGCGCGCGGCTCGATATGCTCGCTGCGCTGGTCGAAACGCCGGGGTGTCGGCGCAAAGTCCTGCTGTCGCATTTCGGCGAGGATCCGGCGGACGCGTGCGGCAATTGCGACAATTGCCTTGCTCCGCCCAAGGTCACCGATGCGACCGAGACAGCGCGCAAGGTTCTCTCGGCGGTCTATCGAACGGGGCAGAGCTTCGGCTTCGGCCATATCCAGAAGGTACTGACCGGATCGCCCGATGACAGGATCGAGCAACGCGGGCATGACCGGCTGAGCGTGTACGGAATCGTCGAAGGCGAGGAGATAACGCTGCTGCAGCCCGTTTCGCGTGCGCTACAGGCTCGCGGCGCGCTGGTTTCGACCGAGCATGGAGGGCTGGCATTGGGCGCTGCCGCTCCGGCAATCCTCAAGGGCGAACAGGATGTCGAGATCGTCATTCCGCCAAAACGCAAGAGACGCAGCAAGCGTGGCGACAGCACACCCAATCCGGTTGGCGATCCACTGTTCGACGCCCTGCGCGAATTGCGGCGCGAGCTGGCGGTCGAAGGGCAGGTGCCACCCTATGTGATCTTCCACGACGCGACCCTGCGCGAGATGACCGCGCGACGGCCGTCGAGTATCGCCGAGTTGGGAGAAATTGGCGGGGTCGGGGCGAAGAAGCTCCACGCATATGGCGATGCATTCCTCGCGGTCATCCGCCAGCATTGAACGAGACCCGATTTGACTCCTTTCGAAAATTGATATAAATATAATATCATAATTATATCGAAAGGGATATCTATGTCGGATCTTGTCAAAGGGATGAATGTCAGCCGCGAAAGCAGGGCGAGCACATTCAGCGGATACATTTTACTGTTGGTCTTGCTGGCGCTTGTCGCATTGTCCGTTTGGATGATCTGGAACGGCGTGCCACAAACCGGCTCGACCAAGGGCGATAAGCTGCTTTTTGCAGGAACGCTGGTCGGCTCGTTGATTGGCCTTCTGTTTGTCGCTTCGGGCTTCTTTATGATCCAGCCCAATCAGGCGGCAGTGATCACCCTGTTCGGCGAGTATCGCGGGTCCGAGAGGACCGAAGGTTTGCGCTGGATCTGGCCGTGGATGATGCGCAAGAAGGTCAGCGCCCGCGCGCATAATGTCCATTCGGAGCGGGTGAAGATCAACGATCTGCGCGGCAATCCGATAGAGATCGCCTGCAACGTCGTCTGGCGTGTGGCTGACACTGCTCAGGCGACTTTCGATGTCGACGATTACAAGGAATTCGTGAACATCCAGATCGAGGCTGGTTTGCGCACTGTCGGTTCGCGCCACCCCTATGATGATTTCGAAGGCGAAGAGGTGACCTTGCGCTCGGGCGGGCCGGTGATCAATCGCGAGCTTCTCGAAGAACTCAATGATCGGCTGAAAGTAGCGGGTATTGTGGTCGACGAAGCGGGCCTCACCCACCTCGCCTATGCTTCCGAGATCGCCAGCGCGATGCTCAAGCGGCAACAGGCCGACGCGATTATCGCTGCGAGAGCCAAGATTGTTCTTGGTGCGGTGGGCATGGTCGAAGACGCTCTGCTCAAGCTCAAGGAAGATGATATCGTCGAGCTCGACGACGAGCGGCGCGCGACGATGGTATCGAACCTGATGGTCGTGCTGTGCGGTGACAAGGAAGCACATCCGGTTGTCAATGCGGGCTCGCTCTACTGATAGAAGTCGCTGGAGGTAGGGGCTATGCCCGATACCAAAGCCAAGAAGGCTTTCGCATTGCGGCTCGACCCGGCGGTACACGCTGCAGTCGAGCGGCTCGCGGCGAGCGAATTGCGCTCGGCCAATGCGCAGATCGAAATGCTGCTGCGCGAGGCTCTGAAGCAGCGCGGGGTGGATGTCGGAACAACTCCGGCACCGCGCCGTGGACGCCCGCCGAAGACCGACGGAGACAGCTGACATGCTGCACAAATTCTTCGAGGAAGGATATTGGTTCGCGCCCAAGAAAATCGGCTACGGATCGGGCTGGCCTATCGCATGGCAGGGATGGGTGTTGGTGTTCGGCTATCTGGCGATCACTATCGGTATTGCCATTCTGATCGATGGCGGTGGCGAGATGGAGATTATTGTCGGCGTCGCGGCGATCACAATGCTGACGATCCCATTCCTTCTCATCGTCAAAGCCCGTACCAAAGGGGGATGGAAGCGGCACCCTTGACTGCATGTTTCAAATCTTAGCGAGCCGTTAACCCTTTTCCATTAGCGCAGGCGGCATGGAAAACTATGCCCACACCCTTCAATCTCGCGGTTCGCTGAAGCTTTTCGGCGTCCTTGCTGCCGTTGCCATCGCCGCCATTCCAGCCGCTGCTGCTCTGGCCCAGACGGCTGCCCAGACCGGCGGGAGCTTCACGGTCGTCGAAACCGGACGCAGCTATGCCCAGTTGCAGGATGCGGTCGATGCCATCGGTGATGGCTCGGGTCGGATTGCAATCGCGCCGGGTGTCTATCGCCAATGCGCCGTGCAGAAAGCAGGCTCAATCTCCTATATGGCGGTCGAGCCGGGCAGCGCGGTGTTCGACGGCGTCAGCTGCGAAGGCAAAGCCGCATTGGTCCTGCGCGGTCGCGAAGCCAGCGTCTCGGGCCTCGTCTTCCGCCGTATGGCCGTGCGCGATTTCAACGGCGCAGGCATCCGCATCGAAAAGGGCGACCTGACCGTTGCGCAAAGCTGGTTCCTCGACAGCCAGCAAGGCATTCTGTCGGCCAACGATCCGAACGGACGGATCGTCGTCGATAAGTCGACCTTTTCGGGTCTTGGCACTTGCGAAGGACCGGGCGGCTGCGCGCATTCGATCTATGTCGGCCAATATGGCCATCTGCGCGTTACCCGCAGCCGCTTTGAAAAGGGCACCGGTGGCCACTACGTCAAATCACGCGCCGCACGCGTCGACGTCGCCTCCTCCAGCTTCGATGATTCGAACGGAAAGGCGACCAACTACATGATCGACCTGCCCAACGGCGCGGCTGGGCAGATCACCAATAACTGGTTCGTGCAGGGCAAGGACAAAGAGAACTACTCCGCCTTCATCGCGGTCGGCGCAAAGAAGAGCATGCGCTCTTCCGAGGCGCTGCAGATCGCAGGCAACGATGCGCGTCTCGCCCCCAATGTCAGCCGCAACACGGTGTTCGTGGCCGACTGGACCGGCGAAGATTTGAATGTCGGACCCAACAATCTCGGTCAGGGCCTCAAGCGCTACGAACGCCGCTAGGTTGGATTCCATCGATCCAGCGCCTATGCTGGACCGATGAATACGCTGAAAAATGGACTGTTTTTTTGTCTGGTTGTTCTCATGCTGTCATTGGGCTGTGCGCACCCCGCGTCCGCCGATAGCTGGGCACTGCCCGATACCGAGACTTATATCTCGCCCAACGGCAACTTTCGCCTGACGGTTATTCCTGCTCCCATCGGCAGCCAGCTTGAGTATTTTGAGGAAGAGCTCGAAGCCCAGCAAAAAGGCGAAGCGGTCGAGCGCCCGCGGCCACTTGCGATGTTTGAGCGGCAGGACAACAACGGCGATTGGATGCCGTTATGGTCGAAGCCCTTGGTCAACCATGTCGCGCCTGTATCGGCGCTGGTTTCAAACGACGGCGCTTTCTTCGTAACCTTTGATAACTGGCACAGCGTCGGCTTTGGCGAAAACGTCATCGTCATATACACCGGCAGCGGCGATCTGGTGGTGAGTCATACGCTCACGGATATGGTCTCCATAGAGTATATCGAGGCTCTGCCTCGCTCTGTAAGCTCGGTTTACTGGGCGAAAGATAAGTCGATCGACGAAGCATCCGGATTGCTGGTGATCGATATGCTGATGCCGTCGGACGATCGCGATGATCCCGCTTCCATTCAACGTTTGATCAAGCTCGAAGATGGCGCGATATTGCCTCCCGATGCGGAGCGCTGGGCAGTTGCACAGGCGCGTGTTGAAGAGGCGAAAGCCAGACGCGAAGAAGCTGAGGCTGAGCGGCTAAGATATCTGACAGAACCGCTCCCGATCCCCTCATCGACCGAAATGGGGGATTGGCATCGCTATTTGAGAGAAGCGTTCCAACGGTTAACGCCAAAATATCTCGATGCGCCGACTGCCGCGACCGAGATACTGTTCCCGCCCGAGCATGAACGTCACGAAACCTCGGTCGGTTGGCTTGTCGACGCGTTCAAGGACGATGCCGATTGGGGCGGCGATATTGCCATAGCGTCTCCGACCAGCGATACCGCGCTGTTATCCGCACTCGAAGAAGCCGCCGCCGCCGTCGAGCCGGGGTCGCTTTCGCAAACCACATTCTATCTGAGCATCCACGCGGATCACATTGATTGCGCACGCGGGATTCTTGCGCCGACTGGCGGCACATTGATTTGGCTTGATCCGACTGTGGCAATTCCCCAACGCCTCGAACGAATACCGGGCTCACCCGAAGAGAAGGCTGCAGATGAGGAAAGACGCAGGCGCATGACGGAGGAAACCAAGGCCATGATGGAAGAAATGCTCTAGGGCGCGCAGACCACCTGTAGCGAATCTGGAATCGTCATGCTTGATCGCCTGTTCATCACTCTGCAGCATATCGCGCCGCAGCATCTGATCTCGAAGATTGCCGGGAAAGTTGCGCGCAGCGAGCGGTCGTGGCTCCGTGATCGTTTTATCGCACGATTTATCGATGCCTATGATGTCGATATGGGCGAGGCCGAGCGGCCCGCGAGCGACTATCGCAATTTCAATGACTTCTTCACCCGCGCGCTCAAGCCCGGTGCGCGCCCGCTGGCAGATGCCAGGACCGAGGTGCTTTGCCCGGCCGATGGCGCAATCAGCCAGATCGGCACTATCGAGCAGGGCCGGATCGTTCAGGCCAAGGGGCAGAGTTACACAGCGGCGGAATTGCTCGGCGGCGATACTAAGCTGGCGGCCAAATTCGAAGGCGGCAGTTTTGTCACGATCTATCTATCGCCCAGCGACTATCATCGCGTACACATGCCCGTCGGTGCAACGCTGCGTGAGACCGCTTACATTCCCGGCGATCTGTTCTCGGTGAACACCGTCACGGCGGAGAATGTCGAGCGACTGTTCTCGCGCAACGAGCGGCTATCCTGTGTGTTCGATACACCGCACGGTGCGGTTGCCAGCGTGATGGTGGGCGCGATGATCGTTGCAAGCATCGAAACGGTGTGGGACGGACTGATCGAGCCGCACGGCAAACAGGTTATCCGCAAACCCTTTGACACACCCGACGCGCCCAAATTTGCAGCCGGCGATGAGATGGGACGGTTCCTGCTCGGCTCCACGGTGATCCTGCTGTTCGAACCGGGCAAGGTCGAATGGTCGAGCGACATTGAGCCGCTCAGCGTCGTGCAAATGGGGCAGTCGCTCGGGAAGTGGCGCGCTTAGCCAAACGCCTTGGCGTAGCTGACCACGCCGCTTGGCGCCTCGCCCTCAAGCACCAGCCGCTGGGAATATTCGGGCGGTGGGCCGGGATATTTGAGCTTCGGGTCATGCTCGAAGCCGAAGCGGCCATAATATTCCGGGTTGCCGAGCAGGATAATCCCGAGCGCACCGATTTCGCGCATATCGGCAATTCCGCGTTGGACCAGGCGGAAGCCGATGCCTTGCTTTTGCAGTTCGGGCATGACCGAAACCGGTCCAAGTCCGTACCAGTTCGTCGTGCCGTCGCTGATCGTCACAGGAGAGAAAGCGATATGGCCGACGAGTGCATCGGTAGTTTCGGCGACCAGAGACAGCGTTAAATCGCCGTCGTCACGTAGCTTGTCGACCAGATCGGGCTCGTCGCCATCGCTGAACGGCATATCGCGAAACGCATCCTCGGTTATGCGGTGGATAGCCGCGATGTCATCGGGCGCTTCGGGGCGGATCGAGATGGTCGTCATATCAGCAGATGCCCCGATTTATCGCGCTTCGTTTGGAGATAGCGGCTGTTGTGCGGATTGTCGGGCAGCTGGTGCGCGACGCGCTGGGATATCGCGATGCCCGCCGCGACAAGCGCATCGACCTTGGCCGGATTGTTGGTCATCAGTCGAACCTCGCGCACGCCGAGCAGTTCGAGCATCCGCGCTGCAGTGCCGAAATCGCGCGCTTCATCGGGCAGGCCGAGCCGCTGGTTCGCCTCGACCGTATCGAAGCCCTGATCTTGCAGCCGATAGGCGCGCAGCTTGTTGACCAGCCCGATACCGCGGCCCTCTTGGCGCATATAGAGCAATATGCCCCAGCCGCCGCTCTTTGCTTCCTCGGCCATTGCATGAAGCGCGCCGTCGAGCTGCGGCCCGCAATCGCATTTGAGGCTGCCGAGAATGTCCCCGGTCAGGCACTCGGAATGAAGCCGCACCAGCGGTTCGCGTTCCGAATTCTGCGTACCGATGATGAGCGCGACATGCTCGCGCAAATCGTCGGCGCTGCGGAAGGCGACGATCTGCGCGTCTTCGCTGGCGGTGATGGGCAGGCGGGCACGGGTGGCAATGCTGAGACTGCCGGTGTCGCTCCATGCGGAGAGATCGCTTGCCGCAACGGTCTCTGCTTCGCCGCCATTCTCCGGATCGACCAGAAATGCAGGCAGAATCCCAGCGATGCGTGCAAGTTCCAGCGCCACCTCGGCATCCGACTGAAAGGCAATCGCTTCGGCCTTGAACGGACCCTTCAGCGGGTTCGCCAGATCGAGCGCCGGATCGGCAATCGGCAAGGCACTCTCAAGATCGAACGGTTCGGCCCCGCGAATAAGAACCGGAGTATGCGGCTCGGCAGCATCGCGCTGGTTGGCGAGCTTGAGCGTAGCGGCGCGGGCGGCGGAGATCAGCATCTGTTGCGATCTGGCTTCAGCCGCAATGGCTGTTTCAATCGGGAGGAGTGTCGGCCCGCCTTCCATCGAAATCGGCCAGCCATGGCGCAGCGCGTCAATCGCGTGCGCGACACGCCTCGAAGGAGAGGGGGTGCCTCCGCTCAGAGATCGAACTCCGTAACAATCGGGATATGATCGGACGGTTTCTCCCAGCCCCGGCAATCCTCGTAAATGCTGTGCGCTTTCGCTTGCTTCGCCAGATTGGGTGAAGCCCACATATGGTCAAGCCGCCGCCCGCGATCATTGGCACGGTAGTCTTTCGAGCGATAGCTCCACCAGCTGAAATAGCGTTCTGGATCCTTGATGAATTCGCGGCCCAGATCGACCCAGCCATGCGCATCCTTGAAGCGCTGCAGCGTCTCGACCTCAATGGGCGTGTGGCTGACCACCTTTAGCAGTTGCTTGTGGCTCCACACATCGCTTTCGAGCGGTGCGATGTTGAAATCGCCCACGATCAGCGATGGGCGATCAATCTTGCCTGCCCAGTCGGTCATCCGGCCGAGGAAATCGAGCTTCTGGCCGAACTTCACATTCTGCTCGCGATCGGGAATATCGCCGCCCGCGGGCACATAGACATTCTCGATCACCATATCCTGTCCCGGACCGGTTAGCTCGACACCGACATGGCGGGCTTCGCCGTTATCCTGCCAGTCGTGGCGGCTGAATTCCCTGATCGGGGTACGGCTGACCGTGGCGACGCCGTGATAGCCTTTCTGCCCGTGGACCGCGTGATAGGTATAGCCGAGCGCATTGAAGGCCTCGAACGGGAACGTCTCTTCGACGGTCTTGATCTCCTGCAGGCACAGCACATCGGGTGCTTGCTCGGTAAGGAAACGCTCGACAATCGGCATGCGGAGGCGGACGGAATTGATATTCCAGGATGCAACAGAAACCATGTGACGTGCGATAAGGGGGAGCGGGGGCGGTGTCTAATTTTTGTTTGTTTAGACCCTCAAACGCCGGGCGGGACGCCTCCGCGTCCTTGGCTTCGCCCTACCGGGCGTCGCGCAGTCGCGCTCTGGCTGCCGCGATCAAGAACCGCGTGCGAGATAGCTGGCTGGCACCAAGAACCTTGGTCGCGGCAGCCATAGGGCCAAGCGGCCCGCCCGCAGCGAAGCGACCGTTAGGGAGCGAAAGCGAGGATAGCCAAGGCTGCGGACGCAGCCGCCGGCGCTTGAGCCTTAACAAGCAAACAATACAAAAAACCCTCGTGCCGGGGGCATTGGCACGAGGGTTTCCTGTTAGCGTTCGTCACGCTGCACAAAGCGATTGATATCGAAGACTGAGGCAACAGGGGGGAAACCCGTCTCCAATCGCTTTGCAGATGTAACAATATGTCTGTCGGCCTTGCTGACTTATGAACAAGCCCTCGCGGTCGGTCGCATTTTCACATCATCGCAGCGACGAGCGGTTTACCTGCGGCGGCGGGTCGAGCGGCGCGGATCACGATAGGTAAATTCCTTGTCGGAAACCGACACGCCATAGCGGTGATTCTTCAATTTTACCGTCGTGCGGTGATTCTGCGAATCGAGCGCGACCCAGTTGGTCAACTGCCATCCACCGGGCGCTTTTGCATTGCGCACCATGATCAGCGTGATCACGCCAAACTCGGGACGGCTCGAATCGCGCACCTCGATGCTGAGCACATCCTTGTTGGCTGTCGGGATAACCTTGCCATATTTGGCGATATCGCGTTTGGGATCGAGCAGCGCGCCAAGCGGCGAGTTGCGGATCGGCCAGCGCTGGACCTGGTTGACCTCGTAATCGACCAGGGTGAGCGATTTACCATTGGAAACGACCAGCAGCGGCACACCGTCCTGATACTGGAAACGGATCTTGCCCGGATTCTTGAGCGTCATCACCCCCGCAATTGTCTGCCCCTGACGGTCGGTCTGGGTGAAATCGGCCTTCATCGTCGAGATTGCGCGCAAAGCATCGGCGGCGCTGTTAAGCGTCGATTGCTGGGCGATCACGGGAGCGGCCGGTGCCAGCATTGCTGTAGGCACGGCCAAGGCGCATACAGCGGCAATCGCCATGCGCAGGGGCTTGCGAGTGATATTTTTCACGAGTGTCATGCTCCGTCTGTTAGCGCCAGAGCATTGAACAGTCACTGAACTAATGCGGTTTCCGCCGTTCAGCTAACCGGGATCAATTACTTGATCTTGGCTTCCTTGAACTCGACATGCTTGCGCACGACCGGGTCATACTTGCGGAAGGTCATCTTCTCGGTGATGTTCCGGGGGTTCTTTTTCGTCGTGTAATAGAAGCCCGTGTCCGCGGTCGAGACGAGCTTGATCTTGACGGTTGCTGGCTTCGCCATGACATATTCCTAAAGTCGATAAGGGACCCAAACGAATCAACGAATCAGCCCGAAAAAATACAGGCGGCGCGTCGCAGCGCCGCCGTTCAGGCGCGCCCAATGGGTGATTCAGGGGTGAAAGTCAAGCATTCTCACCAGTCCGAGCGGCTAACCTTGCCGCGATTGGCCTTCACTGCGCTGCGGTTCTTTTTCGCCTTGATCCGCTTTTCCTTGCCCACGCGGTTCACCCGGCTCTTCTTGCGTTTCCTGGGTTGCTTCTGCGCCTCTTCAAGCAATTCGGTCAGCCGCGCCCGAGCATCATCGCGATTGGCCTCCTGCGTGCGATAGTTGCGCGCGGTCAGCACGATTTCGCCTTTTGAGGTCATGCGGCTTCCGGCCAGCTCTTTCAGGCGATTGAAAACCGGCGGGCTGAGCCGAAGCGCGAACACGTCAAGCCGCAATTGCACAGCGGTCGCGACCTTGTTGACATTCTGGCCGCCGGGGCCGGAGCTCGCGATAAAGCTCTCCTCGACCGTCGCCAAGGCGCGCTCGACCAACTCATCCATCGGCAAAACCAAGCGCGGTGAAATCGGGCGGCATGGGCGCGAAGGCTTCGATGGCGGGCTTCTTGTCGCGCTGGACGGTCAGGCGAGAGGCATGGAGCATGGTACGCTTGGCGCCAATCGACTTGCCGTGTTCCGGCCCGTAGACGGGATCGCCCAGCAGGGATGCACCAAGGCCGGTTTCGGCATGGACACGAATCTGGTGCGTGCGGCCCGTTTCGGGGCGGAACTCGACCAGAGAGTTGTCGTTCTCGACCGCAAGCACTTTCCAATGCGTCACCGACGGTTTGCCATCGGGATCATGCACCATCCGCCAACCTTTCTCGGCGCTGCTGATCTTGCCGAGCGGCATATCGATGGTGCCTTCGCTTTCGGGCAACTCGCCAGCGATGATGCCGAGATAGACCTTGCCCACCAGCCGGTCCTGAAACGCCTGCGCAAACCGCTTGGTCGCCTTGGGATTGCGCGCGAGCAGCAAGCAGCCGGACGTATCGGTGTCGAGCCGGTGCACCGCGACGGGGCGGCGCTTGAAACCGAGCTTCAACCCTTCAAAATAGTCCTCGAGGCAGGTCCCGCCATTACGCGGCGGATCGACTGGCAGGCCTGCTGGCTTGTCGATCACCAGCGCTTCGCCATCCTCGTAAACGATCGGGATCTTGGCGATAATCGGGGCAGTGTTCATGATTTAAGCCTTGCTGCGACCAACCCGCGCACGGCGTTGCCGAGCAGGAAGCCGTCTGTGAGATCGTCCAATGTCAGTTCTGCCTCTTCGGCCTCTCCGCTGTCGAGTAGCGAGCGGCGCAGGATGCCCGGAAGCAGCCCGAGCGATGCGGGCGGGGTGAGCAATTTGCCGTCGCGGCGGGCGAAAATGCTGGTCCAGCTACCTTCGGTCAGCAATCCGCCGTCGCGTATATATATCGCTTCCTGCGCACTCGCTTCGTGTGCTGCTCGCAATGCAGCGGCGTGAAATCCGCGATCGCTGGTCTTGTGCCTGAGCCGCCAGTCGCCCGGATCGACGGGCAGTGGCAAGGCAATGCATTCCACCGGTTCGGAGGCGGACTGGCCCAGTTCCTGAGCTTCCAGTGCAATAGCGCCCCCGCGTGAGGCGAGCAGGCGGACCTTGCTTGCGACCTCCAGTTCGAAACACAGCGCCTGGATCTGGTTGCGCGCCGCATGGCGGTCGAAGGAAAAGCCGAGTTCGGCGGCACTCGCCTTGATCCGTTCCAGATGCAGTTCGAGCAGAGCAATCCCGGTTTCAGGATCAAAGCGCATCGTTTCGATCAGGTCGAAGGCGGCCGCTTTGTGGTCGGGTGATGATTGCCGGGCAAAGCCGCCTTTGACGATGCTTTCGCGCCATTCGGTCATCGCATCGCTGTCGGCAACGATAGCTGATCCGACACCCAGCACGGCGTCGCCCCGTTCGTTCTCGATAGGACTGAGCCTGAGTGTTCGTATCGCGACGTTGAACGCCGCATCTCCATCGGGCCCGATCCTACCGATAGCCCCGCAATAGGGCCCGCGCGCATCGCGTTCGACTTCATCGATCAGTTCCATCGCCCGGATTTTTGGTGCGCCGGTAATCGACCCGCAGGGGAAGATCGCACGGACCAGATCGGCGGCGCTCTTGTCATCCTGCAATTTCGCGCGGACTGTGGTGACCATCTGATGCACCGTCGGATAGCTTTCGACCGCAAAGGGATCGTCGACCACAACGCTGCCCGCTTCGGCGACGCGCGACAGATCGTTGCGCATCAGATCGACGATCATCAGGTTCTCGGCCTTGTCCTTGACCGATCCCGCCAGCTCTTTGGCGAGCGCCGCATCTGCGGCTTCATCACGGCCGCGAGGGCGGGTGCCTTTCATCGGTTTGACTTTCGCCTCTTCGCCTTTGAGCGAGACGAACAGCTCGGGTGACAGGCTGAGCAACCAATGCGAGCCATCGAATATCAACCCGCCATATCCGGCCTTGGCCGCAGGCCTTAGCACCGCATATAGTCCTACCGGATCGCCGCGATACGAGCCGGCAAGCGGGAAGGTCAGGTTTGCCTGGTAGATATCGCCTGCCTTTATCGCGTCCTGCAGGCGTTCGAATGCCTCGACATAGCCGCCGGGCGAAAGCTGGGGCTCGAGCGGCCCGACCGAGCCCTCGCCTTCGGAATTATCGGCTAGCCATGCTTCAACCTTATCGGCTGAAATAATGCGCTCGTTTTTGAACAGACCAAGCCAGACCAACGGCCCGGTCGCACCGCAGCGTGCATCGGCCAACGGCAGCAATTTTTCCTCGAGCGCCAATCCTGCTTCGTAAGCAATATAGCCTGCTAGATGTCCGCCGCTTGCCTGCCGCGCTCCGTCAGCCTGTGCCAGCACATCGGCCACTTCATCCGCCCGCCGCGCGACGAACATCTGTTTGGGATTTTCGAACAGATGCGCATCCGCCGCACCGCTTTCGCGCGCATCATCCAGCAGTACAAAGGGTTGCCGCTCGGCCATCAGCGCAGCCTTAGCCGCTGTAGCGCGCAAGTCGAGTAGCTTGCGGGCTTACTTGACCGATGCTGCGGTGCTGCGCCACAGCTTCCGCCGAGAATTCGAATGGAGAGAATGCACTATGGGTGAGATTTTCCTAGGCCTCGGCGCGAATGGCGAAAACCAGATGCTCGATCTGGGGCGAGCCAACCGCCACGGCTTGATCGCGGGCGCGACGGGCACGGGTAAAACCGTCACGCTTCAGGGCATGGCGGAGAGCTTTTCTGCGCACGGCGTTCCGGTTTTTGTCGCCGATGTGAAAGGCGATCTGTCAGGTGTAGCGATGGCCGGTTCGCCCAAGTTCAAACATGCCGACAAGCTTGAGGGCCGCGCCAAAGAGCTCGGCATGGACGATTACGAATATTCTGACAATCCGGCGATCTTCTGGGATTTGTATGGTGAGCAGGGGCATCCGATCCGTACCACTGTGTCGGAAATGGGGCCGTTGCTACTCGCGCGGCTGCTTGATCTCAACGACACGCAGGAAGGCGTGCTGCAGATTATCTTCCGCTATGCGGACGATAACGGCCTGCTGTTGCTCAATTTCGACGATCTCCAGTCGATGCTGCAATATGCCTCGCAGAACTCGAAAGAGCTGTCGGGCGTTTACGGCAATGTCAGCAAACAGAGCGTCGGTGCGATCCAGCGGCAATTGCTGAGCTTCGAGAGCCAGGGTGCTGACCAGTTCTTCGGCGAACCAGCGCTGGAAATAGACGATTTCCTCAAGACCGACGAGGAAGGGCGCGGCTACATCAATGTGCTCGCCGCCGACAAGCTGATGCGCAGCCCCAAGCTCTATGCAACCTTCCTGCTGTGGTTGCTTGCCGAACTGTTCGAGAGTCTGCCCGAGGTCGGCGATCCCGACAAACCCAAACTGGTGTTCTTCTTCGACGAGGCGCATTTGCTGTTCGACGATGCACCCAAGGCGCTGCAGGAAAAGATCGAGCAGGTCGTCCGCCTGATCCGTTCGAAGGGCGTTGGTGTGTTCTTCTGCACGCAAAACCCGATCGATATCCCTGAGGAAGTCGCCGGCCAGCTCGGCAGCAAGGTCCAGCACGCGCTGCGCGCCTTCACCAAGCGCGACCAGCGTGCGATCAAGGCGGCGGCAGAGACCTTCCGTATCAATCCCGACCTCGATGTCGAAGAGACGATCACCGAGCTCAAGGTCGGCGAGGCGCTGGTTTCGACGCTCGACGAGGAGGGCGCGCCGACTGTGGTTCAGCGCACGCTGATCAAGCCGCCGCGTTCGCGTCTTGGCCCCGTGACCAAGAAAGAACGCGCGATCATCCAGTCGATCAGCCCGGTCGAGGGTAAATATGACGAAGAAGTCGACCGTGAGAGCGCCGAAGAAGTTCTGCTCGCCAAAGCCACCGACGCCGCCGAAACCGCGAAGGAAGTCGAGGCAAAGGGCGAAGAGGAGGTCCGCAAACGCCCACGCAAGACCAAGTCGATCTGGGAAAAGGCCTGGAGCCGAGGCGCGAAGGTCGCGGCTGGTTCAGCGGCGGGGGCTGCTGCTGCTGCAGTGCTGGGCAAGAAATCGCGCGCCAATCCGGTGCGTTCGGGAGTGACCTCGGCGGCCGGTTCTATAGCCACTGATCTGGCGGGCCCGGTTGCAGGCCGCTTTGTGCGCAATCTGATCGGCGGACTGATGCGTTAGACCGGTCCTCGGGAGACAGGCGATGATGAAAGTCTACGGCTCAAGCGTTTCCTATTACACGGGCAAGCTCGAAGCCTATCTCCGCTATAAAGGTATCGCTTACGAGCTGCATCCGACCCCCTATGGCGAGGCTGCGAAATTGCGCGAGAAAGTCGGTGCGGTGCAGATGCCGATTGTCGAATGCGACGATGATCGCTGGATGTCGGACACCACACCGATCCTGCTGCATCTCGAAGGCGAGCACCCCGCCAATCCGGTTATCCCAGGCGACCAGGTCGTTGGCTTTATTGCCCGGTTGATCGAGGATTATGGCGACGAGTGGCTATGGCGCGCGGCGATGCATTATCGCTGGTCCTATCTTTATGACCGCCTGTTGATTTCCAACATTCTCGTCGATGAGGTCGGTGCATTCAGCAAAGCGCCTCGCTGGCTGAAACGCAGGCGGATTGCACATCGTCAGTTCCACAACTTTGTGGTGAAGGATGGCGTGACCGACACAACTCGCGGTCATGTCGAGCAAGGGTATCTGCGCGCGCTCGATGCGATGAGCGCAATGCTGGAAGACCGCCCTTTCCTGCTCGGCGAGGCACCGTCGCTCGCCGATTTCGGAATGATGGGGCCGATGTTTCGCCATTTCGGACAGGATCCGACGCCGGTCGAGATTATGCGCAACCGTGCGCCAGCCGTGTTCGAATGGGTTGCCAGAATGTGGAATGCCCGGCCCGGTGACAGGGCCGGATTCTGCGCCTCGGTTCCCCCGGGCAGCGCGCTGCTGCTCAAGGAAATTTGTGAGACGCATCTGGTCCAGCTGGCCGCCAATGCGAAGGCCTTCGGCGCTGGCCAGGCCAGCATGCGAATGACGGTTCAGGGCTGTAACTACTCCGATCTGCCGGTCTCGCGTTACCGCGTTTGGTGTCTGGAGGAGCTGCGCGGGCACTATACTGCGCTCGGCAACGACCATCAGGCCGAGATTCGCGCAATTCTGGAACATCCCGAAGCGGAAATATTGTGGTCCGATGATTTCGAGATCGAATCAGGTTTTAACTCGGACAATCACCTGCCCTTCGGAAAGGCGATCAATGTATATGGTGACGGCACACCGTAACGCGCAGTAAACAAATTCGTTATTCTGTGATACATCACCGGCAATAAGAAAATATTCAGATCGTATCGCCTAGCTGCAAAAGGAGCGGTGTCATGGATCATGTGTTTGTCGGCCTGCCTGACAATTACGCGAAAACGTATTTGTACGAGCGGCACGAGAGTCAGGCGGGCAAGCTGATCAAGGTCAAACAGGTTCTGTGGGGCGACTTTCTCTACGTCGATGACGACCACCCCTATGACGAAAGCTCCGAATGGACGATGGTCGTGTGGCATCCGAACAACCCGGAGAAGCGACGCGAATACCGGATAAAGACCGCTCATGTGAAACGCGAGCGTCCGCTGGAAATCATTTTTGTCGATGTCGGCCAGGGTGACGGTTCGATCCTGATCACGCCCGAACGCGACGAGAACGAGCGCATCATCGTGATCGACGCCGGCGAGAAGGATCACATGCTCGAATTTCTCGGCAAGAGGTTTGGCGGATATCGCAAAGGCCTGCTGTTCCATGCTGCGGTGATCACGCACCCGGACAAGGATCATTATCTCGGCTTCGACCGGATATTCTCGCACCCGCTCGTCCATTTCGAGAATATCTATCACAATGGACTGGTGGAGCGTCCGGAAATGTTCGGCTTCGAACAGCTTGGCGCAATGGAGGAAGACCCCGATAGCGGGATCAACTACCTGGTTGATCTGGCGGTCGATCATGCCGATATCGAGGCTATCTACGGTGATCCGGTCGTCATTCCCGCAGGAAAGAACGAGAAACTCTTCCCGCAAGTTGTTCGCGGCGCGCTCGACAATGGCGGTTTCACCCGGCCCGACGGGACCGAGGGGCACGTGAAGTTCAGTATGCTGTCGACCGCCCATGGTGAGATGGACGCCGAGGGCCGCAGCTGGATGCACGGCTTCGGCCGGGATAGCGGACGAAAATACTGGATCGAGATACTGGGTCCGGTGGTCGAACCCGATGCGCAGGGAAATCCGCGGCTGCGCAAGATCTCCGCTTATGGCAAGACCAAGAACGGCCATTCGGTGTTGCTCAAGCTGACTTACGGGAAGTTTCGCATCCTGTTCGGCGGCGATCTCAATGAACCGGCGGAGAAATTCCTGCTCAAGCACTACACGGATACGCCGCGCTGGCCGCGCAAACAGCAAGACCGTGACGAAATGGTCGAGCAGGCGAAAGATGTGTTTGAAGCCGATGTGATGAAGGTCTGCCACCACGGGGCGGCCGATGTGACCGACGAATTCCTTTCTGCGGTGAATCCGGCCGCATTCGTGATCTCATCGGGTGACGCGGAGGGTCATGTTCATCCTCGCCCTGATCTGCTCGGCAGGCTGGGGAGGTTGGGACGCGGCGAATCGCCGATCCTGCTTTCGACCGAATTGCAGCGTTCGACGCGCGAAAAAGAGGACGCGAAACTCGTCTCCAAGCTGCGTGACGACATTGCCAAACAGATCGTCAGCCAGACTGCAACGCGCGAAAAGCGGATCGGCGATTCGATCGATATTCTTGGTGCGACCAATGTGCTGGTCGATGGTGCGATCTATGTGAAAACCGATGGCGAACGCCTGATCGCCGCATTCCGGATCGAGACGGGCAGCGAGAAGAAGAAGTGGTTTTATTTCGCCTACAAGTTTGAAGGTGAAGAGCTGGTGCTGGCAAAGAAGTAGGCCATCAAGCCGAAGGCAAGCGAATCTCCGCGCGCAAGCCGCCTTCGCTGCGGTTTTCCAAAGCCAGTGCCCCGCCATGCTGCTCGGCAATGGCGCGGGCCAGCGTGAGGCCGAGCCCTGCACCGCCGGTTGCGCGATTGCGCGAGGTTTCGCCGCGAACAAACGGTTCGAACATTTGGTTGATCGAGGCATCAGGGATACCGGGTCCGCCGTCTTCGACCGTCAGAATGATGGCTTCGCCGGTTCGAGCGAGCGACACCTCCGCAGTCCCGGCGTAGCGCAGCGCGTTGCTGATCAAATTGCGCAGCGCACGCTTGAGCCAGGTGACGTGCACCTTGGCGGCGATGCGTTCGCCGTGGACCAGCGAGACCGGCTTGCCCATATCTTCGAATTCATCGACCACCGATCCAACCAGCGCAGACAATTCGGTTTTCTCCGGTGGGTTGTTGGTGCGTCCGATACGCGCGAGCGACAAAATGTCGTCGAGCGAGCGCGTGATGTCCTCGATGGAATCGGCCATCTTGGCGCGTTCACTTTCATCCTCGACCGACTCGATCCGCACACGCAGCGCGGCGAGCGGCGTTTTGAGATCGTGTCCTATGGCGCCAAGCATCACGTCTTTCTCGTCGAGCAGTGCCGCGATGCGTCCTTCCATCGCATTATGCGCGTCGATCAACCGGCGGACATCCTCCGGCCCCTCGGCAGAGAGTGGATCGTCTTCGCCGTTGCCGCCGAAAGTTTCGGTGCGCGCGGTGAGCTTCGCAAGCGGGCGGGTGATCCGCCGGAGCAGCAGAAAATGCAGACCAACCAGCAACAGGTAGATCAGCAGCGTCTGCAGAATGATCGTGGCGAGGCCGCCTTGCTGACGCGGCGGCAGCACGACTCTGGCGATGCGCCATTGGTCCTGGCCGGTGACGCGCAATCCGGCGACCAGCAACCTCGTATCGGCATTTTCGGGGCGCGAGATCCGGCGTAGCATTCTCGGCCGCTCACGAATAAAGCTGTCATCGAGAGCCGTGCGCCAGACGATACGCACATCGCGCACATCCAGGCCCTCTCGCTCAAGGATCGATGTCAGCGCCTCTTGCAGGTCAGGCCGCAACTCCTCGCCGCGCTGGTTCGGCGCATTGTCGGCAAACTCTACGCGCAAGGTGCGCGGCAAGCGTCCCGGCGGCGATTGACTTTCTAGCCGCTCCCTTGCCGCACGCCGCATGGCACGGTTTTCGCGATTGCGTCCGCCGCCACGTTCAGCGGCGTTTTCCCCGGCGTTCGGCGATCTGCTGTGCAGTTACCAGCCGAAATGCTGCAGCGTTAAGCGCGGCCTGTTCGCGGCGGTTTTCCCCTGCCCGATAGAGCAATACGACCGAGATCGTCTGCGCAACGAGTAAGGCCAGTGCCACGGCCAGCAGCATCTGGCCGAGCAAGCTCTTGGGCCACAGGCGTTTCATGTCAGGTGCGCTCTGCCGGACGTTGGGACACATCGGCAGCGAGCCTGTATCCGCCGCCGCGCACGGTCTGTATCAATTGCGGGTCGCGGCTGTCCTGCTCCACCTTGCGGCGCAGGCGGCTGATCTGGTTGTCGATGGCGCGGTCGAAGGCATGCGCCTCGCGGCCCTGCACCATATCGAGCAACCGGTCGCGATCCATCACCTGTCGCGGATGATCCAGCAAAGCGCGCAGCAAGCGAAACTCGGCAGTCGAGATCGGTACTGCGGCGCCCTCGGGGTCGATCAACTTGCGCTTGAGCGGATCTAGCTGCCAGCCTTCGAAGACATAGACGGCGTCTTCGTCGGGTGCGGTGCTCGGCTTCCCTGCGCGGCGGATAACCGAGCGAATCCGCGCCACCAGTTCGCGCGGTTCGAAGGGTTTGACGACGTAATCGTCGGCTCCGATCTCCAGTCCGATAATCCGGTCGGTTGCCTCGCCCTTGGCGGTGAGCAGGATGACAGGAATGTCGCGGGTTTCGACCAGATGGCGACATAACGAAAGTCCGTCTTCGCCCGGCATCATAATGTCGAGCAGCACAAGGTCGGGTTTGAAATCGAGCAGCACACCGCGCGCAGCGGCGGCGCTTTCGGCATCGCGCACTTCGAAGCCTTGCTTGCCGAGATAGCCGGCAAGTGGCTCCCGTAGGCTGGCTTCGTCATCGACCAGCAAAATGCGAACGGGCGCGGTATCGCTCATGGGAGAGACACCGCGCCCGCTGACAGTCTGGCCGAACCGCTATTAGTCATAAAGCAGGCGGGATCAACTACTCGACTGGCGCTGCTTGCGGCGTTCACCGCGACGCTCGCGGCGCTCCGAGCGCATTGCTTCGCGGGCCGCCTTGCGTTCCGCCTCGGTGACCGCGCCATTGCCATCGGCGTCCGCTTTCTCGAAGCGCGCCATTGCAGCCGCATCGAACTCGGCTCGGCTAACGGCTTTGTCGCCATTGGTGTCAGCCCGGCGAAGCATGGCCATGCCGCGCTGGCCGCGTTTTCCGCGATGCATCCGGTCGCCGCCACGCTTGCCTTTGCGTTCCGCGCGGGCTCCCTTACGGGCCTCGTGTGCGGCATCCAGTTCGGCCTGCGATAGGCCGCCGCTGTTGTCGGTGTCGATTTTGGCAAAGCGTTCTGCGCGTTTCTCGGCGCTGCGCTCGGCTCGCTGGGCCCGGCGCTCGGCCTGCTGGGCCTGACGTTCCGCACGGTGTGCATCCATTTCCGCCCGGCTCAGCTCGCCATCATTGTTGGCGTCGATCCTGGCGAAACGCTCTGCATTGCGCGCTTCCCTGTCGGCCGCGTCGAGAACGCCGTCGCCATTGGCATCCATCTTGGCGAAGCGCTCTGCGGTGAAGGCGTTGTGCTCGGCGAGCGTCACGACCTTGTCGCCATCGGCATCGGGCCCGCGCTTGCCTTCGTGATGGGCGGCGAAGGCGGTTCCGCCGACCAGCGCCAATGCGGCAGCCGAAAGGCCTCCAACCATCGCACCAGTCAGGTTTTTGTTCGATTTACGCATAATCTTACTCTCCAATCGCTAAGGATTGAGCTGCGAAGTGCCCGCACAAGGGAGGGGGAGGATAAGGCGCCTCCGCAGCTCGTGATAGACCTTTTACGGCGCGAATGTCGCAGCTTTATGCCTCGATCACGGAGATTTGTCGCAATTTGTCGCAGGATTCGTGCGTCGTTCACAAGCCCGAAAGCGTATCAGACCTGCCTTTACCGGGGTCTATGCTCGGTGCCTTCGCCAGCGGTAATGAAGATTGCGGTCGCATGTTCTTCAATATCGGCGATATGCCACACGCCTGGCGGGTTGATCGCATATTCGCCCGGATTGAGCGTGACCTTCTCGATCCGGCCATCGGGAAACTCCTGGATCAGGACCATGCTGCCTTCGGTGCACAAAACCACTTCCGCGCCTTTCGGGTGCATTTCCCAGCTTGGCCAGCCTTCGGAAAAGCTGTGCTGGCTGACCAGGCGGCCTTCTGCGCCATCATCGGCGACGCGCTGTCCGTAATCCTCATACCATTCCATACCGGTGAAAGGCGGTTGGGGCTCGGCAGTCGCGCCAAGCCCCAGATGGATCATATTCTCGCTGAGCCTGTTCGGCTTGCTCACTTGTTCTGGACCATACAGAAGGCGTTGAGTTTGTTGCCGTCGCGATCACGGAAATAGCCGGCGTAGAAAGTGTTCCCCTGCTCGTCAGGTTCGCCGCGCGGGCCGGGCGCTCCTTCGTCGCTGCCGCCATTGGCCAAGGCGATTTCATGAAGCTTGTGCACCTGCTCCTTGTCCTTCGCCTGAAGGGCAACCATGGTGCCATTGCCGACCGTTGCAGCTTTCTCGTCAAACGGTTTGGTCAGAGCGACGCCGGTGACTTCCCAGTTGCCCCAGGCGATGAACGTCTCGAAGTCCATCATCCGGCCAAAGCCCATCTCCTTCGCCAGCGCATCGTAAAACGGTGCGTTGCCCTGCAAATCGTTGGTTCCCAACGTGACATAACCAATCATCTGAAATCTCCCTTTCGAATCGCCAATTTCGGAACATTAGTAGAACATGTGGCGTGCCACAAGGGTAAGATCAGATCGGTTGGCAGGCATCCTCCAGCCAGGCAAGAACCTCACCTTCAAGCTGCGGAGAGAGGATCTCGTGGGTTTTCGCGTGGTAATCGTTCCACCACTGCTTTTCCTCTTCGGTCAGCAGCGACATATCGAGCATCTCGCGCGCCATCGGCACCCAGGTCAGGTTTTCGAACCCGAGATAAGTCCCTTCGGCACCTGCGATATCCCGCTTCTCGACCAGCACGAGATTTTCGATCCGGATGCCGAATGCGCCGTCCTTGTAATAGCCCGGCTCGTTTGAGAGGATCATCCCCTCGAACAGTTCCTGACCCGTGCCCGGCTGGCCGCCGGCCGCCTTGGCAATACGCTGCGGCCCTTCGTGCACGCCGAGGAAACTGCCGACGCCGTGCCCGGTGCCATGCGCGTAATCGACGCCCGCCTCCCACAGATACTGCCGCGCAAATGCGTCGAGCTGACCACCAGTGGTCCCTTGCGGGAAGATGGCGCGAGCGATCTGGATATGGCCCTTGAGTACGCGGGTATAGCGGTCGCGGACTTCGGCGGTTGGTTCGGCCTTGTCGCCCGGTCCTTTGATCCAGACAGTGCGCGTGATGTCAGTCGTGCCGTCGAGATATTGCCCGCCCGAATCGCACAGGAAGACGCTGCCCGGTTCGATCTCGAGGTTGCTGTCTTCATCGACGCTGTAGTGACACAATGCACCGTGCGGACCTGCGGCGGAGATAGTGTCGAAGCTCTGGTCTTTCAGAACACCAGTCTCGTCGCGGAATTCGCGCAGTTTGGCAACTGCGGAAAGCTCGGTCTGCCCGCCCTGCGAGGGGACATGCGAGAGCCAGTGAAGGAACTTGGTAACGGCCGCGCCATCGCGCGCTTGTGCATCGCGATGGCCTTGCTGCTCGACAGGGTTCTTGATCGCCTTGGGCAGTATCGCGGGGTCGCGCACAGCGACCGTTTGCGCACCGCCTTTTTCGAGAGCCTGATAGATTGCAGCGACACCGTAATCGGGATCGACCGCAACTGTCTTGCCAGAGAAGTCCTTGAGATGTCCGGTGAAGTCCGCACGGTCACGTATTGTCACCGCATTGCCGAGATGCTGTTCGAGATCGGCAGTCACTTTCTCGGGCGCGACAAACAGCTCGGCCGTCCCGTCGGCATGCGCGATCAAATAGGAAAGCGCGACCGGTGTTCGAGCCACATCACTCCCGCGAATATTGAGCATCCAGGCGATTGAATCGAGCGCGGAAATAACCGCAGCGTCATATTCTTCCTGTTTGAGCCAGTCGGCGACCAAAGCGCGTTTCTCGGCGGAAGGTTGCCCGGCATATTCATCGCCATGGATGACAGCGGGCGCGGATGATGGCCCGGGTTGATCGCTCCACACGGCGTCGATGGGGTTGCTCTCGACAGCCACCAGCTCTGCACCCTTGCGCGCCAGGGCGGCAGAGAGATTATCGACCCAGCCCTTCGAATGCAGCCATGCGTCATAGCCGATCCGGTCGCCTTCGCTGACATTGGCGGCGAGCCACTTCGCGTGATCGGTTTCAAGTGTGGATTGATAACCGAACAGCTTGCCATCAACCTGTTCGCGCACCTGGATTGTGTAGCGACCATCGACAAAAATTGCCGCCGTATGGCTCAGCACAATCGCGCTGCCCGCTGACCCGCCGAAACCTGTCAGCCATTCGAGCCGCTGGGCGTAAGAGCCGACATACTCGGACATATGCTCGTCCGATATCGGCACCACGAAACCGCTCAGGTCTTGGCGCTTCATCTCCTCGCGCAAGGCGGAGAGTCGGGCTTCATGGGTTAGCATCAGCATTTTGTCGGTCCTGAATTGCATTCAATGCGGGTTGCGGTATCACCGCGACATAGTTTCAATTGAATCCAATACCACACCCACCTTCAATCCAACAGGGACATCCGCCATGAGAATCGCACCCGTTGCCCTACTCGCGCTCGCCACGGGACTGGCGACCGCGCCCCTCTCCGCGCAGGATCAGGCCCCGACAGAGGATACCAGCTTGACCTCCCAAGAAGCGAATGACGCAGAACTGACCGCCCCGCCTGTTGCCGAGAAGCGCGAGCATAGCGTCACGCACCACGGGATCACGATTTCGGATCCGTATCACTGGTTGAAAGACCAGTCCTATCCCAAGATCGATGACGAAGATGTGCTCGATTACGTCAAGGCCGAGAACGCCTGGTTCGAACTGCAGATGAAGCCGCGCGAAGAACTGGTCGAAACGATTTTCGAGGAGCTGAAAGGCCGGGTCAAAGAAGACGACAGCTCGGTTCCGCAAAAGGATGGCGACTGGGTCTATTGGACCGAGGTTGCCGAAGGGAAGGAATATCGCCTGTGGTATCGCGAGCCGGCTGCGGGCGGCGAGAAGCAGCTCATGCTCGACGAGAACCAGCTTGCCGAGGGCAAGGAATATTTCCGCCTCGGAGCGTTCTCTGTCAGCGATAACGGGCGTTATCTGGCCTATTCCTACGACGACAATGGTGCAGAGCGCTACACCGCACGGATCAAGGATTTGCAGACGGGCGAACTGCTCGACGATATCATATCCGATACGCGCACCGGTATGGTCTGGGCGGCGGACGACGCAATGCTGGTATATGGCAGGGCGAACGAAAATTGGCGGGTTGATAACGTTCGTGTGCACACGATCGGAACTTCACCCGAACAGGATGTCCAGATCTACACTGAAGAGGATATCGGTTTCAGCGTGGGCAGCGGGCTTTCCGCAGAGGAAGATTGGCTGATTATTGCCACTGGCGACAACGAAACCAGCGAAGCGCGTCTGGTGCGTGCGGACAATCCGATGGGCGAGCAGATCCTGATCAAGCCGCGCGAGAAGGGCGTCGAATACAGCGTCGATGTGCGCGACCGGATCATCTTCGTCCACACCAATGACGATCACGTCAATTTCCGGCTGGCGACAGCAACTTTCGAAAGTCCCGGCGAGTGGGCGACGTTGATCGAGGGATCGGACGAATTCTACCTGACCGATTTCGACCTGTTCAAGGACTTCTACGTTACCGAGGGGCGCCAGAATGGCCTGGATCAGGTGCAGCTGCGCTCCTATGCCGATTCGAACGAGATCACTCCGGTTGCCTTCCCCGAAGCGAGTTATTCGGCAGGACTGTCGAACAATCCCGAATATGATGTCAGCAAGCTGCGGCTGACCTATGAAAGCATGGTCACGCCCGATTCGGTGTATGACTATCATGTCGCCGATGCGTCGCTCGAACTGCTCAAGCAGCAGGAAATTCCCAGCGGCTACGACGCCTCGCTTTACACCACGGTCCGTGAATATGTGACCGCGCGCGATGGGACGCGGGTTCCGGTCAGCGTGGTGATGCGTAAGGACCGTGAGATGGGCGGTCCGCTGCATCTCTATGCCTATGGCGCGTATGGCTATGCGGTGCCGCCGGGCTTCTCCTCCTCGCGTCTCAGCCTGCTTGATCGCGGCGTGGCCTATGCCATCGCGCATATTCGTGGCGGGGATGATCTGGGCCGGACCTGGTATTTGCAGGGCAAGCTCAACGAACGGACCAACACCTTCAACGACTTCGTCGATGTGGCGAAGGGTCTCGCTGCGAAAGGCTACACGCAGGAAGGCATGATCAGCGCGAGCGGCGGTTCGGCAGGCGGTGAACTGATGGGCGTGGTGGTCAACACCGATCCCGATCTGTGGAAGGCGGTGGTTGCCGACGTCCCCTTCGTCGATGTGCTCAACACCATGCTCGACACCAGCTTGCCCTTAACTCCCGGCGAATGGCCCGAATGGGGCAACCCCATCGAGAGCAAGCAGGCCTTTGCCTATATCCTCAGCTACTCACCCTACGATCAGGTGAAGGAGCAGGATTATCCGGCGATGCTGGTCACGGCGGGCCTCAACGATCCGCGCGTAACCTATTGGGAGCCCGCAAAATGGGTCGCCAGACTGCGCGACACCAAGACCGACGATAACGAACTGCTGCTCAAGACCAATATGGGCGCGGGCCACGGTGGCAAGTCGGGACGTTTCACCGCGCTGTATGAAACCGCCGAGGCCTATGCTTTTATCCTGAGTCATCACAGGATCACCGAGTGAGTGGTGTCTCTCTTAGCCCCCTCTTCTTTAGAGGAGGGGGTTGGGGGTGGCGGCAGAGCCGTAGTTTTCGCCAACCTAAGGACCACCCCTCTGCGACTAGGCCTTGCTGCGCAAGACCTGGTCTCGCCGCCCCGCCTCTAAAGAAGAGGGGCAGAAGATGAGCGAACCTTATCGCATGGCCTTCACCGCCACCTCCGAGCACATCGATGTGATGGGGCACGTCAACAATGCGGTTTGGGTGCAGTGGGTGCAGGATATGGCGACCGTGCATTGGGAGGCGGTCGCCGATCCCGAGCATGCAGCCGAATTCATCTGGCTCGTCGTCCGGCACGAAATCGATTATCGCGGTAATATCACTGAGGGTGAGAGTGTAACAGGCGAGACATGGATTCCGGGCGAGGCGCGCGGGGCAAAATCCACGCGCCGGGTCGACTTCCGCGATGCAAGTGGCAAGATCATCGTTTCGGCGAGCACAACATGGGCGATGCTTCATCGCGAGAGTGGTCGCCTGGCACGGGTTCGCCCCGAAGTGATCGCGCCTTTCCAGACTTCTACCAAGGACTGACATGACCCAATCGGCAATTTTTGAACCGCTGACGCTGCCCTATGGCAGCGCACTTCCCAACCGCTTGTGCAAAGCCGCGATGGAGGAGAATCTGGCCGAGCAGCCCGGGCAATATCCCGGCGAGCGCCTGTTCAAGCTGTATGACCGCTGGGCGAAGGGTGGGGTCGGAATGATCCTGTCGGGCAATGTGATGGTCGATCCCGCAGCCATGACCGGACCTGGCGGCGTGGTGCTGGAGAAAGACACCGACCTCGCGCCGTTCCGCAAATGGGCCTCAATCGGCAAATCGGATGGCGCGCAATTCTGGTTGCAGATCAGCCATCCGGGTCGCCAACTCTACAAAAGCATGGGTGAGACGGCGGTTTCGCCGTCCGACATCGAGCTCGATCTCGGCAGATTTTCCTCGCTCTTTGCGCCGGTCCGCGCGCTCGAAGTGAGCGAGATCGAGACCATCATCCGCCGCTTTGCCGATACCGCCGAAGCCGCGCAGGAGGCGGGGTTCGATGGTGTGCAGATCCACGGGGCACACGGATACCTCATCAGCCAGTTTCTTTCCCCGCTGACGAACAAACGAACAGATGAATGGGGCGGCAGCCTCGAGAATCGTGCGCGTTTCCTGACGCGGATCGTCGAGGCGGTGCGCTCACGGGTGAAGCTGTCTTTCGGTGTCGGCCTCAAGCTCAACTCGGCGGATTTCCAGCGCGGTGGGTTCGATGCCGACGACTCAAAGCAAGTTGTTGAATGGTTCAACGGCCACGGCCTGGATTTCGTCGAGCTATCGGGCGGTTCCTATGAAAGTCCGGCGATGCAGGGCAACCCGCAGGAAGGCTCGACTGGCGAGCGCGAGGCCTACTTTGTTGGTTTCGCACGCGATATCACCAAGGTCGCCGACATGCCGATTATGGTCACCGGCGGGATCACCAAACTGTCGGTCGCAGAGGCAGCGCTGGAACATGACGCGCAAGGCTTCGGCGTTGAATTGCTCGGTATTGCCCGGGCCATGGCAAGCGACCCCGATTTACCCGATCATTGGTCGGGCAGGCACAATGTCGACGTCGCGCTGCCGCAGGTCGGCTGGTCGAACAAATCGCTCACCGGCCTTGCGACAATGGCGCTGACGAAGGCGCAAATCGAACGCATGGCGGTCGGGAAAGAGCCGGGCATGGGCGGTTGGCCGGTCAAGGCGCTCATCGCCGACCAGATGCGTGCGGCCAAGCGGGCGAAGAACTATCGAAAATGGCGCTCGGCGGGTGCTAACTAACGGTTAGCCGAGCACGTCCGCCGTCGGCAGATAGTCGTAGCCCAGCTCATCGGCGACCGCCTTGTAGGTTACCTTGCCAGCGTGAACGTTGAGCCCCTCGGCCAGATGCGGATCTCGGCGCATTGCCTCTTTCCAGCCATCGCGGGCCATCCTGAGAGCATGCGGCAAGGTGACGTTGTTGAGCGCATAGGTGCTGGTACGCGCAACCGCTCCGGGCATATTGGCCACGCAGTAATGGACGATGCCATCGACCGTGTAGGTCGGATCAGCATGCGTGGTCGGTTTTGACGTTTCGAAGCACCCGCCCTGGTCGATTGCGACATCGACCAGCACTGCGCCCGGCTTCATGTCGGAGAGCATCTCGCGCGTGATCAGCTTGGGGGCCGCTGCGCCGGGGATCAGAACCGCGCCAATCACCAGATCGGCCTGCCGGATGGAGTCTTCGAGGTTGGTCTTGTTGGAAAAGCGCGTACTGGCGCGCGCTTCAAAGAACGTCCCGACTTTCTCGAGCACTTCGGGGTCGCGGTCGAGAATTTCGACATCACCACCGAGGCCGACAGCCATTTGCGCTGCGTTGAAACCGACAACGCCGCCGCCGATCACCACAACCTTGCCCGGCAAAACGCCCGGAACGCCGCCGATCAGCACTCCGCGCCCACCATGCGCCTTTTCGAGCGCCGTTGCACCCGCCTGAATGCTCATCCGCCCGGCGACCTGGCTCATCGGTTTTAGCAGCGGCAAGCTACCGCGCGGACCGGTCACGGTCTCATAGGCAATCGCCGTGACGCCCGATTTGACGAGGTCGGCGGTCTGGTCGGGGTCGGGCGCGAGATGGAGGTAGGTGTAGAGCAACTGGCCCTCGCGCAGCTTGGCGCGCTCGACGGCCTGCGGTTCCTTGACCTTCACCACCATTTCGCACTCGGCGAAAATAGGATCGGGGCCATCGACGATCTTTGCCCCGGCCTCGCGATATTCATCATCGGTCGCGCCGATACCCATCCCGGCGCCGCTTTCCATCCAGATCTCATTGCCGTTGACCGCCAGCTCGCGCGCGCTCTCCGGCGTCAGGCCAACGCGGTATTCGTGGTTTTTGATCTCTTTGGGGCAGCCGATACGCATGGTGTGGAGACTCCTTGATTGCGGCACTGGTTACAATTGAAACAACCGCCGGACAAGAGAAGTTCGCCCGGCGATCTCTTGCCCTCCTGCCGCACTATTTCTCCACAGTCCCTAAACTGTCACATAAGCGACATACGGCGGTCACGAAAGTTCGACACACCCTTGCATGAGGTACTGACCATGACAATTCGCGCCGGTGCACCGAAATCCCTGGTGGGATCTGCACTTGCTATCGCTCTTGCTTGCGGCTGGGTTGCTCCCGCCGCCGCAGAAACCAGTAATACGCGGAGCGTTCAGGAAGAGCTTGCCGCAATGCGCGCTGAAATGGCGCGAATGGCAGCCCGGATCGAAACGCTCGAAGGCGAACTTGAACAGACCGAGGCCACTATCGATGCGGTTGCCCAGACCGCGGCTCAGGCGGCGCAGGTGGCCGCAGCTCGCCAACCGGAAGACTCGACCTCGATCAACTTCAAGGGTGCGCCCGAGATCAAGGGCGAGGATGGCTGGAGCTTTAAACCACGTGGACGGCTGCAATATGATGCGGGCATCACCAATGTCCCCGATGCAACCGGTCGCAGCGAAGGCTTCGGAAGCGAAGCACGCCGCGCAAGGCTGGGTGTTTCGGGCAATATGCCGGGAGGTTTCGGCTACAAGTTCGAAGTTGATTTCGCCGGTAGCGATGTAGCCGTTGCCGACGCGCTGATTTCTTACAAGGCGGGAGACGCGAAGATCAGCGTTGGTCAGTTCAACAATTACCAGTCGCTCGAAGAGCTGACCAGCAGCCTGCATACCAGTTTCATCGAACGTGCTGCCTTCACCGATGCGTTCGGCTTTGAGCGCCGCGTTGGTGCGGGCGTAGAGTTCAAGAGCGATAACGTGCTGGTTCAGACCGGCATCTTCACCGACAATATGGACGATCTGTCGAACCAGAACTGGGGCGCTGACGGCCGCATCGTGGTGATGCCAAAGGTCGGCGATACCCAGCTGCATTTCGGTGCTTCTGCACACTATACCGATCTCGAAGCGGGCGAGACGGTCCGTTACCGCCAGCGTCCACTGGTCCACTTCACCTCCGAGCGCTTCATCAACACCGGTAATCTCGGTGCCAGCAGCGAATTCGGCTTCGGTCTTGAAGGCGCTGTTATCGCGGGGCCGTTCCACGCGGTGGCCGAGGGCTATTGGCAGAACGTCAACCGTACTGGCGGCATGACCGACCCGACGTTCTTCGGCGGTTACGCCGAAGCGGGTCTGTTCCTGACCGGAGGCGACAGCCGTGGTTACAAGGGGGGTAAGTTCGACCGCGTGAAACCGCAAAATCCGGTGGGCGAGGGTGGCACCGGTTCGGTCCAGATCAACGCGCGCTACGATTTCCTCGACCTTACCGATGGCGGTGTGGTTGGCGGAACGCAGAATGGCTTCTTCTTTTCTCTGATCTGGAAACCGACCGACTGGGCGCTGCTGATGGCGAATTATGGCAAGCTCGACTATGATAATGCCGTGTTTGCAGGGCCAATGGGCAGCACCTCTTACAGCGTGGATTCTTTCGGTCTCCGCGCCCAGATCGATTTCTAGTTCGCGAATACACACGACTTGTCACGATTGCGTCACACACGAGACTTACGCGCAGTCGAGAATTCTAACAGGGATGAAAATACCATGCGTTTTTCCACCAAACTTTCCTTTGTAGCCGCTTCGGCTCTGGCGCTTGCAGCATGCGACAATTCGGCGACCAGTGAGTCGGTCCACGTTGTGGGCTCCTCGACTGTTTTTCCCTTTGCCAAGCTGGTGGCTGAAAATGCCGCCCGCTCCAATGCGGGCATGACTTCGCCGCTGATCGAATCGACCGGCAGTGGCGGTGGTTTCAAACTGTTTTGCAACGGCGTCGGCTCCGAACACCCCGACGTAACCAACGCCTCGCGCCGGATGAAAGCATCCGAGCTTGAAACCTGCATCGAAAACGGCGTTACCGAAGTTGTCGAAATCCAGGTCGGCCTCGACGGCATTGCGCTGGCCTCGGCAAAGGGCGGCATCACAATGAACCTGACGCCCAAGATCATTTACGAAGCGCTGGCTGCGAGCCCTTATGGTGGCGAGCAGACCAACAAGACCTGGGCCGATGTCGATCCCTCGCTGCCCGCCGACCCGATTCTCGTCTACGGCCCGCCGTCCACATCGGGTACGCGTGATGCGTTCAAGGAACTGGTCCTCGAAGTGGGGTTGCAAGACCAACGAGGACATGAAGGCGCTCAAGGAAAGCGACGAAGACAAATACGACCAAGTCTGTACCGAAGTGCGCAGCGATGGCGGATATGTCGACCAGGGCGAACAGGACAATCTGATCGTTCAAAAGATCAGCAACAGTCCGAAAGCTGTCGGTGTGTTCGGCTACTCCTATCTCGAAGAAAACGCAGATGCGGTCCAGGGCCTGCCGATGAACGGCGTCGACCCGACCTATGACAACATCGCCAGCTTCCAGTATCCCGGCGCACGCCCGCTCTTCATGTATGTGAAGAAGGCCCACGTCCAGGCGATCCCGGGCCTGCCCGAATATCTCGCCGAGTGGGCCAAGAGCTGGAGCAGAGGCGGTCCGCTGACCGATATCGGCCTGATCGCGCTGCCCGATGATGCACAGGCCGAAAACGCCGCCAAGACGACCGAACTGACGGTCCTGACGGCGGACGATCTGAAGTAAGCTAATCATAGAAAGTCGAGTGGAACGCCGCTCCTGCCATGGCGCAGGGGCGGCGTTTTCGTATGCACGCCGTCAATAATTAGAACGTGCATTCTAGTTATTGACAATCGGCGACTCAGCCCATAAATAGAATAATTATTCTAATTTGGGTTGATGATTAATGGCCAAGTGCCCTTGGAAATCCGATCTGCATTGGCGTCGTGTGGGGCAGCAGGACCGTGCGCACAAGACGCAGGCCCGTGTCCTCGATGCAGCAGAGAACCTGTTTTTTGAGCAGGGCTACGATGCCACTTCCGTCCATGACTTAGCCAGGCAAGCGAAATGTTCGATTGGATCGGTCTATCATCACTTCAAGGACAAGAAAGCGATAGCCTTTTCCCTGTTCGACCGGATGACGCGCGAATTCGAAATGACGATGGAGATCGCCATGGACGAGGCGCGATGGGAAGGCGCCAGCGTTGCGGATATCCTTCAGGAATTCATCAAATTCTCTATCCTGAACAACCAAGCTCGGCCCGGTTTCAAATCTGCGGCGTTAGAGGCCGTTCGACTCGACCCGTCGCTTGGCGATCATTTCCCCAAAATGCAGCACCAGGCTAACAAGCAGCTCAAGGCGCTGCTGCTCGCGCGGAAGGATGAGATTGGTCACCCTGATCCGGCTTTTGCAAGCAGCTATGCCATCGATATGCTTATTGCTCTGCTGCGGGCCCGCTTCGACGCGCACATCCAGAAAACCCAATTGTCGCGGCTGTCGGACACGAAATTCTCTGAGCTGGCGCTGATACAAGCCAGTTCGTTCCTCGAGCTGAAACCCAATGGGAAAGGCAAGTTATGAGCCAGCGGAAAATCGCGATCGTCACCGGTGCCAATAACGGTATCGGTTTTGAAACGGCCATCGGTATGGCCGAGGCAGGTTATCACACCGTGCTGGCTTGTCGCAGCGAGTCCAAGGGCACGGCAGCGATGGCGGAAATGCAGAGCCGCGTTCGGAACGGCGAGTTCACTTTGCTGCCGCTCGATCTCAGCGATTTCGATTCGCTGCGTAATTTTGCGAGCATCTTTCGCGAGGAATTCGATCATCTCGACGTCCTGATCAACAATGCGGGCGTGCTCGACTATTCGGGACGTAAGGCAGCCAACGGCTATGAGCTGCAATTGATGACCAACCATCTGGGCCACATGTTACTGACATCACTGTTGCTAGACCTGATGCCAGATACCACCGACTCCCGCATCGTTTCGCTCAGCAGCGTCGCGCATAAGGGGGCGAAAATCTATTTCGACGACATCCAGTGTGAAAATCAGCAGGGCGTCGCAGCTTACGGTCAATCCAAACTTGCGTGCCTGCTTTTCGGCGATGAACTGGATCGCCGCCTGCAGGCTGCGGGCAGAAAAGTCCTGTCGCTCACGGTTCATCCGGGAGGTTCGGATAGCGGATTGTTCGACGATATGTCGCGCGTCCAATACTACATCATGAAGGCGCTCGCACCGCTTATCATCCATGACAATGCCTCGGCGGCAAGACCGGCGCTCCATGCAGCGCTATCGCCCGAAGTGAAAGGCGGAGACTATTACGGTCCGCAGGGCTTTCAGGAACTACGCGGAAAAGTCGGTCCCGCAATTCGCGATGCGGCGGCGCAAGATCCGGGCGCTGCCGCCCGCCTGTGGGAAGTCTCCGAAGAGCTGATCAGCGAGCCGTTCAAGTTGGCCTGACCTCTTGCACGATCAGCCGGATCCGGCCCCAAGGCGGAGTAGGATATGAAGAAGCGATACAAATTTGCGATTGGCTTTCTTGTTGTGGCGGCGCTCGGCGGGGCATTTGGCTATTGGTATGTCTCGACGGCGGACAGTCGCGAACCGTCTCTGGTCGCATGGAATGAAAACTGCGCCAGTTGTCATGGCGCAGCGATGGAAGGGACTGAAACCGGTCCCGCGCTGGTCGAGGCCGACCTGAAATATGGAGACTCCGTTGAAGAGATGATGGCCGTAATTGGCGAGGGTCTCCCGGACACGATCACGCATGGTTGGGATGGCAAACTCTCACCGCAACGGATCAAATCGCTGGCTTTGCTCATCAGCGAGCGCCGTCAGAAATTCCCGACCACTGCCGTTTCCTACACCAAGGAGCCTGAGGATAACCGGATCATCAAGTCGCAGCATCACGATTTCCGGCTTGAACGCGTCGCCACGCTTGAAAGCCGGCCATACTCGCTGGCACCCATGTCCGATGGCAATATTCTGGTCGCCGAAAAGGTCAGAGGGCTTTCGATGGTCGATCGGCAGGGCAGGCAAAGCGCGCTGATCGCCGATACACCCGAAGTTTGGGATACCATCGTCAGCGCCGGAGGATCATGGTTCAACCTCGGCACGGTGCTCGATGTGGAGCTGCACCCTGATTATGCCGAGAATGGCTGGATTTACCTTTCGCATACCGATCGTTGCAACTGGGGCTGCGCCTGGGTTGTTCCAGGCACGATGGTTCGAGTCGTCCGCGGGCGGATCAAGGACGGACGATGGATCGATCAGGAGGTCATCTGGTCGGTTCATGAAGACCACTATACGCCGGTGCCGGACGCGGTTGCGGCGGGTCGACTGGCATTCGACGGGCGCGGCTATCTCTACATCTCGGTTGGTGGCAAGAACACCTACGACAAGCTGCACGACCTGAACACGCCATATGGCAAGATTCACCGCGTTCGCGACGATGGAACCGTTCCCGAAGACAATCCGTTCTGGATTCCGCCTGAAGAACGCCCGGAAGCATCGACGATCCATACGGTGTGGAGCTATGGCCATCGCACCGGGCAGGGCCTCGACGGGCATCCGGACAATGGCGAAATCTGGAATACCGAGATGGGTCCGCGCGGGGGTGACGAGATAAACCGCATTCTGGGTGGCCAAAACTATGGCTGGCCGCTTTACACCAACGGGCTCGATTACAACGGCGAGGAAGTGGCGATCGGCAAAGACCTGGGGCTGGATTTCGCGATCGAGGACACGGTCCTGCCGGTGGTCGATTTCACACCCGCGCCCGCCGTCTCGAATTTCACCTTTCACAGCGGTTCGGCGTTTCCGGATTGGAACAACGACCTGCTTGTCGGAACGCTCAAGGCAAGCACGCTTTATCGCGTGCGGATCGAAGATGGCGAGCTAGTTGAGCAGGAGAAGCTGATCACAGATTTCGGGCGCATCCGCGATGTTGCCATGGGCGTGGACGGCCTCGTCTATATTGCCTTGGAGCACAACGAAACGGGTTCGATATGGCGTCTTGTTCCTGCCTAAGGAACCTATGCGATCACAAAGGATTTCCGTCCTGGTCGCGGAATATCTCGCGCCTGCCCACATGGTTTGCCCGGCCCACAAGCCCTTCGCTTTCCATGCGTTCGATCCATTTGGCGGCGGTGTTGTAGCCGACGCCCATCTGGCGCTGGAGCCATGAGCCGCTGGCTTTCTGGTTTTCGATTACGATCTGGCACGCCTGGCGGTATTTGCGCTCGGCCGGGTCGTCGCTGGCGGTGAGTTCGTCCTCAAAGGTCAGCCCGCCGCCATCTTCGGGCTCTTCGGTGACCGCGTCGATATAGTCGGGCTTGCCCTGCGCGCGCCAGTGATCGGCGACCGTTTCAACCTCTTCATCGGACACAAACGGACAATGCACGCGGACCATCGCGCCGCTGTTGGGCTTGTAGAGCATGTCGCCCTTGCCCAGCAGCTGTTCGGAGCCCTGCTCGCCCAGGATCGTGCGGCTGTCGATCCGGCTCGTGACCTTGAAGCTGATCCGGGTCGGCAGGTTGGCCTTGATGACGCCGGTGATGACATCAACGCTGGGTCGCTGCGTCGCCATGATCAGATGGATCCCCGCAGCACGCGATTTCTGGCTCAGGCGCTGGATCAGCACTTCGATTTCCTTGCCCACCGTGACCATCAGATCGGCAAGCTCGTCGACGATCAGCACGATCTGCGGCAGCACCTCGTAATCGAGCTGTTCTTCCTCGTAGATTTCCTCGCCCGTTTCGGGATCGAAGCCGGTCTGCACGCGGCGACCGAGCGGCTTGCCCTTGGCAATTGCGGCGCGGACTTTCTCGTTGAAACCGGCGATATTGCGCGAATTGACGCTGCTCATCATCCGGTAGCGGCGCTCCATCTCCTCGACCGCCCATTTGAGCGCGCGCACCGATTTATGCGGCTCGGTAACGACGGGGCTGAGCAAATGCGGCACGTCCTCATAGACGCTGAGTTCGAGCACTTTGGGATCGATCAGGATCAGGCGGCATTCGGCGGGTGTAAAGCGATAGAGCAGGCTCAGCAGGATACAGTTCAGCCCGACCGACTTACCTGAACCGGTCGTGCCCGCGACGAGGAGGTGCGGCATTGCGGCCAGGTCGGCGACTATCGGTTCGCCGGCAATGTCCTTGCCCAGGATGATCGGCAGCGCCCCCCTGGCATCGGCGAAGTCCTCGCATGCGGCGAGTTCCTTCAGCATGACCATCTGGCGATCTGCGTTGGGCAGTTCGATCCCCATCACGGTTTTGCCCGGGATGGGTGAGACGCGAGCACTGATCGCGCTCATATTGCGGGCAATGTCTTCGGCCAATCCGACGACGCGCGCGGCCTTTACGCCGGGTGCGGGTTCGAGCTCGTACATGGTCACGACGGGGCCGGTGCGCACGGCGGTGATTTCGCCCTTCACATTGAAGTCGTCCAGCACGGTTTCGAGCAGGCGGGCATTGCGCTCGAGCGCGAGTTTGTCGAGCTTGGGTGCCTTGTCCTCGGGCGGTTCGGCCAGCAGATTGAGGCTCGGCAGCTCGTAATCGGCGAACATGTCTTGCTGCTTGGCCTTGGCCAGTGGAGCCTTCTTTGGCGGCTTGGTCGGATCGGTGATGGTCGGCGCGCGGCGGTCTTTCTGCTCGATCACGGCCTCGGCAGCGGGCGTGTCCTTTTTTGCCTTGGGTTTGCGCGCCGGGATCAGCGGGATCTTGCCTTCGGGCAGCGCGGGCGCGCGTTTGAGGAATTGCGGCAAAGTGAGTAGCGGACGCCAGTCAATGGCGAAGACGCGGGTTGTGAGTACGACGCCTCCGGCAAGTGCGAGCAGTCCGAAACCGCCGACGCTCCAGCCCTGCATGGCTTCGGGCAAACGGGCGTCCACGGCATGGACACCCGCCGCGCCAAGCAGCCCGGTGATACCGCCGACGCGTGCGGGCAAGTCTCCACCCGGTTCGTCGAATACCAGCGCCAGCACCGTTCCGAACAGAGCAATCGCGAGCAGCAGCATGCCAATCGGAATCCACCAGCGGGTTTCGGTGTCGATGTCCTCTTCCTCGACATCGCGCCACAATTTGCGCGCGCCGATATAGAGCAGCGGCAGCAGCAGCCATGCAGGAACGCCAAACAGGAAAAACAGCCGCTCGGCGGTCCATGCGCCGCTTGCGCCCATCCAGTTGCCGATCACATTGGTTGCCGCGGCAGTGGAGGGGCTGGCATCGGTCTGGGTGTAGCTGAACAGCGAAAGGCCGACGAAGATCATCGTCGCGGTGAGAATGCCGGCTCCTGCCATCTGCAAGGCGCGCCGGATCGAGCGCCGCCACGCCGCGCGCCAATCCGCGTTTTTCTTGTTTCCGACCGCTCGAGTGGCCATTTTCTACCCCTATAGACCCGTGAAAACGCACCATGAATCGTCGCGGACTCTGGGTCAAGCGATGTTGCGGTGGATGGGGTGCAGCTTAGCTTAACCCGTCGATTGCCGCCCAGCGCTGGATGCCATTGGCCTCAGCGCGTTTGCGGGTCATTCCGCCCAGCGCAATCACCGGCATATCGGCTTGTTGAGCAAGAACGCTGAATCCGAACGGACCGAGCACCGAAGCGTCCGGATGAGAGCGGGTCGGAAAGACGGGCGAAAGCAGGACGGCGTCTGCTTCTATCCGGTTGGCAGCCTGAATCTCGTCGCCATTGTGCGCGGTGGCGAGACGAAGAAGGTCATCGTTTGTGCCGAGCTTGTCGGCAGGACCATAAACGCCATCTGCACTCCACTCGCATGCCAACTCCGTCGAGCCGGACAGGATGACGATGTGGTTATGCTGTTTGGCGACGGCTTTCAGCTCATCGAAACGCCTGCGCCGTTCGCCTGCACCCAGATGATAGTGACGATAGATAAAGCCCGATCCGCTCGGCAACGTTGCCAGCGAATCCTCCAGCGTCGCATTGTTCCGCGCGTCGCTCAGCAGCCATATGTGTGGGAGAGGGGACTGGTCTTGCGCCACGCGCGCGTTATAGCGGCGCGCGATGGACAATGCATCAACCCCTCTTGAACAAGTACAGCAAGCGATAGCCAAGGCGTGCAAGATTTCGCGGCGCGAAGTGGATGAGGTGACGCTGATCGCGGTCAGCAAGACGCATCCCGCCGAGCGCATTGAGCCGCTACTCGAACAAGGCCAGCGGGTTTTCGGCGAAAACCGCGTCCAGGAGGCGCAGGGCAAGTGGCCTGCCTTGCGCGAGGCTTATCCCGATGCCGAACTGCACCTGATCGGTCAGTTGCAATCCAACAAGGCCGACGATGCGGTCGAACTGTTCGACTGCATCCACTCGCTTGACCGGCCCAGCCTGCTCAAGGCGCTCAAAAAGGCGATGGACAAGGCGGGCAAGCGTGTGCCGTGCTTCGTGCAGGTCAATATCGGCGACGAGGAGCAAAAGGGTGGTGTCGCGATTGCCGATTTGCCCGATTTTCTTGCCCGTGTGCGCGAGGCCGGTATTCCGCTCGCCGGTCTGATGTGCCTCCCGCCCGCAGACATCGAGCCTGCGCCGTTTTTCGCATTTCTCGCCAAGCTGGCCGATGAGAACGGTCTTGGGAGCCCAAGAATCGGCCTGAGTATGGGGATGAGCGGCGACTACGAAACCGCAATCATGCTCGGCGCAACGCATATCCGGGTCGGAACTGCGCTGTTTGGGAAGCGCGGCGGATGAACCTCGAGGCGCAGCGCGAGGATCTGGCGGGGCTTGAGCAGGCTGCCCGACTGCGCCGACTTGTCCCGCGCGAAGGGGCCGATTTTTCCTCGAACGATTACCTGGGCCTTGCCGGCTCGAAGGTGCTTGCCGATGCGGCGCGCGCAGCGATTGATCGGGGTGTGGCGGTGGGTTCGGGCGGATCGCGGCTGCTGCGCGGCAATTGTTCCGAGCATGAAGCGCTTGAAGTCGAAGCAGCAGGATTTTTCGGGCGAGACGCCGCTCTGTTCATGGCGACCGGTTACACGGCCAACGCTGCCTTGTTCGCCACCTTGCCGCAAAAGGGGGATCTGGTTGTCCATGACGCCTTGATCCATGCCAGCGTGCATGAGGGATTGCGGCTGACACGGGCGGAAGTTCGCGGCGCAGTCCACAACGAGACGGACAGCTTTGACGAAACAATCCGCAATTGGCGCGCGGCAGGCGGAAGCGGCACTGTCTGGATCGCTGTCGAATCGCTCTACAGCATGGACGGCGATTTCGCTCCACTGGCCGATCTGTGTGCCATTGCCGACCGGCACAAGGCGATGCTGGTGGTCGACGAAGCGCATGCGACCGGTGTGTTCGGCGAAGGCGGGCGCGGACTTACGCATGGTCTGCAACCGGCGGACAACCTCATCACGCTGCACACTTTCGGCAAGGCGCTCGGCTGCGAAGGAGCGGTGCTCTGCGGACCCGAAGTGATGCGCTTGCACCTGATCAACCGGGCGCGCGGTTTTATATTCTCGACCGCGCCTTCACCGCTGACCGCTGCCATTGCGCGTGCCGCACTGGAAGCGTGCGAGCGGGCCGATGATCGACGCGAGGCGATTTCGAAGCGCATGGATCGCGCCCGAACGCTGTTCGAGCCGCTCGGCGCATCGTGTCACGGGTCGCCCATCATCCCGCTCATCCTTGGCGAGGAGCAGCGGGCAATGGACATTGCCGAGCAGATGCGTGCAGCCGGTTTCGATGTGCGGGGAATCCGACCGCCTTCGGTGCCCGACGGCTCTTCCCGTTTGCGCATCGTGATGACGCTTAATGCGAGCGATGCCGAACTGGATTCTTTTGCGGAGCTGTTGCAGACACTGCTCATATGAGGGGCTTCGTCGTAACCGGCACCGATACCGATATCGGCAAATCCGTATTTGCAGCGGGTCTCGCCGGCATGATCGCCGCGCATTACTGGAAGCCGGTCCAGGCTGGCCTTGATGAAGGCGGCGATAGCGCTCGTGTGGCTGAATTGTCCGGTTTGCCGGCCAGCTCGATCCTGCCCGAAGCCTACCGCCTGAATACGCCGTGCTCGCCGCATCAGGCTGCGGCGATTGATCGAGTGACTATCGATCCGGACGAGCTCCAATTGCCCGATTGTGGGGGAGCTTTGGTTGTCGAGGGTGCGGGCGGAGTGCTTGTCCCTCTGACCGAGCAGCTTCTCTATGCAGACATGTTCGCGATCTGGGGTCTGCCCGCTATCCTGGTCGCGAGCACAGGGTTGGGGACCATCAATCACAGCCTTATGTCGCTCGAAGCCATGCGCTCCCGCAACGTGCCGATTGCCGGGATTGCCTTTGTCGGCGACGAGAATGTCGAGACCGAGCGTGTGATTTGCTCGGTCGGCGCGATCCGTCATCTGGGCCGTTTGCCGCGGCTCGATCCGCTCGATGCGGAGAGCCTCGCCGCCGCTATGACTGAAAATTTCGACCCGGGTGATTTCGCATGAGCAACTCTCCTGTCTGGCACCCCTTTACCCAACACGGTCTTGGCGAACCGATCCCGCTGGTCGAACGGGCCGGGGGAGCATGCCTGTTCACGAAAGACGGGCGGCGCGTGGTCGATGCGATTTCGAGCTGGTGGGTAATCACCCATGGCCATTGCCATCCGCCAATTGTCGAGGCGATCCGGCAGCAGGCGGGCATTCTTGACCAGATGATATTTGCCGGTTGGACGCATGAGCCGGCCGACCGGCTGGCGCGCGAACTGGTCGATATGCTTCCGGTCGACCTGCCATACGTGTTCTTTTCGGATTCGGGGTCAACTGCGGTCGAGGTCGGGCTGAAAATGGCGCTGGGATATTGGGCGAACCGTGGCAGCAAGCGCCGCCGGATTATCGTGATGGAGCATTCCTATCACGGCGACACAATCGGCGCGATGTCGGTCGGCGCGCGCGGTGTGTTCAATCAGGCTTATGACCCGTTGCTGTTCGATGTGGACCGGATACCCTTCCCGGGACCAAACTCACAGCAGGCTACGCTCGATGCGCTGGAGAAGGCATGCCGCCATGCCGAAGCGGCGGCGTTGATCGTCGAACCATTGTTGCTCGGTGCGGGCGGGATGCTGATGTATTCCCCTCGGGTGCTGGCAGAGATGCACGCGATCTGCGCCCGCCACGATGTCCTGTTCATCGCGGATGAAGTGATGACCGGATGGGGTCGCACTGGCACAATACTGGCGTGTGAACAGGCGGGTATTTCACCCGATATCGTCTGTCTTGCCAAGGGTTTGACCGGCGGTGTGGTTCCGCTCGCAGCAACCTTGGCCAGCGAGAAGATATACGACGCGCATTTTTCCACCGACCGGACCAAGACGTTCTACCATTCCTCCAGCTTCACCGCCAATCCGGTCAGCTGCGCCGCCGCGCTCGCCAATTTGCAAGTCTGGCGCGAGGAGCCGGTGCAGCAGCGGATCGATGATCTGGCCACACGCCAGCACTCGGCGATCGAGACGCTTGGCAATCTCGACGGGATAGAAAATGCGCGGCGCTGCGGGACAGTGTTGGCGGTGGACTACGCGGTCGGAGAGGGTGGCTATCTGTCCGATATCGGTCCGCGATTGCTCGCTTTCTTCCGCGAGCGTGATCTTCTGGTCAGGCCATTGGGGAACACCGCCTATCTGATGCCGCCATTCTGCATTGAAGAGGGTGATCTGGCGACGCTGCATCAGGCGCTCGACGATGCGCGCACGCTTTTGAAATAGGATCAGGCGTTTTCCAGCTCCGCCTGCCGCCGGTCGCTGGCGGCTTCGATCAACGCCTTCTCAATCGCTGTCAGCCGTGGCGGATTTGTTACCTTGTCGCCCATCAGATCGGTGACGTAGAACGTATCCGCCGCGCGTTCGCCATAGGCGGTAATATGCGCCGAATGGACGATTAGCTGGCTTTCGAACAGCACCCGCGCGAGGCGGTTGAGTAGTGCGGGCCGGTCGCGTGCATTCACCTCGACCACGGTAAAATGGTTCGATGCCTTATTGTCGAAAATCGCCCGCGGGCGGACACGGAAGGTCTTGGACCGGCTAATCGGCAGCGGACGCTTCGCGAGCTGCGGGGCCAGCTCGACCCTGTTGGCCAGCGCATCGCTGATACTATTCTCGATCCTCGCCAACTGGCGTTCCTCATGGAACGGTTGGCCATGCGGATCCTGCACCAGAAAATTGTCGACCGCCCAGCCGCTGCGCGTGGTGTGGATGCGCGCATCGATGATGTTCGCTCCGGCAAGATGGATCCCGCCCGCAATTCGGTAAAACAGGCCAGGGTGATCAGCTGCGATAACGCTGACCAGAGTGGCCCCGCGCGCTTCGTAAAACTCGCAATGGACCGAGAGTTTTTCTTCCTGCTGTCGTGCTTCGGAATATTGCACAAGGTTGCGGGCAATGATGTCTTCGGGTTCGGCGATCCAATAGGCGTCCTGGAACACGTCGCCGTATTTCCCGATCAGCTCTGCTCTGCTGCCCATCAGGCCGCGCACAACCTCCTTCTTCGCTTTGACACGTTCCCCGCGCCCATGCCTGACATGCCCCAGCCGTAGTCGCTCCTGCGCATTGTCATACAGCTCGCCGAGCAGTTGCCCTTTCCAGCTGTTCCACGTGCCAGGGCCAACAGCGCGGATATCGACTGCGGTCAGGATCATAAGGTGGCGCAGGCGCTCAAGGCTTTGCACCTGTCCAACGAAATCCTCGATCGTCTTGGGATCGGTCAGGTCGCGCTTGAAGGCGGTCGCGCTCATCAGCAGATGTTGCCGCACCAGCCACGCGACGAGCGACGTTTCCTCGTCGCTCAACCCGAAGCGGGGGCAGAGCTTGCGCGCGACTTTCTCGCCCAGCACTGAATGGTCGCCGCCGCGCCCCTTGGCGATATCGTGCAGCAGAACCGCGACATAGGCCGCGCGGCGCGAATTGACGCGGTGGATCAGCTTGGTCGAGCGAGGGTGATCGTCGGCCAGCTCGCCCTTCTCTATCCGGCTGAGCAGCCCGATGGCGCGGATCGTGTGTTCGTCCACCGTATAGTGGTGATACATGTCGAACTGCATCTGCGCGTTGACCTTGCCGAAATCGGGCACGAATTTCCCGAATACCCCGGCCTCGTTCATCCAGCGCAGCACCATTTCGGGATTGTTGCGACCCGCCAGCAGGTCGAGGAACAGCGCATTGGCGCGCGGATCCTTGCGAACCTTGGCCTTGATCAAGCCCGAGTCACGATCGGCCTGCCGCATCGTGTCGGGGTGGATTTCGAGCCCCTCGGTCTCGGCGATCCGGAAGATTTCGATCAGGCGGACCGGGTCTTTCGCGAACCAGTCCTTGCTGGGCGCGGCGATCTTTCCGCCGAAAACCTTGTATCCCTTGAGTGTGCGCGGGCGCGAGGTGAAGCCCGCAAAGAAGCCTTTGCGCGTGCGCTTTTGGGCGAACTGCTCGTCAATATGCGCGAGGAACACGCCGGTCAGGCTGCCGACGCGCTTCGCCTGGATGAAGTAGAACTGCATGAAGCGCTCGACCGCGCTCTTGCCCGGACGGTCGGTGAAGTTCATCCGGTCCGCAATCTCGCGCTGCAGGTCGAATGTCAGCCGGTCCTCGGCCCTGCCTGTGATGACATGGAGATGACACCGAACCGCCAGCATGAATCCCTCGGCGCGGCGGAAAGAGCGGTATTCCTGCTTGGTCAGCAAGCCGACCTCGACGAGGTCTGCGGCGCTGCGAACCTTATGGATATATTTGCCGATCCAGTAGAGCGTATGCAGGTCGCGCAGGCCGCCCTTGCCGTCTTTCACATTGGGTTCGACAACATAGCGACTGTCGCCCATCCGCTTGTGGCGGGCATCGCGCTCTGCGAGTTTTTCGGAGACGAATTCGCGCTCGCTGCCATGGACGACTTCCTTGTAGAACCGTTGGCGCGCGGTTTCGTAAAGTTCTTCATCGCCCCATATGAATCGCCCTTCGAGCAGCGCTGTGCGGATGGTCAAATCTTCTTTCGCCATGCGCACGACTTCATCGGGTGTGCGGCTCGAATGGCCGACCTGCAGCCCTAGATCCCACAGGAAATAGAGCATCGCCTCGATCACCTGCTCGCACCATGGGGTGCGTCGCGCGGGGGTCAGAAAAGCAATATCGACATCCGAATGCGGTGCCATTTCCGCGCGGCCATAGCCGCCGACAGCCATGATGCTCAGCCGCTCGCTGGTCGAGCGATTGCCCGGCGGATAGACATTGCTGGTCACGTGGTCGTGTAGCAGACGAATGATCTGGTCGATCAGGAAAGCCTGCCCGCCCGAGCATTCGTGACCGGAAGCGGGCTTGTCCGCGAGGCGCCCGGCCAGCTCGGCGCGTCCGGCATCGAGCGCGCCGCGCAGCAATTCGACGATTGGCTGGCGGGCCTGCTGACCATGTTCGGCCACCAGCGTGGCGAGATCCCCGCTCAGTGCCCTGCGATCAATTATCGCGCGCCGTTTGGGGATTTTCAGCTGGTTCACATGGCCGCCAGTAGGTTAGTCGAGATGCTCGCTTGCGAACATCGTGCGCACAGTGCGCTTGTCGATTTTCTGCGTGCCCAGGCGGGGCAATTTCTCATCCGAACGCCAGATATGCTCGATCAGCGGCACCTTGAACGGCGCCAGTTTGGTCAGCATGAATTCACGCAATTGCTCGGTCGACAAATCCTTGCCGTCTACGGTGCGATAAACCGCTGCGGGCAGCTCGCCAAAGCGCTCGTCAGGGAGACCGAAAACCGAACATTCGGCGACATCGTCATGCTCGTAAATCCCGCCCTCGACTTCGGGGCAGGCGATATTTTCGCCGCCGCGGATGATGATGTCCTTTTTACGGTCGACGATATAGAGATAGCCGTCTTCGTCGAGATAGCCGAGATCACCGGTGCGGAAATAGCCGTCCTTGGTGAACGCCGCATCGGTGGCCTCGTCATTGCGCCAATAGCCGCGGAAATTGGCAACGGTGCGAATGCACACCTCCGCCACATTGCCCTGATCAACCCTGTTGCCGTCGTCGTCGAGGATCGCGACATCGACCAACGGACGGCTCGCCTTGCCGGTCGAACCCGGCTTGGCCATGTAATTCTCGTTGAAATTGCCGCAGCCCACGCCGTTTGTTTCGGTCAGGCCATAGCCGAGCAGCGGGAAGCCCTCGGGGAAGGCTTCCTTGATCTTGTTGACGTGCTCGACCGGACGCGGGGCACCACCGGCGGCAAAGCTCTTACACGCAGACAGGTCGTACTTTTCACGGTTCGGGTGGGTAGCGATTTCGTAGCTCATCAGCGGCACACCGACGAAATAGCTGACCTTTTCCTGCTCCATCAGACGCAATGCCTCTTCGGCATCCCATTTGGGCATCATCACCAGTTTGCGGCCGATGCCGTAGCTTTGCAGGTAGAGCGGCACTTCGCCGGTGACGTGGAACAGCGGCACTGCAATAAGCGCACAGGGCTGTTCGGTCGGTTCCTGCCCTTGCTGGGTGAGCAGGATCTTGGCCATCGCACTTTGCGAGACATAGCTGAAGGTTCCGTTCACGACGCCGCGATGATCGGACCATGCACCCTTCGATTGGCCGGTCGAACCTGAGGTGTAGAGGATCGTCGCGAGATCGTCCGGGCCCAATTGGCCGAGCATCTGCATGGCCGTGTCGCCATCTGCCCAGACGGGTGCGAGGCCACTCGAAGGCGGTCCGTCATGGCCGAACACGACGACCTTCGCCGAATGGTCGGTGCCTTCAAGCCGTTTGGCGCGGCCTTCATCGGCGAGCACCAATTTACACTCGGCAAGGCGGACACCATAGGCCAGTTCGTCGCCAGTCCAGAAACCGTTGAGCAATGTCGCGCAGCCGCCCGACATGATGATGCCCATATAGGTGATGATCCAGTTGGCCGAATTGCGTGCGGCGATCCCCACGCGGTCGCCTTTCCCGATGCCGTGATCCTGTGCAAGGCCCGCCGCGACATGTGTCGCCGCCTCCCAGCATTCGCCGAATGTTAGCCGTGTTTCACCGTCCACCAGAAAATCAAGGTCACTATGTTCCTGGCAGAAATGCGCAAAATAATGCGCCAGGCTCGGCGGAGCGTTCTTGAAAGCGGGCAGCTTTACGCCGTAATCTTCGTAGTCGACGGTTTCGAAGGGTTGGCCCGGCTGGATGATCGTTTCGATGATCGCGTCCAGCGCCTTGTCGAGTTCGGTAGGCATATGATGTCGTATCCTCTCGATATTCACGCCGCGCAGTGAGCGCGTACTTTATGCGAACTTTGTGTGAAGCGCAGGGTTCCCCTTCAACCCTGCCTATGCCAGAAGCTGGCACGAATATATCCGCGCAGAATCCGGTCTTCGCGTTTGTTACTTAAGGGGTAAGACACTTGCTGTCACTATCGGTTGCAACCGCTGCGGCACAAACGGCGGCTCCGGCAATTCAATGGGTCGATCTGGGCCTGACCGAGGGGATCGATCTCGGTTTTGAATTGTTCGGCAACAGGATGATCCTGCGCTGGTATTCGCTCGCTTATCTCGCAGGGATCGTGCTGGGCTATTGGCACCTGACCAAGATGATCAAGGCGCCCGGCGCGCCGATGGCGCAGCGTCATGCGGAAGATCTGTTCTTCTATTGCACGCTCGGCATAATCCTAGGCGGGCGGCTCGGCTACGCACTGTTCTACAAGCCCGAACTGTTTGTGAGCTTCGGGGGCGACGGCTTTGTCAGCTGGGAGCTGCTGCGACTGTGGGATGGCGGGATGAGCTTTCATGGAGGGGTGCTGGGTGTCCTGCTGGCGATCGCAAGGGTGTGCCGCCAGGGCGAGCTCAGCTTTGTGCGGGTGTGCGATTACATCGCGGTTTGCGTGCCGTTCGGGATGTTTTTCGGACGGCTGGCTAATTTCGTGAACGGCGAATTGTGGGGCCGGACCACAGATGTCGCCTGGGCAATGAGCTTCCCCGAAGTGATCAACGGTGTGGAGATGGCCGGGCCGCCCCGCCATCCATCACAGTTGTATCAGGCAGGGCTGGAAGGGCTCGCGCTGATCATCATCCTGCTGTTCCTGTTCTGGAAGACACGCGCCCGCTATCGCCCCGGCCTGCTGGTCGGTGTGTTTACGCTCGGTATGGGCGTTGCGCGGATCGTCAACGAGTTCTTCCGCGAGCCCGACGCGCATCTGCAATGGGTGGTCGAGAAATACTTCCTGTCGATGGGTCAATGGCTCAGCCTGCCGATGATCGCGGTCGGTCTGTTCTTCGTTATCCGCGCGCTGCAACGCGAACCGCTGGCGAGCGGCGGAGCTGCGCCAGCTTCGACCTGATGCCCAATTGACAGAACGCGCACCCAACGATCTGGCGGAGAGTTTCCGCCGTTTGATCCGCAACACCGGACCGATCTCGCTCACCCAGTTTATGGGCGAGAGCAACGCGCGCTACTATTCGGGGAAGGATCCGCTCGGTGGCAGTGGGGATTTCATCACCGCCCCTGAAATCAGCCAGATGTTCGGCGAGCTTATCGGCCTGTGGCTGGCCGATATGTGGATCAATAACGGGCGCGAGGAACACGTTTATTATGTCGAGCTCGGCCCCGGGCGCGGGACGCTGGCGAAAGATGCGTTGCGCTCGGCGCGCAAATACGGGCTTGAACCGCATGTTCATTTCGTCGAGTCCTCGCAGGCGCTGAAGGACGTCCAGCTCAAGACCGTGCCCGGTGCGATCTGGCATGACGATCTTTCTACCGTGCCGCAGGATGCACCGATATTGCTGGTGGCGAATGAATTCCTCGATGCCTTGCCGATCCGCCAGCTGGTCCGGGGACCTGATGGCTGGCGCGAGCGGATGGTCGGACTGGCAGGCGATGATTTTACCTTCGTTGCAGGTGGCCAGCCAATGGACGCGGCGGTTCCGCCCGAATTTCACGATGCCGCCGAGGGTGCGATTCTCGAAACCTCTCCGGCATCGGCTGCGATCATGTTTGAACTGGCCGGAAGGTTGTCCGAACAAGGCGGCGCCGCGCTGGTGATCGATTACGGCCATGACAAATTGCAAACCGGATCAACATTTCAGGCGGTGCGGGACCACCAGAAGGTGAACCCTTTTGCTGCTCCGGGCGATGCCGACCTTACCGCGCTGGTCGATTTTGCGACTATGGCGCGGATCGCCCAATCGCGCGATGCCCGGCATATCGGCACGGTCACGCAGGGCGACTGGCTGCGTGCGCTGGGCATTGAAATGCGCGCCCAAAGTCTCGCCCAGCAAGCACCGCAATACGCTGAGGAGATCTCTGCGGCGATGAACCGCCTGATCGCGAGTGATCAGATGGGGCAGCTGTTCAAGGTTATGGGACTATCGGGCCCCAACTGGGCCGGTGGCGCGGGCTTTCCCGCAAATTAGAGGCCGACCTCGTCGGCAAGCACCCGTGCGGCCTCAGCGGGAGTATTCTTGTTATCCTCGCGATCGACTGAGAAGTTTGCCTCGCGCATGGCATCGACATCGATAGCTCCGATCAGCGGTCGGAGCGTCGCTACCAGATCGGCGTCTTGCGCTGCCTCGGGCGAAATCAGCAGCAGCGCATCGTAGGCCGGGAAGGCCTGTTTGGTGTCTTCCAGTATCACCAACCGGTCTGCTGCTACGCGTCCATCAGAAGTATATGCCGAAATCACATCCGCCTCGCCGCCGGTCAGCGCGTCATACATGAAGGTACTTGTGAAATTGCGCGTGCGGGCGAAATCGAGATTATAGGCATCGCGCACGGCGATCCATTCGGGCCGCTCGAAGAACTCGACATCGCCGCCGATGGTCAAACCAGGAGCGACGCGCCCCAGATCGCCGATAGTCGTAACGCCCAACTCGCGCGAGCGGTCCTGCCGCATTGCCAGCGCATAGGCGTTCTCGAAACCGAGATTGCCCAGCACCAATGTGCCGGTGGTATCACGTTCCCAATCGACAATTGTCTCGTAGATCTCCTCGCGCCCGGGATTGTCCTCGCGCCCCAACTGGTTGGTCCACAATGTGCCCGTGTAATCGAAGGAAATGTCGATCTCGCTAGTGGTCAGCGCATTGTGGACCACTGCCGAACCGAGCCCGTCGCGATATTCGACGGTGTAGCCAGCCTCCTCCAACCGCTGCCCGACAAGCTGGGCGAGAATATACTGCTCGGAGAAGCTCTTGGCACCGATCACCACGGTATCGTCGTCCTGCACGCGCAGCGACCATGCCGACGCCGCTATGCCAAGCGCCGCGATTCCCGCGCCAATCCAGATCAGTCCTTTCTTGCGACCCGCAAATCCACGCTCGACCATACCGAGCAGGCTGTCGGCGACCACGGCAAGGCCTGCCGAGGCAATGCAGCCCGCCAGCACCAGCGCCCAGTTTTGCGTCTGCAAGCCGGCAAAGATCGGATCACCCAGGCTAGGCTGGCCGATGGTGGTTGAAAGCGTTGCTGCGCCGATGGTCCACACCGCCGCTGTGCGAATGCCCGCCATGATATAGGGCGCCGCCAGTGGTGCCTCGACCAGCCGCAATTTCTGCCAGCCGGTCATGCCGACGCCGTCGGCGGCTTCGAGCACTCCGGCGGCCATATGTTCGCGCGCGGTTACCGTGTTCCGCAGGATCGGCAGCAAGGCGTAAAGAGCCAGTGCGAGCAGCGCAGGCAGGAAGCCGAGCGTGGGCAGGCCTTCGCCGAAGACGACGCGCAGGCTGAGCAGTATCGGGAAGAACAATGCTAGCAATGCCAGCGCGGGAATGGTCTGCACCAGGCTCGCGAAGCCGAGTGTGATCTTGGCGACGGTCGGCGAACGGCTGGCCCAGACGGCAAGGGGTAATGCGACAATTATGCCGAGCGCGATAGCCGAGGAGGCGAGCAACACATGCGCAGCGAGCTTGTCACCCAGGTCGGCGAGTGCTTCGAAAATCGCGTTCATTGTGCGAGCCCTGCCAGCGCTTCAGCCTGGTCGCGCGGGACGGCCACCAGGCTCTGTGCGATCTCGCCGCCTTTGCCAGCGAGCAATTCCTGCGGCGTATTGTCGGCTACCACACAGCCCTCGCTCATCACCAGCACACGGTCGGCGAGCAGTAGTGCTTCGGCCATGTCATGCGTCACCATCACCGTGGTCAACCCGAGCCTGTCATGCAGCGCGCGCACGCGCTTTCCCAAAGCATCGCGGGTCACCGGATCAAGCGCGCCAAAGGGTTCGTCCATCAGCAATATATGCGGGTCATTTGCCAGCGCGCGGGCAACACCGATCCGTTGCCGCTGGCCGCCGGAAAGCTCGCTCGGCATACGCTCGGCATAGCTGCCATCGAGTTCGACGCCGACGAGCAAATCCTCGATCCGTTCGGCGGATAGCTTGCTGCCCGCCAGCCGCGGTCCGATAGCGATGTTCTCCGCGACATTCATATGCGGGAACAGGCCGACGCCCTGAAAAACATAGCCGATCCGGCGGCGCAGTTCGGGCGCGTCGGCGCGGCGCACATCTTCGCCTTCGAGCAGGACGGAGCCGCTATCTGGCTCGACCAGCCGGTTGATTGTTTTGAGTAGCGTCGACTTGCCCGAACCCGATTCGCCGACCAGCGCGACAAATGTGTCATTGTCGATATCGAGCGAAATTGCGTCGACTGCGGTTACATTGCCAAACAGCTTGGTCGTTTCGCGAAAGGCGATGGAGGGGTGCTGGGCGACCACGCAACGACCCTATTGCGCTGTCACAGTCAGGTCAAAGAGCGTCGATAGGCACGGTCAGTATTGCAACCAGCCCCTCGGGCTCAAAGGAGCGGTTGAGTTCGCCGCGCAGTTGCCCGTTGACCGTCGCCTTGACCAAACGCGAACCAAAGCCGGTGGGGCTATCATCGGAGGGCGCAGGACCACCCCTCTCTTCCCACCGGATCGAGATTGCGTCATTCACCCGCTTGGTGGTGATTGAAACGGTTCCTTCGGCCACTGAAAATGCACCATATTTCGCCGAATTTGTGGCCAGCTCGTGAAACACAAGTGCAAGCGGCGTTGTCGAGCGATTGCTGACCGGGCTGTCGTCGCCCTCCAAGCAAAGCCTACCGCCGGACGGGTCACCATAGGGCGCGAGCAGCTTTTCGAGCAGGCCATGCAGCGTATCACCGGTTTTCGATGCCCCTTCCTGTGTTGCATAGCGATGCGCACGTCCGAGCGTTTCCAGCGTTCCCGTGATATCCTCGGCAAATGCTTTGGCCTCGGGATGTTCGCGGGACTTAAGCCGGACCAAACCACCGATAACGGCAAAGATGTTCTTGATCCGGTGCGACAACTCGCTGGCCAGCAACTGGCGCGCTTCGGCCTCGCGGCGTGTGTCTTCGATGTCGGTTACCGTGCCGAACCAGCGCGCGCCATCCCCGCCATTCTCGACCGGCAACACACGGGTCAAAACCCAACGCCACGATCCGTCGGCCTGTTTGAGCCGGAACTGTGCTTCGAAGGGTTCGCTCTTTTCGAAGGTGTCGTACCACTCGGTGAAAAGAGGTTCGTGATCGTCCGGGTGAATGACCGGGCGCCAGTCTTCGGCATCCTTCGGGGGGGCAACGCCCACCACCTCGGCAAACTGCGCGTTGACATATTCGAACGAGCCATCGCCCCGGATCGAATAGGCGATATCCGGCAGGCTATCGATCAGGGTGCGGAGCCGCCGCTCGCTTTGGGCAATCTCGGCGCGCTGTTCGATATTCTCGCGCCGATGGCGCAAGCGGCGCATGACCGAAGCGGCAAGCACTTGTAATCCGTCGAGCTGGATTTCGGTCAGTCCGTCAGCGCGTGGTTCGGTGTCGATGACGCAGAGCGAGCCGAGCGGCGCGCCTTCATGGCTGATCAGCGGGGCACCGGCATAGAAGCGGATATAGGGCTCACCGATCACCGGCGGGTAATCCTTGAACCGATCGTCCTGGGTCAAGTCGGGTACCACCAGCGGTTCGGCCTGAAGCATTGCATGCGAGCAGACCGACTGGCTGCGCGGCGTCTCCCTGTCGGTCAGACCGGTGCGCGCGATGAAGCGCTGGCGCACTTCGTCGACCAGGCTGACGCGCGCGGTCGGGGTATTGCAGAGTAGCGCAGCGAAACGGGTTATCTGGGCAAGTTCAGGATCATCTTCGAGTCCATCGAGATCGTAGGACGCGAGCACTGGCAAACGCTCCCCGTCCCCGCTCAAGGCGGGTTCCGGCGGCACCCCAATCGGCCAAGGCTTCAGATAGTCGAACTTCATTGCGTCTCGCGCAACAATAGAGGTAAAGTTAAGCTATATCAAAGAGTTTGACGCATGAGGAAGAAGCCCAGCGCTTTCGTTGATTCCACTGGATTTAATCCGGTTTGCGGCGCTGTGCGCTCTCCGCTATGCGCTCTGGTTAGCAACCGTGCTTGGGAGATTTTATGCGCGCGACCCCCGATTTTGACTTCCAGCTGGGCGACAATGCTCAGATGATTCGCGAAACGACCGCCCGCTTCGCCGACGAACAGATCGCACCTCTGGCCGAGAAGGCCGACCGCGAGGACTGGTTCCCTCAGGAGCTGTGGCCGCAAATGGGCGAGCTGGGGCTGCACGGGATCACTGTGGGTGAGGAGGATGGGGGGCTCGGCCTCGGCTATCTCGAACATGTCATTGCGGTCGAGGAAGTGAGCCGTGCGAGCGCATCGGTCGGCCTGTCCTATGGCGCGCATTCGAACCTGTGCGTCAACCAGATCCGCCGCTGGGCCAATGAAAAGCAGAAAGCGAAATACCTCCCCAAGCTGATTTCGGGCGAGCATGTCGGATCGCTCGCGATGAGCGAAGCCAGCGCGGGGTCCGATGTCGTATCAATGAAGCTAAGGGCCGAGGCTGTGCAGGGCGGCTATATCCTCAACGGCACCAAGTTCTGGATCACCAACGCGCAATATGCCGATACGCTCGTGGTTTATGCCAAGACCGACGGCAATGCCGGATCGCGCGGGATTACCGCTTTCCTGATCGAGAAGGATATGCCCGGCTTCTCCATCGGGCAAAAGATCGACAAGATGGGCATGCGCGGCTCGCCAACGGCAGAGCTGGTGTTCGACGATTGCGAAGTGCCCGAAGAGAATGTGATGGGCCCCGGTGAATGGCGGGGTCGGCGTGCTGATGAGCGGGCTCGATTACGAGCGCGTGGTGCTCGCCGGATTGCAGCTCGGCATTATGCAGGCGTGTTTGGATACGGTCATCCCATACCTGCGCGAGCGCAAGCAGTTCGGAAAGCCTATCGGATCATTCCAGTTGATGCAGGCGAAAGTGGCGGACATGTATGTCGCGCTGCAATCGGCGCGCGCCTACACCTATGCAGTCGCCAAGGCCTGCGATGCCGACCAGACGACGCGCTTCGATGCGGCGGGCTGCATTCTGCTGGCGAGTGAAAACGCGTTCCGCGTGGCGGCAGAAGCGGTGCAGGCACTAGGCGGTGCGGGTTATACCAAGGACTGGCCGGTTGAGCGGTATCTGCGCGATGCGAAACTGCTCGATATAGGCGCAGGTACCAACGAGATCCGCCGGATGCTGATCGGGCGCGAGCTGATTGGGGCAGCGGGTTGAATAATCCTCCCCGGAACGGGGAGGGGGACCGCTCGGCCCGGCCGAGCGGTGGAGGGGGCGCATCCGTCCTTCAACAACCGATTGGACAGGTGAAACGAGCCCGAAAGCTCCGCAAGGAAATGAGCCTGCCCGAAGTGCTACTATGGCAGGAGTTGCGAAAGCGACCCGGTGGTTCCAAGTTCCGCAGACAAGTGCCGCTTGCACCCTTCACAGTTGATTTCGCCTGCCTGTCGGCTCGACTGGTTATCGAAGTAGATGGCGAAGCGCATGGTCGCGGCAGAGCGCCCGAGCTCGATCGTGACCGGGACCGACGATTGCAACACAAAGGTTTCAACATCCTGCGCATTCCGGCAAAGGATGTGCTGAATGATATGGAGAGTGTCGTGAATGGCATCGTCGCTCGTTGTAACGAGCTGAACCCCCTCCACCGTCCTGCGGACGGTCCCCCTCCCCGTGCCGGGGAGGATTTATGACTGCACCCGTTCTGACATCGAAGCTCGATCTCGAAAGCCCCGACGCAAAGGCCAATGCGGCGCATAATCGCGAGCTGGTCGAGGACTTGCGCAGCAAAGTCGCGGCGGCGGCCTTGGGTGGCTCCGAAGGCTCCCGCGAACGCCATGTTGCGCGTGGCAAACTGCTCCCTCGCGATCGGGTGGAGCGCCTGCTCGATCCGGGTTCACCCTTCCTCGAGATCGGCCAGCTTGCCGCGAACGGCATGTATAGGGACGATATCAACGGCGCGGGGATGATTGCCGGGATCGGGCGCGTGTCGGGTCGGCAGGCGATGATCGTGTGCAACGACGCCACCGTGAAAGGTGGCACCTATTACCCGATGACGGTGAAGAAGCATCTCCGCGCGCAGGAGATTGCGCAGGAGAATAACCTGCCTTGCGTCTACCTGGTCGATAGCGGCGGCGCGAACCTGCCGCACCAGGCAGAGGTGTTCCCCGACCGCGACCATTTCGGACGGATTTTCTTCAACCAGGCAAACATGTCGGCCAAGCAAATCCCGCAGATCGCCTGTGTGATGGGCAGCTGCACCGCGGGCGGGGCCTATGTCCCGGCGATGTCGGACGAGACGGTGATCGTGCGCAACCAGGGCACGATTTTCCTTGCCGGACCGCCGCTGGTGAAAGCCGCGACGGGTGAGGAAATCAGCGCCGAAGACCTCGGCGGCGGCGACCTCCATGCCAAGAAATCGGGCGTGGTCGATCACTTGGCCGAGAATGACGAACACGCGCTGACCATCGTGCGCGATATCGTCTCGCATCTGGGTGAGCGCGAAGGCACGAAGGTCGAGCTCAAAGACCCGCGCCCGCCCAAATTCGACGCCGAGGAACTCTATTCGATCATCCCCGACGATGTCCGTGCGCCTTACGATGTGAAGGAAGTGATCGCGCGGATCGTCGACGGCAGCGAGTTCCACGAATTCAAGCAGCACTACGGGTCCACGCTGGTGTGCGGTTTTGCGCATATCTGGGGCATGCCAGTCGCGATTCTCGCCAATAACGGCGTGCTGTTTTCCGAAAGCGCGCAGAAGGGCGCGCACTTTATCGAGCTCGCCGCGCAGCGCGGCATTCCGCTGCTGTTCCTGCAGAATATCTCCGGCTTCATGGTCGGCGGGAAATATGAGGCGGAAGGCATCGCCAAGCACGGCGCGAAGCTTGTGACCGCCGTCGCCACCGCTAACGTGCCCAAGATCACCGTGGTGATCGGCGGCAGTTTCGGCGCGGGCAATTACGGCATGGCGGGCCGCGCCTATTCCCCGCGCTTCCTGTTCACCTGGCCCAATGCCCGCATCAGCGTAATGGGCGGCGAGCAGGCGGCATCGGTGCTGGCGACCGTCCACCGCGATGCCGACAAATGGAGCGAGGAAGAGGCGGAGGAATTCAAGGCCCCGATCCGCCAGAAATACGAAGACGAAGGCAACCCCTATTACGCCACCGCGCGCCTATGGGATGACGGCGTGATTGATCCGGCGCAGACACGCGATGTGCTGGGACTGGCCTTCGCCGCCACGCTCGAAGCACCCTTCCCTGACAAGCCGCAATTCGGCGTGTTCAGGATGTGATGATGAAACTCCATTTGCCCGGCGGTCGCTGCGTTGAAATATCAAATGCCGAAGAGCTGAGGGCTGAGCTGTCTTCGCTGTCGCAGGTTGATGATGGCGGAATTGTCGAACTCAAAGACGGTGAGAAGCATACGATCCGGGCAGAACGGGATGCCCCCTATTGGATCGTTACAGCAAAGCCCCGCGGCTGGTGGTTTCGTCAAGCGCTGACGACCGGCGATTGGATTGACCGTTCCATGCAAGACCGAAAGCCGTTCTGGGTACGGCGAGGCACTTTGAGCGATGCGAAAGTACAGAAGGTTTTTCTCGAGTTCTTTGAGGGAAAGAAACTTAGTCAACCGGTCGAGGGCGCTCACTGAAAGACTGGAACCCCCTCGCATTCCCCGACGTAACTGCTAGGCAGTTCGCATAGGGAGAGAGAATGCCGGAAAATCCGCAGCGCAAGCGTTCGTTCCTGTCGCGTATCGTGCGGCGGATCATAGTGCTGATCTATGGCTGGCAGGGCTGGAAGATCGACGGCGGCCTGCCCAAAGAGCTCAAGAAATTTGTCATTGCCGGCGCGCCGCACACGTCGAATTGGGACTTTGTGTTCTTTGCGGGTGCCACTGCGAAACTGGGTGTCCAGCCCAACTTCATGGGCAAGCACACGCTGTTCCAGGGCATTATGCGCAACTTCATGTTCGATATGGGAGGTATCCCGATCGACCGGACCAAACGCGCAAATGCGGTCGAACAGATCGCGGCGGAATACGAACGGCGTGATGAGCTGGCCTTGGTGATCGCCGCCGAAGGGTCGCGCACCACCGATGGCAGTTGGAAATCGGGTTTTTATAATATCGCCATGGCGGCAAAAGTTCCGATTATCGCCGCATGGGTGTGCAACGAACGCAATATTCTCGGCTTCAGCGAACCGATCTGGCCTACGGGAAATTACGGCGAGGATCTTGCTAAGATCGCCGCGTTCCTCCGCTCCAAACTGCCAAATTACGAACGCTACAAAGTGCTCGAAGCGCAAGCCGAGCGGATCAAACTCGAAAACTCGGCTTGAGAACGCAGTAAACCGCCTTAAATAGCATCTGCGCCAGGTTGCTATCAGGGAAGGCCAATGACGCAGGAAGATCTCAAGCAGGAACGCTCCCGGCTGGTGAAACTGGCGATGGAGCTGATCGAGAAGCGCGGTTCGGAAGTAACCCGGACCATGCTGGCCACCGCTGCCGATACCTCGCGTTCGCGGATCGAAACGATCTTTCCTGAAGAGAACGACCTGTTCGAAGCCATCGTCGAAGACTGGTTCGCACCCGATGCCGCGATCATGGAAGAAGTGGTCGCCTCCGATCTGCCAATCCAGCGCAAATTCTATGAGTTCTTTGCCCGCCGCTTCGTTCGCGAGCGAGCACGGCTACGCGAAAACCCCGACACATTTGCGCTTTATCTGGAGCTGGGCGAAGCGCGCTTCGAACAGGTGCGCGGCTATATCGACCTCGCGGACCACTACATGAGCGAGCTTGTCGCGCAGGCGCAGGCGGAGGGCTATTTCGAAGGGCTCAAGATCGGCGAGGCGTTGTCGCTGATCAACCAGATGGTGATGGGTTATACTTCCCCGCGGGTGCAGCTGATGCTGGGCGAGCGCTTGACCGAAGAGAAGCTCGGCAAGATCATCGATACGATGTTTGCCGGTCTGTCCGCAAAGGATGGCGGTTCGCGCGGGGTCGAGGGATTGCGGCTCGCTTAAGGCTGATCACTCTGGCGGGGTGAGATCGCGCATTCGTCCGAGCGCGGGCAATTGCATCACATCGGTGGTTTGCAGATAAGCTTCGATTGCATCGAGATCGACCGGCCCTGTGACGACATCGGTGCCCTCCTCGAACATGGTGAAGCTATCCCCGCCCGCTGCAAGGAAGCTGTTCATCGTGATCCGATAGGTCGCTGCCGGATCGATGGGCTCGCCGTTGAGGGTGACCGATATTACGCGGTTGCCGATAGGGCGGCCCATATCCCACACCATATTGAAACCTGCCGAGGGTGAGAAAGTTTGAACGAAGCCCTCATCGTCGAATTGCTGCTCCAGCAGTGCGAGGAATTGCGCGCCGGTAAAGCTCTTGGTGATCAGCGTGTTGCCGAACGGTTGGACGGTGTAGATGTCGCCATAGGTGATCGAGCCATCGGCCTGCGGGACCAGCCCGGCGCGGATGCCCGAATTGTTCATAAAGGCGACCTGCGCGCCCGCCTCGCGTGTGCCGAACAATTGTGCGTCGGCGATCAGGTTTCCGAGCTGCGTTTCCTCGGTCGCCGGGCCGGGATCTTTCGCTTCGCCCGAAATTTTGCCCACCGGGCGTGCGGCGGCCTCGCGCGAGGCATCGACATAGCGAGCGACATAGGCGGCGACTTCGGGGTTGGGCGTGTATTGCTTGAATTCGGGATTGGGCGTCGCAGGATTGCCTTCGCGGTCGACGCCGACGCTCTGGATGACCACATTATCGGCGGTGATCGCAGTTACGTCACCGGCGGTCGGGTCGATGGTCATGGTAATATCGGTCAGCATCGAACCGCCATAGCCCGCACTGGTCACAAGGAAGCTGCGCTCGGGATCGATCTGTGAAAAGTCGCACACATAGGCGCGGTGCGTATGGCCAGAGATGACCAGGTCGACGCGCGGATCGACTTGTTTGAGGATATCGATCAGTGGCCCGCTGACACCGCCGCAGCTTCTGTCGTTATAGCCGACCTCGGTGTAGAGGCCCTGATGGATCGAGACGATGATCGCATCGACGCCGGCCTTTTCCAGCTCAGGGATCAGCGCGTTGATCGCCGATGCCTCTTCGGTGAAATCGAGACCCGCAACACCGCTTGGTGTGACCAGCGTCGGTGTTTCCTTCAGCGTCAGCCCGATCACTCCAACCGCGACATCGCGCCCGCCGACATCGAAACGCTTGATGCCGTAGCCAGGGAACAGAGTGTTCCCGCCCGGCATCACGACATTGGCGGCGAGGAAGCGGAAATCTGCCCCGGGATAGGGGTTCTCGACCGCGCAGGGCTCGCGCAAAGTGTTCTTCTCACAGCCGCCCTCCTGGATACGCTTCAGTTCCTTCCAGCCCCGGTCGAATTCGTGATTGCCGACCGCGTTGAAGTCGAGCCCCAGCCGGTTCATCGCGCCGATTGCCGGTTCGTCGAGGAAGATCGAGGAAGCAAGCGGACTGCCACCGATCAGATCACCCGCTGCAATGACGATGTTGTAGGGGCTTTGGTCGCGATATTCAGCTACCGCTGTGGTGAGATAGGCCGCGCCCGCCGCGTGAATCTGTTGCTGCTCGCCTGCTCGGTCAGTCACCCGGATCGGGCGGCGGATCGGCTCGATATTGCCGTGAAAATCGTTCAACCCGATGACCTTGATCGTAACCGGGTCGGCGTTCGCCGGCGCAGAGGTCGCGGGTTCGATGCTGAGCGTTGAACAGGCAGACAGCGAAAGAGCCGAGAACGAAGCGAGGAGGATGCGGGTCATTTGTCGCTGATGAAAGCGGAACATGACAAAGTAAAGAACCGCGTGCCTCAAAGTGCTTGCGCAGCGGCATGCGCGCTCGCCCAGGCCCACTGGAAATTGTAGCCGCCGAGCCAGCCGGTAACGTCGATTGCTTCGCCGACCACGTAGAGACCCGGGACTTTCTTCGCTTCCATTGTCTTGGAGGAAAGCTCTGCCGTATCGATCCCGCCCGCTGTCACTTCGGCTTTGGCGAAACCCTCGGTTCCGTTGGGCCGAAATTGCCAACGCGCCAGTCGGGCTTCGGCCTCGCGCAGGGACTTGTCGGGCAGGTTGCCCATCTCGGTGGTCAGGCCAAGCCGTTCGGCGAGCGTTGTCGCTAGCCTTTCGGGCAGTTGCTCGCGCAGGACCGACTTGAGCGCGGCTCGCGGCTGCTCACGTTTGGCATCCAAAAGCCAGCCTGTCTTTCGGTCCGGGAAAAAGTCGATTGTGATCGGGTGCCCGTGCTTCCAGTAGGAAGAGATCTGCAGGATCGCAGGGCCGGATAGACCCTTATGCGTGAACAAAGCAGCTTCGCGGAACGAGGTTTTCCCGAAATGCGCGCCTACCTCAGCCGACACCCCCGAGAGGTCGCGAAACAACACATCCTCGCCGCCAAGCGTCAGCGGGACCAACGCGGGGCGCGGTTCGATCACTTTCAACCCGAACTGACGGGCAAGGTCATAGGCATAGCTGGTCGCGCCCATCTTGGGGATCGAAGGTCCGCCGGTGGCGACCACAACAGACTCGCAACCGTAGGTTCGGCCATTGGCCGTCACTTTAAACCCGCCCGCTGAATGCGTGACCTTGGTCACGTCAGAATCGCATTGCACGGTGACATACCCGGCTGAATCCTCCGCCTTGTCGCATTCGGTGAGCAGCATCTCGACGATTTGCTGCGCGCGACCGTCGCAGAACAATTGCCCCAGCGTCTTTTCATGCCAGACGATGTCGTAGGCCTCGACCAGATCGAGAAAATCGCGCGGGCTGTATCGGCTGAGCGCCGACTTGGCGAAATGCGGATTGCTCGAAAGGTAATTCGCCGGACCCGCGCCGATATTGGTGAAGTTGCACCGCCCGCCGCCCGAAATCAGAATCTTCTTGCCCGGCTTGAGCGCGCGTTCAAGCACCAGCACGCGCTTGCCGCGCTGCCCCACCTGCGCTGCGCAAAACAGCCCCGCGGCACCCGCACCGAGGATGATGGTGTCATAGTGCATATGGGTATCGGTTCAGACCGTGCCCGCCTCGCGCTGTTCGCGCAGGATCGCCCAGCTTGCCAGGAACAGTCCTGCGACCAGCGGCCCGACGATGATGCCCGACAAGCCGAGCAGACCTATCCCGCCGAGTGTGGTGACGAGGATAATCCAGTCGGGGATACCGGTGTCGCGGCCGACCAGGATCGGGCGCAGAACATTGTCTGCCATGCCGATCACCAACACGCCGGCTGCGATCACAACGACTCCTTCCCAAATCGCGCCCGTTGCGAGCAGGTAAATCGCGACAGGCAGCCACACGATGGCGGGCCCCAATGCGGGCAACAGCGAGAAGATCGCCATCAGCAGCCCGAACAGAGCCACCGAGGGAACACCGACGATCCAGAACGTGATCGCTCCCAGCATTCCCTGCACCAGCCCGACTACTATCGAGCCCTTTACTGTGGCGCGGACGATCGAGAGGAATTTCTCGGCCAGCCGTTCGGCGATCTCCGCATGCATTGGCAAGCCCATCAGCACCGTGCGGCTGATACTCTTGCCGTCGCGCAGCAGGAAGAACGTAACATAGAGACCAATGCCGAATGCCAGAACAAAGGCGAGCGCGCTGTTACCTATGGCCACAGCGAATCCGGCGATTACCCCGGTACTTTCGCGGGCAAAATCCTGCGCCTGGTCGATCAGTCCTTCAAGATTGCCGAGGCCGGAGGAATCAAGCGAGGCCTGAATCCCGAGCGGCAGCGCGCCGTACACTTGGGTGAACCAGGATGAAACATCGATCCGGCCCTCGCGAAACGCAACGAATACTGCGACCGCCTGCTCGACGACAAGGCTGCCGATAAGGAATGCGGGGATCAGCACCGCGACGGTGATAATGAGCAGGGTCGCAGTCGCCGCGCGGTTGACGCTTTCCTTGCAGCGCGGAAGCAACCATTGATAAAGCGGCTGGAACATGATCGCGGCAAGCACAGCCCAGAATAACGGTCGTGCGAAGGGCAACACGACCACCCCAAGCGCCAGCGTGACCAATGCCAGAAACAGCAGAAAACCGCCCTGCTCGATTGGGTTGTTCCGTTTGGCCGTCACTTGCTCTCTCCCATGTTAGCCTTTTCGCCCGATGACGCGCCACAGGCTCCATCCGATGATCAGTGTTCCGATGACAATGATCGATCCGGCCCAGAACCAGTGCGGCAGGAGCAGATAACCTTCCATCGCGCCGGTGTCGGATACCTGGTGTCCCGCTGCCCCGACAAATCCTTCGGTGAACAGGTAATCCCACTGGCCGAACATGCTGATTGCTGCGTGGACGCCGAGGAATTGTACAGCAAAGCGGCTGACATTCTCGCTGCCCTTTTGCGCGATGAACAGGATTGCAAACCCCATCGGGATTAGCACGGCCCAGCCAATGATGCTGCGGACCCAGATCGCTGTCGAGATCAGGATGAATCCGCCAAGCGCGGTCAGCGCCAGCCGCCGTGTGTTTTCCTTGGTCGAAGCGAGGATCATCAAAGCGCCTGCAATCGCCGGACCCAGAGGCCCGCCCGCGCTGACCAATGCGTGGGTGAAGCCCGACGTATCGGGATCCGAATAGGTCAGCGCATAGCCGCTGCCATTGGGGAAGATCACCAGCTGGTCGAATTCCATCCCGACCAGGATCGCCGTCAGACCATGGCCCATTTCGTGGAACCATGTGGTCAGGATCATAAAGGGATAGATGATGTAATTGCCGAGCGGCAGTTTGGGCAGCAGGATCACGACAGCGGCGGCCACCGCCAGCCAGCCGGGGTGATCTTCGACGGGCCGTTTGCGCTCGGGTACACCGAAGGTCGCAGGTGTGACTTTCGCCGGTTGCGTCGATTTGCGGAACCTATCGAACACGGCGATAGACCGAGCTGAACGACACATTCGCGCCGCCGCAATTGCGATTGTCGCCCGCGATCAGATAGTTGCCGAGCAGGGTGAAATTCACCTCGCACAGATTGTCGTCATCGTATCGTGCACGGTTGCCGAAACGGCGCAACGGACCGTCGATCTCGCCGACGTGAATACTCGGCCAATCGGTTGTGTCCGGGCGACCCGGCCAGAAGGCCGTGCCTTTGACCGAAAGCCGTCCGTTGGCATCCCGTTCAATCCGGATGTCATCGGTCTCGAAGCTGTCTTGCCATGATCCGACCCACGCGCCGGTTGCCGGTTCGACGTCTGCCTTCTGCAGTTCGAGCCGGTCCAGTTTCATCCAGCCAGCGGTCGAGCTTTCGAAATAGAACACGCATGCGAACTCGCCGCGTAGCTTGCTGACAATCGCCTCGTCACCCGCCACGAGGTAAGACGCTTCACGACAGTAGGTACCTTCGACCGGGCAGCCGTCCATATCGCGGTAGAAATGCGCGCGCCCTTCGCCGACGACTTTGGCCAGAGCGAAGGGTGCTTGATCGGCAAAAAGCCCGTTGCGGCACGTGACGTCATCGCCCGCCTGCGCGGCGGCAGGAGCCGCCAGAGCAAGGCTGGCCACCAACAGAGAGGCTCTAAACGTCGAGATTCGCCACATTCAGTGCATTGTCCTGAATGAATTCGCGGCGCGGCTCGACCACATCGCCCATCAGGCGGGTGAAGATCTCGTCGGTCACGTCAGCATCCTCGACCTTCACTTGCAGCAAGATGCGATGCTCGGGGTCAAGCGTGGTTTCCCACAGCTGCTCGGGGTTCATTTCGCCGAGACCCTTGTAGCGCGAAATCGAGAGCCCCTTACTGCCTGCCTTGAGAACATTGGCGAGCAGTTCGGTCGGGCGAAAAATCGCATCATCCGCGCTTGCATCGACGATATCTTCGGCGTCGTCAGGCGCTTCTTCTGCAACGTCGTCTGCGGCGGCGGCTCTGACGAGCTTCGCAGCCTGGGCGTAGACTTCGGCATGCTCGGCGGCCAGCGTATGCAGCTTGCGCGCCTCTACACTGCCGAGGAAGCGCGCCTCGATCTCGTGAACATCGGTCACGCCGCGCCAGATCCGGTGGAAACGCACCGAACCATCGTCCAAAAGCTTGCCGGTCCACTTCGCGTCTTCGTCCGCCATCGCAAGGCGTTCCGCAGCGAGCGCCAGCGCCTTTTGCCGGGTGGCGTCGTCGAGCGACGGATCGAGCGCACCCGACAGCGCCATCTGCTCGATAATATCCGAGTTGTATTTGCGCGGTACGAAAGCGATCAGATTGCGGATACGCAGCGAATGTTCGACCAGCTCACGCAGATCATCGCCCTTGCGCGCGCCGCCGGTGGTTTCGAGCACGCGGCCCTGGAGGCCGGCATCGACGAGATAGCGATCGAGCGCGGCCTGGTCTTTGAGGTAAACCTCGCTGCGCCCCTTACTCACCTTGAACAGGGGAGGCTGCGCAATGAACAGGTGTCCAGCTTTCACGATCTCGGGCATCTGCCGGTGGAAGAAGGTCAGCAGCAGCGTACGGATATGCGCGCCGTCGACATCGGCGTCGGTCATAATCACGATCTTGTGATAGCGCAGCTTCTCAAGGTCGAACTCGTCGCGCAGACCGGTGCCCATCGCCTGGATCAGAGTGCCCACTTCCTTCGAGGAAATGATCCGGTCGAAACGCGCGCGCTCGACATTGAGGATCTTGCCCTTGAGCGGCAGGATCGCCTGATACTGGCTGTCGCGACCGTTTTTGGCCGAGCCGCCCGCCGAATCGCCCTCGACGAGAAACAGTTCGCTCTTGGCTGGGTCGCGCTCGCGGCAGTCGGAGAGTTTGCCCGGCAGTGAAGCGACGCTCATCGCGCCCTTGCGGCTCATCTCGCGCGCTTTGCGGGCTGCCTCGCGAGCCGCCGCAGCGTCGATGATCTTCTGGATGATGGCCTTGGCGTCGTTGGGGTTTTCTTCGAGCCATTCGCTCATCTTTTCGCCCATCAGGCTTTCCAGAGGAGAGCGCACTTCGGAGCTGACCAGCTTGTCCTTGGTCTGCGACGAGAATTTCGGATCGGGCAATTTGACCGAAACGATGGCGGTCAACCCTTCGCGCATGTCCTCGCCCGACAGGCTGACTTTTTCCTTTTTCATCAGGCCCGATGAAGACGCGTAGTTGTTCAGTGTGCGGGTCAGTGCCGCACGGAAGGCCGCCAGATGCGTACCGCCATCGCGCTGCGGGATGTTGTTGGTGAATGTGAGGACATTCTCGTAATAGCTGTCGTTCCATTCGAGCGCGACATCGATCCCGATGCCGTCTTTCTCGGCCGAAACCGAAATCGGCTCCCCAATCAGCGCCTGCTTGTTGCGGTCGAGATATTTGACGAAGGCAGCAATCCCGCCCTCGTAATAAAGGTCATGCTCGAGCACTTCCTCGCCGCGCGTATCGCGCAGCAGGATACGCACGCCCGAATTGAGGAAAGCGAGCTCGCGGTAACGATGCTCTAGCCGGTCGAAATCGAACTCGGTGACGTTCTTGAACGTGTCGGTCGATGGCATGAAAGTGACACGCGTGCCCTTCTTCAGACCATTCTTGTCACCGTTGCTGTCGACCTTGGGTGCATCGCCGCGCACTTCGAGCGAGGCGACGGCTTCGCCATGTTCGAAGCGCATCCAATGCTCCTTGCCGTCGCGCCAGATGACCAGTTCGAGCCATTCCGAGAGCGCGTTGACCACCGAAACGCCCACGCCGTGCAGGCCGCCCGAAACCTTGTAGGCGTTGTCGTCGGAGGTATTTTCGAACTTACCGCCAGCATGCAGCTGGGTCATAATAACTTCGGCCGCCGACACGCCTTCATCCTTGTGCATGTCGACCGGAATGCCGCGGCCGTTGTCTTCGACGCTGACCGATCCATCGGGGTTGAGTTCGATCAATACGAGGTCGCAATGCCCCGCGAGCGCTTCGTCGATCGCATTGTCCGAAACCTCGAACACCATATGGTGCAGGCCACTGCCGTCATCGGTATCGCCGATATACATGCCGGGGCGCTTGCGGACCGCGTCGAGGCCTTTGAGAACCTTGATTGAATCGGCGCCATATTCGCCTTGCTGAACGTTCTTTCCGGTCGGCTGTCCGTCGGCGTTTTCGGGTGTTTCACTCATGTCCAATATATAGGCGCTGGAGGAGCATAACCAAAGCGGATTGGCGCTTTTTACCCACAGTTGCCACCCGCTCGGTTTCAATTGAAACCGGTTGACGAAGTGGCGTGCCGGGAGCATCGCTTGCGCCATGCTTTCTGTGCTCGATATCTTCCGGATCGGGATTGGTCCCTCCAGCTCGCATACGGTCGGTCCGATGCGGATTTCGGCGATCTTTCTGCGTGCTCTCAAGCGCGCGGGGAAGCTCGACAATGTTGAGCGTGTGCATGTCGAACTACAGGGATCGCTGGCGCTGACTGGCGTAGGCCATGGCACACCGCGTGCGACAATTCTTGGCCTGATGGGGCACAAGCCCGAAACCTTCGACCCGGCCAAGGGCGAGGCACAGCTGGAGCGGCTAGAGGCGGAACATCTGCTGCCGCTTGGCGGAGCGCGAGAGATCAAATTCGATCCGAAGTGCGATGTCGATCTGGCAGGACATATCGTGCCCGATCTGCACCCCAACGGCATGCGGCTCAGAGCGTTTGACGGAGAAGACCAGGTGCTGTCGGATAGGACCTATTTCTCGACCGGTGGCGGATTTGTCGCATCGAAACGGCAGCTGGAAAAACCGCCCAAGGACGACCGCGTTAAGGCGGGCGCTTCGGTCCCTTATCGCTTCACTTCTGCAGAGGAGCTTTTGGGTCTGTGCAAAGAGCACGATTTTGCAATCCACGAACTGATCCTCGCCAATGAAGAAGCGATGCGGTCACGCGACAGGACCATGGCCGGGGTCGACAGGGTCGCGCAGGTAATGGATGATTGCGTCACGCGCGGGCTGTCGCAAACCGGCATTCTACCCGGCGGCCTGGAAGTCCGCCGCCGCGCGCCAGAACTGTGGGACAAGCTCGAAAGCAATCCGCAATCGAACGAGCGCGAGCAATTGTTCGACTGGCTCAACTGTTTTGCGATGGCCGTGAATGAGGAAAATGCCGCAGGCGGCAAGGTGGTCACTGCGCCAACAAACGGGGCGGCAGGAATCCTGCCGGCCGTGATGCGTTTCTATTGCCTCGATGCGGAGGAGAAAGCCTGCATCGAAAGTCGCCGCAAGTTCCTGCTGACGGCGGGTGCGATCGGCTTGCTCTACAAACAGCGCGCATCGATTTCGGGCGCCGAGATGGGATGCCAGGGCGAGGTCGGTGTCGCCTGTTCGATGGCGGCGGGCGGGCTGGCTGTTCTATGGGGCGGCTCGCCCTCGCAGATCTGCAGCGCGGCGGAAATCGGGATGGAGCACAATCTCGGCCTGACCTGCGATCCGGTTGGCGGGTTGGTGCAGGTGCCGTGCATCGAGCGCAACGCCATCGGAGCGGTCAAGGCGGTCAATGCAGCGCGCCTGGCGCTGCACCGCGAGGGCGAAAGCCTCGTCTCGCTGGATCAGGTCATAGAAACCATGCGCCAGACCGGGCTCGACATGAGCACCAAATACAAGGAAACCAGCCAGGGCGGCTTGGCGGTCAATGTGATCGAGTGTTGATCGATAGCGAGTGACGGTTACGGTCGGCCCATGACCGAACAACATCTTCTCGAGAAACTGAGCGAGCCCTACGGCACCTATCGCGAAATCCTGCACGGCTGGGCCGGGTTGCAGCCCGAGCGACCGGCTCTGCGCGACGATCATGGCGAGCTCGCATGGTCCGATATGATGGACCGGGTCGAGCGGATCGCGGCGCAGCTGCAGCGGACAGGTCTGCAGCAGGGGCAATCGGTCGCGATCCTCGGCACATCGACGATCAATTACGCGCTGGTTTTTCTTGCGGCAGTACTGGCGGGCGGTGTTGCAGCGCCGCTGACGACCAGCGCAAGCCCCGAACAGCTTCAAGGCATGGCCAGAGATTCGGGCGCGCGGCATCTGTTTATCGACCGGATCAAGCTGGCCGAGTTGGGCGACGGCTTCATGTCAGGCCTCGACCGGATCGTGCTCGACGAGGAGCTGGACAGCTGGATGGCTGCCGAGGGAGAGGCCGCTTCCCCCTTCGTCCCGCGCGGCGATGAGCCGTTCAATATCATCTACTCCTCCGGCACGACGGGTGTCCCCAAGGGCATTGTCCACTCGCACACGATGCGCTGGCGGCAGTTTGCGGCGACCGCAGCCTCCTATCTCGCGGCAGAGCGCGAGGTGCGCTCGCTGACATCGACACCGCTTTATTCGAACACGACGATGGTCGCATTCCTGTCCGCGCTGTTGGCGGGCGGAACGGTCACGATCATGGGCAAGTTCGATTGCGCCCGCTGGCTCGAAATCGCCCAGCGCGACCGGATCACCACGACGATGCTGGTCCCCGTGCAGTACCAGCGGCTGATGGACGAGCCGACTTTCGATGACTTCGATCTCTCCACGCTGGAGATCAAATACTGCACCTCCGCGCCGTTCTCGGCGCTGCTCAAGGCGGAAGTTCTGAAGCGTATGCCGGGCGGACTGATCGAAATCTACTCGATGACCGAGGGCGGGGTTGTGTGCTTGCTCTATGCGCATGAGTATCCGGACAAGTTGCACACGGTCGGCACACCCGCGCCGGGAAGCGAGCTGAAAGTGATGGGCGAGAATGGTCGTCTGCTTCCGCCCGGCGAAGCGGGTGAACTGGTCGGACGCGGCCCGGCGATGATGAGCGGGTACAAGAACCAGCCCGAGAAAACGCGCGAAGGTTACTGGACCGATCCTGATACCGGAGAGATATGGCAACGCATGGGCGATATCGGGCGGGTCGATGAAGACGGTTTCGTCGAACTGGTCGGGCGCGCCAAGGACATGATCATTTCGGGCGGGTTCAATATCTACCCGGTCGACCTCGAAAACGAATTGCTCAAGGAAGAAGGCGTGATCGAGGCCGCAGTGATCGGTGTTCCGAGTAAACGCTGGGGCGAAACGCCGGTCGGCTTCGTGGTGCTCGACACAGCAGATACCGAGAGCGTGCTTGTTGCGGTCAATGCGCGGCTCGGCAAGACCCAGCGACTTGCGGCCCTGCATGAAATCGGTGAAATGCCGCGCAGCCATATCGGCAAGCTGCTCAAGACAGAACTGCGCAAGGAAGCCGAACAGCGCGGGCTACCGGCCTGATCGCATAATCGAAAGTGTGAAAAGGTGAGTACGCGGCTCGCTCCAAAAGAGGAGGGGGGACTGGAGGCGAGCCGCGTCTCTATATGCTACCGTCCCAAGGCGGGCGACCTTGTCGGTCGGGCGCCATGTGCTGCACTCGCAGGCAGCGGAACGAAAGCCGGGGTGGTGCCCTTCTGAAGAGCTGGTCATCCCGTTCTGGCCAGAGTCGGCATGGGAGGGAGAGGAGAGCCGACCGCTGGTGTGATGCCGAAATAGTATTGCGCTGCAGTTTACTCAAATGAGAAAACATTCAAGCATGTTGCAAAATATGCAACACAGACTTCGACGTCAGGCGATGGTCGGGCTGAGCATCGCACCGCTGATCGAAGCGGCGAGGATAAGGGCGAAGAGGCGTTCTGTGAAAATGCGCATGATAATTTCCTTTCGTGTTGCTTGCATTTATCATCCAGTTCGCGTCTCCGGTAACATTGGTTACACGCGCTGTATTATTCTGACATTGCACCGTGCGATAATTGCGTCGCGCCATAGTGCATACCCGCCACATTTCGGAGCTGGCGAGCCGTCCGTGCAGGATTTCTCGGCAGCGCTTGCTACTCGGCGCGACCCGCCGTAACGCCTTCGCGCATGAAGCCAGAGCACACCATCGATTCCCAGCTCAATTCTGGGCCCGATTCCATCCTCATTGTCGATTTCGGCAGCCAGGTGACCCAGCTGATCGCGCGCCGCGTACGCGAGGCAGGGGTCTATTCCGAGATCGCGCCCTTCAGCATGGCAGAAGAGGCGTTTCACCGGATGAAGCCGAAAGGCATTATCTTGTCAGGCTCGCCCGCGGGTGTTCCCGACGAAGGATCGCCGCGAGCGCCCGAAATATTGTTCGAGGCGGGCGTCCCGATCCTTGGCATCTGTTACGGCCAGCAGGTGATGAGCCACCAACTCGGCGGCGAGGTTCGTCCCGGCCACGAGACGGGGGAAGGTGGTGAGTTCGGCCGCGCCTACCTCACCGTCACCAAGGAATGCGCTTTGTTCGATGGCATGTGGAATGTCGGCGAGCGGCATCAGGTGTGGATGAGCCACGGCGACAAGGTCACAAAGTTTGCATCGGGCTTCGAAATCGTAGCGACCAGCGATGGTGCTCCCTTTGCGGTGATTGCCGACGAAGAACGCAAATTCTACGGCACGCAGTTCCACCCTGAGGTTGTTCACACGCCCGATGGCGCGAAGCTGCTGACCAATTTCGTGCGCCATGTCTGCGGCCTCGCAGGCGACTGGACGATGGCCGAATTCCGCAAGACCAAGATCGCGGAAATCCGCGCGCAGGTAGGTGACGGCAAGGTTATCTGCGGTCTCTCTGGCGGTGTCGACTCAGCCGTGGCCGCAGTGCTGATTCACGAGGCGATTGGCGAGCAGCTCACCTGCGTGTTCGTCGATCATGGCCTGATGCGGATGAACGAGGCCGAGCAGGTCGTCACCCTGTTCCGCGACCACTACAATATCCCGCTGGTCCATGTGGATGCCGAGGAGCAATTCCTCTCCGGCCTCGCCGGCGAAACCGACCCGGAAAAGAAGCGCAAATTTATCGGCGGGGCATTTATCGACCTGTTCGAGGAGGAAGCAAAGAAGGTCGGCGGGGCCGATTTCCTCGCGCAGGGCACACTTTATCCCGATGTGATCGAGAGCGTCTCTTTCACCGGCGGGCCGAGCGTCACGATCAAGAGCCACCACAATGTCGGCGGCTTGCCCGAACGCATGAACATGCAGCTGGTCGAGCCTCTGCGCGAATTGTTCAAGGACGAGGTGCGCGACCTTGGCCGCGAGCTCGGCCTGCCCGATATCTTCGTAGGGCGACACCCCTTCCCCGGCCCTGGCCTCGCCATCCGCATCCCGGGCGAAGTGACCAAGGAACGCTGCGATATCTTGCGCAAGGCCGACGCGATCTATCTCGACGAGATTCGCAAGGCGGGCCTTTATGACGCGATCTGGCAGGCCTTCGCGGTGCTGCTACCGGTCAAGACGGTCGGTGTGATGGGCGATTACCGCACCTATGACAGCGTCTGCGGCTTGCGCGCCGTGACCAGCACCGACGGCATGACCGCCGATGTCTATCCCTTCGATGCGAGCTTCCTGACCAATGTCGCGACGCGCATCGTCAACGAGGTGCAGGGGATCAACCGGGTGGTTTACGACTATACCAGCAAGCCGCCGGGGACGATTGAATGGGAGTGATTTGTTACGCGGATTGATCCGGGGTATCAATCCGGCCAAATCGCTTGGCGACGCAAGGAGCCGCGAAGATGAAGAACTGGTCACTCCAAGCTATTGCTACGGCGATGCTTTTTACAACATCTGCTCTCGCACAAGATAGCGATACCCAAGCAGAGACGGAAGCAATAGAAGCTGCGGCAGCGGCCCTTGATGAAGCCACTGAAGATCTTAGTGAGGGTCAGACCAAGTCTGATTCCAGGACAGAAACGCAGCTCGATGCGAAGATCCAAGATATCTTTGATCGAGGCTGCGGTGATGACCGGGGCCAAGATCGATGCGATCCCGAATTTCAGGCAAAGATGCGCGGCTATTATGGGATCGAATCTGTCGAAGAACTCGCCGAGGCTGGATCGGAAGTGTATCGCGCCATGTTTGTCGATGGCTATGGCAATGATGTCGTGGCGGTGAGCTTTGTTAGAGAACCGGGCAAATCTCCTTATGTGGACGTTCGGGCACCAAGCTTGAAACCGGATAATGAACAGCCTCTGCGAACGATAATATCACCGGAACGTTGGTCGACCGTTTCTGACCATTCTCCAAGTTTCGATCAGAAATTGGCTTACGAAGTTGCACGAACGGGTGAGCCGGCGACTATGTGCCTTCACGGTTGGGTTGTTGTGGTCGAGTCTGCCGAAGCAATCTCACCTCATGTGTCCACCAGAGTTGATTTCGATGAAGAAGGGAAGGAAGTAAGCGAAGCCCAAATTGTGCGCACTGCGCCGACAATTCGCCGTGACACCGAAAGTGCCTGTGCCAACGGGCTGGCCGTGCCATACGCATTTGATCTTGCCAAAGAAGCAAAAGAGGCACTTGTTGAATGCGCAAACCTCAAGATTGACAATTTTCGTAACGCCACGAACTTTCTTGCAGCCTGTCATCGCTTGAGAGGCGATCGACAGACGGCTGCGCGTGCGCTTTCAACCATCGAGAAATTGCAGGCATTCCGGTCTGAAGAGGATATCGAAGACAATTCGCTGCTCTTTGTCAGGTTTGGTGATGAAGCCCCGAAGCAATACTTGGCAGACATTGAAGGCGGCGTGCCATTTTTCGGACAGCCTAAGGCCATCTCCACGACTGATGTTATTCTGGAGGGGATGCTGTATTACTTAGGCGCTGATGAAAACGAGTTACCGACCCATCAGGCCAAACTGACCGTCAATCTCTACGAGTATGGTAGCTTCTTCGCTGTATATTCTTGGAATGTCGCTGAGAAAGAACCGTTCGTGATGCCAGAACTACCCTAGGATCGTCTTCTCTGCGATATACACCATGCAACTCCCCCTCGGTCCTGACCCGCGCACTGATACCCTCCGCCGCATCCATGCTGCGCTGATCGAACATTTCGGGCGGATCGAGCGACCTGATGACAAGCGCCGCGATCCCGTGTGGACGCTGGTGCAAGGGGTGATCGGGGCGCGGACCAAGACGGCGGTTTCCAATACGGCGACCGATACCTTGCTCGAACGGTTTGGCTCATGGGAAGCGGTTGCCGCGGCCCCGCTCGACGAGGTCACCGAAGTTCTCTCACGCCAGACCTTTCCCGAAATGTCGGCCAAGCGGCTGCAGGATTGCCTCAGGCAGATCATCGAGGAGCGCGGGCAAGTCGATCTGCGCCATCTCTCCAATCTCGATACGCCCGATATGATGGAGTGGCTCGAAACGCTGCCCGGCATTGCGCGCAAGATCAGTGCGGGGATCGTCAATACGAGTGTGTTCGACCGCCGCGCACTGGTGATCGATACCAATCATCGCCGGGTGATCCAGCGTATGGGGCTGGTCCCGCCCAAGGCAGATACTGCGCGTGCGTACAATGAGCTGATGCCGATCTTGCCCGAAGAATGGAGTGCCAAGGATGTCGACGAGCACCACCTGCTCGTGAAACGCGTCGGGCAAGTGCTATGCCGCCCATCAAGCACCAAATGCGCCGAATGCCCGATCCGGGATGACTGCGACACCGGAAAAGCCGGGAGCTAGCCCGGAAAGCTCACGCCGGTCAGTTCTTCCGATTTGGTCCACAGAGCCTGCGCCAACGCCTCATCGCGCACATGCGGATGGACACCGCCATAGGGAACCTCCTCGCTGGCGGGCGCGGCGATATTGCAGTCCTCGCAATAGACACCGCCCATACCCTCAAGCAGCGGGGAAACCGCGCACCACACGCTGGTCGAGGCGCCTTCCTCGGTCGATTTGAAGACCTCGTTGACGTTGCCCTCTTCGTCATACCAACCCATCGCGACCTGCTCTTCCATTGTCAGGTGGCGCTGGAGCGGAGTGGCGATGCCGCCGGGATGGACCGCGAATGCACGGATGCCATGCGGTTGGCCGATCCTGTCGAGCGAGAGTGCGAACAGCGCATTGGCTGATTTCGCCGCACCATAGGCGGGCCATTTCTGGTACTCGCGGGTCTCCCAGTTTGGGTCATCCACATCGAGACTGTGCAGCCGATGCCCGATTGAGGAGAGACAAACGACCCGCGCGCCATTTGCAGCTTTCAGCAGGGACCAAAGCCTTGCGGTCAGCTGGAAATGACCGAGATGGTTGGTCGCAAACTGCATCTCGTAACCGCGCGCATCGCGCATCAGCGGGCTTGCCATGATCGCCGCGTTGTTGATCAGGATATCAAGCCTGTCGACTGTCTCGGTGGCGCTTTCGCTAAATGTATCGATGGAGGCCGGGTCGGACAGGTCGAGCGGCAGGATGGTGATTGTACCGTCCATCTCGGCGAGCACTTCCTCAGCCGTTTCGGGTCTGCGCGCGCCCACAATCACATGCGCGCCTGCCCCGGCGAGCGCGCGGACGGTTTCGGTCCCGATTCCCGAATATCCGCCGGTCACGGCGATGTACCTGCCCGACAGGTCGATACCCTCGATCACCTCCTTCGCAGTTGAACGCATGCCGAAGGGCGAATCGATGGGAGCTTGTGGTGTCGTCATGGCGGAATTCCTCTCGGCACAAGATTTGCCACATCGGTGCTGCACTAGGAAGCGCGCATTTGCTGACGCTACGGCATTGGGGCACGGCGCGCGGACCCTTGCGAGTCGCCGAATTCTGCCCCATCCCGTCCATCAAGAATCAATGACCGGAGAGACAGTATGAAGACCGCCATCACCGAAATGTTCGGCATCGAGCACCCGATTATCCAGGGCGGGATGCATTATGTCGGCTTCGCCGAAATGGCGGCGGCGGTTTCCAATGCCGGCGGGCTCGGCACGATCACCGGCCTCACGCAAAAGACCCCTGCCGATCTCGCAAACGAGATCGCGCGCTGCAAGGATATGACCGACAAGCCGTTCGCGGTGAACGTCACCTTCCTTCCTACGGTGAACGCGCCCGATTATCCCGGCTATATCAAGTCGATCATCGAAGGAGGGGTGAAGGTGGTCGAGACTGCGGGGAACAACCCCTCCGCCGTGCTGCCTTACCTGAAGGACGCAGGGATCAAGGTGATCCACAAATGCACTTCGGTGAGGCATTCGCTCAAGGCTCAGGAGATCGGCTGCGACGCGGTCTCGGTCGACGGTTTCGAATGCGGCGGCCATCCAGGCGAGGACGACATCCCGAACTTCATCCTGCTGCCCCGCGCCGCGGACGAGCTGGAGATTCCCTTCGTATCTTCAGGCGGGATGGCCGATGGCCGCTCGCTGATGGCATCGCTCGCCATGGGGGCGGACGGCATGAATATGGGCACGCGTTTTATCGCGACCAAGGAAGCGCCGGTGCATGAGAATGTGAAAGCCGCCATCGTCGCCGCTAGCGAGCTTGATACGCGGTTGGTCATGCGCCCGCTGCGCAACACCGAGCGGGTGATGACCAATGAAGCGGTCGAGCGGTTGCTCGAGAAAGAACGCGAACTGGGTGCTGATCTGAAGTTCGAGGACATCATCGAAGAAGTGGCGGGGGTCTATCCGCGGATCATGATGGAAGGCGATATGGATGCCGGTGCGTGGAGCTGTGGCATGGTCGCAGGACTGATCAACGATATCCCGACCTGTCAGGAGCTGATCGACGGTATCATGGCGCAGGCGGAAGATATCCGTCAGCGGATGAACACGATCTCGGCCTGATCGCTACCAACTGAACCCTTCATCGATCGCCTGCTGCTCTTCCTTGGTCGTTTCGCGGCCGAGCGCTGCATTGCGGTGCGGGAAACGTCCGAATTTGGCGATCATCTGATGATGCGTGCGGGCAAAGGACAGGTTGTTTGACTCTTCGGCGAAGAATGCCAGGCATGCCTCCTGGTCAGCCAGATCCTCGCTGTGCATCAATGGCATGCCGACAAATTGTCGTTGCCCTTCGGACAGCCCCTTGTCCCAGCCCCTGGCGATTGCCTCTTTGGCGAGCATTGACGCCTTGGCGTCAAAGGCAAAGGCACGCGGCGTCCCACGATAGATATTGCGCGGCACCTGGTCGAACAGAATGATCGCGGCGCGCGCGGTCTTGGGATCGCTCAGGAATTCCGATGAGGGGCGCAGTTCCATTGCGAGCAACACGCCTTCGAACCGCTCGCGCAGCATCGCGTCGACATCGTCGTTGCTTGTGTACCAGTCATCGGGGCCGAGCTCTGAGAACCAGACACGCAGCAACTCGGTCGCCCAAGCGTGCGGCTCGGCGGTCATGTAACGGGCTTAGCTCGCAGCCTTCCGGTAGGGTACGAAATCGCCCAGTACGACATTGCCGGTATACATGCCCGATGTCAGATCCACGGTCGTGATGATGTCGGTGTTGCACACGCGCGAGCCCATCGTTGTGCGACGCACCAGCGTGTCATCATCGTCAATCGAACGCGCATTGCGGGGCACGTTGACGTAAATCGTTCCCCCCGATTTGTAGACGAGAGCGGTTTTGTTGATCACCCTCAGATCGTAATTGGGGCTCACGCTGATGCAGCTTTGCGGCTCACCCGCCACGCGGCCTTCGAGCAGCTTTGCCAGCTTGATCTCGCCTTGAGTGGGTTCGGCCTTTTCTTCAGCGCCAACCGTCGGAGAAGCCAATAGGGCGGCAGCGGCCAGAGGTGCTGCGATCAATTTCAATGTTGTCATCGTCGTTCTCCTGTTGCGGGTTGCGCGTTAGCTGTCGTCTTCAACCTTGGTATAGGGGGTGAATTCCTTCAGAAAGGATACAGGTCTGCTGATGCCCGAACCGCGGCTAACCCATTCGACCTGATCCGAGCGACACAGGCGGGTTCCGAACGGTTTGAACACCGGCACATCGAAATCGTCAATGTAGCGGGGCGCGTTGGTGCGATTGACGTAGATCGTGCGTCCGTCGCGGAAGACCAGCGCGGTTCCATCGATAATGCGCAAGCGATCGCGCTGTGATTTGTTCAGGCAGTTGACCGGTTCCCCGGCCTCGTAGCCCTCGAGCAGCTCTGCGAGTTCCTTCTCACCCCGGTCGAGCTTCTTGTCCCCGGCCTGCGCGGCGATCGACAGCGGCAGCGTTGCGGCTGCAGCGATTGCAATGGCTTTTGCAAAATTACGTCTCATAACGCTTCTCTATAGCATAATTGCCTGAACTTCGCCTGACTCTGGAAACTTGGCCAAAATCACCATGCTTTCCAGGCGCATACTACGGTCCAGTGCAGCAATACAGGCGGCCAGATCGATCCCGACACCTCGCGCAGCAGCCCGAGTGCGAAGGCCAGAGTGATAACAGTCAGAAAAAATGGCAGGGTGGTGAAGATAGCGCTTCCTTCGGGGCCCACGTCGAGCCAGTGCTGTAAGGGATGCCACAGCACGAAAAGTCCGGCCGCGCCAAAAATTCGCGGATTGCGGTATTCTGCGTCGATAGAAGGATGAAGGAAACCGCGAAACACCAGCTCTTCACAGAGCGACGGGGTGAAAAATAGTACGGCTGTTAGGACTACAGGGTGAAGCGGCGGCCGTTCGGTTGAAGTGAAGGCTGCGCCTGTGAGAACAGCCACCGCGCCGACCGCAAGAAGTCCAGCCACAAACAGCCAGATCGTTTGCGTTAGTGCTTTGCCCTCAGGCCAGCCAAATGTCCGTAAGAGACCGGCCATCGAGCTTTGGCCACTCACACTCGCCTCAAGCTGTACCGCCAACGGTCAGCCCGCCGACCAGCAGAGTGGGTTGTCCGACTCCGGCGGGCACGCTCTGCCCGCCCTTGCCGCAAGTCCCAATTCCGTCATCGAGCGCCACGTCGTTTCCGATACCTTCGACCTTGGTCAGCACGCTCGGTCCGTCGCCGATCAGGGTTGCGCCCTTGATCGGTGCGCCGAGCTTGCCGTTCTCGACCAGATAGGCCTCGGTGCAGGAGAAGGTGAAGCGGCCCGAGACGATATCGACCTGTCCGCCACCGAAACTCTTCGCGAAAATACCCTTCTTCATTCGGGCCAGGAGTTCGTCGGGATCGTCCTCTCCGCCGCGCATAAAGGTGTTGGTCATGCGCGGCATCGGCGCGTGCTGGTAGCTCTCGCGCCGACCATTACCGGTGGGTTCGACACCCATCAGCCGCGCATTGAGCCGGTCCTGCATATATCCTTTAAGGATACCATCCTCGATCAGCACGGTCTCTTCGGTCGGCGTTCCCTCATCATCGATACTGAGCGAGCCGCGCCTGTCGGCGATATTGCCGTCGTCCACAACGGTAACTCCGGGGGCGGCTACGCGTTCGCCGATCCGGCCCGAAAAGGCGCTCGTGCCCTTGCGGTTGAAATCGCCTTCGAGCCCATGCCCGACGGCTTCGTGCAGGATGATGCCGGGCCACCCGGGCGCAAGCAACACGGGCATTTCCCCAGCTGGCGCGGCGACACTTTCCAGGTTGGTCATCGCCTGTGCAACAGCTTCATCGATGGCGTGGTTCCATTGTTCCTCGGCAAATAGCTGCTCGTAGAGATAGCGCCCGCCGCAGCCATATGAGCCGCGTTCGCGCCGCCCGTTGGACTCGGCGACGATGGCAACACCGAGCCTCACCAGCGGGCGGATATCGGTCGAGCGGAAACCATCGGCGCGCACGATCTCGACCACGCTCCAGCTTGCGGCGAGCGAAGCGGTGACCTGCGATACGCGTGGGTCACGCGCGCGCGCCGCCGCGTCGATGCTTTGGAGCAGCGCGACCTTTTTCTCGAACGGCACTGCATCGAGCGGGCTCGCGTCGGTATAAAGATGCCGGTTGCTCTTGCGCGGCGCGGATGCCGGTGGCGCTGTCGCCGGATCGAGCAGTTGCAACGTTTCGCCTGCGCGCCTTATCGCGCCTGCGCTGATATCGTTCGAATGGGCAAAGCCGGTCATTTCGCCCGAAACGCCGCGCAACCCGAACCCTGCATCGCGCGAATAGTCGGCGGTTTTCAGCCGCCCGTCATCGAAAGTGAACGACTCGCTCGCGCTGTGCTGGAGGTAAAGTTCGCCATCTTCGCAATTGGACAAAGTCTGTGCGGCGAGGGTTTGCGCCTCGTCTGGGGTGAGCTTGTCGCCATAAAGAATGGCGCGGGGATCGGATGATGTCATGGCGAACTTATACATAGCCCGTCATCCCAGCGAAAGCGGCGATCACCCCGAAGTTGGCGCTGGGCTGAAGCTGATCCCAGCCCCCGCTGGGATGACAGTCGGCTCAACGATGCCCCGGATCACCGCCTGCAGCCACATCGGGCAGGCTCGCCTGGTCGGCGCCATCTGCGGGTCCGCCTTCGAGCACGAAACGGCGGTCGCAATAGCCGCAATCGACATAGCCGTGCTCGTCGATTTCGAGATAGACCTTTGGATGGCCGAGTGCGGCGGGACGGAAATTGTCTCCCCCGCGAATGGCGGTGGCACCGTCACAGGCGACGCGGCGCGTTTCGACTCTGATCACTTCGGGTGGCGCAATGCTCATACGCACAGCCGATAATTGGCAAATGCGCGGCGCGCAAGCGTGGCAGCTCTGCGGTTCAGTAAAATTCCGGGGCCGTTACACCAATGGCAGCGACGGTGATTTCACGCGGCACATCGCGGCGCGTCGCGGCAGCGGCACCCAAAGACTTGCCCATCAAGGCGGCGAAAGAGCGGACGATACGTGTCATGCCCGGCGCTCTAGTGCTGGATGGCTAAGAGATGGTTAACGGAGAGATAACCGTAGTTCAAAGGCGGTAACCCCCTTTACGCCATTGCCCTCTCCGCCCTAGGGCGTGCCCCATGAGCCATCCTCCTGCCATTTCGATCCGCGATGTCGTCAAACGCTATGCCGGCTCGAAAGGGGAGGAGGGCAAGCTTGCGCTCAAGGGTGTAAGTTTCGATGTGCCCGAAGGTGGAATCTTCGGGCTGCTCGGGCCAAACGGTGCGGGCAAGTCGACGCTGATCAACATCCTCGCCGGGCTGGTCAACAAAACCGAAGGCAGCGCTGAAATCTGGGGTTTCGATATCGACAAGCAGCGCCGCAATGCGAAGCGCGCGATCGGCATCGTCCCGCAGGAAATTGTCTTCGATCCGTTCTTCACGCCGTATGAAGTGCTGGAGAACCAGGCGGGCTTTTACGGCATTCCCAAAGCCGAACGGCGCAGCGAGGAATTGCTGGAGGCGGTGCATCTGGCCGACAAGCGCGATGCCTATGCGCGGACATTGTCTGGTGGGATGAAGCGGCGGCTGCTGATCGCCAAGGCGATGGTCCACTCGCCGCCGATCCTCGTGCTCGACGAGCCGACTGCGGGAGTCGACGTCGAATTGCGCCGTCTGCTGTGGGATCTGGTCAAGCAGCTCAACGAGGATGGAGTGACGGTCGTACTCACGACACATTATCTCGAAGAGGCCGAGCAGCTCTGCGACCGCGTGGCGATCATCAATCATGGCGAGCTGATCGCCAACAAACCGACGCGCGAAATGGTCGATATGGCGCGCGAGAAGATCGTCGCGCTAACCTTCGACAAGGACATGGGCGCGCCGCCCACCCATGCGGGTTTCGTGAAAAGCGAGAAGGCCAGCGAGCGTACGGTCGAGATCACCTATGACAAGGACAAGCTGACTGCCGGACAGGTGATGGCGATGGTTCAGGAACAGGGCTTTGTGATCGAGGACGTAACCACCCGCGAGGCAGATCTGGAGGACGTGTTTGTCTCTCTGACGAGCGATCAATCTTGAGTGCCCAAAAGAAATCCGTTCGGGCTGAGCTTGTCGAAGCCCAGCACTTTCTTTTAGCGTCATAATTGATGAATAAAGCAGCCCTTCGACAAGCTCTGGGCGAACGGAGATAAGAGTGTCTCAGCTGGAATACGATGTTCTGATTATCGGTTCCGGCGCTGCCGGTCTCACTGCGGCGCTGGCATTGGCGGAGCACAAGGAGGTGCTCGTACTCGGCAAGGGCGGGCTCAACACCGGATCGACCGCTTGGGCGCAGGGCGGGATCGCGGCGGTACTCGATGCGGGCGATACGTTCGATAACCACATCCGCGATACGATGGTTGCGGGTGCCGGCCTCAACCGGCGCGAGACGGTCGAGTTCGTGATCGAACGCGCACCGCGCAGTATTGAACGCCTGGTCGAACTGGGTGTGCCGTTCAACCAGGATTCGGGTGACCTACACCTGACGCGCGAGGGTGGCCATTCGCATCGCCGGATCGTGCATGTGAACGATGCAACCGGTTGGGCGGTGCAGGAGGCTTTGCTCAAGGCGGCCGAGGCGAACAACAATATCACCATGCTCGGCGGACGCGCCTGTATCGACCTGATCACCGGGCGAAACGCGCAGAACTATTCCGGCTCGGGCCGCGTCTGGGGCGCCTATGCGCTCAACCAGGAAAGCGGAGAGGTCGAGGCGCATGTCGCGCGCGGGACGATCCTTGCGGCTGGCGGAGCGGGCCGCGTCTATCAATTCAGCACCGCGCCGCGCGGCGCGACCGGTGACGGCATCGCCATGGCTTGGCGTGCGGGAGCGCGGGTCTCGAACATGGAGATGATGCAGTTCCACCCGACCTGCCTCTATAATCTTGAGGTCAAAAACTTCCTCATTACCGAGGCGGTGCGCGGTGAGGGCGGGCATCTGCTCCATCCCGAAACCGGCCACCGGTTTATGGAGGATTACGACAAGGAGCGGATGGAACTGGCGCCGCGCGACGTTGTCGCCCGCGCAATCGACGATCAGATCAAGCGCTACGGTCTCGACTATGTCCATCTCGATATCAGCCACCAGCCGGCCGATTTCGTTATCCGGCATTTCCCGACCATTCACGAGAAGCTGATGGGCCTCGGCATCGATATGACCAAAGGCCCCATCCCGGTCGTTCCGGCGCAGCATTATACTTGCGGCGGGGTGTTGGTCGGCCTCGACGCGCGGACCGATTTGCCCGGCCTGTGGGCAGCGGGTGAAGTGACCGAAAGCGGATTGCACGGCGCCAACCGCCTGGCCTCGAACAGCCTGCTCGAATGTTTCGTGTTCGGTGAAGCGGCGGCGCGCGATATTCTTGGGCGGTGGGACGAATTGTTAGAGCCCCCTGCGATCAAGGAATGGGATGAAAGCCGCGTGACCGACTCCGACGAGGAGGTCGTGGTCAAGCAGAACTGGACCGAGATCCGCCGCTTCATGTGGAACTATGTCGGCATTGTCCGCACCACCAAACGGCTCGAGCGCGCGCGCAACCGGATCGAGATGCTCGGCAAGGAAGTGGAGGATTATTACGGCAGTTTCCGCGTCACGACCGATCTGATCGAACTGCGCAACTTGCTGCAATCGGCGGAGCTGATTGTGCAATCGGCGCTGGAGAGACGCGAAAGTCGCGGGCTGCATTTTACGTTGGATTATCCGGATAGCGCAGATGTCGCACGTGATACGGTTTTGGTGCCCTAGATCGTCCCGACTCGTATCTTTGCTCCGATGTCGACGTTTTTTGATGCCTGACGAAGGCTCAGGCTCCTTCAAGTTCAGCCATTTAGATGGTTAACGGTGGACATCGGTGCCAGGCTTTGCTTAACCTCGTCCCGTTGCTGGATCTCACCCGGGTCGCACTGAGTGGTGAGATGGTCGCGGGCATGGCTCAGAAGGCGGGCGCTGGGCTACTTCACCATTTGCTATGTGCGATGATGTGCGCGTTGCCGCGCCTTCCAGGCCTCATCCGCTATCCGCCTTGTCGCCCGCGCGCAATTTGCAGCTCCAGCCGCTTCACTTCGCGGATGACACGGTTGGCCTGCAGGCTTGGCCACAGCAGGAATTTTATCATTCCGGACATGATCAACAACACAGCCGAAGGCAGACCCCAGCGTAGCGCGGTGAGGGCATCATCTGCGTGGAAGAACTCCACGGCCATCCAGATCGAGACGACAAACAAAACCGTCTGGACCGCCATCAGCAACCAGGTCACCCAGCCCAGCTGACCGCCGAACAGGCCGAACACCTGTGTGAAATAGCCCGGCTCCTCTCCGATACTGCTGAGCAGTTCGCGCTCCTCGGCATCCAGCGCTTCGTCGATCATCGCATCGAGCTTGTCGGTCATGGTTGTTCTCCTTTCAGTATCGCACGCAGTTTTTTGCGCGCATTCATCAATCTCGTTTTTATCGTGCCTACCGGGACGGCGAGCGCAACGGCGACTTCGGCGACGCGCATTTCCTCCAGGTGGTAAAGCGCAATCGCGGCGCGCTCTCCCGCAGGCAATTGGCGGATCGCCGCTTTTAGCCGGCCCGAATCCGATGGCTCGGTTGGCGAAATCGAACTCCTGGCCGGTTCCGCCGCGACCGCCGCCTTTAGCTCACGGTGCCGGACGAGTTTTCCGATCTCGCCCGAGCAGGTTCGCGAGACGATACGATAGGCCCAGGCAGGAAAAGCCCTGATATCGCGCAGCTTGCCAAGGCTGCGCGTGATCTCGCTCCAGCCGGACTGCACCGCATCTTCGGCCATCTCGCGATCCCCCGTAAGCCGCCACGCATGCGCGACCAGCTTGGGGTGCCAGCGGCGCGCCAGCTGGTTCATAGCCCTTCGATCACCGGCCTGCGCCGAGGCGACCAGATACTCGTCGAGCAGCTTGCTCTTCACCTGTCTGGTCGTCGAAGCGCTCACAAGTCACCTTTCTCGTTCTCGGTCATAAGGTGCGGCCGGAACCCGAAACGGTTCATTCCATGCGCGAAAAAATTTCTCTCGGTGCTTGTCGCGGCACCCGAACTGTGGCCAAGCTGCTCAAAATTAGCAGCCAGAATACCTTATTGGGAGACATCAATGCCTGAGATCACCGCCAACGGGATCACCATCCACTATGACGAGCATGGCGACAAGGATGCGCCGCCAATGCTTCTGATCATGGGCTTCGGTGCGCAGATGACCCTGTGGCCGATCGAGCTTGTCGAGGCGCTGGCGAGCCGCGGCTTTCGTGTGATCCGATATGACAATCGCGATATCGGGTTGAGCCACAAATTCGACGGGGTGAAAGCCCCCGGCCTGATCAAGATGACAATCCTGAACAAGTTCGGGATCACGCCCAAGGTGCCTTACACGCTCGGTGATATGGCCGATGATGGTGCGGGCTTGCTCGATGCGCTCGGTATCGAGAAGGCGCATATTGTCGGCGCGAGCATGGGCGGAATGATCGCGCAGCATGTCGCCGCGCGACATGCCAACAAGGCGCTTTCTCTGACGTCGATCTTCTCGACCACCGGCAATCCGAAGGTTCCGCCCGCGACCAAGGAAGCGATGAAGGTTCTCGTCACGCGGCCCGCGAGCACAGAAGAGGAAGCGCTGGTCGCACACGGGATGAAGCTGCAGCGGACCATTGGCAGTCCCGGCTATCCCGCCGATGCCGACCGGCTGCGTGAGCGGGTGACCGAAAATGTCCGCCGCAGCGTTTATCTTGAAGGCCCGACGCGGCATCTTTCGGCAATCGTCGCAGACGGTGACCGCCGCGAAATGCTAAGAAGTGTAACCGTGCCAACGCTTGTGCTGCATGGCGAAGACGACCCTCTGGTCCGCGTCGAGGGCGGCCGCGACACAGCTGCGAGCATTCCCGGCGCGAAGATCAAGACCTTCCCCGGCTGGGGCCATGATCTGCCGATGGAAATGGTCGACACAATCGCCGACGAGATTGCGACGCACGCGAAGGCGAATGCGTGAAAACCATGATGCGCGGGCTTATACTTGCGGCTGCCTGTCTGGGGTTGAGCGGGCCAGCCGCCGCCACACCGCCCGACGTCATTGCAATCGAAGACAGCCTGTTCGGGATCAGCGCAACGCATGCTTTCGTTCTGCGGCAGACTTCCGACAATCTCGGTTCACACTATTCGGACAGGCGCGAAACATACCTCGTGGCGATCAATCTGGAGACAGGCGAAGAGCAACTCTGGCCCGTCTATGGCGCCACCCGGACAACCGATTTCGGCGAGACCGGCGATGATGATCGGCAGGTGGTGACAGTCGATCCGCGTCGCGAGATGGTTGACCCTTACGCGGTACTGGAAGCGCGTACCGCGCTGCCGCTGAGCGAATATGGCGGCGAAAGTTATCTGGAATTGACCGACGATGCACATACCGTCCGAATCGTCCATCCGGGCGGCTGGCGTTTCACGCTCAGCAAGGCGGGCTCGTTCGCTCGGATGGAAAGCTCCCTTGCTGGGCTGGCTGCTCGCATGGCGGATTTGCCAAGAACCGGGACGATGAGCACTCGGCAGTTTTATAACGACCGGACGATCCTGCCCGAAAGTTGCGGCTATTCTGCCATTGCCGGGTTCTATAGCTTTTATACCGAGAGGCCCGCGCAACTGGTGCGCGTGACCTGTCACGATGGCGAAGAGATGGAAATCACATCGCTGATCCAGAGTGCCACGTTCGAAGCGTCGCCCGCATCGCGCGATTAAAGCGTAACGCGCGTCATTCCCCGGGCGGCAAAGCACTATCGGCATGTAGTGCCTTGCGCTTCTTGTCGATCTGCGGGTGGATGAAACCCCACCAGATGGCGTTGTAGGCGCCGGAGAACATCCACGCATTCTGATCGGTCACAAACGGGATATCGGGCAGATCGACAAAGCGCGCATAGGCCGCGCAACTGATGGCCAGCCAGACCGCGCCGGCAATGGTGAAGGCTCGCTCATGGCGCATTGCGATTCGCGCTGCCGATTCGAAAATTGAGCCGATGACTTGTGCCTCCCCTGGCGGAAACCTGATTCAAAAATTGCGGCGCTCGATTCGTTTGATTCAAAGCCCCGAAACGCAGTTTTCCCGCGAATTATTTTTTCACGGATTCATTTTTGGGCTTGCGCGATTCACAAGCCTAGGATTTCTGCCGCGTCGCTGCGTTGCAACAAGATAATACACCTGCCTGTTTGCCGTGTCCAACATGGTTAAATACGATTTACCCTCTTGCGCGCGAGTCCAGTCTGATTCAGTATCTAGTGGTTCGGTCGCTGGGGTAACCTACTAGATCATGTTGTTTGAGCCGCGTGTGGGATCGCGTGGGCAGGGAACGATTCGGTCGATTCACAGGTTCTTCCGGGACGAACAAGGGACAAAGCGTAGGACAATTTTGGGGGCAATCCGGGGATAAGTAAATCACCGCTGACGCGCCAGAAATGTTAGGTGGGATCACGTCCCGCCGAATCGGATGGAGCCGGAATTTTCGCAGTTGAACGACTGGATATTCCGAGAGGACCAAAGGGCAGGGATACACAAATGGAATTCAAGACCGGGGACGATGCAGCCATGGGGCTCGAGCAGGAAAACACGGATACAATTGCTCGAGAGAAGGCGGCACCTAAGGGCAGCAAGAAGAAAGCCGCGATAAAAATGGAAAAGACCGACAAGGGCAGCGAAGAACTGGTTGCCGAAAAGGCCGGCGAAGCCATGGCTGAAGCTATGAAGGCTGTCGCTGCACCCAAGGATGAAAGCAAGAAGGTCAATGATCGCCGCTTCACCATCACCCAGGATGCCAGCCGCGATGATCTGCTGACCGAATTCGGCAAGGAAACGCTGATCGACCGCTATCTGCTGCCGGGCGAAAGCTTCCAGGACCTGTTCGCGCGCGTCGCCGATGCCTATGCCGACGATCAGGATCACGCGCAGCGTCTCTACGACTATATTTCGCGCCTGTGGTTCATGCCCGCAACGCCTGTTCTGTCGAATGGCGGCACCTCGCGCGGCCTTCCGATTTCGTGCTACCTCAACTCGGTGTCCGACAGCCTCGATGGGATTGTCGGCACGTGGAACGAGAATGTCTGGCTTGCCTCCAAGGGCGGCGGCATCGGCACCTATTGGGGCAATGTTCGCGGTATCGGAGAGCCGGTTGGCCTCAACGGCAAGACCAGCGGCATCATTCCATTCGTGCGCGTGATGGATTCGCTGACGCTGGCGATTTCGCAGGGCTCGCTGCGCCGTGGTTCGGCGGCTTGCTATCTCGATATCTCGCATCCCGAAATCGAAGAATTCCTCGAAATCCGCAAACCGTCGGGCGATTTCAACCGCAAGGCGCTCAACCTGCATCACGGCGTTCTCGTCACCGACGAGTTTATGGAAGCGGTGCGCGCGGGCGAGCGGTTCGAGCTCAAATCACCCAAGACCGGTGAAGTGCGCGGCGATGTCGATGCGCGTTCGCTGTTCCAGAAGCTGGTCGAAACCCGCCTTGCAACGGGCGAGCCCTATATCGTGTTCAACGACACGGTGAACCGGATGATGCCCAAGCATCACCGCGAACTCGGCCTGAAGGTGTCGACCTCCAACCTGTGCAGCGAAATCACCCTGCCGACGGGTATCGACCATCTCGGTAATGACCGCACCGCAGTCTGCTGCCTCTCCTCGCTCAACCTCGAAAACTGGGACGAGTGGAGCGAAGACAAGATGTTCATCGAGGATGTCATGCGCATGCTCGACAACGTCCTGCAGGATTATATCGACCGTGCGCCCGACGAAATGGCGCGCGCCAAATATTCGGCGATGCGCGAACGCAGCGTCGGCCTCGGCGTGATGGGCTTCCACTCTTTCCTCCAGTCGAAGAACATCGCGCTCGAAGGCTCGATGGCGAAGGTCTGGAACCTGAAAATGTTCAAGCACATTTCGGGCAAGGCCGAGGAAGCCTCGCTGATCCTCGCCAAGGAACGCGGCCCCTGCCCCGATGCCGAAGAAATGGGTGCTATGGAGCGTTTCAGCTGCAAGATGGCAATCGCGCCGACCGCGTCGATCAGCATCATATGCGGCGGCACCAGCGCGTGTATCGAGCCGATCCCGGCCAATATCTACACGCATAAAACGCTGTCGGGCAGCTTCATCGTCAAGAACCCGCATCTTGAGAAATTGCTGCGCGAGAAGTCGAAGGATTCGACCAATGTATGGAATTCGATCCTCGAAAATGGCGGCTCGGTCGCACATCTCGACTTCCTGAGCGACGAGGAAAAGGCGGTATTCAAGACCAGCTTCGAAGTCGACCAGCGTTACCTGCTCGAATATGCCGCCGACCGCGCGCCGTTCATCGACCAGGCACAGAGCCTCAACCTGTTCATCCCGGCCGATGTCGATAAATGGGATCTGATGATGCTCCACTTCCGCGCGTGGGAGCAGGGCATCAAGTCGCTCTATTACCTCCGCTCCAAATCGGTCCAGCGCGCGGGCTTTGCCGGCGGGGTTGAGGCGGATAATACCAAGGACGCGACCAAGATCGAGCTCAGCGCAGCCGCTGGTGAGCAGACCGATTACGAGGAATGCCTGAGCTGCCAGTAAGGCATTCATGCCCTGACCTCCCTCTCCCGGCGGGAGAGGGAAAGAGTGGCGAAGCCACGAAAGGGTGAGGGCGTGAAGCAATACGGCAGAGGTTCTTCGGGAACTGTTGATCGCGCTCGCGCCCTGCGCCGCAACATGACCGAGGCTGAAAAACTGCTTTGGCTGAAGCTGCGCAAGACATTTCCGCAAGCAAAATTTAGGCGGCAGTCGCCGGTCCCACCATACTACGCCGACTTCCTCAGCTATCGGTACAAGCTGATTATTGAAGCGGACGGCGGACAACATGATCCGAGCGACCCAGCAGAGTTAGGGCGGACCCAGAGTTTCGAGGCGCAAGGGTTTCAGGTTCTCCGCTTTTGGAACCATGACATCCTTGCCAATATCGATGGCGTATTGGAAACTGTGGCGGCGCAACTTGATGGAGGAGAAAATGACTAGAGACCCTCACCCTCCCACACCTTTCGGTGCGGGCCCCTCCCTCTCCCGGTGGGAGAGGTATAGTCGGCTGGCAGCCGGTTTCGGAGCGCTTCTCCTCCTCTCCGCCTGTGCATCGCAGATCGATGCAGGCGTTGCCAAGGAAGCCGGATCACCCGGTTTCTGGTGGGGGTTGTGGCATGGTTTTGTCTTTCCGTGGTCCTTTATCGGCTCGCTGTTCAATCCCGACATTGCGGTTTACGCTGTGCCCAATCGCGGCGGGTGGTATGATTTCGGCTTCTTCCTCGGCATCACCGTGCTGGGCGGCGGATCGTTCTTCGGATCGAAGAGCCGCAGGGACTGACGCTTGGCTTCAATCCTGTTTTTCAACATCGCCGGATGCATCCTGCTGGCGATCCTCGCTTACGTATTCTGGTCGGGCGTGGGTGCGAAGCGGCGCGACCTTGGGCGGTTTATCGGCGTATTGTGCGGCGGCTTGGCGGCCTATCTCGGCTGGGAAGCGATCCGTTACCTGCAATATCTCGTGTGACGATGCCGGTTTGAGTTTGCTGCGGATCGCGGCATAGAAGCTCGCACGAATATTCGCGTGAGGGGGAAGCGATGATCGGACTGATTGGATTGTTCGCGGGGCTTGCGCTGCTGATCTGGCTGGCGCTGCGCGATGTGAACATCATCTTCGCCTCGGTGATCTGTTCACTGGTGGTGATCATCACCAACGCGCTCCCGCTCGCGGCAAGCCTGACCGATGCCTACACCTTCGGCGATCTTGGCGCCTTCACCTTTGCCGGGCGGTTCTTCCTGCTGTTCGCGGCGGGTGCGGTGTTTGGCAAGGTGATGGGCGAAAGCCATGCAGCGACCAGCATCGCGATGGCGCTGGTCCGCTCACTCGGCGCACACCGCGCGCTGTGGATCACCGTCCTGTCCTGCGCGCTGCTGACCTATGGCGGGGTGGTGGTGTTCGTGGTGATCTTCGCGATGTATCCGCTTGGACTGCGGCTGCTCAAGGAAGCCGATATTCCCAAGCGGCTGTTCTGCGGCGCGCTCGCCTTGGGCGCGGGAACATTCACGCTGACCGCGCTGCCCGGAACGCCCTCGATCCATAATGTCATCCCAACGCTTACGCTGGGCACCGACCTGTTCGCGGGCGCATGGCTCGGCCTGTTCGGTGGAGCGATCATGTTCATTCTCGGCATGACCTATCTCGAACGCGAGCGGCGCAAGGCGTTGGCAGCGGGCGAGGGTTTTGAGCCGGGGCCGCGCGATGCGATTCCCGATCTCGATGCGATTGGCAAAGACCTGCCGCCATGGGGCCTTGCGCTGGTCCCGTTGGTTCTTGTGATCGGAACAATCCTCGCGCCGCGGCTGATCGCGCTGTCGGGCGGCGAGCAATCCGCGCTCGTCGCTTTCGCCAACAGCCAGCCCATCCTCTGGCCCTCGATTGCCTTGCTGCTCGCCAGCCTGGTTGCGTTGATGCTATTTCCCGCGATCCGCCGACGTCCCTTGAAGGTTTTGGGCGAGGGGACGCAAGATGCGATCATGCCGCTGATGGCGACATCGGCAGTGATCGGCTTTGGCGGAGTGGTGGTGCAGACGGCGGGCTTCGGCACGTTTACGCAGGCCGTGGTTGGCGCGGACGTGCCGCCGATGCTGTCGATGTTTGGCGCGATCAGCACCGTTTCCGGCATTACGGGCTCTGCCAGCGGAGGCCTGCAGATTTTCATGGCGACGCTTGCCGAGCCATACCTCGCCATGGGTATCGAGCCGGAGGAACTCCACCGCCTCGTCGCGATGGCGAGCGGCGGCTTCGACAGCCTGCCGCATTGAGGCGCGGTGATTGCCATGCTCACCATTACCCAGCTGACGCATAAACAGGCCTATAAGGATGTTGGAATTGTGACCGTTGTGGTGCCGGTGATCGCGACATTGGCGACTATCGGATTGGCGATGGTGATCTAGTCCGCGTCTGGCGAATCTGCAGAGCTCTTGCGCCGCATGCAACGCAAGCCAAAATTATCACCAGCCAAGCGCACAGTATTGCGGCTTTTGCACTCGCTTTCCGAACCCGATTCTGTAGAGTGACTCGCCGCACGCCAATCCACGGAGACACTACATGTCGTTGCTCGAAGCCAGAAAGACCTACAAGCCCTTCGAATACCCATGGGCCTATGATTTCTGGAAACGCCAGCAGCAGATTCACTGGATGCCCGAGGAAGTTCCGCTGGGCGAGGACTGCCGTGACTGGGCGCAGAACCTGACCGATCATGAGCGCAACCTGCTCACGCAGATCTTCCGCTTCTTCACCCAGGCCGATGTCGAGGTGCAGGATTGCTATCACGACAAATATGGCCGCGTGTTCAAACCTACGGAAGTCAAGATGATGCTCGCGGCCTTCTCCAATATGGAGACGGTGCATATCGCGGCATATTCCCACCTGCTCGACACGATCGGCATGCCCGAAAGCGAATATGGCATGTTCCTCGAATATGAGGAGATGAAGAACAAGCACGATTACATGCAGGAGTTCGGGGTCGACAATAACGAGGATATCGCCCGCACGCTGGCGATGTTCGGCGGCTTCACCGAAGGGCTGCAGCTGTTCGCCAGCTTCGCGATGCTGATGAACTTCCCGCGCTTCAACAAGATGAAGGGCATGGGCCAGATCGTCAGCTGGTCGGTGCGCGATGAGAGCCTGCATTGCGAAGGCATCATCCGCATGTTCCACGCCTTCTGCGAGGAAACCGGCTGCCTGACCAAGGCGGTGAAGGAAGACATCATCGATTGCTGCCAGAAGACCGTGCGGCTGGAAGACGCCTTTATCGACCTGGCGTTCGAGGACGGCCCCGTCCCCGGCATGACCGCGAAGGAAATCAAGCGCTACATCCGCTACATCGCCGACTGGCGCCTCAGCCAGCTGGGCCTGCCCGAGATTTACATGGTCGAAGACCACCCGCTCCCCTGGCTCGCCCCGCTGCTGAACGGCGTGGAGCACGCCAACTTCTTCGAAACCCGCGCGACCGAATATTCAAAAGGCGCAACCAAGGGCAATTGGGAAGACGTCTGGTCGAGCTTCGACAACCGCAAGAAAGCCGAGGCCGCCAACGAAGAAGACGACGGCGAAGATGACGGCCCGGATATGTTCGGCGACGACGGCAAGGGAGCTGTCGCGGCGGAGTAGAATGAACGAGAGTAATGTATACTCGAAAAAGGTCGCTACTATAGGTCCGCCTAAAGAAGCGGCTTTGTATTTTGACGAAGTTTTGCCAATAGACTTTGGGACTCAAACATTTACGTCGCTTCCACGGTCGAGCAAAATTCTGACTGATGTTGGCCGAGATATCAGGGACTTGAGCCTTCCTGTGACCGATTTCGATCTTAGACATAAAGTTCTTCAGTCTCTTCTCCCGAACAGCGCCGATCCGAACGCGCTCTATCACGAGCAAACTTCTGCAACCATGTGGTTTGCTATCGCTGCAATGTTGAGCACGTTCGACAAGAAAATGCTGGAGCAGTATCTGGATGTTCCAGAACAAAGAGAATTGACAGGATATGTCTTTAGCGCGGCTGGAATTGATCCAGAGAAAGCTTTTGATAGCATATTGTCTGGTGAGTATAAGCCAAAGAGGCTGGCGCCGAAATTTTCGGAAACCGTTGATTCTTATGTGAAAAGCGCGAATTTCCGAGGTGCGCCTGCTTGGAAATCGCTTGCTCCCACGAGTCCAGACCAGAACTACGGGACTGAAGCTGGGTATGCGATGGCAGTGTCATCGCTTAATCTCATTGATGTGAAGAAGGTCTCTTGGGAGACAATCGTAGAATTTAGATCTGACCCTGAAGCCATGGACGCGTTACGTAGGTTCCGGCTTTTCTTTGCAGATAGTTTCAAAGGCAAAGAGCTGAGTTACGTTGAAGATCGGCTCGCGACGGCATTGGATGACTATAAAGAAACTACTAAATTATGGGGTTTTGATACTATTAGGAAGACAGTTTCTGTTGCAGCCTCGAATCAAAACGTGGTGAACTCGTCAATCGCTCTGGCGGCAACCGGGCTTACGGGGGCACCTCTTCCAGTTGCCGCAGCCGCTGGCACAGTCGTTACACTAGCGGGATGTGGAGTGAAGTTTTTTGAAATTTTTCATGATGCTCGACTGAAAAAAAGCAAAAGCCCGATTAACTTTTTGAGTCGAATAGAAGACCTCGAAATGTCGCGCGAAGAAGATTGAAGTAGATTTGGATGAGCGCCATCGGTCTTACAACTTAATAGTGTCCTATCTTTAACCCCACCGCCCCTTAGGCACCGCATAGCTATCCACCCGCCGCTCGGGCTTTTCGTGCCATTGGATATTGAACGCCCATAGGCGCGGGTAGAAGTACATCCTTCCGTAATCGAGATTGTCGTCGATCCAGCGCGCGAGCACTTGCCAGTCGCCTTCTTCCTGATGCGCGTCCCAGAATTCGGGCAGCACCACGCAGGCCATCGCGCCCTTGTGCCCGTTCGCGTCGAGCCGGTCCCAGATGTGGCCGGCATAATTGGCCTCGTTGCTCGCGCAATTATAGCCCGCCTTGCCTTCCGCCTGCAGCCGGTTGCCCAGCGCGTTGACCTCGCAGCTGCGATAGGCGCTGCGGATGCTCATCCGGCCCCAGCGTTCCTGGATCGGTTCGAGTAGCTCCTCGCACAGAAGCGTCCCCACCTCTATCGCAAGGTCGGGATCATCGGGCGCATTCATCAGCCCGTGAAACTGCGCGATCTCCGAATGTAGCATATCGCGCATAAAGAAATGCTCGCTCAGCCGCACCCGGCCCAGCTTGTCGAGCGTCTCCACACTGGTCGGTTTGCGCATTGGTTTTTCTCCCTGGCGCTGGCGTGATCCTGCCCTTTACACTTGCGTAACGCGCCGCCGCTACCCTGCCGTAATGGACAGTAAGATGAAGTTTGTCGGCATCGCTGTGTTTCTCGGTGCGTTGGTGATCATTCGCACGGGCGGATTGAATCCGGCTTCGGCCGATCCGAATGACGGCAAAAGATACTATTACAACTGCCAGGAAATGCGTGCTGTCGAAACGGGCGTCGTCCGGCGCGGTGATCGCGGATATTATGAGCACCTCGACCAGGATGGTGATGGTATCGCCTGCGAGACCGATGATCGTTTTTGATAAGCGATTTTCCTACATACACGGACTTTGCTAGTCGGGTGTAAATGGCGTTTCCCATAGCGCTGCTTGCGCGCGATGCGTTTTTGAAATGGCAAAGTGTCACCCTGTCGGAGAAAGGTTCTTTATTTATAAACAGATGGTTGTGAGAGGTGTATCAGGTGACAGGTGTAACCCGACCCCAACACGCGTGCTTGCCAACACCTGCCCCGATGCTACCTTTGCGATTATGAAAAAGCCGGCCTCCATAACCGCTCTCGCCCTCCTAGCCTCCATCGCGCTGGTCGGGTGCGACGCACAAAATCCCAATGCCGATCCGGTCGAACTTGTGTCGGACGAAAATGCCGCGATGAACGCAGCTATTGCCGAAGCGCAGGCGACTTTACCCGAATGGCTCGGTGTGCTCGAAAACCCGCCAGAGGGGTACGAGAATATCGTGTTCAAATACCCTCTTGAGGGGAGCGAACATATCTGGGTCGATAATGTGGTGCGCGATGGTGATGTGTTGACGGGGACATTGTCCAACAACCCTGTGAACGGCGCTTATACGTTGGGCGACCCGGTGCGCGTGCCCTTATCGGATGTCAGCGACTGGGCCTATTTCGATGCTGGCGGAGTGGCCCACGGCTATCATACAGTGCGCGTGCTGTTCGATCAGATGGATCCCGCCGAGGTTGCTGCGATCAAGCAGAGATTTGGCTGGACCGATTGAGAGTGCGCGTGCCTTTTAGCCCTTGGCTTTTCCGTCCAGATCGGGTGCCACAGGTTCGGCAGTGTTACGCGTAATTATAGGGAGTGTGCCGTAAAAAACATCGTGACCCTTTTGCTCAGCGTCTTGCTTGCATCCTGCGCTACGCTGCCGAGCGAACCGACCTATCCGGTCAACCCAATCCTGTTCACCGACCGGTTCGAGGCGGCGGAGGGCATCACCTTCAACAGCGCGGGCGAGCTGCATGTCGGGGCCAATCGCGCGGTGTGGCGGCTCGATACCGAGGGCAATGCGGTGAAGCTGGCCGATCTCGACAGCAATCTGGGGCAGGCAGGCATCGGGCCGCGCGACGTGCTGGCGGCGGATTTCGGGCCGACCAACATCTTCAACAATGGCGACGAGCAGGAGCTCGACGGCAAGGTCTTCCGCGTCACGCCCGATGGCACGCGGACCGTTGCGGCGCAGGGAATCCACGATCCCAATGCGATCCTGGTCCTGCCCGATGGCAGCTTCCTCGTCTCCGATGACGGGCTGAATGCGATCTACCGTGTTCCGGCTGGGGCGGGAGCCAAAGACAAAGGGGGCGCTGTGGCGGAGCTTTGGACGGACAGCGTGCCGTTCCCCAACGGCATGGTGCTCTCGCCCGACAACCGCACGATCTGGGTCGCGCAGATCTTCACCCAGGTCGGGCCGGTGGTGCTCGACGGGAAGCTATGGGCGGTGGAGTTGAATAACGACATGAGCGCTGGCGAGGCGCGGGTGGTGTCCGAGCTGGTCGCCGATGGCGTGAAGGCCAAGGGCGCGGACGGGCTCGCGATCGACGAGCGGGGACGGGTCTATGTCGCGGACAACAACAATGGCCGCGTGCTGCGCTATGACCCGGAGAGTGGTCCAAGAGAAGACAACGTGATCGTGATCGCATCGGGCATGCCGCATATCGCGAGCCTGGTGTTCGGCGAGGGCGCGTTCGACCACCTGTCGCTCTACGCCACCACCACCTTCCGCGGCGGCGGCGATATCTGGCGCATCCCGGTCGGTGTGCGCGGGCTGAAAGTGCTGAGAGGAGAGGGCGAATGAGGATGCGGTTTGGTGCTGGGATTGGTGCGTTGCTTGCGCTGGCGGTGCTAGTCTCAACAGCGCAGGCGACATCGATTGCAAAGCCCGCCGATCACGATCCCGCCCATGCCTGTTCGAGTGTCAACGCCGTGCTCGATGCATTCAACAGCGGCGATGTTCGCTCCCCCGCGTTGCCGACATTTCTGGTGCATGACGATTTCGGAAAAGTCGGATGGAAACAGCGCCCGGCCCTTGTGCATGCGGTTACCCATTCCGATGGCAAGCGCGACCGTGAACCGATGAAGCTCGACCGGCTCTATCGGCTGGACGATGGCAAGAATCCCGGAATTGCGATCTATGTGGCGCATGTCACGCGCGTCAGATACCGGCTCTACCGTTGGGTTCCGATCGGCATGGGCACTGACGAGCTGATCAACGACCCGCATTGGGAACGCTCAAACGACTATTGGCTGGTGAGGTTCGACGGTGTGTTCCTGCGCGAGATGCGCCAGGGCGACTTCTACTGGCTTGGCCGGACTGGGAAGCGGGTCGATGAGAACTGCAGCGCTCCGGTTGTGCCTATCAGGGTAGATCCTATTGGTGAAGCTGTGCTGGACGAGTGAGAGGATTGATATGAAACGTGGTAAGGTGATTGCGCTTGTGCTGGCTGTGGTAACGCTGGGTGCTTGCGCCTCTACAGGCGGTAGCCGCGCGGAATCGGCGGAAGCCGGAGACGTTCTGGCCATGCTGCTGAGCGGCCAGTCGGCGACGCAGGGTGGTGCGCTGGAGGCGGCAATCAAGAAGGCTTCGGCGCACCCTCTTGGCAGCGAGAAGAACCCGGTCCGCGCCGAAATGCCATCGGGTCAGCGCGCCTATCTGCAGCGGCTGCGCTGCGCCGATGGCAAGGCGCCCCGATTCAGCCGGATCGGCAGCATGGGGATGGAACCATACGGCAATATCGTCGACGGATATGACGTGCGCTGCGAGGGAAGCGAGCCAGCCACGAGCGTGATCTATATGGACATGTACCATCGCGGTCATGTCGAGAACGAGGCTGTGCCGGGGTTCACGATTACCGGTTAAGCCGCCTGACCGCCGACTGGAGCAGCGTTTTGGCGTAGAAGCGGTGGAACGGCATCAGCGCGCTTACCGCAGGGCCATCGGGACGCCTCACTCCGCTACCGAAGGAGAGGCGAGTGCGGCCCTTGATCGTCGGCGCGGTGGTCGCGAGCGGTTCGACCGCAAGCCAGCTGCTGGTGCGGTTCTGGAAGTCTTGCAGGAGGATTTCGCTCTCGGTGCGATTTACGAGGTTCCACGCGGCAAAGCTGGTGGTTTCGGAAGCTGCGAGTTTCGCGACGTCCGTTCCGTCCGACCCTTTGCCGATGAGGTGCAGGATCCAGCGCTCGGGCCGGAAAGCAGGAGAATTGTAGAAGGCGGTGACGAAGTCGGGGAGCGTGACCGCGCGCGGAACATCGGCGGTAAAGCAATCGGTGTAATCATCCGCGGCGGCATGCTTCGCCAGCAGGCTATCGGGCGGAAGCGCGCGTGTTTGGATGGCGACCATGCCTGCGAGCCTAGACCCGGGGCGACGTTGCCGCCACCCCGGATATTGGTCTCGAAATCAGGCTTCGATTGGTTCGAGCGAACCCTTGCCGTTTGGCGTCTCGATCTCGAGGCAGGTGCCCGCATCGACATAGGACCAGGCATTGCCCTGATAGTCGACCGTGCTGGTGCCCGAACAGCTTGTGCCCGGACCGGCGGCGCAGTCGTTCTTGCCGGCCTTGGCGACGCCATAGCACTTCTCTTTGCCATCGCCCGCAGTTGCTTCTTCGGCGACAGCCATCTGATCGGCATCGGCCATTGCGACGTCTTCGCCTTCCATTGCGGCCTTGTCTTCCTCGGTGGCCTGCGAACAGCCGGCAAGCGTAACGCCAGCCGCAATCGCTGCGGCAAAGGCGAGTTTGGATGTGGTAGCCATTGAATTCTCCCATCAAGCGGAAACCGCCGCAGGGCTCATCCCTCCGATCCGGTCCCTGCCCGCAGGTTCGCTTGCGCAAGCGAGAAGGTTACAGGCTGGTCAGAAACCCCACGGAGCGGGCGGTGTTCCGACCGGAGTTGTCATGTCGAATTCGACGCGGAAATTGCGATCCTCCGGGGCACCGAGATCCTCCCTGCGGGTAAGCTGGTAGGCGAATTGTGCGCCTTCCTCACCCGCAGGATCAACCTCGACGCTCCACACATTGGTGACCGAGGCGTCCAGCCCTTCTTGCTCAAACATCGCTATGCTCTCGGCATCAACGGGGAAGGACTGGCGGCGCGCCGTGCCCTCATCCGCCGTGTCGCCGCCATACATGGTCACATCGTCGCGCTCGCCGTCCTCATGGCGATGGTCGTGTTTGAGACGGATGGTGTCGGGCGGACTATCCGTTCCGTCCTTGGCAAAGCGGGTAAAGACCCAGGTGCGCGAGCGGTTCCACTCGCCACCCTGCTCCTTGATATGGAACGGGACGGTGATCCGCTCTTCGTCGCAGGTGCGGACATGCATGATCATCTCGGCGTCGGCCATGTCTGCATCGACTGCGTCATCGCTGACGAGTCCGCCCGAATATGCACTGCCGCAATGCGAGGAAAGCGCCGCCCAGAACGCATCTTGCGGACCAAGGACTTCTCCAACCTTCTCGCCATTGCAAGCCGCGAGCGCGGGGATCGCGCCTAGCAGCAGCGCCGCTTTGAATGTCATCTGGTCAGATGCCCAGTGTTTCTGGATTGGGCATCGGTTCCTGTTTTTGCGCTTTCACCAGCGACATAACGCTGCGGATTGCGACCCAAACCGCCACGGCGATAATGATCGGGATACCGATCAGCACGACGGTCAAAATGCCGCCGATCAGCGAGCCAAGCAGGCCGAACCAGAAAGTACGGATAAGATATGTGTGGTGGCTTAGCGCCCATTCAGGGGCTTAGTCGCGCCAGATATAGGCAAGCACGATACCGACGATCCCGGTGATTCCCGTGATGAAAGATCCGAGATACAACAGACTGATAATCGTCGGATGGTTGAGATCGAAACCGCCCGGTTGTGCGGGTGGCTGCGGATCGTTTTGGGTTTGCGGTGTTTCAGCCATGATTGAGTTCCTCTCTCGCTCCTATCGATTATAGGGGAAGGCCATGACCCAAGACAAGCACCGCGCCCGTTCGATTGAAGAGCTCAATGTGATCCTTGGCAGGACATTCGGTGCGGATGTGCGCGGCGAGCCCTATCTTCCGCGTCCGTCCGACGTAATCATTGCGCCATACAGCAAATGTGGCACGACCATGCTGCAGCAGATGTTCCACCAGCTGCGCACCGCGCATCGCGGCGGCGATATGGGTTTCGACGATATCAGCCGCGTGGTGCCGTGGATCGAAATAGCGCCGCTGCTCGATCTTGATATCAATTCCGACCAGTTGGCCGAGCCGCGCGGGTTCAAGAGCCATCTGCACTATGCGGGATTGCCAGAGGGTGCGCGCTATGTGGTCAGCCTCCGCGATCCGGGCGAGGCCTTCGTGTCGATGTATCACTTCTTCAGCGGTTGGCTGTTTGAACCCGGAAGCATCTCGCTGGAGGACTTCCTGCCTGTCTGGCTCAGAACCGACAATGGCCGGGTGACCTATTACGGGCATCTGCTCAGCTGGTGGGAGCGGCGGGATGAAGAGGACACATTGCTGCTCGATTATCGCAATGTAATCGCACAGAAACGCAAGGCTGTCCGGGCTCTGGCCGAGTTTTGCGGGATCGAAGCCGATGAGCCTGCCGTCGACCTGGTCGAACATCGCACCAGCCGCGCTTATATGGTCGAGCACAAGGCGCCCTTCGCCGATCCGATGATCAGGGCCATGAGCGAGCGGCGCGGCGGCCTTCCGCCGGGTAGCCGCAATTCCAAGGTGCGCGCCGAGCATGCCGAGCGGGTGAGCCTGTCGCCGGAGCTGGAGGAGACGCTCGATGCGATCTGGCAGCGCGAGGTTGCGTCGGTGACGAAACATGCTGAGTATGCCAGTCTGGCAGCGGAACTCGCTCTAAGCTAGCCGCACCAACCGCCGCGTGTGAAACCCCAACCTGATTCCTGTGCCAGAGCTTGGTCGATCATGTAATCGGCGAGCAGCGTGTCACCGCGTTTCAACTCGCGCAACTCACGCCCGTATTGATCGAAGGGCGGATCGTCGCCGCCGCTCATCTCGAATGCGCCTTCATTGATCCAGTCGCGTAATGCATCGCGCGAGCGCCGCGCGAGCATCGTTTCCGCCTCGCATTCGCCCTGCAATTCCGGCGCGTTGTAACCGGTGATGCGGATCTTGCGCCGACCGAGCATGATCGTGTCTCCATCGATCACGCAACCTTTTGATCCGCGTTCGCCGCAAAGAGTGAAGCGCGTATCAACAGGCTCCCACTCGCCGCTTATGCCAGTGTATCTTATGACCAGCGTCGACAAGCCGATCACCGCGACGAAGGTGAAGAATGGCAGCACTCTGCGCCAAAGCGGCTTACGCTGTCGTCCGGTGTGAAAGCGAACCATCGGAGCGTTGTTCCATAATTCTGTGGTTGCCGGAACCCTGAAGTGCTTTCCCTTGGGCGGACGAAACGCTAAGCGCGCACTTCGCGAAGACGGTAAGGAACCACCATGAGCGCGCAGGACGACAAGACCACGTTGACCAAGGCGGAAACGCTGATCGAGGCGCTGCCCTATTTCCAGCGCTATGCCGGACGTACCTTCGTGGTGAAATATGGCGGCCATGCGATGGGCGATCCCAAGGCCGCGCGCGAATTCGCCGAGGATATCGTGCTGCTCAAGGCGGTGGGGATCAATCCGGTCGTGGTGCATGGCGGCGGCCCGCAGATCGGTGCGATGCTGGAAAAGCTTGGTGTAGAGAGCGAGTTTGTCGACGGGCTCCGCGTGACCGACAAGGCGACCGCCGATGTGGCGGAGATGGTCCTGTCGGGCGCGATCAACAAGGAGCTGGTCGGCTGGATCGCGCAAGCGGGCGGTAAGGCGATCGGTGTTTCGGGTAAGGATGGCGGGCTCGTCACTGCCACCAAGGTCGAGCGGACAACGCGCGATCCCGAAAGCAATATCGAGAAGGCAGTAGATTTGGGCTTTGTCGGCGAGCCGTCAAACGTCGATACAACGATCATCGATACTGCCGTCGCTTCGGGCATGATCCCGATCATTGCACCCATCGGTGCGGGCGAGAATGGCGATACCTATAATATCAACGCCGACACGATGGCCGGTGCGATTGCTGCGGCACTTGGCGCGGCGCGGCTTTTCCTGCTGACAGATGTCGCGGGCGTTCTCGATAAGGAAGGCACATTGCTGACCGATCTGACACCCGCCGATATCGCCAGGCTGCGCGAGGACGGAACGATCAGCGGCGGAATGATTCCCAAGCTCGAAACCTGTGTGAAAGCGGTCGAGGCGGGCTGCGATGCGGCGGTTGTGCTCGACGGGCGCGTCCCGCATGCAATGCTGCTTGAATTCTTCACCTCGCGCGGTGCGGGCACTCTGATTAGCGCGGGATAGCAATTCGCGGCAGCCGTATTATATGATTGATACACCCAAGTGGGTTGCGCTAGGCAGGCAACCACTTCGCTAGAGGATATTATGGACGCTTTCATCGGTATCATGGTCATGCTGGCTCAGACGTTGAGCATGATTGTCATCATCTGGTTCATCCTGGGCCTGCTGTTCGCTTTCAACGTGATCGGCCGCGACAACCAGTTTCTGGTTCAGGTCGAGCATTCGATCTCCTCGCTGCTGGCGCCGCTGCTGAATCCGATCCGGCGGATCATGCCCGATACCGGAGCAATCGACTTCTCGCCCATGGTCCTCTTGCTGCTGATCAATGCGGTGATCATGGTTCTTTCAGACGTCGCGCGTTGATGGGAAACTGTTGATGGTCGCATCGCGTATCGATGGAAAAGCCTTTGCCGCCAGCCTGCGCGAACGCGTCGGGACAATCGCTGCCGAATTTGCCGATAAAGCCGGGCGCAAGGCTGGTCTCGCAGTCGTGCTGGTCGGCGATGACCCGGCGAGCAATGTCTATGTCCGCAGCAAGGGAAAGGCGACGCTCGCGGCCAATATGAAGAGCTTCGAGCACCGGCTGCCCGAAGACACCAGCGAGGCCGATTTGCTGGCGCTGGTCGAGAAGCTCAACAAGGACAGCGCTGTCGACGGCATTCTCGTCCAGCTGCCACTGCCCGATCATCTCAACGAACAGGCGATCATCTCTGCCATCTCGCCCGACAAGGATGTTGACGGATTCCATGTCATCAACGCCGGGCGCTTATCGGTCGGGCAGAGCGGGTTCGTGCCCTGCACCCCGCTCGGATGCATCATGTTGCTGACCGACCGGCTGGGCGATCTGTCAGGGCTGGAGGCGGTGGTGATCGGTCGGTCCAACATCGTCGGCAAACCGATGGCGCAATTGCTGCTCGATGCGAATGCGACCGTGACCATTGCGCACAGCCGGACCAAGGATCTGCCCGCCGTGGTGCGCCGCGCCGACATTGTCGTGGCGGCTGTCGGGCGGCCCGAAATGGTCAAGAAGGACTGGCTCAAAGACGGCGCGACGGTGATCGATGTCGGCATTAATCGCCTACCGCCCGAGCCCGGCGCGGAGAAGGGCAAGCTGGTTGGCGATGTCGCTTATGGCGAAGCGAGCGAGGTGGCTGGAGCGATCACCCCGGTGCCCGGCGGCGTTGGCCCGATGACCATCGCCGTGCTGCTGCGCAACACGCTGGTGGCTGCGTATCGCAACGAAGGTCAGGAGCCTCCCGCGAGCCTTTGACCCCCTTTGTGCTGAGCTTGTCGGAAGCGAAGCTGGCCAAAGGCCAACCACCGCCCTTTCTTCTCTCCGTCCAAACAAGTAAAGGCAGCCCTTCGAAAAGCTCAGGGCGAACGGAGAGTATTGACGATGCTGAAGCCAATAGCGTGTCTGGCACTGTTTGCTTTTGTGACGGCCTGCGCCACCGGCCCGCGCCCGTTGCCGCGCGACCGGATTGAGCGCGCTCTAAAAAATGCGCCGGGTGAAGCACAGCCCAGTAAAGTCGTTGCCGCCGAGATCGCTTTCGCTCGTGCGGCGCGCGAGCAGGGGCAGTGGACAGCGTTCCGCGCCTTTGCTGCACCCGGGGCGATAATTCATGGCCGGAAAGGCCCGGTTGAGGCGTCGACGTTCCTTGCCGGGCTGGAAGATCCCGAGGAAGCCGTCCGCTGGAACCCGCGCGTTGTGTGGATGAGCTGCGATGCGCTGACCGCCGTCAGTGAGGGCCGATTTCGCGAGCCCGACGGCACGGTAGGAACCGTCATTACCGTTTGGGAACGGCAGGGCGATGACGAGTATCGCTGGGTCTATGACGCGGGTGTGCGCGATGATCCGCAGCCGCCTCCGCCGCCATCCGGCCCCGCTGACGAGAATGAAATTGTCGTCAGTGCGCTCGATGCGGTGCAGGGCAATGTTTCCGATTGCGCCAAGCGCGGCGAGGCACTACCTGCGCCGCCGCAGCTCTCCGTTGCTAATGCTACAGCCAATGCAGCCACGCTCTCGAAAGATGGCACGCTGCGCTGGCGCTGGGAACATGAGGCAGGTGCCGAACGACGGTTCGTTGCCGAATATCTGACCGGCGGCGTATGGGAAGTTGCGGTGAATCAACCCCTGGGCAAGGCGCTGCCCGATGACGCCGAGTAAGTTATGACCGAACTTTTCGTATCTGCCTTTATCACACTGTTCGTGGTCATCGACCCGCCGGGCTGCGCGCCGATCTACGCCGGACTGACCAAGGGGGCGAGCCCGGCGCAAGCGCGCAACATGGCTCTCAGGGCCAGTGTGATCGCGGCTATCATCCTGACGGGTTTTGCTTTCTTCGGTGAAGACTTGCTCGGCGCATTGCATATCCAGCTCGACAGTTTCCGCATTGCGGGCGGGTTGATGCTGTTCTTCATCGCGTTCGAGATGGTGTTCGAGAAACGCACGCAGCGGCGGACCGAGCGGGCGGAGAAGGTCGCGGCCACCGAAGTCGAGGACGTATCGGTGTTCCCGATGGCGATGCCGATGCTGGCGGGGCCGGGCGCAATTGCCGCAGTCATGCTGCTGATGAACGAAGCCGATAGCTTGCAGGAAACGCTTGAAGTGTTTGCAGCTTTGGGTGCGGTGCTGGTGATCACGGCGCTTGCGCTTGTCGCCGCCGGCCCCTTGATCCGCTTGCTCGGAGACAAGGTCGAGGCTGTGATTACACGGCTGCTCGGTGTGCTGTTGGCTGCGCTCGCCGCCCAATATGTGATCGACGGCCTGAAGGGCAGCTTCGGGACCTAGTTACTGGAGCGTGATAATCTCTTCATCGCCGTCGCGGAGAGAGAAGAATTGCATGAGCTGGATCAGCAATTCGCAGCGCGCGTTGAGGTTGGGGGCTTCGAGCAAGGCTTGTTTTGCTGCCGGATCGAACGGTGCGATCTGCGACACACCATCGATCAGAGAGATATCGTCGAGCCGTTCGACCGAGTCCCAATCGACGCTGTAGCCCTGCATATCGGCGAACCGCTTCGCTTCCATTTCAAACCCGGCGCGTTCGACGCTGGATAGAAACTCCTCTTCGGGCTCTTCGATCAGTTCGGCCTCGACCTGCCGGAACTGGGTTGTCACATCGATCTCGCTGAGCACACGAAACCGGCTCTCCCCTTCGAGCACAATGTTGTAACGCCCGTCGTCCATCGCTTCGACATCGCCGATCCGTCCGACACAGCCGATCTCGTATAAAGGCGCGCCCTCGGCCGGTTTCTGCGGCTGGATCATTCCGATCCGGCGATCACGTGCGAGCGCGTCGGAAACCAGTGCACGATAACGCGGCTCGAATATGTGCAGCGGCAATTGCAATCCCGGGAACAGGATCGCGCCGGTCAAAGGAAAGATCGAAATCCGCTGCGCCATTCGCTTATCCGAACAGCAGCTTGGACAGGCGACGCCGGGTCGAAACAACCCAAGGGTCTTCAAGCCCGACGGCTTCGAAAATCTGGAGCAGTTTGGCCTTGGCCGCCCCATCGTTCCAGTCGCGGTCGCTTTCGAACATGGCGAGCAAAGTGTCTGCGGCTTCGTCGCGCTCACCGGCAGAAAAAGCGGCTTCCGCAAAGGCGAGCTGCTTGTCCATATCTGCGGGATTGTCGGCAGCCGCACTGCGCAACGCTTGCAGCTCGCCATCATCAACCTGCGTACCCGCCAGTTCGAGCGCCGACATTGCCGCCTGCACTGCCGGATCGTCTTTGGCCGATGGATCGAGTGCTTCGGCGATCTTCTGGGCCTCGTCGACCTTGCCCGCCGCGACCAATGCGCGGATCAACCCGCCATGTGCGGCAACATTATCGGGTGCCATCTGCACCACCTGCATGAACACGCCCGCTGCGCGTTCGGCATCGCCCTCGGCCAGAACCTGTTCAGCCATCGCAACGAATTGCTCGATATCGGGCTGCTGCTGTTCGCCACCCGCCGTACCCGCACCATCAAGCGGCAGCTTCTCGAGCAGCTGGTCGAGCGCCTGTTTGAGCTGCGATTCGGCGCGATACTGCGTCAGGTCCGCCACGGGCTGTCCCTGGAACATCGCATAGACGGTCGGGATCGACTGGACCTGGAACTGGCTGGCGATGAACTTCTCCTCATCGACATTGACCTTGACCAGAACCACACCCTTGTCGGCATATTCGGCCGCGACCTTCTCCAGCATCGGCGCGAGTGCCTTGCAGGGGCCGCACCATTCGGCCCAGAAGTCGAGAATCACCAGCTTGCTCATCGACGGTTCGACCACGTCGGTCTTGAACCGCTCGACCGCTTTTTGCTCCTCGATATTCAGCCCCATACTTGCCACGTCGTATTCCTCTTAAGTGCTTTGGTGTCCGCTGTATGTGGGGCTTCTAGCCGATAAGTGAAGTGGCAAACAGGCGCTGTAGAATTTCGCCTGGCCAGCCCCCATTTTCCGCTTGCCGGGTGCGAAAACCGCTGCTAACTGCGCGCTTCCCCACCGAGACCACCCAAAAAGAGGGATGATCCGGTGAGCGCCAGTGAGCGGGCGTAGCTCAGGGGTAGAGCACAACCTTGCCAAGGTTGGGGTCGGGCGTTCGAATCGCCTCGCCCGCTCCATTTTTTCGCATAATCGAGCATTCATCGCGCGGCTTCCACGCGCTTGTGCAGTTGGCAGGGCAACGGCAACCGTTCGTCGAAATGACGGGTTGCAATGTGATACTATATCGTTATGTGGCGCGTAACGTTGTAACATTCAGATTGTCGGACAACCATCTATGACCCTTCGCCACTTCTCGCTTTGCACTCTGCCGCTCATGGCACTGGCTCTCCCGCAAACTCTCGCCGCTCAAGATACTGGCGAGCGCGGTCGGGCCGAGGCCGAGAAGCCGGATGATGACTTCCATGACCGACGGGTAAACTCAGCTGGCGAAATCGTTGTCAGTGCGGTCGGCCTCACACAACTCGATGTTCTGGCGGGAACTTCGGTGGTCGAGGGCGTTGAGCTACAGCGCAACCAGAACGGTCAGATCGGCGAAGTCCTTGCCAAACTTCCCGGCGTTTCTGCGACGAGCTTTTCGCCCGGTGCGTCACGCCCGGTCCTACGCGGATTTCAGGGCGAGCGCGTCCGCGTACTTGTCGACGGGATCGGTACGACCGACGTCTCGAACACGTCGGTCGACCACGCGACGACAATCGATCCGCTGACCGCCGAAAGCATCGAAGTGCTACGCGGCCCTGCGGTGCTCCTCTATGGCAGTCAGGCTATCGGTGGTGCTGTCAATGTGATCGACAAACGTATCCCGCAGCGGCGCCTGACCGAAGACTTCCATCTCGACACCAACATCGCGGCAGATACAGTTTCCGACCTTCGCGAAGCGGGGGCATCGCTTGATATTCCCGCTGGCGGCGGCCTGGTGTTCCACATCGACGGAACCTTCCGCGATACCGACGACATCGATGTTCCCGGCTTTACGGTTGCCGACACGCTTCGCGCCGAACTGCTTGAAGAAGCCGCAGAGGAAGAGGATGAGGGTGAATTCGAAGAGGCGGAGGAACTGCGCGAAGCTGCCGGGCAGCGCGGCTTCCTCCCCAACAGCGCTACACGGACCTGGGGCCTGAATGCCGGGTTTGCTCTCTTCCGGGGTGACAGCAATCTGGGCGCGGCATTTGGCATCTATGATACCAATTACGGGGTTCCAGGGCGTCCAGGGGCTGGCCATCACCACGGTGAAGAAGAGGGCGAAGAGGAACATGGTGACGAAGAGCACGGCGAGGAAGAAGAGATCGTAACCATCGACCTGCGCCAGTATCGTGCGGACTTCCGCGGCGAACTCGCTCTCGGCGACGGCTTTTTCAAGGCGCTCAACACGCGCGTTGGTTTCAGCGACTATACCCACACCGAGTTTGAAGGTGACGAGGTCGGCACTGTGTTCGATGTCCAGGGTATCGAGGCACGCGCTGTGCTCGAGCAGAACCGCCGCGATGGTTGGGGCGGTTCGGTTGGCGTCCAGTATTATTTCCGCGATTTCGATGCCTTTGGGGCAGAAGCCTATGTGCCCAAGAACCGCACCGACCAGTTCGCGGTTTTTGCCTTGCAGGAGATCGATTTCGATCCGCTCCAGCTTGAACTGGCGGGACGTTACGAAACAACCGATATCGAATCGCCGGTTGCAGGATTCGAGCGCAGCTTCGACACGTTCTCGGGCGCTATCGGCCTGGCCTATGAGACCGAGAGCGAACTGCGCTTTGGTATAACGGGTAGCCGCGCAGAACGCGCGCCAAGCGCCGAGGAACTACTCTCCAACGGTCCGCATATCGCAACGCAGGCGTTCGAGATTGGCGACCCGACACTCTCGACCGAAAGCGCCTGGGGCGTCGAAGCCTTCATGCGCGGCAATGTCGGGCGCGGCAGCGTCAGCATAGCCGTGTTCCACAACTGGTTCGATGATTACATCTATCTGGTCGATACCGGGATGGAGGAAGACGATCTGCCCGTTTTCCAATATCTACAGGACGACGCGACCTACTTCGGCATTGAAGGGCAGCTGACCTACCCGTTGATTGAAGGCGGTCCGTTTACTCTGCTGGCCGATATTCGCGGCGATTATATCAAGGCGGAACTCGACGATGGTTCGGCTCTGCCTCGGATTCCGCCGCTGCGTCTTTCTGGCGCTCTCGAAGCGCAGACCGACCAGTTCGATGCGCGCGCAGAGCTCGAATGGTTCGACAGCCAGAACGACGTGGCGATATTCGAAACCCCGACCGACGGTTTCACGCGTGTGAATGCCTCGATCGCGTGGCGCCCGCTCAAGGGCAACGACAATGTCACGGTTCTCGCGCAGGTCGACAATATCTTCGACACAGAGGGGCGTCGCCATGCGAGCTTCACCAAGGAATTCGTTCCGCTTGCCGGTCGCAACTTCAAGCTGAGCGTACGGACCAGCTTCTAGAGCAGGTCATCAGTCCGCCGAGGAGCGTTGCCGGTCGAATATCGGTTGTGCTCCCGGCCCATGGCGAACAAACTCTCCCCGTGTCTTGGGAGGGGACTATGCGAACTGGATTGATAGCAGCTGCATTGCTGATCGGCTGCGCGACGATGGCTAATGCGCAGGATGAAGAATCGGCGATTGCGCCGCCAACCTGCGACTACGGCAAGCCCGATCTGCGGGCTCCCGAAGAACTCGCTCAGTTCGATTTCCTGATCGGTGATTTTACGATCTCCGCGCATGCATGGCAGAACGGTGCATGGTCGCCGCCAAGGCCGGGCATCCCGGCGCGATGGAACGGGCGTTATGGTCTTGGCGGCTTTTCCATAGTCGACGACTGGTACGACCGCGATCCCGGAATGCAGCCCGATGCGACGCGCGGCACCAACATCCGCATCTGGGATGACGAAGCGGGCGAGTGGGATATGGCCTGGGTCCATACGGGGGGCAAGCAAGTCCAGGACCTGCGCGCCAAGATGGAAGATGGCAAGCTGACCATGTGGCAAGTCTATCCGGAACGACCCGATTTCCGCGCTTTTTTCGAGCGGACCGGCCCCGATAGCTGGCACCGGATCAGCCTGATCCCTGATGGCGAAGGTGGGTGGACGCCACAATTCAAGCTTGCTGCGACGCGTATTCCCTGCCCCGATTGATCTCCCGCAGAGGCGGGAGTCTCATCAAAGCTGGCTCAGTGCGAATGGCCTGAGGTCCCGGCCTTCGTTGGGTCTTGGGCTAGTCTTCAACCGCGAAGCTGATTTCGGCGTTCTCCTCAAGGCGTTCGACCAGCTTTTCGCCAAGAAACGAGCCGGGTGTGCCGACACCGCCCTCTGCATCGCTGTCGAGCAGCGCCATGCCGGTTTCGGCAATCATCCGGCTGGTCGAGCCGTAGCCCGGATCATATTTGCCTTTGACGCCGTAGTGGATCCTCTCCCCATCGGGATATTCGCCAACGAACAGCACATCGTAAAAGCCGTTCTCGCGCTCCTCGGCGCTGGGGCCTTCGCCCGGCTTGGGCGGTTTCGCCCCGAACGGGTTCTTGAGCATTTCGGCGGCGGCTTTCGCGGCCTTTTCGCCCAACTCACCCGCGCTGGTCAGCATCATTTCGTCATATCTGAAATCCTCGCCATAGGGATGGCCGAGAAGGAAATTGGTCCGATGGACATTCTTGGTGTTGATCGAGGCCATGATGAACGGCGCAGCCCACTTGCCGAGGCTTTCATCATATTGCGGGATCATACCATTGGGCTGATCGGGCCCTTCAAAGCCCGGCGTTAGGCCGAAAGAGCTTTGCAGGATCGGGATCAGCTTGGGGTTCTTGGCGATCGATTTCATCGTTGCGGTCAGGCTGGCCGCAGTCCCGCCGCTGAAGGTACCCTGCATCGCCCGAACGCGGCCTTTTACGCGCGGCGCGGGCTTGCCGAATTTCGCCTTGGCTTCCTTCTGCAGCATGAAAACGCCGAGATCGAACGGGATCGAATCGAACCCGCTCGAGAAACAGATGCGCGCACCGCTTTCCTTGGCGGCTTCGTGGTGCTGGTCGATCTTCTCGCGCATCCAGCCTGGCTCTCCGCACAGATCGGCATAGTCGGTGCCGGTTTCGACGCAGGCGGCGACCAGTTCGTCACCATAGAGCTGGTACGGGCCAACGGTGGTGATCACGACCTTGGTCCGCTTGCACATCTCGACGAGGCTTGCCGGATCGTCCGAATTGGCAACGATCAACGCAGTGTCGGCAGGCGCGCCGATTTCATCACGCACTTCCTGCAATTTGGTCAGGCTGCGTCCGGCCATCGCCCATTTGGGCGCACTGTCCTTGCCGCCCCCGTCTTTGGCATAATGCTGGTCCAGATATTCGGCGACCAGACGCCCGGTATATCCGGTTGCGCCATAGACAATGATATCGAATTCGCGTTGTGCCTTGCTCATGCTGTCTCTCCTTTAGCGCCTGAATGCGCCGCGATGCGCCACGAGTCAAAGCCGCTACGGGAAGGCCGTGTGCGGTTGACACCTGGTTGACAAAGGCGACACCGTGTCAACTTCGTCGACTGACTACATAACTTTGATAAATATAGGTTTTCATCCTGCTCCTGAATTTGGGCTCTGGGGGGAGCCCCCGGGGGGTGAAGTTGGACAAGCATGGCCTGCACCTCGTCAAAGCGTTCTGAACCACGGGGCGAACTCTCGCGCTAACAGCTTCTTGGCGTGTAGGAAAATGATGATTGGTGACTAAAGCGGGAACGCGGTCACACGCCTGTGCGTCACCCCGGCGAAGGCCGGGGTCCAGCAAAGCTTGTGGTATTCAGCGAAAGCATCTGGATTCCGGCCTTCGTCGGAATGACGAGTTCATGCCTTAATGGGGCGATTTCAGATGCCAAACCATTCCAGACCATCGGGCAGGCTTTCCGCCGCATAATCAACTTGGAGAACGCGCCTATTGGCGGGGGATGTTGCGGCTTCGGAGGCGTGCAATATCGGTGTTGCGTAAAGCCAAACGTCGCCCTTGTCGGCCAAACAAGTCCTAATACCGTAACGATCTACGACTCCTCTGACTCTCTCAACCGGTATCTTGCCGACAGTATGTGAGCCAGGAGAGATCAGAAGGGGCGCATTTGTGGCGGGAACATCATCGAGATGCACCCGTAGTGTCACCATCCGCGCGAGCAACTCGAATGGCGGCGCGACGTGGTGCATTCCGTTCTTCATTGTCCATGGGCCGAAGCCAGACACCTCGCGTTTCGATTGCACGCAAATGGTTCTGTCCTGATGCCACGCGAGCGACCAGTTCGTTGCAGGTGTTTTGTTAAAGATAATTGCTCGCACCGGTTTGGCATCTTGCCCCAAAACCGATGCGGCAACCCTTCCTATGCAGCCTGTGTTGGCAAGCATTGGCTTAAGCGCTTCGATGCCATGAATACGGATCCCAGCCTCGTTTTGTGGGAGATCAGCAATTGCGGCTTCTAAATCCGCCAAACATGGTTTTGACGCACCTTTAAAGAGGCACACTCCATCGGTTGAAAAATTATTCAACAAAGCTTCGGCCATTGATCGCCTGTATTACAACCGCGGCAGCGTCACACCCTTTTGCCCCATATATTTGCCGGCTCGGTCGGCATAAGTCACTTCGGGCCGCTCGTTGCCTTGCAGGAACAGGAATTGGCACGCGCCTTCGTTGGCGTAGATCTTTGCCGGGAGTGGGGTGGTGTTGGAAAATTCCAGCGTCACATGGCCTTCCCAGCCCGGCTCCAGCGGGGTGACGTTCACGATGATCCCGCATCGGGCATAGGTGCTCTTGCCGAGGCAGATGACCAGCACGTCTTCGGGAATGCGGAAGTACTCGACCGTGCGCGCGAGCGCGAAGGAATTGGGCGGGATGATGCAGCAATCGGTCTCCCGGTCGACGAAATTCTTGGGGTCGAACTCCTTCGGATCGACCACGCTGCTGTCAACATTGGTGAAGATCTTGAACTCGGGCGCAACGCGCGCGTCATAGCCGAACGAGCTGAGCCCGTAGGAGATATTGCCCTCGCGCCGCTGTGCTTCAACAAAGGGTTCGATCATGCCCTTTTCCTGCGCCTGGGTGCGGATCCATTTGTCGCTGAGAATCGCCATGGCAGTGTGATTCCCGACTGGCGGGGCGGGGGCAAGGTTGGACGGCGTCTTATCCCCCTCCTCTTCAGAGGAGGGGGCAGGGGGTGGTGGCGAGCGTAGCGAGCACTAATGGCACCACCCCGCTGCGACTAAATTCGCTTACAGCTCATTAAGTCTCGCCGCCCCTCCTCTGAAGAAGAGGGGGCTAGAGTTCATTTGATCTGCTCTGCACCCAGTTGCGGGTTCTTCGCCGCGATGTAGTTGAGCCATTTCTTCGGGCGGCGGAGCATCTTTTTCGGGTAGTCGATTTTCAGCCCAACGATTGTGCCCATCGTGCCGACAAAGTGAATGCAGCTGCGCTTCTCGAGATCGTAGCCCTTGCCCGGCGTGTCGCGCCACGTGCGCATTGTCGCGCGCACCTTGGCCAATTCCGCCTCGGTCAGTGTCACGGTGAAATGGCGGTTCGTTTTGCGGATATAGCTCGGCTTCTCGATCAGGATGTCGTGTTCGACCGGGCCGCGCAGGATCGCGGTCGAGACTTTCTTCGCGGTGAAGCCGTAATTCTCGTCGACCACCTCGCCGGTGGAATCGACGGTGCCTTTGAGCACCACGAAGGCATGCGGGAAGCGGCCGAAGGGCCAGTTGCCGTTATAGCTGTGGAAGCTCATCGTGACTTCGGCGGCTGCGGGCAGCGCCCAGCCGGACATCACCAACGCAAGGATCAGGGCAAGGAAACGGGCCATCGGCGCCTTCTAGCGGACAAGCTGCTGAACGGAAGGTGAAATTTGCTTTAGCTTGCCAAGAGGCTGGCATTGCCGCCCGCAGCAGTCGTGTCGATGCACACCACGCGCTCGGTCGCAAAGCGCGCGACGTAATGCGGGCCGCCCGCCTTGGGGCCGGTGCCGGACAGACCCTCGCCGCCAAACGGCTGGCTTTCGACCACCGCGCCGATCTGGTTGCGATTGACGTAGAAATTGCCGACCCGTGCGCGCGCCTCGACCAGCCGCCGCGTCGCCTCGATCCGGCTGTGCAGACCGAGGGTGAGACCAAAACCGGTCGCGTTGATATCGTCGATCACCTTCTCCAGATCCTCGCCCCTGAAGCGCGCGACATGCAGCACCGGGCCGAAATTCTCGCGCTTGAGGTCGAGGATCGAATCGAGCTCGATAATCGTCGGGGCAACAAAGCATCCGGCGCTGGTGTAGCGTGGCATCTTGCGCCGCCACACGGTACGTCCGGCCTTCTTGCGCCGTGCGACATGGCGTTCGAGTGCCGCCTTGGCATCGGGATCGATCACCGGACCAACATCGGTCGCGAGGATTGCCGGATCGCCGATATCGAGCGCTTCGAAGGCGCCGCGGATCATGGTCAGCGTCTCGTCGTAAATATCGTCCTGCAGATAGAGCATGCGCTGCGCCGAGCAGCGCTGGCCCGCGCTCTGGAAAGCGCTGGCAACAACATCGCGCGTGACCTGTTCAGGCAGGGCGGAGCTGTCGACGATCATCGCATTCTGGCCGCCGGTTTCGGCGATAAAGGTCGCAATCGGCCCTTCGCGCGCGGCGAGCGAACGGTTGATCGCGCGTGCCGTGTCGGTCGATCCGGTGAAGGCCACGCCGGCGAGACGCGGGTCGGAAGTGATCCACTCGCCGACATCGCCTGCTCCGGGGAGCAGTTGGAAGACTTCCTCGGGAATGCCTGCCTCGTGGCACAATTTGACCGCGAGCGCGGCGATCAGCGGGGTCTGCTCGGCGGGTTTTGCGACCACCGTGTTACCGGCGGCGAGCGCGGCGGCGGCCGGGCCGATAAAGATCGCCAGCGGGAAGTTCCACGGGCTGATCGTCGCGAACACGCCGCGTCCGGCGAGGCTCAGCCGGTTTTCCTCGCCTGTTGGTCCGGGCAGCATGAACGGTTCGGTAAACAGATCGCGCGCTTCACCGGCATAGTAGCGCAGGAAATCGACCGCTTCGCGCAGTTCGAGCACCGCATCCATCAGCGTCTTGCCCGCCTCGCGCTGGCACAGCGAAAGAAACTCATCGCTATGCTCCTCGAACAGATCGGCGGCGGCCTCGAGCAGGAGTGCGCGTTTCCCGCCGCCCAGCGCGTTCCAGCCATGCTGGATATCGACCGCGCGACCAATCGCCTCGCTCACTTCTTCGGGCAGCGAATCGCGCCGCGTACCGACTTCGCTGGTCAAACCCTGCGGCTTGTTGATCGGGGCGATCTCGGCTTCGAAATCGGGGTCGTCGGACAGGAACGTCGGCTCCGCATGCCAGTGCACACTTTCCAGCTCCTTCATCCGGGCGAGCAATGGCTCGCGCACCAGCGGATCAGACAGGTCGATCCCGGCGCTGTTCACGCGTTCGCCGAAAATGTCGGCCGGCAGCGGGATCGCCGGATTGCGCCTGGGCTCAAGCATAGCGAGATCGGCCACGGGATCGGTTGCCAGCTCCGCAGCGGGAACTTCGGCATCAGCCATCCGGTTGACGAAGGACGAGTTGGCCCCGTTTTCAAGCAGACGCCGCACCAGATAGGCGAGCAAATCCTTATGCGTGCCGACGGGGGCATAGATGCGTACGGGCGTGCGCTCCTTGCCTTCGATCTCGCCGAGCTCTTCGAAAATATCCTCGCCCATGCCGTGCAGGCGCTGGAATTCAAATTCGCCCTCAGCCCCGTGCTTCGCAGCGAGCGCTCTGATCGCGCCGACGGTGTAGGCGTTATGCGTCGCAAAGGCCGGGTAGATCGCATCGCGCGCTTCGAACAGTTTTGCCGCGCAGGCGAGGTAGGAAACATCGGTCGCGACTTTGCGCGTGAACACCGGATAGTCGGTCAGTCCGCCAACCTGGCTCAGTTTGATCTCGGTGTCCCAATAGGCACCCTTGACCAACCGGACCATAAAGCGCCGATCATGCCGCCGCGCGAGCTTGACCACCCAATCGCATAAAGGCGCAGCGCGTTTCTGATAGGCCTGAACCGCGAGGCCGAAGCCAGTCCAGCCGCCGGGTTTGCCATTTGCGAAAATTGCGTCATCCGATGCCAGTGCCTCGATGATATCGAGCGAGACTTCGAGCCGCTCGGCTTCTTCCGCATCGATGGTGAAATGGATGTCGGCATCGCGCGCCTTGATCGCCAGCTCCTTGAGCATCGGAACTAACGCCTTGGTCGCTGCCTCGGCGTGGAAGTAGGTGTATTTGGGGTGGAGCGCAGAGAGCTTGACCGAGATACCCGGAGAACGTCCCACGCCGCCTTTGGCTTCCTTCGCCAGCCGGTCGATGGCGCGCTCATAGGCCTGCCGGTAGCGTTCGGCATCGTCAAAAGTCATCGCCGCTTCGCCGAGCATGTCGAAGCTGTGCGTCAGGCCTTGCTTGCGCTCGGGCGCGGCGCGTTTCAGCGCTTCGCCAATTGTCCGCCCGAACACGAACTGGCCACCCAGAATACGCATCGCCTGCAGGGTCGCCTTGCGGATCACCGGCTCGCCGAGGCGGTTCATGGTCTGCTTGAAGGTTCTGGTCATGCCGCGCTGGTGCTCTTCGGGGCGGTCCAGCACTTCGCCGGTCAGCATCAGCGAGAAGGTTGCGGCATTGACGAATGTCGAGCTGCTTTCACCCAGATGCTCGCCCCAGTCGATATCGCCGATCTTGTCGCGGATCAGCATGTCGGCGGTCTCGCTATCGGGCACACGCAGCAGAGCCTCGGCCAGGCACATCAGCGCGATGCCTTCTTCGGTATCCAGCCCGAACTGGTGCAGGAACGCATCGATCCCGCTCGCCTTGCGTTTGCGCGCACCCTCGATCAGCCGCTCGGCCAGCTTCGCTGCCTCGTCGTGCAAGGCCGATGCCGGCGCGGCCTGCTTCATTCGCGCCGCGACGCACGCTTCCTCTTCCTGGCGATAGGCGAGGCGGATTTGGGTGCGGTCGAGCGGTGCGGTGCGGGACATAAGCGACTCGGTGAAAAACTATGACGCTGCGCGCGATTGCACCTAGTTTCAGTTGCAATCAAGTGGCTGCGTGACGCATGGTGCGGATGAAACGACAGTAAGGAGCGGGCACTATGGCCGGGCGGTATTTTGACGAGTGGCAGATGAGCGACAGGATTGAGCACGATATTCGCCGTACGGTGACCGAAACCGACAATCTGCTGTTCACCACCATGACGCATAATCCGCAGCCACTGCATCTCGACCTGGAGGCGGCGAAGGAGAGCGAGTTCGGGCAGATCCTCGTCAACGGCACCTTCACCTTCTCGCTTATGGTCGGCCTGTCGGTCGGAGACACCACTCTGGGCACCTTGGTCGCCAATCTGGGCTATGAGAAACTGGTTATGCCCAAGCCGGTTTTCATCGGCGATACGCTCCACGCGACGAGCGAGGTAACCGGCCTGCGCGAGTCCAGATCGCGGCCCGATACCGGCATCGTCACCTTCACCCATGAAGCGATCAACCAGCGCGGCGAGGTCGTGTGCCGCTGCGACCGTTCGGCGCTGATCAAGAAGTCTGGCGCTTGACCAAAGCGTAAAGTCTGGCACTCTGCTCTCAGAGGGACGTCGCGCCGACCTGCGACGCGGAGGGCACTATGAAGAAAATTCTCGGGATCGTAGGGGTCGTCGCCTTGCTGGCAGCGGGCATCTGGTGGCTGTTTATCCGCCACGACCCGGAAAGAACCGCGCGGCAGGTTGCCGATGCTGAGGCCGGTATCGAGCTAACCGAATATCCGCAGCAGGTGCTGTGGGGCGATACGCACCTCCACACCGACAACTCGATCGATGCCTTCGGCTTCGGTACGCGGCTCGGCCCCGATGCGGCGCTGCAATTTGCGCGCGGCGAAGAGGTGACCGCGACGACGGGCATGAAAGCCAAGCTCGCGCGTCCGCTCGATTTCCTGGTGATTGCCGATCATAGCGATGGTCTGGGCGCGACGCGGCGGCTTTACGATGCACCGCGTGCGCTGATCCAGGATGAAACGCTGCTTCGCTGGCACGATATGATGCACGAATCGCCCGAGCAATCGCAGAGGGCTATAGGGGAGTTGATCACGGCTGCTTCGGACGGCTCCTTGCCCGAGGCGCTGCGCGACCCGGAAAATCAGGAGAAGGCGACGCGCGATATCTGGACCGCGCATCTCGCCACGCTCGACAAATATTACGAGCCGGGCGTGTTTACGCCGATCGCGGGCTACGAATGGACGCTGATGCCGGGCGGCAACAACCTGCACCGCGTGGTGATGTTCCGTGACGGGTTCGAGAAGACCTCGAAAGTGCTGCCGTTTCCCGGCCTCGATGGACAGGTCGATGCCCTGTTCGACTATATGGACGCCTATGAGGAAAGCACCGGGGGGCGCGTGCTGTCGATCCCGCATAACTCCAACCTTTCCAATGGTTTGATGTTCGAGCTGACGCAGCCCGATGGTGGGCCGATGACAGCCGAATATGCCCGTCGCCGTGCCGCCCGCGAGCCGGTAGTCGAGGCGACACAGATCAAGGGGGACAGCGAATCGCATCCCTTCCTTTCGCCCAATGACGAGTTCGCCAGCTTTGGCGACGCGGGGTGGGAGCTGGGCAACCTCTCGCTCACTGCGGACAAGGACAATTCGATGTTCGCGGGCGAATATCTGCGCGAAGCGTTGAAGCGCGGGCTGTCGATCGAGCAGCAGACCGGTGTGAATCCCTACAAGTTCGGCATGATCGGTTCGACCGACAGCCACACCACACTTGCGACTGCCGACGAGGACAATTTCTACGGCAAGCATTCCGGCAACGAGCTGGGCATGGACCGCGCGATGCAGGAGCAGAACCTCGGCACACGCGAGGGACGTTTCGGCTGGCATTACCTGTCGAGCGGCTATGCGGCGGTTTGGGCCAGGGGCAACACGCGCGCGGAAATCTTCGATGCGATGGTTCGCCGTGAGGTTTATGCCACCACCGGCCCGCGCATGACGGTGCGATTCTTTGGCGGGTTCGACTTTGCCGACACCGATTTCGCGGGTGATTGGGTAGCCGAAGGCTATGCCCGGGGTGTGCCGATGGGCGGTGAGTTGGAAGCAAGCGGGGACGCTCCGCAATTCATCGTTTCGGCGCTCAAGGATCCCGATGGCGCGCATCTCGACCGGGTACAGATCGTCAAGGGCTGGATCACCGCCGACGGGAGGATGCAGGAGAAGGTCTTCGATGTCGTCTGGTCCGACATGGATGTACGGCGCAAGGTTGGTGGCAAGGTGCCGGGCGTCGGCAACAGCGTCGATATGAGCAAGGCGACCTACACCAACGATATCGGCGCGCCCGAATTGCAGACGGTGTGGATCGATCCCGAATATCGCGAGGGGCAGCAGGCGTTCTATTATGTTCGCGTGCTGCAGATCCCGACACCACGCTGGCCGCTTTACGATTCGATCCGTTTCGGCTTCGAGTTGAGCGAGGAGGCGCTCAGGAATGCGGTTGCTCAGGAGCGGGCATATACCTCGCCGATCTGGGTTGGGCGCGCGGTGACGCCCGACGCCTGACGGAAGTGTAACAATGTCCATAAAAGCGCGGATGCGAGGCTGGCTGCGCGAGCCGCTCGTTCATTTCCTGCTCGCAGGGTTCGTCCTGTTCCTGTTCTTTGCCTGGCAGGGCGAGCCGGTCGATCCTGCCAGCAGGACGATCACCATCACGCAGGAAGATCGCGCGCGCATGGCGCTGCAATGGGAACGGATGATGCAGCGTCCGCCGACCGATGCCGAGCTGGACAGCCTGACCGAAACCTGGCTGCGAGAGGAAATCCTCTATCGCGAGGCTTTGCGGCTGGCGCTCGACCGCGAGGATGCGGTGGTGCGCAAGCGGATGGCCAACAAGATGGACTTTCTCGCCACCTCGATCGCAGAGACTGCCCGGCCAAGTGATGAAACTCTGGCGGATTGGCTCGCCGACAATCCGCAGCGTTTCACAGAGGATACCACCTACAGTTTCGATCAGCTGTTCTTTGCCGAGAAGGCGGATGCTGAACGGGCGGTGACGCGGCTGGCCTCCGGAACGGATTGGGCAGGCGCGGGCGAGACCATCGCATTGCCGCATTCTGTCGAGGATTGGTCGACGCGGCAGGTCGACAATCGCTTTGGCCTGAAATTTCTCGAACAGTTGCAATCGCTCGATGCCAATAGCGAATGGTCGGAGCCGATGGTTTCGGGTTTCGGTTGGCATCTGGTGCGGTTGCGCGAGCGTGCGGTTGGCGAGGTTCCGCCATTCGACGGCATCCGCGACAAGGTCGAAAGCGACTGGCGTGCCAAGACGCTCGAAGCCCGGCGCGACGATGCGTATCAGATCCTGCGCGATGCCTATGATGTGACAGTCGAGCGGTGAGGCTGCTTGCGGCCCTGTTTGCGATGCTGGTTTTGGCTGCGCCCGGCGCGCATGCCGATGAGCTGCGCCCCGGCTATCTCGAACTGACCCAAGAAGCGGCAGGCGAGTGGCGGTTGGGCTGGAAGCTGCCGGTCGCCACAGCCCCGACCGAAACACCGGCA
>CBDCXY010000003.1:0-107395 GCA_965223995.1 Pontixanthobacter sp. | reverse complement strand
CACCGGTGGCCTGTCGAACGACGACATCGATCGCATGGTCAGCGAGGCCGAGGCCAACGCGGAAGCCGACAAGGCGCGCCGCGAGGGCATCGACAAGAAGAACGAGCTCGACTCGCTGATCTACCAGGCGGAGAAGCAGCTCGGCGAGACGGGCGACAAGCTCGACCCGGCCGACAAGACCGCCGTGGAGGAGGCGATCGCCGAGGCGAAGACGAAGCTCGAGAGCGACGACGCCGCGGAACTCGAAGCCGCGACGCAGGCGCTCACGCAGTCGCTGCACAAGGTGGCGGAGGTGCTCTACAAGCAGCAGCAGGAAGACGCTGCTGCCGCGGGTGGCGCCCCCGGAGCCGACGGAGCGGCCGGCGATGGCCCGAGCGCGGCCCCGGAAGAGGACGTGATCGACGCCGACTACACGGAGGCCGGCGACGCTTCGGGCGAGGAGAAACGCGATTCCTGACCCCTTCGAGCGCGAGCCGCTGGGAGAGCTGTTCGGGGGCCACGGGCGAACGCCAGTACTCGGACCGCTTCCAGCCCGCGATCGACGTGTTCGAGACGGCGGACGCGATCGTCGTCCGGGTCGAGATCGCCGGCCTGCGCGGTGAGGAACTGAAGGTCCGGGTCGACGGCGACGTCCTCCACATCAGCGGCGTGCGCGGCGTACCGCGCGAACCGGCCGTCGAGCGACTCCACCGCATGGAGATCGCCTTCGGCCCGTTCGAGCGGGCGCGTGCGCATCGGCGCACCCTTCGAACGCGACAAGGTGACGGCGCACCTCGAGGACGGGTTGCTGCGCGTCGAACTGCCGAAGAGCGCGCCGCCGACGGCGCGCAGCATCACGATCGAGAGCGAAAGCCAGAGCGAGGACGAATGAGCGACGACGCACAGCAGTGGACGGAGTTCGGCGACGCCGGGCTCGAGGTGGCGGCGCCCACGGGTGGCGGCGGCATCGACGTGCGCGTCGACGAAGGGCCGGTCGACGAGGCGGCCGGGGAGCTCACGCGGATCCCCGAAGTGCTGCCCGTGCTCCCGCTCAAGAACACGGTGCTCTTCCCGTTCCTGTTGTCGCCGCTGCTCGTCAACACGCCGCGCTCGCAGCAGCTCATCGACGAGGTGTTGCTGCAGGACGAGCGGCTGATGGTCTGCACGGCCGTCCGCCACGAGACCGACGGCAGCCCGGGGCCGAACGACGTCTACCGCACCGGCACGCTGCTGCGCGTCGTCAAGATGCTGAAGTTCCCCGACGACTCGTACCGCCTGCTCGTGCAGGGCGTGACCCGCGTCGAGATCGACCACTTCACCTCGGAAGATCCCTTCCTGCGCGCACACGTCGTCAAGCGCGACGACCACGGCGACGAGGACTCGGTCGAGATGCAGGCGCTCACGCGCAACGTGATGCAGGGCTTCCTCGAGCTCGAACGCAGGAGAGCGGCAACGATCGAGCGCAGGAGGTCCAGGCTGCTCGCGTCGAACCTCGAGGATCCCGTCGCGCCTGGCCGACCTCGTCGCGTCGAACATCGACTTCGACGTCGCGGGCAAGCAGGCGCGTGCTCGAGCAGGGCGACGTCGCCGAGCGGCTCAAGGCTCGTGCACGCGCAGCTCACGAAGCAAGCAGCAGGCGCACGCCATCGAGAGCGAGATCAAGGAGAAGGTCCAGTCCGAGATGGGCCGGACCCAGCGCGAGTACATGCTGCGCCAGCAGCTCGAGGCCATCCGCCGGGAGCTCGGTGAAGGCCGAGGACGGCGAGCGGGAGGTCGAGGACCTGCGCGAGCGGCTCGAGAACTGCGGGCCTGCCCGACGAGGCGCACAAGCAGGCGATGCGCGAGCTCGAGCGGCTCGAGCAGACGCCGCCGGCCGCCGCCGAGCACGGGGTCATCCGCACGTATCTCGAGTGGCTGGCGGATCTGCCGTGGCAGACGCTGTCCGAGGATCAAGCTCGACGTCGAAGCGGCGCGCCGGATCCTCGACGAGGACCACTACGGCCTCGAGAAGGTCAAGGACCGCATCGTCGAGTACATCGCCGTGCTGTCGCTCAAGCGCGACATCAAGGGCCCGATCCTCTGCTTCGTCGGTCCGCCGGGGACCGGCAAGACGTCGCTCGGGCGTTCGATCGCACGCGCGCTCGGGCGTTCGAGTTCGAGCGCATCTCGCTCGGCGGTGTGCGCGACGAGGCCGAGATCCGCGGTCATCGCCGCACCTACGTCGGCGCCCTGCCGGGACGCGTCGTCCAGAGTCTCCGCAAGGCGGGGACGGCGAACCCGGTGTTCCTGCTCGACGAGATCGACAAGGTCGGAACGGATTTCCGCGGCGATCCCTCGTCGGCGCTGCTCGAGGTGCTCGACCCCGAGCAGAACGTCGGACTTCAGCGATCACTACCTCGAGGTGCCGGTCGATCTGTCGCGCGTGCTGTTCATCGCGACGGCCAACCTGATGGACCCGGTGCCGGCTGCGCTGCGCGACCGGATGGAGGTGATCGAGCTGCCCGGGCTACACGCTCGAGGAGAAGCTCGAGATCGCCCGGCGCTTCCTGCTGCCGCGACAGCTCGAGCGCAACGGCGTCGCGGACATCGGGCTTCGAGATTCCCGACGAGACGATCGCTGGCGCTCGTCGAGCGCTATACGCGCGAGGCGGGTGTCCGGAGCCTCGAGCGCGAGCTCGGCGCGGTCTGCCGCAAGATCGCCCGGCGCGTGGCGGGAGGGGGAGACCGCTCGGCCCCATCGAAGCATCGTCCGCCCCGAGGATCTCGGGCGAGCTGCTCGGGCCGCTGAAGTTCGAGCCCGAGCTCGCGGAGCGCGGCGGCAAGCCCCGCGTACGGCGATCGGCCTCGCCTGGACACCGGCCGGCGGCGACATCCTGTTCATCGAGTCGACGAAGCATGGCGGGGAAGGGCGAGCTCAAGCTCACCGGGTCGCTCGGCGACGTCATGCGCGAGTCGGTCGAAGCGGCCCGCACGCTGGATCCGCGGCCACAGCCGACGCGCTCGCGACTCGACGGAGCGCTCTTCGACGAGCTCGGACCTCCACCTCCACGTGCCGTCGGGCGCGGTGCCGAAGGACGGGCCCTCGGCGGGCGTGGCGATGGTCACGTCGCTGGCGTCGCTGTTCACGGGGCGGCCGGCGACGTCGCGCGTCGCGATGACGGGCGAGATCACGTTGCGCGGTAAGATCCTGCCGGTCGGCGGCATCAAGGAGAAGGTGCTCGCCGCGAAGCGCGCCGGGATCGAGCGCATCGTCCTGCCCGAACCGAACAAGCAGGACGTCGACGAGATCCCCGCACACCTGTTGGAGGGGCTGGATCTTCGTTATGTCGGAACGATCGACGACGCACTCGCGCTCACGCTGGACGGCGCGACCTCGGCCTGACGCTCGCGCGCGGGCCACACTTCTCGTTGCGAACGGGTTGCTCTTCGCCGTGGCCGGAACCGGCTGCGTCGGCATCGGTACGTACACCGAGGTCGTGAGTGAGCGCGACCAGCTCGCCGAACGCGTGCGCCTGCTCGAGGCCTCGACCGAGAGCCTGGATCGCGAGCGCGTGGAGCTGCTCGAGGGGCTCGAGGACCTGCGCGAGGAGCGCGCTGTGCTGAGCCGCGGCGTGAAGACGCTGTCGCAGCAGCGCGAGGAACTCAGCGAGAACCTCGCGGCGCGCGAAGCCGAACTCGCGAAGCAGAACGCCGAGGTCGTGCGGCTGCGCGGCACCTACGACTCGCTGGTGACCGACCTCGAGGAGGAGCTGGCCGCCGGCCAGATCCAGATCCAGCAGCTCAAGGAAGGGCTGCAGGTGAACGTCGCGCAGGAGATCCTGTTCCCGTCGGGCTCGGCTCGCCTGTCGGGCGAGGGCCGCGCGGTGCTCGCGAAGGTCGCGGCCGAGCTCGGCAAGCTCACCCATCACATCGACGTCGACGGGCACTCCGACAACGTCGCGATCCGCGGTGCGCTGAAGAACCGCTACCCGACCAACTGGGAACTCGCCGGCGCGCGCGCGGCGAGCGTCGTGCGCCTGTTCGTCGACCAGGGCATCGCGCCCGAGCGGATGGCCGCGATCTCCCACGCCGACACGCACCCGGTCGCCTCGAACGACAGCGCGGAGGGGCGGGCGCAGAACCGGCGTATCGAGATCCGGCTGCGACCGAAGGACGGGCCGGCCGATTCGCCAGCGGACTCGCCGGCGGATGGCGGCCCGGACAGCGAGGCCGACGCCGACCCGACAGGCGAGTAGGCGCGAGGCTCGGGCCCGCCTACCAGGGACGTATCTCCGAGAGCCTGCTCCGGCGCGCCGCCCACGCGGTCCACGGGATCAGTGCGAGCAGCAGCACGAGGTAGGTCGGCCCGAACAGCGCAATCTCGGTCGGTGACCGAACGCCGGAGTCGGTGGTCACGAACACGAGGTTGAAGGTCGTGTTGTTCACGAAGTGCGCGAGCCACGGGCACCACAGGGAGTTGGTGCGCAGGTACATGTAGCCGTACACGAGACCCGCCACGAAGGTCGCGATCGTCAGGGAAAGCGCTTCGAACAGCGCATCCTGCCCGGCTGCCCTGTCTAGGAGCCACGCCTTCAGCGGCCAGACCCAGTGCCAGGCGGCGAACAGCGCGGCCGCGAACCCCAACGCCGGCCAGCGTCCCAGTCTCGATCGGAAATGGCGAAGCATGAGCCCGCGAAACAGTGCTTCTTCCATGAAGGCGTTGATGGCGTTGCCGAACACGAGCCAGACGGCGAAGGCGACGCCTCCGGCGGCGCCGGTCTTCGGGTCGACCGCGCTGAACACGACCCTCGAAGCATCGCCCGAGACCACGACGGCCAGGTAGGCGAGGCACAACGCGAGGGCGGCGCCCGATCCACCGATGCCGCACACCCGCAGGAACGAACCTCCGTGGAGCCCGATCGCGGCGAGCGAGCGCCCGGCATGGACGAGGTAGGCCGCGACTGCGGCGAAGCCCAGCGCCTTCGAGAGCAGGATCTCGCCCCAGCGCTCGTCGAGACGCAGGACGAAGATGTCGAGCACGCGGAGCGCGAGTGCGACGCCGAACAGCGTGAGTGGAACGGCGAAGGCCATCGGGTCACGTGCGCTCTGCTGCGACATCGATCGGCAGGCCCCCGAGGTTTCGGTCGCTCATGGACGCGGCGTGTGAAACGAAGAACGCGCAGTGGCCGGGGCCACTGCGCGTTCGAGCATCGCGTGACGGATGCGCGAAGGAAGCGAGCGCTAGGCCGCTTCCTCCATCGCGTCCGTGTACGAACCGTCGCGCGCGGCGCCGTTGCACTTCGCGCGGTGGTAGTACGCCGCCTGGCCGGCGGACAGGTTCTCCGGCTTGCCGCCCCACGCCTTGAGCGCGGGAGCCTGCAGCGCGCGGCCGTAGGAGAACGACAGCTCCCACGGGTGCGGGCCGATGCGGTTCATCGCCGAGAGGTGGGCGCTGGCGAGCTCGTCGCTCTGGCCACCCGACAGGAACACGCAGCCGGCGACGGCGCCCGGCACCGTGCGGCGGAAGCACGCGACCGTCTGCTCGGCGACTTCCTCGACGCTGGCCTGCGTCGCGCACTTCTTGCCCGACAGCACCATGTTCGGCTTCAGGATGATCTGCTCGAGCGGCACGCGCTGCTCGTGCAGCTGGTTGAACACCTTGGCCAGCGCGCGCTCGGTGACGTCGCGGCAGACGTCGATCGAATGGGCGCCGTCCATCAGCACTTCCGGCTCGACGATCGGGACGAGGCCGCCCTCGACGCAGATCGCGGCGTAGCGCGCGAGCGCGTGGGCGTTCACGTCGAGGCAGTACTCGCTCGGGATGTCCTTCTCGACGTCGATGTCGATCACGGCGCGCCACTTGGCGAACTTGGCGCCCAGCGACACGTACTCCTCGACGCGGCCGCGCAGGCCGTCGAGGCCCTCGGTGACCTTCTCGCCGGGGGCGAACGCGAGGTCCTTGGCGCCGGCGTCGACCTTGATGCCGGGGAGGATGCCCTTCGAGCTCAGGAGGTCGGCGAAGCGCTGACCGTCCTTCGTGCTCTGGCGCAGCGTCTCGTCGAACAGGATCACGCCGCTGATGAATTCTTCCGCGCCATCCGTGGTGAAGAGCATCTCGCGGTACGCGCGACGGTTTCTCCTCGGTGGACTCGACGTTGATCGAGTCGAAGCGCTTCTTGATCGTGGGCGAGCTCTCGTCGGCGGCGAGGATGCCCTTACCGGGCGCCACCATGGCTCGCGCAACCGCTTCGAGTTCGGTTGCCTGGCTCATGTGAGTCTCCTTGCGAGTGCGAGAGCGGACTTCCGCTCTCCTGCTCCCCAGCTTCTGGGGAGAAGCCCCGAGCAACGGGGTGGATGAGTTTGTGCGGCGGGGGCGCAGGCCTTGCTCGGGCACGCTCCGTCGCCGGGCTCCTATGACAGGGGAGGGCAGTTTAGGGGCCTGAGGGCTGTCTCGTCGATGCCTCTAGAAGTTGCATTTCCCGGTTCTGCCGTCGCACGAACCGCACGTGCGTCCCTCGTGCCCGAGTGATGCGTGCCTGTTGCCGCTGGTCTGGATCGTCCGGCGCGTGGGCTGACTGGATCGGGCGAACCCTCGATCCGGACCTCCGGGAACGATCGGGGCTTCTCCGGCTGATGGTCAGCAGTCGCAGTGCAGAGAGCATTTCGAGGTCCTCCTTGGTTTCACCAGCTCGTAGAGGGCTTGGGAGTCCAGTGCCCGTCGCCGGTGCATTCATGCTTCGGACGGCGGCGCGGTGTTGGGGGCGCACTCGGCGGCTGGTAGGGTCCGTCCCCGTGCTCACCACGCATCGTGATGGTGGTGGCCGCCCCGCAGCGTGGCGACGGGCCACGCCTGATTGAGCGACGAAGAGGAGCAGGCATGGCGATCAGTGCCGACGAGTTCAAGGCGGTGATGGCGCGGCGCGCGGGCGGCGTCGCGATCGTGACGGCGCGCGCCGGCGAGACCGTGCACGGCATGACCGTCACCGACTACTCGGGCGTCTCCGTCGACCCGCCGCTCGCGCTCGTGTGCGCCGACAAGTCGAGCAACACGCTCGGCGTGATTCGTGACGGCGGTTGCTTCGCGCTGAACCTGCTTGCGGCCGACCAGGTCGACCTGTCGAACAAGTTCGCCTCGAAGAAGCAGGAGTGGGAACGCTTCGACGGCCTCGATTGCGACCGCGCCGCGACCGGAGCGCCACTGATTCCGGGGACGGTCGGCTACCTCGACTGCTCGCTCGAGGCCGAACACGACGCGGGCGACCACGTGATCTTCGTCGGGCGTATCGAGGCCGCGGCGTCGCGCGACGTCGACCCGCTGGTCTACGTCGGCGGTTCGTACTGCACGCCGTCGCCGCTCGGCTGATGGCGCCGCGTCTCCAGTTCGTCGCGTACTCGGACTACCTGTGCCCGTGGTGCGCCAACGGATCGCTGCGGTTGCACCGCCTCGAAGACGAGTACGCCGGCGACATCGCGATCGAGTGGCGCAGCTACCTGCTGCGGCCGTACCCGCGCAAGCCCGCGCGCGACGAACTGCACGCCGCCGAGCGGCTCGAGAAGTTCCGGCGCTACACGCAGTCGTGGTTGCGCCCCGCGGCGGACGAGGACGCCTTCGACTTCCGGCTCTGGGACGAGGACAACACGGCCGGGCCGCCGAGCCACAGCATCCCGGCGCACGTTGCCGCGAAGGCCGCGCGTGAGGCCGGGGGTGCCCCTGCCTTCCGCGCGATGCACGACGCGTTGCTGCAGGCCTATTTCCACGACAACCGCGACATCAGCGACGAAGCGACAGTGCGCGATCTGTGGGCAGTCGCCGGACTCTCGGCCGATGCCTTCCCCGTGCTCGACGAACGCGACGCGGTGATGCGCGTCGTCGACGAACACAACGAAGCGGTCCAGCTCGGCGTGAGCGGCGTTCCGGCCGTCCGGATGGTGGGCAACGACGCGGTCGTCGTCGGCGCGCAGTCGATGGAGCTCTACCGGCGCTGGGTCGATCGCGCGCTTGCGAAGCTGGATGCGGCAGAGGAGGGCGCATGAGCACGGCAGGTGTCGAACGGTTCTCGCTCGCGGGCAAGGGCGCGGTGGTGACGGGCGCGTCTTCCGGCCTGGGGGTCGCGCTGGCGCACGGGCTCGCCGCGGCGGGCGCGCGCGTCGCGATCGCGGCGCGCCGCAAGGACAAGCTCGAAGCGGTGGCCGCCGCGATCGCCGACGAAGGAGGCGAGGCCGTCCCGATCGCTGCGGACGTCACGAACCCGACCGACGTCGAGCGGCTCGTCGCGGAGAGCGTCGGCGCACTCGGCCGCGTCGACGTACTCGTCAACAACGCGGGCACGACGCACATCGAACCCGCCGAGAGCGAGACGGCCGAGGACTTCGTGCGCATCCTCGACACCAACCTGGTGAGCATGTTCCGCTGCAGCCAGGCCTTCGGGCGCCACATGCTCGACGCCGGTGGCGGCGCGATCGTGAACCTGTCATCGGTGCTCGGCAGCGTCGCTTCAGGGCAGATCCCGCAGGCGGGCTACTGCGCGTCGAAGGGCGGCGTGGAACAGCTCACGCGCGAACTCGCCACGCAGTGGGCGCGCCGCGGCGTCCGCGTGAACGCAGTGGCACCCGGCTGGTTCGTCAGCGAGATGACCGGCGACATGTTCGAGGACGAGAAGGGCCAGACCTACATCCGCCGCAAGACGCCGATGGGCCGCGGCGGCCAGCCCGACGAACTCGTCGGCACGGTGCTCTTCCTCGCGTCGGACGCATCGACGTTCGTGACCGGGCAGGTGATCGCGGTGGACGGGGGCTGGACGACGGTCTGACCGTCCCGTCCGAAACGCGCGCGTCGCCTGCGCCCGAAACGCGAAACGCGCCCCGCTGGTGAGCCAGGGGCGCGTCTTCGAACTCGTTGCACCGGATTCTTCGAGTGGTGCGGCGGAGAGGATTCGAACCTCCACGGGGTTGCCCCCACCAGCCCCTCAAGCTGGCGCGTCTACCAATTCCGCCACCGCCGCGTGGCTTCCCCGTTCCAGATGGGCCGGGTCTGCGAGAGCGCCGAACTGTACCGAAGCGCGGTCCGGTCGCCAGAGGATCGTATCGGCCGTCGGGCCTCCCCGATCAAGGGGTTGCGGGTGCGGACTGCGCGTCGTCGCTGGTCGCTTCGACTGCGTCGGCCGCGGCTTCTGCCGCTCCGGCGGCAGCGTCCTCGACTTCCTCGAGTGCGCCCATCGCGGCGTCCTCGATCTCCTCGAGCCCGCCCGCGGCGGCCGGTTCGATCTCTTCGAGCAGCGACGGGTCGGCCGCCGGCCTCGTCTCCTCGAGCACGCGTTCCTCGGCCGGTTCCTCGATCGCGGTGCCGTCGAAGATCGCTGCGTTCGAATCCTGCGCGGCGAGGTACGACAGCGACAGGCTCGTGATCATGAAGACGATCGCGGCGCCGGTGGTGAGGCGGGTCAGGAAGTTGCCCGCGCCGCGTGCGCCGAAGACGGTGTTGCTGCCGCCGCCGCCGAGCATGGCGCCCATGTCTGCGCCCTTGCCGCGCTGGATCAGCACGACGACGATCAGCGACAGGCACGTCAGGATGTGAAGCGTGTAGAGAAAGGTCCGCATCGGGTCCTCGGGTCCTGTGAAGCCGGGTGCCTAGGGGGCCTGGCGATCGAAGGCGGCGATCTTAGCGAAGCTGTCCGGTTCGAGACTCGCGCCGCCGACCAGCCCGCCATCGATGTCGGGCTGCGCCATCAGGTCCTGCACGTTGTCGGGCTTCACGCTGCCGCCGTACTGGATGCGGATGGCGTCGCCCGCAGCGCCGAAGCGATCCCGCAGCTTGCCGCGGATGAAGGCGTGGACCTCCTGCGCGATCTCGGGCGTCGCGGTCTTGCCGGTGCCGATCGCCCAGACCGGTTCGTAGGCGACGACGATGTCGGTCGCGCGGCCGTCCGGCACGCTCGCGAGGCTGCCGTCGACCTGGCCGCCGACGACTTCCTCGAGCCGGCCACCTTCGCGCTCCTCGAGCGTCTCGCCGACGCAGACGATCGGGCGGATGTCGGCCGCGAGCAGGGCGGCGGCCTTCGCGGCGACGAACTCGTTGGTCTCGCCGTAGAGCGCGCGGCGCTCCGAGTGGCCGACGATGCCGTAGCTGCAGCCGACGTCGCTGAGCATCCCGGTCGAGATCTCGCCGGTGAAGGCTCCCTTCTCCTCGGGGTTCACGTTCTGCGCGGCCAGCGCGACGTTGCTGCCCGCCACGGCCTTGCCGACGGCGTGCAGTGCCGTGAAGGTCGGCGCGAGCACGATGTCGTTGCCCGAACCCGCGACGAGCGGGAGGAACGCGTCGACGAAGGCTTCGGCCTCGGCGACGGTCTTGTGCATCTTCCAGTTGGCCGCGAGGATGGGAGTGCGGTCTGCCATGGTTCGTTTGCCTTCCTTGGCTAGCGGTCGAGCGCTGCGACGCCCGGGAGCGTGAGGCCCTGGACGTACTCGAGCGCGGCACCGCCGCCGGTCGAGAGATGGGAGATCCGCTCGCCCACGCCGAGCTTGTTCACGGCGGCGAGCGAGTCGCCGCCGCCGACGACGGAGACAGCGGGCGAGGAGGCGACGGCTTCCGCCACGGCCTCGGTGCCCTTGGCGAATGCGTCCATCTCGAACACGCCCATCGGGCCGTTCCAGAAGATGGTCGCGGCTTCGCTTGCCGCCTGTGCATAACGTGCGGCGCTGGCGGGGCCGATGTCGACGCCCATCCAGCCGTCGGGCACGGAGTCGACGATCTGCGAGGGCGCGTCCGATGCGAGTTCCTCGACGACGACGTGGTCGGTCGGGAGCAGCAGTTCGCAGCCGGCGGCCTCGGCCGCGGCTTCGACGCGGCGCGCGTCGTCGAAGCGGTCCTGTTCGACGAGCGACTTGCCGACCGGTTCGCCGCGCGCGGCGAGGAACGTGTATGCCATGGCCCCGCCGATCGCGAGCGCGTTGGCGTGCGGCGCGAGCGCCTCGAGCACCGAGAGCTTGTCCGACACCTTGGCGCCGCCCAGGAAGCAGAGCAGGGGGCGCTCCGGGTCGAGCACGACGCGCAGGTTGTCGAGTTCGCTCTTCAGCAGGTCGCCGGCCGCCGCGCGTTCGACGTGCGCGGCGATCACCGCCGTCGAGGCGTGCGCGCGGTGCGAGGTGCCGAAGGCGTCGTTCACGTAGTCGTCGCACAGGCTCGCGAACTGCTTCGCGAGTTCCTCGTCGCCCTTCGTCTCGCCCGCGTGGTAGCGGACGTTCTCGAGCAGCACGATGTCGCCGTCGCCGAGGGCGGCGACGGCGTTGCTTGCCACGTCGCCCGTCGAGTCGCTCGCGAAGGCGACGGGTCGGTCGAGCAGCTCGGTGAGCTTCTCGGCCACGGGTGCCAGCGAGAACTCGGGCTTGCGTTCGCCCTTCGGGCGGCCGAGGTGCGATGCCAGCACGACGCGCGCCCCTCCTGCGAGGAGCCGGCGCAGCGTCGGCAGCGAGGCGCGGATGCGCGTGTCGTCGGTGACGGTGGAACCGTCGAGCGGCACGTTCAGGTCGGCGCGCACGAAGACGCGCCGGCCGCGCACGCCGTCGTCGGCCAGCAGGTCGTCGAGCGAGAGGACGGCCATCAGTGGTTAGGCGTTGCCCATCAGCAGCGCGAGGTCGACCACGCGGTTGCTGTAGCCGGCTTCGTTGTCGTACCAGCTGAGCACCTTGGCGAAGTTGCCTTCCATCACCTTCGTGCTGGGCGCGTCGATGATCGACGAGTGGGCGTCGCCCACGAAGTCGATCGAGACCAGCGGCTCGTCGCAGTAGCGCAGGATGCCCTTCATCGGACCATCGGCCGCGGCCTTGAACGCCGCGTTGATCTCCTCGGCGCTCGTGTTCTTGCCGAGCTTCGCCGACAGGTCGACGATCGAGACGTCCGTCGTCGGGACGCGCATCGCGTAGCCGTCGAGCTTGCCCTTGAGCTCCGGCAGCACGAGGCCGATCGCCTTCGCAGCACCGGTGCTGGTCGGGATCATCGAGGCGGCGGCCGCGCGGGCGCGGCGCAGGTCCTTGTGCGGGCCGTCCTGCAGCAGCTGGTCGCTCGTGTAGGCGTGGATCGTCGTCATCCAGCCGCTCTCGAGGCCGAACTCGTCGTTCAGAACCTTGGCGAACGGCGCCAGGCAGTTCGTCGTGCACGACGCGTTCGACACGACGATGTGCTTGGCCGGGTCGTAGCTGTCGCTGTTCACGCCGAGCACGAAGGTCTCGTCGGGGTCGGTCGCGGGTGCGGAGATGATCACGCGCTCGGCGCCGCCCTTCAGGTGGGCTGCGGCCTTGTCGCGCGCGGTGAAGATGCCCGTCGACTCGACGACGATCTGCGCGCCGAGCTTGCCCCACGGAAGGTTGGCCGGGTCGCGCTCGGAGAGCACCGGGATGCTCTTGCCGTTCACGACGAGGTTGTCGCCGTCGACCTCGACGGTGCCGGGGAAGTTCCCGTGCACGGAGTCGTACTTGAGCAGGTGGCCGAGCGTGGCGGCGTCGGTGAGGTCGTTGATGCCCACGACCTCGATGTCCTTTTCGAGCGTCGCGCGGAAGACGATGCGGCCGATGCGGCCGAAGCCGTTGATTCCGATCTGGGTCGCCATGGTGGGGTTTCCTCGGCCCGGCTCGTGCGCGCCGCGCTCGCGCTCCAACGCCCGGAGGCGGTTCGCGCGGCGCCGGTCACGCCGTCCGGGCGTGCAGCGGGTGGCAGGGAGCGCCAGGCATCACAAGCACCCGACGTCGCTATGGTTTCTCGTTACTGTTGTGCACCGGGAGCCGCTTGCTCCGAGGCAGTCGGGAGCGGGCGGTCTGGGGCGGCGCGCAGCGTAGCAGCCGCTCCGGGCGCGTTAAAGCACGGCGCATCGCTTCGTTGCGCCACAGGCGGGGCCTGCCGATGGGGACGGGAGGCTTCGCGCGGCCGGCGAAACCGGCAGGGCCGGTAGAGCCGGCAGGGCCGACGGGTCGAGCACCGGGGGTGGGGTGAGCGCTTCGGATCCGGGAACGGGATGGCGCTCCGGGCTGCGGCCCGGAGTCGGGCTCGCGGTCGGCATCGGCTGCGTCGCCGCGCTGCTCGCCGGCATCGTGCTGTGGGCGCGCAGCGAGCAGTCCGCGCGCGAGGCGCACCCGCAGCTCGAGGGCCGTATCGCACTCCCCGGGCTGGCGGAGCCGGTCTCGGTGCGGCGCGATCCCAACGGCGTGCCGCACGTCTCGGCCGGCAACTCGCTCGACGCCTGGGCGGCGCTCGGCTTCGTCCACGCGCAGGACCGGCTGGCCCAGATGCTGTGGCTGCGCCGTGTGGCGCGTGGCCGCACTGCCGAGTGGCTCGGCGAGGACGGCCTGCTTCCCGATCGCTTCGCCCGCACGGTCGGCTTCGCGCGCATCGCCGCTGCGACGCTCGACGAACTGCCCGAAGCGACGCGGCAGGTGCTCGACGCCTACGCGCGCGGCGCATCGGCGCGCATCGCGCGTGTGCGCGAAGGCGCCGCGGGCCTGCCGCCCGCGCTGGCGGCCTTCGGCGTCGAGCCGATCGAACTCGAGGACTGGACGGCGGTCGACAGCGTTGCGGTGTTCAAGCTGCTGGTCTGGGGCGCGGGCCCGTCGCTGGATGCGCCCGCCGTGCTCGATGCGCTCACCCAGCGGCTGGGCGGCGTCGGTGCGCGCCCCTTCGAGCCGCAGGGCGAGAACCTGCAGACGATCACGGTCGCGTTCACGCCGCCGCCGATCTCGCCGAACCCGAACCGCCGCGGACGCGCGGCCGACCGCGTCCGGCCGGCCGACGGCTTCGTGCCGCACCTGTACGCGGGAACGGCCTGGGCGCTCTCGGGGCGGCACACCGCGAGCGGGCAGCCGGTGCTCGCCGCCGACTGGCAGCTCGAACCGACCGCGCCGGCGCTGCTGCACCAGGCGCACGTCGACTCACCGGGGCTGGGCTTCGCCGGCGCGCTCGTGCCCGGTGTTCCGGTTCCGTGGCTCGGCCGCAGCGAGCAGCTGGCCTGGGCCATGCTCCCGGCGCGCGCCGTGACGACCGGGTTCTTCGAGGAGACCGTCCGCCAGCGCGTGCCCGAGCCGCTCTACCACGACGGCTTCTCGTGGAAGCCGCTCGACCTGCTGGAGGAGCCGATCACGGTCGGGCGACCGCAGCCGGGCGACCTGGCGGAAGCCGCGGAGGCCGGGCAGGGCGGCGGCGAAGGCGACGGCCGGGTCGACCCGTGGGTCGTGCAGCGCACGCGCCACGGCCCGCTCGTCCACGAACTGTTCAGCAACCAGGGCGACGTTCCGAGCGCGCCGCTCGCGCTCGCCTGGACCGGTGCCGTTCCGGGCGACGGGCTCAGCGCGCTGATCGCCGCTCCGCGCGCGCGTTCGGCGGCCGCGTTGCGCGCCTCGCTGCGCGAGCACCACGACCCGGTGATCGCTGCGGTCTATGCCGATGCCGACGGCGGCGGTGTCCAGGTGGCGGGCTGGCTGCCCCGGCGCCTGCTCGCCACCTCGATGCAGCCGGTGCCGGGGCGGCTGCGCACCTATGACTGGACGGTGCGCATCCCGTTCGACGAACTGCCGCACCAGACGCTCGCCGGCGAGGACGGCAGCGGAGGGCGCGATTGGGTGGCCGTGTCCGACGGGCCGCATCGAATCGGACGGCGGCAAGACCGCCGCCGATGCCGAGTGGCTCTGGCGCACCGCTGCGCGCGCCGCGCGCCTCGAGCGCCTGCTGGGCCGCTTCGCTGCGCGCGGGCGCGTCGACCTGCGCGACGTGGCGGAGATCCAGGCCGACGCCGTTTCCGGTGAGGGCCCGGCCTTCGTGCGTTCGCTCGTTTCGCTCGTCGAGGAGACCGGGCACCTGCCGCCCGAAGAGGCCGAGATCCTCGACCTGCTCGTCAGCTGGGACGGTGACCTGTCGGCGTCCAGTCGCGGTGCCGCGGCCTACAGCGTCGTCGTGCAGGAGATGACCGAATCGCTCTTCACCGACGCGATGGGGCCGCAGCTGCTCGCGCGCTACCGGGCGCTGCCGCAGACGCGGCTCGACGGCGTGATGCGAGGCGTGGTGCTGGCCGCGACGCGCGTCGGCGCGGCGGGCTGGTCGGACCCGGAGCGCGTCCGCCCGCTGGTGCACGAAGCGCTGCGCCGCACCTGGGCGCGGTTGTCGTTCGAACTCGGTGCGAACCGCGAGCGCTGGACGTGGGGGCGGCTGCAGCGAACGCGCTTCGGCTCCTTCGTGCCGGGCAGCCGTTCGGGTGAGGCCTTCGCACTCGAGCGCGCACTGGGCGGAGGGCAGGACACGTTGCTCGCGGCCGGCCACGCGCCGGACTTCCGCGTCGTGCGCACCAGCACCTACCGGATGGCCGTCGACCTGGCGCGCGCCGACGAGATGCTGTCGACGCTCGCGCCGGGCCAGTCCGAACTTCCCTCGCACCCGAGCGCGCGCGACGGCGTCGATGCCTGGGCGAACGGTCCGCCGCGCGTGCTGCGCACCTCGCCCGGGCTCGTCGAGGGGCGCGAGCGATCGCGTGCTGACGCTCGCGCCGCCGGTGCTCGCCGTGGGCAGCGACGACGCGCTCGCCGCGGAGACCGGGCCGTGAGCGGCGCGACGCTGCTCTACGTCGAGGCGCCGTGGTTCTACGCGCAGGTCGAGCGCATCGCGCTGTCGGAGGGCGGCGATGGCGGCGAGCGCCCGATCGTCGTCGGTGGCGACCCGCGCAAAACGCGGGCAGGTGCAGTCGGCGAGCCCCGAGGCCCGGTCGGCCGGCGTCGAGGCCGGCATGCCGATGCTCGAGGCGCTCGAACGCTGCCCGCGCGCGCGCGTGTTCCGCACGGACATGAAGCGCTACCGCCAGGCGTCGGGCCAGTTGCGCGCGCTGCTGCGCTCGGAGGTCGAGCGGCTGGAACCGGTCGGGCTCGACGCGGCGTTCCTCGACGCGACGGGCGAGGAACGCGAAGCCGAGGCGATCGCGGACGCCGTGCGCGCGCGCACGTACGAAGAACTCGGGCTCGTCGTCCGTGTCGGGGTCGCGGCGGTGAAGTTCGTCGCGCAGACGGCGGCCGCCGAAGCGGGGGAGGGGCGCGTACTGCGGGTCGCGCCGGGCGAGGAAGCGCGCTTCCTCGCGCCGCTCTCGACGGCGGTGCTGCCCGGCGTCGGGCCGAAGACGCTCGCGGCGCTGCGCGAACTCGGTGCGAAGTGCGTGGGCGACGTGACGCGGCTCGAGCGCGGCGAACTCGAACGCGCGCTCGGCAACCACGGCCTGCGCATCCTCGAACTGGCATCGGGCCAGGACGGCCAGCCCGTTCGCGCGGCGCGCGCACCCCGCACGCTCAGCCAGGAGTACACCTTCGACGAAGCGCAACTCGATGTCGGCGCGCTCGAGGAACGGCTGCTTCGCCTGGCCGGCGGCCTCGAGAACGCGCTGCGGCGCCAGGGCCTCGGCGCGCGCCGCGTCGCGGTGAAGGTGCGCTACGCCGACCACGAGGCGACGACGCGCACCCGCACGCTCGACCGGCCGCTCGCGCTCGCTGCCGACCTCGCGGAGGAGGCACGCGCGCTGCTGTTGCGCACGCACGCCGGCACGCGCGCCGTCCGCACCGTCGGCATCCATCTCGGGGCGCTCGACCCCGGGCGGCGCGAGGACGGCCAGCTCGACCTGTTCGAGTCGCCGGCTGCCGGCGATCGCCGGGGCGACACCGACGCCTGACGCCGTCGGCGCGGGCGAGCGGGCGGGATTCCGCTGGCACGCGAACCGCCGCCCGGCGGTTCAAGCTCTGGACGCGGTGGTCCGAAATGCGAAGGACGCCCGCCGCGTGGCGGGCGAGCCGGAGAGCGCATGTCGGCCGAACGCCGCAAGTACGCACGCATCGCGACCGACCAGGTCATCTCGTTCTCGCAGATGGACGACGCCGACCGTCTGGCGGTGAGCCGCAACGTTTCCGCGGGCGGCATCCGCTTCGAGACCGTCGGTTGCGAGATCAACCTCGGCGAGACGCTGCGGATCACCTTCAACGTCGAGGACGAGACGGTCGTGGCGATCGGCAAGGTCGTCTGGGCGACCGACATCGACCCGATCACCATGGACATCGGCCTCGAGTTCATGGACATCGACCCGCGCGCGCTGCGTCTGCTCGAAGGCGTGATCTCCGACTCCGAACTCGTCCTGGTGGAGTAGCCAGGGGCCGTGCCCACGGCCCGCAGGCTTCGTTGCGGCATCTCGCCGTAGCCGGGACTACGCCTTCGATGCCGCGCCTTGCCTGCGGACCGTGGTCGCGGCCCTCGCACGAGGCAGGTCGTCCGATGCGGGGGTTCGGACGCGTTCGGCAGGGCCTGAGCGCCGCTCGCGAGACGCCGTTCGTCTTCGCTTGAAACCCCGCGGGCGCGATGCGACCGTCCCGCGATGGCCGATTTCCACCAGACCGGGGTCATCTCGACCCTCCATCGGCTCGGGACGCCCGACCTCGGCCGCCTCGAGCGCGAGCTGGTCTCGTTCAGTGACGACCGCCCGATCGCGCTCGTGTTGCCCTCGCTCTACACCGAGCTGCGTGGCCCGGCGCTGAAGGGGATCGTCGAGCAGCTGCAGCACGTGCCCTACCTGCGGCAGGTCGTGGTGAGCCTGTCCGGCGCGGCGACGCGCGAGCAGTACGACGAGATGCGCGCGCTGTTCCGGGACGTCCCGACGCTCGACGGCGCGCCGCCGATGCTCGTCTGGAACCAGGGGCCGCGGGTGTCGGCCCTGATCGAGCAGCTGCGCGAGGAGGGGCTCGACCCGGGCGACGACGGCAAGGGCCGCGCCACCTGGCTCGCCTACGGCTACGTGCTCGCGACGCACAAGGCGCGCGTCGTGGCGCTCCACGACTGCGACATCCTCGACTACCAGCGCGAGATGCTCGCGCGCCTCTGCTACCCGACGGGCAACCCGACGCTCAACTACGAGTTCGCCAAGGGCTACTACGGGCGGGTGACGGACCAGCTGCACGGGCGCGTGACGCGGCTGTTCATGACGCCGCTGCTGCGCTCGATGAAGAGCGTGCTCGGTGTGCAGCCGCTGCTCGAGTACCTCGACTCGTTCCGCTACCCGCTGGCGGGCGAGTGCTCGATGACGACCGACCTCGTGCGCGCGAACCGCATCCCGTCGGACTGGGGCCTCGAGGTCGGCGTGCTGGCCGAGGTCTACCGCAACAGTTCGCTCAAGCGCGTCTGCCAGGTCGACCTGATCGACAACTACGACCACAAGCACCAGGACCTGTCGGAGAACGACTCGACGCGCGGCCTGCACCGGATGGTGCGCGACATCGCGGCGTCGCTGATCCGCAACCTCGCGAGCTACGGCATCGAGTTCGACGCCGGCTTCCTCAACACGATCATCGCTGCCTACGTGCGCACGGCGCAGGACGCCATCGCGCGCTACAGCGACGATGCGGCGCTGAACGGCCTGCGCTTCGACCGCCACGCGGAAGAGGTCGCCGTCGAGACGTTCTCGGGCGCGCTGCGCGCGGCCGGTCTCGACTTCGTGCGCGACCCGATGGGCGCGCCGCAGATCCCGAACTGGAGCCGCGTCGTCGCCGCGGTGCCCGGCTTCCTCGACCAGCTGCGCGAGGCGGTCGACGCCGATGCCGCCGACGCCTGAGGCGGCCGCGCCCGACTCCTCGCGCACCCCGTTCGTCGGACTCGCCGTGCTCGTCGGCCTGGCGGCGCTGCTGCGCGCGGTCGCGTGGACGGATTTGCGCGCTGCCGTCGCGCAGGGCTATCGCACCGCCGATCAGTTGCAACGCGGCCAGCGCGGTCGCGATCCACAGAGCCGCGAGTCCCAGCTCTGCGATCATGTGGTCGACCCTTCGCTCGCCTGCGTATCCTGCACCTGGTGCTGTTCCATCTCCTGCAATTCACGCGGGACGTAATTCTCGTCGTGCTTGGCAAGCAGATTGTCAGCGATGAACGTACCGTTTTCATCGAGTCTCCCGTCAGCAACCACACCCGACCCCTCGACGAACAGGTCCGGCAGGATACCCGAATAGCGCACTGATACGGTGGCATTTTCCTGATCGCTGACGACAAAGGAGACGGTCACTCCGTCTTCCAGCGTTGTCAGCGAGCCTTCCTGTACCATGCCGCCGAGACGGATCGGGATACCAGCCTCAGGCGGATCGGCGGCAATCTGGCTGGGCAGGTAGAAATAGCTGGCCTCGTTTCGGAGGGCGTAGCTAGCAAGCAAGCCCGCCCCGACAATCGCAACCAGCGCGAATATGACGAGCACCAACCGCTGGTGCTTGGCTTTCAGTCCGCCGCTCATTTTCGTTTCGCCTCATCCCTGGCGCTTCTCGGCCGCACGCATCGACGCCCCAACTCCACACGACAAGTGCGAGCACCGACAACACGCCGACAGCATAGCAAGCGACTACGAAGTCCCCACTGATTAAGGTTTTCGCGCATCAACCGGCTCCAGCGGCTTTACGGCGCAAGCGCGCTTCGGTTTGGACGTTGGCCAGCAGCACTCTCATTCGCGCCAGAACGACGCCGCCGAACAGCAGTGAAAAGCCAATAACCGCAATCAACATCGGAAACAGGAAAGCATTGTCGATGGCGCTCTTACCTACGGTGATGCTGGGCGGCTGGTGCAATGACTGCCACCAGACCACCGATCGATTGATGATTGGGATGTTGATTGCTCCTACAAGGCCGAAAATCGCGGGGATCCGGCTCGATCCGCCGTCACGGCTAACCGCTTGCGCGAGCGCGAGGTAACCCACGTAAAGGAACAGCAGCACCAGCATCGAAGTTACGCGCCCGTCCCACACCCACCATGTACCCCAGGTTGGTCTCGCCCATAACGAACCCGTCACAAGGCAAAGCGCCGTAAAGACTGCCCCGGGAAGCGCGGAGGCCTGCGCCGCGATGCTTGCCAGTGGATGTCGCCAGACGAGGAACACGAGGCTGGATACAGCAATCGCCGTCCAGCCGCCCATCCCCAGCCATGCCGACGGCACATGCACGATCAGAATGCGCACCGTATCACCCATCAAACGATCAGGTGGCAGGTAGAACAGACCCCAAATCAGAGCGATCGCGCTAACAATCAGGCCGCTCACGAGCAGCAACGGGGTCAACCATTGCGCCAGCGACAGGAAACGTTTGGGATTTGCGAAACCGTGCATAGTCGCGCTTAGTCTTGGCAGGGCCGATAGCCAGTCGCAAGAGCGCGTTTCATGGGATCGCTACCTGCCAATCAGCTTCTGCGCCATCCGGTCGGCGACCACATCGGAGGAAACGCCAGTCTGCTCGCTTTCCTGCCAGATTTTCACAAGCCGCTCGGGGATTTGGGCAATACGCTTGCGAACCTCGTTGATATCGCAGGGCTCGCCATGGCGCGTACACAGATATTCCATCGCTACGCTGATGATACCGCCAGCATTGATGACATAGTCGGGCGCGTAGAGAATCCCGCGCTCGGCCAGCGCTGCACCATGTTTCTGGCGGGCGAGCTGGTTGTTCGCACCACCGGCGACAATCGGTGCCTCCAGCCGTGCAATGCCATCATCATCGAGAATCGCGCCCAGCGCATTCGGGCTGAACACATCGCATGCCACGCTCATTATCGCATCGGGATCGGCAAATTCACCGTCCAGCTCCCTGGCAAGTGTCTGGGCCCGGTCGGCGTGAATATCGGAAAGGGTGAGTTTGGCACCGTCATGCGCCAGCAGGCGAGCCACACCGCCGCCGACGCTACCAGTGCCCTGGATAGCCACGTGAACGCCTTCGACCGAATCTTTGCCGAGCTTGTGCTTCACCGCGGCCTTGATGCCGTGATAAATGCCCATCGCCGTGAATGGCCCAGGATCACCGCCAACTGCATCATCATTCTTCGCGGGCAAACCGGAAACATAGCCAGTACGCTGCGACACCGCGACCATATCGGCTTCGCTGATCCCGACATCCTCTGCGGTGACATATTGTCCGCCAAGCGCTTCCACCGCATCGCCAAACGCAGCCAGCATCTCGGGCGTCTTGGTGCCACCCTTGTCAGCAAGAATCACCGCTTTGCCGCCGCCCATGGGCAGTCCGGCCATCGCGTTCTTGTAGCTCATACCGCGGCTCAGACGCAGCGCATCGCGCATTGCGTCTTTCGGGTCGGGATAATGCCAGAAGCGTGTCCCGCCTGCACCGGGACCAAGGTGGGTCGAATGCAGCGCGATAATCGCGGTCAGGCCAGATTTACGGTCATGGACGAGCTGCACATGCTCATGCTCGTCGAAATCAGGCTCTGTCCAGAAAGCGGTCATTGCGGCTGCCCCGTTAGCGCACCGGATAGCAGGTGCGAAGTTTTCACGGCCGTGATGGAAGGGGATAGTGGGGCGATCGAGGGGTCTCGAACCCCCGACCTCCGGTACCACAAACCGGCGCTCTAACCAACTGAGCTACGATCGCCACATATCCGCATCCGCATCGCAAAATGCCGTGCTGCGCTGGCCTGTTAAGGCCGCCAGCCGCGCGGTCAAGCCGCTTGCGCTGCGGGCGCGAGCCAATTGCATAGCTTGCCCGATTTGGGAAGCGAAAACTGCGTGGCCAGCAAATCCACGTAATTTTCTTTCGTGCCCGTGAAACCCGCCAACCCGAATATGAAAAAGGCGGCCCCGCAGGACCGCCCTTTGCATTTCGATTCGAGCAGCGCTTACTTCTTGAGGCTGATGCCGCCGAAGCGCTTGTTGAAGGCTGCGACGCGGCCACCTTCCTGAAGCTGTTGCTTGCCGCCGGTCCATGCCGGATGGCTGGTCGGATCGATTTCCAGCGACAGCGTGTCGCCTTCGCTACCCCAGGTGGAGCGCGTCTGGAATTCGGTGCCATCGGTCATCTTGACCGTGATCATGTGGTAGTCGGGATGTCCTTCGGCCTTCATGGCGTATGTCCTTTATGCATTCGTCCCGGTTCCGACCGGAACTGCAATTGAAACGGGAAGCGGCGCATCTAGTTTGAGTCGGTGCGTTTGGCAAGGAAGAGTTTTGCTTGTTTAGACCCTCAGACGCCGGGCGCGAGCCATCCGGCTCGCTTGGCTTCCTCGCATACGCTCGGGCGGCCAGTCGGCCTTGCGGTCCGCCCCCCGGCGGACCGGAATATTGCAAACCAACTATCTCGCGCCAATTCTTGGTCGCGGCAGCCAGAGGGCGACCGCCCGACGCGCGGTTAGCGCGGTAGTCTCAGGGAGCGGACGCGACCGCCGGCGCTTGAGGCCAAACAAACAACCCGAAGCCTCAGGCTTCGGGCGGGTCAGCGATCATCGCGGTAAACTCGACCTGGCAGGTCGTCTTGCCCTCGACGCTGGCAGTGCCCTTGAATTTATAGACCCGGCTACGCTTCTGGACGAATTCGACTTCCATATCCAGCAAACAACCGGGAGTAACCGGAGCACGGAACTTGGCGTTCTCGATACCCATAAAGAACACCAGCTTGCCGGTCCCCGCGAGCTCCAGAGTTTCGATACCCAGAATCGCGGCGGCCTGCGCCATCGCTTCGATCTGAAGCACACCAGGCATGATCGGCGCGCCGGGGAAATGCCCCTGGAAGAACTCCTCATTCATCGACACAGCTTTGACAGCGTGGATCCGCTCACCCAGCTCGATGCTCTTCACCTTGTCGACGAGGAGCAGCGGATATCTGTGAGGCAGGGCCTTGAGGATTTTGTGGATGTCATAGTCGGTCACGACCGACTTCTCTCCGGCTTCTTCGCTCATTACCCCGCCCCCAGAGTTCAGTGATTGTGGTTGATCAGCGGCCCGTCGGCGCGGGCTGCTGTGCAGCAGCGTTCTGTTGCTGCTGAGCCTGCTGGATCGCAGCGCGCTGTGCGAGGCCGAGAATGACCTGCTGGACCGACTGGTGCATCTGCACGGTCGCCTGACGTGGTCGGAAATCTGCCGGCGGAACGCTCTGTACCGTTGGCATACGCTGATCGAGAGCGGCAAGGATATCATTGGTCACATCAACGCCTTCGGGGGCGTACTGGAACGCTTCGGGCGCAAGCATGAGCTGGATCCCCTTGCCGGTAATGACCTGCTGCTGTGCATTGCCGTAGTCGCCGAGAAGCTGCTCGATGACGTAATACTGCGCCAGCGCGATCGGTTGGCTCAGCGTTTCGATCTGTTGCTGCTTTTGCTGAATCTGCTGACCGACTGCAGGATTGGCATCGGCTTCCGCCTGCGTGACGTTGCGATCAGAATTCGTGTCGAGGCTCTGCGTGAGCGTCTGCACTTCCTGACGCAGCGTGGTGATCTGCGTAATCTGCGAAGCATAGGTTGTGTTGATTGCTTCATATCCGGCAACACGGGCAGCCGAACGCAGCAAGACTGCTTCGGGAGTGCTCGTAGCAATACCGGCCACCTGCGCTTGGGCAGGCACTGCAACCGGAGCGGTAGCGGCAAGCGCCAGACCTGCTGCCAGTACGGGTTTGATGAGAATTTTCATTAGAATTGAGTTCCTACATTGAACGTGAATCGTTTGGTGTCATCGCCCTCTTCCGAGGTGAGAGCGTGCGCGAAGTCGATCCGGAACGGACCGAAGGGTGAATTCCAGTTAACACCCACGCCGATCGTGACGCGCGGCTTGGCCGAATCGCCAAGGAAGCGCTCCTGGATCGCAAAAGCGGTGTTGAACAGTGGATCGTTGGGCTGGTTTGTGTTCGGGTTGATCGCGTCGGTGGTTGTCGTGGAGGTCGTTCCGCCCATACCGTCGTCATCGATCTGGGTGAACAGCGGATCACCCGTAGTCGGGTCGGTCAGACGCAAGCCATTGGGCAGGTCGCGCAAAGTCGGCTGGGTTACGTTGAACAACGCCCCGGCATCAATGAAGATCGACGGCCTCAAACCTAGCTCTCGTGCGCCACTGCCCAGCGGAATCTCAAGCTCGGCGCGTCCGAGATAATAGGCGTTGCCGCCAATCGCATCGTCGGAAAGACGGTTCTGCGCGCGCGCCTCTTCCAAAGAAAGCGGAACCGGCGCCGTCATCGGATCGCCGTCATCATCGATATAGGGCAAGCCGACCACACGTGGGCCTACGCCGCGGATATCAAAGCCGCGAATTTGCGGTTCGCCCAGGAAGAAACGGTCGTTAAGCCGAACCCTGTCGAGCCCCGGCCCGCGACTGGACAGGCCCTTGATCGCGCCGCCCTCTGCCGATAGCGAGAAGATAAATCCGTTCAGGACATTCCAGAAGCGCTGCGCTTTACCCCGGACACGAAGATATTTGACCGTTCCGCCAAGACCGGCAAATTCGGTCGAGAACGACACATTCATGCCGCGCGTCGGGCGGAAACTGCTGTCCAGATTGTTGAACGCCAGAGTGGCACCGACAATCGAACTGGTACGCTGGCCCACAACTTCGCACAGGAACAGACCGCCAATGCACTGGCGGTTACCATTGGCATCGGGCGGGCCGAAAAAGCTGTCACCCACCGAAATGTCGTCGTAGTTGAACGTATAACTGCCGATCAGCGACATATATTCGGTCAGCGGCACACCCACACGGGCCGAGAAACCCGTTGTTGTCTGCTCGAATGAGTTACGGCGGTTGTTCTGGTTGAAGCCGAAATTGTTGTAATCCTGGCGGTAGATATCAACACCCGCCGATATGTTCCGGTCGAACACATAGGGATCGGTGAAGCTGATATTGGCCGAACGCGAGAACCGCGAGTAGTTCACACTTGCCCCGATCGTCTGACCACGACCGCGGAAGTTGCGCTGGCGGATCGAGCCCGAAAGGATAAAACTCTCGAGAGACGAGAAGCCGGCCGAGAGCTGAAGTTCACCGGTTGGATTCTCTTCGACATTCGCCTCGAGAACGATCCGGTCGGGCTGGCTGCCTTCCTTCTGTTCGATTTCGAAGTTTTCCTGGAAGTAGCCGAGCGACTTGATCCGGTTGGTCGAGCGTTTCACGCCCAGCGAGTTAAACGCATCGCCTTCGGCAACACGGAACTCGCGGCGCACGACCTTGTCCTGCGTCAGCGTGTTTCCGTTCACATCGATCCGCTCGACATAAACACGCGGCGCTTCATTCAGGACGAAGTTCAGATTCATCTGCAATTCGTCTTTGTTCCGGTCGAATTGCGGGCGGACATCGGCAAAAGCGTAGCCGAACGTGCCGGCCAGCTCTTGCAGCTGCTCAACGGTGTCCTCGACCAGTTTCGCGTCATACCAGTCGCCGGTTCGCATCGGCAATTGCTGGGTCATAACATCGCTGTCGAAGTCGCGAAGCTGGCTGTCGACCGACACGTCGCCGAATTGATAACGCTCGCCCTCTTCCACCACGTAGGTGATGATGAAGTCGCGCTTGTCCGGTGTCAGCTCAGCAACCGCAGAAACGACACGGAAATCGGCATAGCCCTCGGTCAGGTAGAACTGGCGGAGCTTCTGCTGGTCGAATGCGAGGCGGTCGGGATCATAGCTGGTGTTGGAGCTGAAGAAGCTGGTAAAGCGGGCCTGTTTGGTGACCATTTCACCGCGCAGCTTGCCATCCGAAAACACCTCGTTGCCGATAATGTTGATCTGGCGAACCTTGGATTTCGGACCTTCGGAAATCTCGTAAACGACATCGACACGGTTTTGCGCGAGTTCGACGATCTTGGGTTCGACGGTCGCCGCGAAACGTCCCTGCCGCTTATACAGCTCGACGATGCGCGCAGTGTCCGCACGGACCTTGGAGCGGGTAAAAATCTGGCGCGGCGCAAGTTTGATCTCGGGGAAGATCTTGTCGTTCTTGATCCGCTTGTTGCCTTCGAGGATGATCCGGTTGATTACCGGGTTTTCGGTCAACTCGATGATGACATTGCCGCCATCGTTGCGCAGGCTGGCATTGGCGAACAGCTCGGTCGCGTAGAGCTCCTTGATCGCGTTATCGGCGGCGGCTTGTGTATAGGGCTGACCGGCACGCAGCGAGATGTAGCTCAGGATAGTCTGCGGTTCGAGGCGTTGGGCCCCGATGATCGCGATCGACTGGATGATCTGCTGCTGCGGCTGGGGCTGTGGTGCCGGGGTCGTCTCCGCCGGTTGCCCAGTGTCCTGCGCAATCGCAACAGCGGGCATTCCGCCGAGCATGGTTCCACCAAGAAGCGCCAAGGCCAGTCGGCGACCATTCGAGCGCGTATTGCTCAAGCCGATTTTGTCGCCGCACATATTACGTCCAGTCATAGACACGGATATCCCGTTTCAAAATTTCAATCGCAAACCACCCGGCCAATCAACTCTGGCGGTCGGACCAAGCGGCATGATGCCGCCCTTGCCCGAAGCCGTGCCCCCAATCAAGCGGTGTGCGAAGCCGTTCCCCTGCGCAATTCGCCTTCTCTGTGGCTAGCTGCCGAAAATCGGCAATGAAACCACGTCGTTAATCGTGACGAACACCATCAGCATCAACACCAATGCAATCCCTACACGATAGGCATATTCGGTTCCACGGGGGCCGATTGGTTTCCTGCGCACGGCCTCCGCCGCGTAGAATGCCAAATGTCCTCCGTCGAGCGCGGGGATTGGCAGCAGGTTGATGAATGCCAAATTAAGCGAGATGAGCGCGACAAAACTAATGAAGGCCGGCCAACCCAGGCTCAGCTGTTCGCCCGAATATTTGGCGATCTTTATCGGCCCGCCAAGCTCGCGCACCGAACGATCACCGACGAGAATCTGCCGGATGCCGGTGATCATCATGTCGAAAGTCGCGACTGTCTGGTCGAGCGCCAGTGTCACTGCCTCCCCGGGGCCTACCGGGACGTATTCCTGCGTCGTGGAATAGGCGCCGATACGCCCGACGCGCGCTTCATTTCCGAACCGATCTTTCTCGGTGAAGTCACCGATCCTTACCGGCAAGGTCTGCTCGTCGCCGTCACGCTCAAACGTGATGTCTATCTCTTGCCCGGGATAGAGCACGATTTTCTGAACAATATCACGGAACTCGGAAACCTCCTCGCCGTCGATCGAGAGAATGCGGTCGCCGACCTCCAGCCCCGCATCGCGTCCCGAGGATTCCTCTGCAAACGAACCGATTACGGTTTGCTGGTCTCCATCCACCGTCGCGGGCTTGCCGTAGACCATATTGAAAGCCGCGAAGATGCCGACTGCGACCACCAGATTGGTCACCGGCCCGGCCGCCACGATCAGCGCGCGTTTCCATAGCGCCGCGTGATGGAAATTGCCGTCATCGCGTTCTTCGGGCGATATCTCTTGCAAAGCCTCGGCGTCGGGGATGCTTGCCGGGTTCATATCGCCCTTGAACTGGACGTAGCCGCCGAGTGGCAGCACAGAGAGCTTCCAGCGCGTGCCATGCTTGTCGGTGCGTCCGGCCACTTCCTTGCCGAAACCAACCGAGAACGCCTCCGCTTTCACCCCGAACCAGCGTCCCACGAGATAGTGACCGAGCTCGTGCACCGTAATCAGCGGCCCCAGCACCAGCAGGAAACCGACGATCCACATCCACCAGGCAACCGACTCAAGCAATTCGTGCATTCTCCAGCATTTCGCTCGCCCTTGCGCGGGCATCCTCATCAACCGTCAACACTTCTTCGAGCGTTGTCGGTGCGGCCTGTATATCGGACTCGAGGGTTCGCGCCACTATCGCCGCGATCTGGGTGAAGGAGACCTGACCCGCAAGGAAGGCCGCAACCGCCACTTCGTTCGCAGCATTGAGCGTTGCCGGAGCCGCACCGCCCGCATGAACCGCCTCGCGCGCCAGCTTGGTCGCGGGAAAGCGTTCCTCGTCAGGCTGGAAGAAAGTCAACTCACCAATCGCAGGTAAATCAAGCGGTTCGCAGCCGGTGTTCATACGTTTGGGCCAGGCGAGGCAGGAGGCAATCGGCACTTTCATATCCGACGGACCAAGCTGCGCGAGCGTCGATCCGTCGCGATATTCGACCATCGAATGGATAACGCTTTGCGGGTGAACCACGATGCGCAGGTGATCCAGGCCGACCGGGAAGAGATGATGCGCCTCGATAAATTCGAGGCCCTTGTTCATCATCGTCGCCGAATCGACGCTGATCTTCGCGCCCATATCCCAATTGGGATGCGCGACCGCCCGTTCGGGCGTTGCCGCCTCAAGCTGCGCCTGCGTCCATTCGCGAAACGGGCCGCCGCTTGCGGTCAGAGTGATCCAGCGGACTTCCGCAATGTCATTGCCCTGCAGGCATTGGAAGATCGCATTATGCTCGGAATCGACCGGAAGCAGCGTCGCGCCGTGCTTCGCCACAGCGGCGGTCATCACGTCGCCCGCCGAAACCAGCGCTTCCTTATTGGCGAGCGCGATGGTCCCACCCTGCTCTATCGCCGCCATAACCGGAGCAAGTCCCGCACATCCGACAATCGCTGCAACAGTCAGATCGACCGGGCGCGCCGCAGCATCGCACAGCGCTTGCGAACCACCCGCCGCTTCGATGCCCGAATTGCCAAGCGCCACGCGCAGGTCATCGAGACGTCCTTCATCGCCAACCACGGCAACTTCGGCCTCAAACTCTATCGCAAGCTTGGCGAGTTCCTCAGCGCTGCAATTCGCCGTCAGCCCGACGACCCGCCATTTATCCCGCTCGCGCCGGATCAGGTCGAGCGTCGATGCCCCCACCGAGCCGGTCGCGCCGAGGATAGAGATGGAGCGGATCATGGATGCAGCGCCCAAAGCGGCAGCACCGCAATTGCGACCGGCAGCATTCCGTCAATACGGTCGAACACGCCGCCATGTCCTGGAATTAGGTTTGAGCTGTCCTTCACGCCCGCCCTCCGCTTCAGCCAACTCTCGAGAAAGTCACCAGCCTGCGCCAAAACTGCCAACACCACACCAATCGCAAAGGCCACGGCAACCATCGGAGAGAAACGGATTTCGCCGACATTGTAGAGGAAGAACCCCGCTGAAACGAGACCGGCGAGCATCGCCCCTCCGATCAAACCGGCCCATGTTTTGGACGGGCTGATCTTCGGAGCGATTTTCGGTCCGCCGATTGTTCTGCCGCTGAAATACGCCCCGACATCGGTTGCAATCACAACCGCAAGCACCCCCGCGAGAACGGCGGTCGGCAGGTTCGCCATCGAAAAGCCCGCTGCGCCGATATAGACAGCTCCCGCCAGCACAGCCAATGTTGGTCCCGCACCGATGCCAAAAGCCTTGCGGACGAGGCGCGCGAGCTCCCACAGGCAAACACCCGCAACCAGCGCAACGAACGCGATCCAGAACCAGCCGCCCAGCCACAATGCCGTTCCGGCAACGGCCAGCATGGCGACAGCCGACAAAAACCTTACGCCAAGATCGGATTTTTTGGCAGGCGCTTCGGTCACGAAATCCTCCCCGGATCGGGGAGGTGGCAGCCGATGCGCGAGCATCGGATGACGGAGGGGAACCTCCACCGCCGCGCAGGTCGAAAGTGCCCCTCCACCATCCTTCGGATGGTCCCCCTCCCCGTTTCGGGGAGGATTGACTTAGCGCCCGCCATAGCGTCTCTCCCGGTTCGCGAAATTGTCGAGCTCCGCCTGCAGATGCTCCGGTGTGAAATCGGGCCAGAGAACATCGACGAAGCTCATTTCGGCATAGGCGCATTGCCATAGCAGGAAATTCGACAGGCGAACCTCTCCGCTGGTGCGGATCAGCAGGTCGAGTGGTGGCAGGTCGGCGGTGTCGAGATGGCGTTCGATACCCTCGGCGGTCACTTCACCTTCATCCGCTGCCCGCTGCGCAGCGCGCACAATCTCGTCCTGCGAACCGTAATTGAGCGCAACCGCAAGGATCCGTGATCCCTTCGAGGTCTGCTCCAGAGCATCTTCAAGCTGCGCAACAATATCGGGCGCCAAGGCCTTGTAATTGCCGATTATCTTGAGCCGTACGTCGTTGGCGATAAATTCGGGTAAGTCCGATTTGATGAACTTCCTCAGCAGGTTCATCAAATCGTCGACCTCGTCTTCGGGCCGCTTCCAGTTCTCGCTGCTGAAGGCATAGAGCGTCAGGCATTCGATCCCGGTATCGGCGAGCGAACGAACGAGCTTGCGCACCGCTTCGACCCCGCGCTGGTGCCCCATCGCACGCGGCAAGCGCTTGCGTTTCGCCCAGCGCCCATTGCCATCCATGATGATGGCGACGTGTTTGGCGGAATTAGACAACTATTCCCCCTCTTCTTCAGAGGAGGGGGCAAGGGGGTGGTGCTGGCAAGCGCGGTGTTGTGCTTCAAAGCACCACCCCGCTGCGACTAAGCTCTGCTTCGCATCGCCAAGTTTCGCTGCCCCTCCTCTGAAGAAGAGGGGCGAAATGCGCCCATCAACCCTCACTGGGTCATTATTTCCTTTTCCTTGGTCTCCGCGGCACTTTCGCACTCGCCGACATATTGGTCGGTCAGCTTCTGCACCTCTTCCTCGTGCCGCTTGCGGTCGTCTTCGGAGATTTCCTTCTTCTTCTCGTCTTCCTTGAGCGATTCCATCCCGTCGCGGCGGACATTGCGGATCGCGACCTTGGCCTTCTCCGCATATTGCCCGGCGAGCTTCGCCAGTTCGCGGCGGCGCTCTTCGGTCAGGTCGGGCATCGGCAGGCGCACCGTCTGGCCGTCGGTCATGGGATTGAGGCCGAGATTGGCATGCGCAATGCCCTTCTCCACCGCGGTCACGTTCGACTTGTCCCACACCTGCACGCTGAGCATGCGTGGCTCGGGCGCAGACACGGTTGCGACCTGGTTGAGTGGCATCATCGCGCCGTAAACCTCGACCTGTACGGGATCGAGCAGGCTGGTGTTCGCACGGCCCGTGCGCAGGCCGCCCAGATCGCCTTTCAGCGCGTCAACCGCGCCCTGCATACGCCGTTCGATATCGGCCTTGTCATATTTCGCCATCTTAGGCTTCCTCTCCAACGATTGTTTGCGTGCCCTCGCCGCTGATCACGCGCACCACATTGCCCTTTTCGCGGATCGAAAAGACCACGATGGGAATGGAGTTTTCGCGGCACAAGGCAACGGCGGTCGCATCCATGACTTTGAGATTGTCGTTCAGCACGCGGCTGTAAGTGATTTCGTCGAAGCGCTTGGCATCGGGATTACCCTTGGGATCGCTGTCATAGACTCCGTCGACGCTCGTCCCCTTGAGCAGAGCATCGCAATTCATCTCCGCCGCGCGCAACGCCGCGCCGGTATCGGTGGTGAAGAACGGATTGCCCGTACCGGCGGCGAAGATCACGATCCGCCCCTTCTCCAGATGCCGCTCCGCACGGCGGCGGATATAGGGTTCGCACACGGAACTCATCGGGATCGCCGATTGGACCCTCGTGGGCACACCCAGCTGTTCGAGAGCATTCTGCATCGCCAGCGCGTTCATCACGGTCGCCAGCATGCCCATATAATCGCCGGTCGTCCGGTCGAGCCCGCGCGCTGCGCCCGCCACGCCGCGAAAGATATTACCGCCGCCGATCACCAGGCAGATATCGAGCCCGGTGTCCTTCGCCGCCTTCACCTCTTCGGCGAGACGCTGCACATAGGCCGGATCGATCCCGTAATCCTGCTCCCCCATCAGCACTTCGCCCGAGAGTTTGAGCAGAACACGCTTGTAGCTGGGTGCGGTCATGGGCTTATAGAATCCGTATATGAGAGCGAGTTGCGGCGATCCTTAGCCGCACGGTGCGCAAGGCGCAAAGGGAAAGCCTGTGAATTCAAAACGGAGGCCACGAAAGAAGCGTTGGATGATCATGGTGATTGTCCTTTTGGCGGCTGCTCTGCTCGCGGTGAAAGCGTGGAGCGACACGATGAGCGATCCGCAGGTGATGCGCATAGCGATCACCTCGGATAGCCTTGTCTCCGATGGCTCGCCGGTCACGATTGCCTTGATCAGCGACATCCATGTGGCAGGACCTGACATGCCGCCCGAACGGCTGGAGCGGATCGTGACGCAGATAAACGCGCTTGAACCGGACTACCTTTTCGTCGCAGGCGATTTTATTAGCGAGAAGCGGACTGCGACCCGGCTTTATTCAGCGGAGGAGGCAGTGGCCCCGCTTTCCGGGTTGAACAGCGGCATCGTCAAAATTGCGGTGCCGGGCAATCACGACCACTGGTTCGATATGCCTGCCCTCGCCAGCGAAATAAGAAAGGCTGGATTTACTCTGCTGACCAACGACGCGATGCAAGTCGGACCTTTTGCCGTTGGCGGGTTGGACGACGACTTTACTGGCCGAGCCGATCTTGAGGCAACGCTGGAAGCCATGCGCGAATTGGAAGGTGAGAGGATCATTCTCTCGCACAGCCCAGACCCGTTCCCCGATCTGCCCGCCGATTTTGGCCTGATGCTCGCCGGACATACCCATTGCGGCCAGATACGCTATCCGTGGGGCGGATCGCCAGCGACGATGTCGGATTACGGCGACCGCTACGCGTGTGGCCGCGTAGAGGAAAACGGCAATGTGCTGATCACCGGAGCCGGCCTTGGAACCAGCGTGTTGCCGTTTCGCCTGTTCTCCAAGCCCGAAATCTGGCTGATCGAAATCGGCCCTGCAAAGAGGTGATTTTCCTACACGCCAACATCTTGCTAGCTTCGCATCGGCTCTTTGAAAATCGAATCCTGTCTCCAAAGCGGTTTGTTCCATGGAACAGGCACACCCCGGATGTGTTTCATCAACTAACTCGGTGCGATTCGAAGGCGACTCGGGCGCCGGATACAATTCGGCCGCCGAATCCGCGAAGATCCGACGGCCGTGATTGTAGTCCGTGAGCTCCTGCGAAAGCAGGAGCTCATGTTTGGTGATCAGCCGCCAACTGCCGCAGCGACTTCTGCGGCGAAGTCTTCTTCCTTCTTCTCGATGCCTTCGCCGAGCTGGAAGCGGACATAGTCCTTGAGGACGATTTCCGATCCGGCATCCTTGCCAGCCTTGGCAACGACGTCGGCGATCGGGGTCTTGTTGTCCATCACGAACAGCTGGCTGAGGAGAGCGTTCTCCTTGGCGAACTTCTTGATCGCGCCTTCGACCATCTTTTCCTGCACGTTTTCGGGCTTGCCGCTTTCGGCAGCCTTTTCGGCAGCAATCGCACGCTCGCGCTCGATCAGGTCGACGTCGAGGCCGTCTGCGTTCAACGCCTGCGGGAATGCGGCCGCGATGTGCATCGCCAACTGCTTGCCCAGCGGTTCGAGAACATCGGCACCGGCTTCGCTTTCCAGCGCAACCAGCACGCCGATCTTGCCGAGGTTAGCGGCAGCCGCATTGTGCATGTAGGGAACGACAACGCCATTGGAGACCGAAACGGTCTTCATCCGGCGGACCTGCTGGTTCTCACCGATGGTCGCGATGTTGTCGGTCAGCTTGTCGCCCACGGTTCCGCCATCGGGGTATGCGGCAGCCTTGAGTGCTTCGACATCATCACCGTCCACGCCCAGCGCGGCTTCGGTCGTCTTGCGAACGAAGTCCTGAAACTGGTCGTTTTTGGCAACGAAGTCGGTTTCCGAATTGACTTCAACGGCAACGCCCTTCGTGCCTTCAACGGCAACGCCCACGAGACCTTCGGCAGCGGTGCGGCTCGACTTCTTCTGTGCGGTGGCGAGGCCCTTGGCGCGCAAAGCGTCGACAGCGGCTTCGATATCGCCGCCAGCTTCGGTCAGCGCCTTCTTGGCGTCCATCATGCCCGCGCCGGTCTTTTCGCGCAGGGTTTTTACGTCAGCGACTGAGAATGCAGCCATTGCTCTATCCTTTCAAAAAAACGCGCTGCCGGATCCCGAAAGTTGGGGGTCGGATGATCCGGCGCGCTAATGAGCGTCCATTTCAGGAATGTGACGCTGATATTGTGTTTCGAAGCTTAGGCTTCAACCGGGGGCTCAGCCATCTCGCCAACATCCGCACCCGAATCGGCAACCGCACCGCCGCGGCCCGAAGCAGCTGCTTCGGCAATCGCGTCGCAATACATACGAACGGCGCGGCTGGCATCGTCATTGGCGGGAACCGGGAAGGCGATGCCCGACGGGTCGACATTCGTGTCGAGCACGGCAACAACCGGAATACCCAGAACGTTGGCTTCCTTGATGGCCAGCTCTTCCTTGTTGGCGTCGATCACGAACATTACGTCGGGAATGCCGCCCATGTCGCGGATGCCGCCGAGCGAAAGTTCGAGCTTATCGCGCTCGCGCGTCAGCTGAAGAACTTCTTTCTTGGTCAGGCCGGATGTGTCGCCCGAGAGCTGCTCTTCGAGCGTCTTGAGACGCTTGATCGAACCGCTAATGGTCTTCCAGTTGGTCAACATACCGCCAAGCCAGCGGTGGTTGACGAAGTGCTGGCCCGAACGCTTGGCTGCTTCTGCAATAGGCTCTTGCGCCTGGCGCTTGGTACCGACGAACAAAACCTTACCGCCCGAACGAACGGTCGATTCAACAAAGTCGAGAGCGCGCGCGAAAAGCGGAACGGTTTGCGACAGGTCGATGATGTGAACACCGTTGCGGGCGCCGAAAATATACGGCTTCATCCGCGGGTTCCAGCGGTGGGTCTGGTGGCCGAAATGCGCGCCGGCCTCGATCAATTGCTGCATTGAGACGGTAGGTGCCGCCATAGTCAAATTCCTTCCGGTTATACCTCTGAGAAACTGGAACCGAACGGAGATCCCGTAACGGCACCGGTATGAGTGCTTCTCATGTGAATTTCCGCCGGTTCCAGTGCCCCGTGAATCGGCGCGCCTTCGCTGCGGATGCGGCCCATTAGCGGGGCCGGAAGCGGAAATCCACCCTCAATTCACCGCCTGCAAGATTCCATCTGTCGCAAATCCCCCTTGACATATGAGAACAAACCATGAACATAAAGGCCAACGGTGAAACCAAATGCGTTCTCCATGCGTAATCACCACCATATCCACAGGCTCTCAACAGGCCTGTGCCCAGATGAGGTAAGTTGAAATGATGGTATTTGTGACAGTCAGCTTGTTGGTGGTTGTGGCGCTAGCCTCGACAATCTCGTTGGCCGATAGCGCCGTGCGCGGCGGGAAAGCCTACAGGCTGTTGCGTCAATCCGCGAAGGCGCGAACCCCTGGCCAGGCTATCCAGGTTACGATTATCGAACCAGCAGGGTTGAAGGCCCCTGCCCCGTTCAAGCTGCCCGCGTTCAACCGTTCGAATTGCCCGGCTGCGGCGAATTCTTCGCAGCCTCTCCCCGCAGCCGCTTGATCCGGCCATATTTGAACAGGCCCCACGGCATCAGGGCCAGGTAGCCGATCGAGATCACGGCAAGGCTCCACCACGGCTCCAACAACAACGCGGCAAAGAGTAAACCGATAAAGGCGATCAGCTCAAGCCGGACATTGCGGCGCGGCTTTATCGAGGTCCAGCTGAGCGTCGCGATATTCGAGATCATCAGGAACGCGATCGCAACCATCCAGACAGCATTGCCGACCGGATTGCGGAACTCCTCGACGCCGGTCGCCATCCAGAGATAGAACGGCAGGAATGTGAGCCCCGCCCCGAGCGGAGCCGGAATACCGGTCAGGAAACCGGCCGATTTATGCGGTTGGTCGTCGACGTCGATCTGCGCGTTGAACCGCGCAAGCCGTAAAGCACAGCAGATCGCAAATGCCAACGCCGCAAACCAGCCGAGGCGCGGCAGGTCTTGCAAAGTCCAGAGATAGAAGATGATCGCCGGGGCCATGCCGAAAGAAAGCGAATCTGCGAGACTGTCCAACTCGGCCCCGAAACGCGACTGTCCCTTGAGCAAGCGAGCAACACGCCCGTCTATTCCGTCCAGCACGCCCGCAAGAATGATCGCGAGAATGGCGAAGGCCCACTCCTCGGATATCGCGAAACGAATGCCCGTCAGCCCCGAACACATCGCTGCAGCGGTTATCGCGTTGGGAACAACCGAGCGAAGCGAGAGCCCCCTTTTCGAGCGAGCCTTGGCGGGCGGCTCGCCCTCGTGAGATTGGGGTCCGACCCGTTCCTCGTCGCTCATTGGCTGAGGCCTTCAATCAGTTTTTGCTGGTCCAGCTCCGCCAACACTGTCTCACCGGCAACAACCTTTTGCCCCAGCAACACCTTGGCGTCGGTACCAGTCGGCAGATAGACATCCACCCGGCTGCCAAAGCGGATCAATCCGACCCGCTGACCAGGCGCAATGGTATCGCCCGGTTTCACAAACGGGACAATCCGGCGAGCAACTAGCCCGGCGATCTGGGTAAAGCCGAGAAGCAGCCCGTCCGAGCGTTCAATGAGCAGATGCTGCCGCTCATTCTCTTCGCTCGCTTTGTCGAGATCGGCATTCATGAATTTGCCGGGCATGTAGATCAATCGGCGCACAACCCCACCGACGGGCGAGCGATTGATGTGCACATCGAACACGCTCATGAAGATCGAAATGCGCGTTACCGGGCCGGACTGCAATCCAGCGCTCCCCGACGCGTCATCACCCACCAGCTCGGGCGGCGGTTCGACTTCGCAGATCAACGAGACCAGACCGTCGGCGGGCGACAGAATGGCATTGTCGTCCTGCGGAACAACCCGCTCGGGATCGCGAAAAAATGCAAACACACCTGCGGACAGAGCCATCAGTGGCCAACCGATCAGTTCCCAATCGAGAATGAAGGTCACCGATGCAGCTATCGCCAATGCGATCAGGCCAAATTTGCGCCCTTCGGGATGGATCGCGGGCCAATTCCAATCGGCTTCTCCGCGCCCTTTGTTGTCGACTATCTCACCTGCCATCAGTGCCATCTAGGGCTTGGAACTACGCCTAACAAGCTGCACCCGCCCTTTGCGCCCGAATGTCCACGGGACAAAAGGAACTCAAGAAACCTTGCGAACGAACACCGTTCCGGCCGAGTATCCCGCACCAAAGCTACAGATCAGTCCGGTATCGCCGGAGCTCAAATCCTTGGAATGCCGATGGAATGCAATGATAGATCCGGCGCTCGACGTGTTGCCATAGGTATCCAGCACGGTCGGGCTTTCATCCTCGTTTGCTTCATGCCCAAGAACCTTATGAGCAATTAGTCGATTCATTCCCGTATTGGCTTGATGCAACCACATCCGCCGCAACGTTGTTGGATCGATTCCGAGTCGGCCCGCTTCTTCGACAATCATCTGTGCGACCATTGGCACAACTTCCTTGAACACCTTGCGCCCCTCTTGAATGAAGAGCTTGTCGGCCTTTCCTTCGCCTTCGGGCGACGCACGGTTGAGAAAGCCGAAATTGTTGCGAATGTTGTTCGAGAAGACCGTCTTCAGTCTGGTGCCAAGAATGTCCCAGTGCTCCGCCGGTGCAATTGCCGCGTCCTCGACCAATACAGCGGTTGCGACATCGCCGAAGATAAAGTGGCTATCACGATCGCGCCAGTTTAGATGACCCGAGGTTATCTCCGGACTGACGACCAAAACCGAACGAGCATTACCCGCACGCACATAGTCGGCAGCCGTCTGGATTCCAAAGGTTGCCGACGAACAGGCAACATTCATGTCGAAGCCGAACCCATCGATGCCGAGCTCCTGCTGGATCTCGATCGCCATTGCCGGATAAGGACGTTCCATATTGGATGCTGCGCATAACACCGCGTCTACGTCTTTCGGCTCGCGCCCGGCATTTTCGAGCGCTTGCCGTGCGGCCTTCACGCCGATTTCAGCCAGAATCGATAACTCGTCATTGCTGCGCTCCGGCCAGCGCGGTGCCATCGTGTCGATATCTAGGATCGGCTCTTTCGCCATCACATGGCGCGCCTTGATTCCGCTTGCCTTCTCGATGAATTCGACCGAGCTGGGGGTTAGCGCTTCAACTTCACCAGCCTCTATTGCGGCGGCATTCTCGCTGTTGAACTTGTCGACATAGGCATTGAAGCTGGCGACGAGCTCTTCGTTAGAAATGCTCTCGCCAGGCGTGTATAGGCCGGTCGATGATATGACGGGGTGATGTGTTCCTTCCATGGCGCGATATCTAAAGCGCCATGCCGGACGCGGCAAGAATCAACGTGACCGGCTGGAGGAGCAAGTGGTGGACAGGGCTGGATTCGAACCAGCGTACGCTTGCGCGGGCAGATTTACAGTCTGCTGCCTTTAACCACTCGGCCACCTGTCCACTGGCTTGCATGAGCGAAGTTTGATTTTCGCTCTCAAAGGTTATCACGATTGCGCGAGGTCACCTGCCGAGAGGCGCCCCAATGGCGAAGCAGCGCTTGCCTGTCAATGGGGCTGCTGGCATGGCGCGCGAAACAGTGGCGAGCCAGCCCAAATTTGCAGGAGTTTTCATGGCCAAGGGTGATCGCAAACGGGCGTTGAGAGGCCGCGCAGGTAGAATGCAAGGCGGGCGCGGAAGCGGGCGCGCGAGTTCGGGCCAGGTACGACTGTGGGGACGCCATGCAGTCGAAGCTGCGCTCAAGAATCCCGAACGGCGACATCACAAGCTGTGGGCGACGCGAGAGGGAGTGGCCTCGCTCGACGGCGAACTGCCCGAGAACTTCACCGTCGAATTTGCCGAGGGCCCGGATCTCGCGCGTCTGGTTTCGCGCGATACACCACATCAGGGTCTGGTGCTCGAATGTGCTCCGCTGGAGGATATCCACTTGGGCGATGTCCTGAGCGGCGATGCGCACAAGCCAATTGTGGTTCTCGATCAAGTTACCGACCCGCACAATGTCGGTGCCATTCTCCGCTCCGCTGCGGCGTTCGATGCAGCTGCGATCATCACGCAGGATCGCCATGCACCGCCCGAGTCGGGGGTCGTGGCCAAGTCGGCATCGGGTGCGCTCGAAACCGTGCCGTGGGTGCGCGTGGTAAACCTAGCCCGTGCACTCGATGAAATGGCCGAGGCCGGATATTGGCGGATAGGCATGGCGGGCGAAGCGGATGCGACATTTGCCGAGGCTCTGCCAACTGGCCCCGTCGCCCTGGTGATGGGCGCTGAAGGCGAAGGCATGCGCCAGAACATTCAGGCGCATTGCGATGCTGTTGCCCGGCTGCCGATCAGCAGTGCGATGGAAAGTCTCAATGTCTCGAACGCGACCGCAATCGCACTCTATGCTATCGCGACACGTGGCAAACCAAACGGCTAAGGAGAAGCTATGAACGTCCCGTCCATACGCAGTATCACGGCAACAATGACGGCCGCTTTGGGGGCAGTATTGCTCACAGGCTGTTTTATGATTCCGGGAAAGTTCGATGCGACGCTCGACCTGCGCTCGGATGGTGATTTCACCTACACCTATAAAGGCGAGATCCGGTTCCTTGGGTTGACCCAGTTGGCGGAAATGGCCGACGGTCCGAGCTATGATCCAGAGTGGAACCCCGAGAACGAGGTCTGCTGGGGCGTGGAACCCAAGACAACTGAAGACGCCGATGAAGTTGCCACAGCAGCAGAGGCTGTGCGCGAAACCTCCGCCGAGGTCGACACCCCAAAGGCGGTTGAAGTCAGCCCTTCAAATGGCGATCGTCCCTGTACTCAAGAAGAACTGGAAGAGCGACGTAAGAACTTCGAGGACGGTCAGCAACGCCGGAAAGAGCGCAAGGAGCGCGAAGCCAGGCAAATGCAGGCGATGTTTGGCGGGATCGATCCGACCGACCCCGAGGCGGGCGCGAAGATCGCCGCGCGTCTTGAGCGGCAACATGGCTGGAATTCGGTCGAGTACAAGGGCGATGGCCTGTTCGATGTCGACTTCGCGATCACCAGCCGGATCACCCATGATTTCAGTTTTCCGATGCTCGAAGGTATGGCGACCGCGCAACCGTTCCTCTACGCATATCGCCGCGACGCCGGCACAGTGCGGGTAGAAGCTCCAGGTTTTGCGCGCGGCGCCGGCGAACGAGGTGCCACTCCGGCATCTCCCTATTGGTATCTGATGACCGGCACTCTCGGGAATGGCGGCAATTCACGTGACGAGCGGTTCGCGGAGATGTTTACCAGTATTTCCGGCACGTTCTCGATTACGACCGATGGCGAGATACTCGCAAACAACACCGATGAGGGATATCGGGATACCGCCAACGGGCGCGAGCTCGTTTGGGTAATCGACAGCATTGATGACGAAGCGCCGACCGCGCTGATCCGGCTGACCCGCTAGGGCGGTCGCCAGAAACGCGAAAGGGCCGCCGGATCACTCCGGACGGCCCTTTCTGCATCACCTATCGGCGTGGGTCGGTCGGCGGCTAGTTTACCGCGTCCTTGAGGCCTTTGCCGGCTTTGAACTTTGGCTGGTTCGACGCCTTGATTGTCATCGGCTCTCCGGTGCGGGGGTTGCGACCGGTCGATGCCTTGCGTTTGGCAACAGAGAAAGTTCCGAAACCGACCAGGCGAACCTCGTCACCGTTCGACAGTGCCTTCTGAATCGTATCGAAAACGCCCTCGACCGCGCTGGCAGAGTCGCTTTTCGAAAGGCCACTCGCATCGGCGACCGCGTTGATCAGATCGTGCTTGTTCATTCTCTTGAACCCCCATTATGCGTTGCATGCTGCATTTCTAGCCAGGCGCAAAATCCGCCCGAACAATGGCGGCGGATTGAAGGGACTTTTGCTGCTGCTGTCAAAGGCAATATGCGGAAATAGGCCGAAATTACCTCTGAACCGGCCCAAATCCCATTCGATTGCGACCGCTACGGCATGCGCACAAGTCCGAGCCGGCCTTCGGCATCAGACAGGCGACCCCGAGTCGCTGCGTTGCACAACGATCTTCCAAGCCTAGTGAGCTGTTGGCGGGATAGCCTCGGACGAACTCGTAGCGACCGGCTGGCTAGCGAGGTCATCCGCCTCGGTCCATTCGATTGGTGATGGAGCGGAGGTCAGCGCCGTCTCTAGCACCTGATCGACATGCGCGACCGGAATGATCTCCAGCCCGTCCGTTACATTGCCCGGAATCTCGGCGAGGTCCTTCACATTGTCTTCAGGGATTAGAACAGTCTTGATCCCGCCACGCAGGGCGGCAAGCAGCTTCTCCTTGAGACCACCTATCGCGAGCACCCGGCCTCGTAGCGTTACCTCACCTGTCATGGCCACATCGGGTCGAACCGCAATGCCCGACAGGGTCGAGACGATAGATGTCACCATACCAACACCCGCGCTTGGTCCATCCTTCGGCACGGCTCCTTCGGGCAGGTGGATATGGATGTTCTTACGCTGGAAGATCGACGGCTTGATCCCGTAAGCGGGTGCCCTCGCCTTCACGAAGCTGAAGGCCGCCGCGACTGACTCGGTCATTACTTCACCGAGTTTACCGGTGGTCTTGATCTCGCCCTTGCCCGGTGTCGTTACGCTCTCGATGGTCAGCAGCTCGCCGCCGACTTCGGTCCATGCCAGGCCGGTGACCGCCCCAACCTGCGCCTCTTCGTCCGACATGCCGTGCTTGAATTTGCGCACACCAGCAAAGTCACCGAGATTGTCCGGCGTGATTGTCACGCTCTCAACCTCTTTCTCGATGATCTTGCGCAGGCTCTTGCGTGCGAGCTTGGCAATCTCGCGTTCGAGCGTACGTACGCCCGCCTCGCGGGTGTAGAAGCGGATCAGGTCGCGCAGGCCGTCTTCGGTCAGTTCGAACTCGCCCTCTTTCAGTCCATGCGCGTCGATCTGTTTGCCGATCAGGTGACGCTGGGCGATCTCGACCTTCTCATCCTCGGTGTAGCCTTCGAGCCGGATGATCTCCATCCGGTCGAGCAGCGGCTGCGGGAGGTTGAGACTGTTCGCCGTGGTGACGAACATGATGTCCGACAGATCCACATCGAGCTCCAGATAGTGATCCTGGAACTTGGAGTTCTGCTCCGGATCGAGCACTTCGAGCAGCGCCGACGCCGGATCGCCGCGGAAGTCCTGACCCAGCTTGTCGATCTCGTCGAGCAGGAACAGTGGGTTGCTGGTTCCGGCCTTCTTCAAGTTGGTGACAATCTTGCCCGGCAGCGAACCGATATAGGTCCGGCGATGGCCGCGTATCTCGGCTTCATCGCGCACACCGCCCAGTGACTGGCGCACGAATTCGCGGCCCGTTGCGCGAGCGATGCTCTTGCCGAGCGAGGTCTTGCCGACGCCGGGAGGGCCGACGAGGCACAGGATCGGACCCTTGAGCTTGTTGGTTCGCGCCTGCACCGCGAGATACTCGATGATCCGGTCCTTGACCTTCTCCAGAGCATAGTGATCAGCATCGAGCACGTCTTGCGCTTTGGCCAGGTCCTTCTTGAGCTTGCTCTTCTTGCCCCATGGAAGGCCGAGCAGAACATCGAGATAGTTGCGCACGACGGTCGCCTCGGCGCTCATCGGCTGCATGCCCTTGAGCTTCTTCAGCTCGCTTTCGGCTTTCGACTTGGCTTCTTTCGACAGCTTGAGTTTCTCGATCTTCTCTGCGATTTCCTGCAGCTCATTAGCCTCTTCGGCCTCGCCGCCCAGCTCGCTCTGGATCGCTTTCATCTGTTCGTTGAGGTAGTATTCGCGCTGGGTCTTCTCCATCTGGCGCTTTACCCGCCCGCGGATCTTGCGCTCGACCTGAAGCACCGACAGCTCGCCTTCCATATAGGACATAACCATTTCGAGCCGCCGCATCGGATCGGTCTCGGTCAGCAGGCCTTGCTTGTCGGACACCTTGGCGTTGATCGCGGCCGCAACCGCATCGGCGAGCATACCTGCATCGTCTATGTCCGACAGGTCATCGCTCGAATCTTCACCCAGCTTCTTGTTGAGTTTGGCGAACTCACCGAACTGCTCGGTAACCGAACGCATCATCGCGGTGACTTCGCTGCCCGATGCCGTTTCGGGTTCGACGATTGCCACATCCGCGTCCACACGCTCGTCCACTGCGCGCAGCTCTTGCAGCTTCGCACGCATATTGCCCTCGACCAGCACGCGAACGGTACCATCGGGCAGTTTGAGCATTTGCAGCACCTGCGCAACCACGCCGACGTCGTAGAGGTCTTCGCCTTGCGGATCGTCGCAGCCCGGATCGAGCTGCGCGAGCAGGAAGATGTCTTTCGATCCCTCCATCGCGGCTTCGAGCGCGGCAACCGACTTGTCGCGGCCCACGAACAACGGGACGACCATGCCGGGGAACACGACGATGTCGCGCAGGGGGAGAAGAGGGAATGTCTGTGTCATGGTCGCGATATGGGAATGGGCATCGCGCCCTGCAATGGGGCGCGGCGGCTAAGCTGTGGAATGGGCTTTAAAATGGGGAGACATGGACCACATGGACCACAGTCCTGGAGGAAAAAGTTTGACTGTGCCCAATCGCATGAAATGCACACTGTCAGGGTAAAAGGGACGGGCATGATTTCCGTGTATCAAATGTGCTTGATGTAGGACAGACACCCCTTAGCGCCTCACGATGCCTATGGACCGTCCACCGTCATTGCAAACACACACGACTCTCGATCCAGCTCCCCTGAAGCATTTCGATATCCCTCAATCGGTCCTTGATCAGAGTGCGCGGCTGTTCGTCGGCAATGAGATCCCCCTCACCAAACTGAACCTTTTCGCCCGAATGGGCATAAACGGCATCGAGCAGATCTGAATACATTGCTGCCCCATCCCGATCCCGATAGCCGTTGGCGCCATAGTACCACCCGGCCATAAGGAAGGAGCGGCGGGTCTGCCGCTCTGGGTGGTGAAGCGCCAACCCCTGATAGGAAGGAAGACGCGGCAGACCAAACAGTTCGATCAACTCGGCCGAGATGTCCACGTGGGATGACGGAAGATTTCTCTCCAAATCTGAATAATCTGCCTTCGGAGCGTAAAGCAGCAGTGGGACGTGGAATGCATACTGGTCGATCATGCCGACTTTCACGCGCTTGTCCTCAATCGCGGTCCGCACACCGTGATCACCGGTCACCAGAATGACGGTGTCGTCCAGCTTGCCAGCCAGGCGCAGTTGCTCGATGAGCTGCGAAAGCCAATCCAACTGGACCTGGACCCGGTTGGCGCCGCGCTCTTGCACGGTCGCGCCAAGCTCCTTCGGCCAGGGGCCATGCCCGATCTGCGGCAGCAGTACTGCGGCAAATGGCTCGTCAGCCTCGGTCCAGCCCGCAATATCGGCTGCGAGCTGGTCGACAGCACGTTCGTCGGCGCTGCCTGATCCGGTCAGGGACTCGCCGTATACCACTTTCTGAAATCCGGCACCGTCAAAGACTGTCTTGTCCGCCGGCACCTGACTCACATATGGAGCATAGAGTGCGGTTCGATAGCCGACTTCATTTAGCTGCTTGATCGGGCCGGGCAGTACTTGTCCAAGTCGTGGCATATCGATCAGGCACGTGCCATATATCGCTCTCGGCGGGTATGTACCGGTCAGGATGGAGAAATTGCTCTCGGCCGATGCCGGAAACGTCGAGAAGTGATTGCTGGCAATATACGACTTGTCCTTCAGGGCGTTCAGCGCCGGGTGATCGGGCAGTTCGATGCGCGTGTCCAGAAACTCGATCGATGCGGTTTCCATCACAACCAGGAGAAGGTTCGACCCCTCCTGTGCACGGAAGTTGGGGCCCTGAAACCCGGTCCCCTGTATATTGGCCAGTTGCGCGTACCGTTCGCTCAGTTCGCTTGCCGGAACAGTCTTCTCAGAAGCGGCTCCACCCTTGAGCAGAGCGCTAAGTGCGTTGACTGCAAAACTGTCTGAAATCGGAGCCGCTCTCATATTCGAAGAATACCCGAGCAACGACAAGGCTGCGCATCCCAGCACCGCAAGCCAACCAACTGTCCCCAAGGCACGATTTGGCCAGATGTGCGAACGGAAACGGCGCCCGAAAATCAGGATTCCAGCCGATATCACGAGTAAAAGCGCCAGCTTCAACAAACCATCGATCGAAAGGTATTCGCCGACAAACTGGGGCTGGGAGAAACCGAAGGAAACGGCGTTCTGCAAGGCCTGCCACGTCAAAAAGCTGCCCACTTGGCCCCAACTTTGGAGGTTCGCGTATAGCAGCCCCTGCAACAGGACAATGGCGATGCCAGATATTGCAGCGGCGAGCCAGAAACGCAGCTTTGCAAACAGCAGCACCGTAAAAAGCGGCGCAATTACGCCGAAAATCAGCAAGTCTTCCCGATATAAATAGACGAGATCACGAAATGAGGCGTCGTCGGATATCTTCGAAGCGGCCAACAGAGCATCAAAATATTTTCGCTGTATCCGTGCATATATCGAAAGGCAGACGAAGGCTAACACGGGCAACCAAATCGTCGACATCGCCGCGCCAAACATAATGGCCGAGCCTTCAGCCTGCCGGGCTTCTCTCAACATTTCGGCACGCGCCTTCCCCATGCTCCAAATCAGATAAGTATCTAATCAAAAAGCAATAAGAATTCCTTATTTGCCGGACCCATCCCAAGTTGACGGGGCGAAGCAACCCATCGAAATACAAAAGAAAATCCGCAAATGCCCCTATTCGCGGAAACTTGGATCGATTCTGTCCAGCTTACGCAACAATGCGGGCCAAGCCAGCCCGTTGGCCACCATACCGATGCCCGCTGGCGGGGTCTGCTCTTTCACCTTTTCGGGCGTACCCTGCGGCGGGTTATGCAAGCCGTCGCGACCGGCAGCGAGCATTTTGACCTGCGCATCGCAGGCACGTTCGATGAAATAGAGACGCAGGAAGCATTCGCCCACGGTCTTGCCAATCGCCAGCGTGCCGTGATTGCGCAGGATCATGGTGTGCTTATCACCCATATCCTCGACCAGCCGCTCACGCTCCTCGAGGTCGGTCGCGATGCCTTCATACTCGTGATAGGCGATATCGCTGCGCGCAATCATACCGGTCTGCGTATGCTCCATCAAACCATCGGCCATCGCGCTGACCGCCTGGCCCGACGGTGTGTGGAGATGCATCACCGAATGCGCATCTTCGCAATTCATATGCAGCGCCGAATGGATCGTGAAACCGGCGGGATTGACCGGGTGCGAGGTCGGGATAACCGGCTGCCCTTCGACATCGATCTTGACCAGCGAAGATGCGGTGATTTCCTCGAACATCATATCGTAAGGGTTGATCAGGAAGTGATGCTCTGGCCCGGGAACCCGCGCCGAGAGATGCGTGAAGATCAGATCGTCCCAACCGTAATGCGCAACCAGCCTGTACGCGGCAGCGAGATCGACACGAACCTGCCATTCCTCGTCGCTCACCTGTGCGCGGACATCCGCATCCGAGCCGCTACCATTGTCGTTCAGTACGGTTGCCATTCGGGTCTCTCCATTAGTTGCTTTTGGAGACTGATAGCATGAATTTGGCGTGGAGCGCCACGTAAAGATTTCGCGCCTTCGGCCCAGCGGCCGCGCAGCGCGTTGGCTTAGCCCATGTCCGGCAAATTAAACCCCGGGGGCAGGCCCATGCCGCCCTGGATCTTCTTCATTTCCTCCTCGGAAACACGGTCGGCCTTGCCGCGCGCGTCGTTGAAGGCGGCAGTCACAAGGTCCTCGACCATCTGTTTTTCTTCGGGCTTCATCAGGCTTTCATCGATGCTCACGCCGAGAATACGCCCTTTCGCGCTGGCGCGAACTTGAACCAGCCCGCCACCAGCCTCGCCCTCGACTTCGATTGCGTCGAGCTTGGCCTGCACATCGTTCATTTGCGTCTGGATGGTTTCGGCGGCTTTCTGCGCAGCCTGGATCATCTCTTCCATCGATTTCATCGCGAGTTCCTCTTGGGTCTATCGGCCCCAGCCACCACTGGCCCGGGACGGCGTATTTTCCTCTTCGACCATTTCCGCATCGGGAAAGGCCGCCATGGTTGCTTCTACAAGTGGGTGCTGTTTGAGTTTTTCCAAGGCCGACCGCTGCGCGGCTTCGTCCTGTTCGACGAGCGACAGATCGCCTTCGTCAGAACACTCCTCGACCGTCCAGCGATCACCCGTCGCCCCCATCAACGCATCGCGCAGTTGCGGGCCGATATCGTCCTTGAACCGGTCGGAGCGCGAGAAGCGCAGCGTGTTCTTTTCGAGCGAAACGGGCCGAACCTGCAAACGCATGATGCTCGCCGCAAGGTGATTGCCGTTTGCCTCGACGCTCTCGACGAGCTGGGTCCAACTGAGCGATGCGCTGGGCGCACCAACGGTGGCATTATCGCCGGACGCAGTTTGAGCCGCGCCCGTGGTCGCAAGGTGCTCCAGCTTCTTCGCGAGCTTACCGGGATCAGGCAGGTCGGCAGCATGCATCGCGCGCAGCAGCGCCATTCGCGCCGAGACCAGCGGATCGGGCGCCTGCTTGACCTCGTCATATCCCTTGAGCAGCAATTGCCACAGCCGGTGGAGCTGACCCGGCGACATGCGCCCTGCCCAATCGGCCAGCGCTTCGCGCTCTTCCGCCGTCGGCGCATCGGGTTCGCCGCCGCCGATCTGCGCGACGGTGATCTTGTGAACGAGGTCCATCAGCCCGCGCATCAATGCCAGAGGCTCGACACCCAGCGCATAGAGATCGTCCATCGCCGCGAGCATCGACTTGGCATCGCCGCCCAGCATCAGGCCGAGCATTTTGCGCTGCGCACCCTTGTCAGCGAGCCCCAGCATATCGCGTACGCGCTCGGCGGCAATCTTGCCCTCGCCGCCCAGATCGGCATGGGCAATCGCCTGATCGAGGATCGACAACCCGTCGCGCACCGATCCTTCAGCCGCAGAGGCAATCATATGCAGCGCCTCGTCCTCTGCCTCGACACCTTCGAGCCCGCAGATTTTGGCGAAGTGATCCTGCAGCATATCGGTGGTGATCCGCCGCAGGTCGAAACGCTGCGTCCGGCTAAGGACGGTGACCGGTAGCTTCTCGACTTCGGTGGTCGCGAAGAGGAATTTCACATGCGCGGGCGGTTCTTCCAGTGTCTTAAGCAACGCGTTAAATGCGTTGCGCGACAGCATGTGAACCTCGTCGATGATGTAGATCTTGTAGCGCGCCGAGACCGCCGCATAGCGCACCGCCTCGATAATCTCGCGCACATCGTCGACCCCGGTATGCGAGGCCGCATCCATCTCGATCACGTCGATATGGCGCCCCTCTGCAATCGCGGTGCACGGTTCGCACTGACCACACGGATCGATGGTTGGTCCTCCATTTCCGTCAGGCCCAATGCAATTGAGTGCCTTTGCAATCAGCCGCGCGGTCGAGGTTTTCCCGACCCCGCGCACGCCAGTCATCAGGAAGGCATGTGCCAGCCGGTCGCGCTCGATTGCGTTGGCAAGCGTGCGCACCATCGGCTCCTGACCGATCAATTCGGCGAAGGTTTGCGGGCGGTACTTGCGCGCCAGAACCCGGTAGGGCTGGTTCGCGTCCGCAGTTGGTTTTGGCGCGGGCTTCGCCGGTTCGGTTACCGGCTGTTCGACCGGCGCATCACCGAACATCGTATCCTGTCCGGCAGCCTCGAGCTCAGCCGCTGATGGCGCGGTTCCCTCTTCGCCATTGTCCAACGAAGACATGTCCTGTTTGTCCGGTGAATCGCCCATATCACGGTCTTAAGCGGTCCGGGCGAGCTTGTCGAAGCCTGTCAGCCGAGTTTGCCTTCCTTGTTGTAGACAATTCGGTTTTCCGAACGATCTGGCAGCAATCTGTGCTATTGATCGTCTGAACAACGGGAGGGCTGGAAATGATGAGCAGCAACATTGGCGCAATTGCATTGGGCTTGGCCGCCTGTTCAGTGCTGGCCGGGTGCACGGCGGCGCAGGAAGACGAATCGAGCGAAGCTGCATCACAGAACGACGCTGCAGGGACGCCTTCCGCGCAAGCTGTCAACGATATCGATTTCGGTGATGATTCGAGCGAATGGGCCAATGATGGCGAATGCGACGATGGTCGCTTCATCGGCCCCGGCATGACCGAAACCGTGTTGCTCGACGAAGACGCCGGGCACGACGCAACCGATTGCCGCACGGCTTACGAAAAAGGCGATATCAGGCTGAAGTAAAAAGGAGCCGAGCGACCCGTCGCAACTCGTTGTGGCTGCTTCCTTCCGGACCTGACCAGGTTGGCGAACGCAAACGTCCACCCGACTCCCGGCGGCGCATATGGCGATGAGTGCGGCGGGAATCAAGCTGCAATTGCGCTCGTGCAGGCAATCCAGACAACTCAACTCGTCGCTCGCTTGCCTCCGTTCATCGTCCAGTCACAGTGGATGGCCCAGCACATGCGTCGTTGATCGGGCCGCATCGCCGCGTTATCCCGGCACTGAACGGAGGGACCGATGTCGAATACCAGAAACAGAATTTCCGCTTGCTTCGTCGCGATTGCGCTCGTGGCACCGCAGCCCGCTTTCGCAGAAGATATAGACTTCGGCGACGATGAAAGCATGTGGGCCAAGGATGGAGAATGCGACGACAGGCGCTTCATCGGTTCCGGCATGACAGATACGCCGCTGCTCGAATCGGATGTCGGCCACGACGCGACCGATTGCCGCACGGCCTATGAGCAGGGTCGCCTGACCTTGCGCGGAGACGATCCCGATACGCCTGATACTCCCATACGCGATTCCAGCGGCATCATCTGGGGCGATGACAGCAGCACTTGGGCTAATGACGGTGAATGCGACGACATGCGTTTTACCGGGGCCGGAATGACTTCTACGACGCTGCTCGAAGAAGACGTAAAGAGCGATGCGACCGACTGCCGCACGGCCTACGAAGCCGGAAATCTGGAACTGCGTGAATGAAGCGCGTAGCCGCAGCGGCAACCGCGATTGCACTGGCATTCCCTTCCCCGGTGCTCGCTCAGGATATCGATTTTGGCGACGATAGCAGCGAATTCGCTCGCGATGGCGAATGTGATGACAGCCGTTTCGAGGGATCGGGCATGACCGACACGCTGCTGCTCGATTCGGATGTCGGCCACGATGCAACCGATTGTCGGATCGCGTTCCGACAGGGCCGCATCGTGTTGAAAAGCATCGTAACCAAAGCCAGACCGGAAGGGATCGATCTTCCGATCGAAGCGATAGACTTTGGCAACAACGAAAGCGAGTTCGCGCGCGATGGCGAATGCGACGATCCGCGCTTCGTCGGCGAAGGAATGGCAGGCGATCTATTGAGCGATTCGATCGGCAAGGACATGACCGACTGCCGATCCGCATTCGCGAACAACAGCGTCCAGCTTAACGCCCTGTTTGCCGATCCGACCGAAGAAAGTCCGATCAACTACGGCACCGACACCGCGAATTTCGCCAATGATGGCGAATGCGACGACATTCGCTTCACGGGCGATTACACGTCAGACATGGTGTTTCTTGTCGAAGACATTGGCGCGGATGCCACCGATTGCCGCGCGGCGGTGGAATCGGGCAAAGCGGTCTGGCAGGGAAAAACCGCTACGCCGCATCATAGCGAGTAGGCGGAGCGAGCGCCAAGGTGCAAATATCACCTTGGCGGACTGATCGTGTCAGCCGAAATTGTCGGCGTAGGCCTGTAGCTTGAGCGACTTTGGCGGCGTCGCATAGACGCGTGCAGCGATGCCGTGCTTTTCGGCATAGGCCTTGGCCGCATCCTTGCTGTCGAATTTCAGCTGCACCTGAGCTTGCGTGTCACCGCTGCCGATCCAACCCATCAGCGGATCGGGTTTGCGCGCCTCGGACTGCTCGAATTCGAGCATCCAGCTGTCGATCTTCGCCTTGCCCGATTGCATCGCGCTCTTTGGAACCTGATAAATGCGTGCTGCCATAATGCGGGGCGTTTAGATCAACCGCCGCTTTTTGAAAAGGCGTTCTTGGTCTTCAGGCTGGGCTTCTCCAGCCAGGGTTCATCGGGCCAGCGATGCTTGGGATAGCGTCCCTTCATATCCTTTGCCACATCGCGCCAACTTCCGCGCCAGAAGCCCGGTAGATCGCGCGTCGCCTGGATCGGGCGACCAGCCGGACTGGTGAGTTGTAACAGTATCGGGGTGTCGCCAATCATCGGATGCCGGTCGAGTCCAAACAGCGCCTGCACGCGGATTTCGACCGCAGGAGGACCCTCGCCAGCATAGTCGATCCGGTGGCTCGATCCGGTTGGGCTGATGAACTCGCGTGGGGCTGCTTCGTCCAACCGCTGCCTATCGTTCCAGTCGAGTTGGCCAAGAATGGCATCGGTGATCTTGCCCGTTGGCACTTGCAAATCGCGGCGATGGGCGAGCAATGGCGCTAGCCAGAGTGACGAGCTATCGCGCAGGGCATCGGGGGCCAGCGCGTGTATCCCGGCATGACGGCCGCGCGCCAGCAGTTCTGCGGGCAACAATTCGGAAAGATTGTCATTGGCCTTGTCGAGCAACACGGTAGCAACTGCCTCGATATCCGGCTGGGGGTCCGGGCCACTGGCGAGGGTGATTGCTCCTATGCGCCGCTCAAGCCGCGCCTCCGCCCGGCGATCCTTCGAATTCCAGCATACCACCGAACGTTTCTCGATCATATGGCCGAGATATTGCTCGACTTCGCCCGGTTCGAGAGCGGCAGCGGCAGTAATCCGCGCACCTTTCGCTTGGCCTTGAGCGTCGGCAATCACCAGCCATTCGGAACGGGCCAGCGATGAAGCCGGGTCGAGGAAGAACCCCCTCCCTCCGGCTGAGATCCAGTTCTCGCCCGAGGCATCGCGGCGCTTGGCAATGTTGTCCGGCTTGGCAAAAGCGAGGAAAAGCGCCGGGTTTTCTATCGCCGCTTGCCCTGAGCCTGTCGAAGGGTCGCTCTTCTTTTGCGGCTCCGCTCCAGAAGCGACAGACGATGCTTCGGCAAGCTCAGCATGAACGGAATTTTTTGCGGTTCGTTTAGCCTTTTGCGCCCAGCGCTCAGCCAGTTTGCGCGAAGCCTTGGCGCGTGACGAATTGTCGGCATTCCATTTGGCGAGGCGCTGCAACAAATCCTCTCCGCGTCCACCCAGGCCGCGTTCCTGAGACAGCAGAGCGATCTTTGCAGCAGCATCTGCCTGCCCCGCCTTTGCGCCAAACAGCACTGCTGCGCCGAGCGCCGGGCCCATTGGAAGTTCGGAGATCTGGCTTCCGAACGGCGTGATCGCGTCCTGTTCATCCAAAGCACCTAGCTTGTGCAAACGCTCGCGCGCCGAATGGACTGAAGCATCCGGCGGGACATCGAGCCATGGTAGCGAGGCTGGATCACTCGTGCCCCATTTGGCGAGCGACAGGACCAGCGGCGCGAGATCGGCGGTTTCGACTTCGGGCGGCGCAAACTCCGGACGGCCGGGATGCGCGGCCTCTTCCCACAATCGGTAAGCAACACCCGGACCCTGCCGGGCCGCCCGACCCGCGCGTTGAGCGGTCGATGCCTGGCTCGCGCGATGGGTAACCAGATGCGTCGTTCCCGCAGCGCGGTCAAACTCGGCGCTGCGAGCAACGCCGCTGTCGACAACAACCGAGACCCCGTCGAGCGTTAAAGACGTCTCAGCGATTGCGGTTGCCAGAACAATCCGGCGGCGACCATCGGAATCGCGCCTGATTGCCGCACGCTGCGCTTGCGGCTGGACCTGACCATGCAGCGGCAGGATCGGGGTGTCCGGTAGCCGTGGCTCCAGCCTTTCGCGCACCCGCTCGATCTCGCGAACACCGGGGAGGAAGGCGAGAATATCGCCCTCTTCTTGCTTCCACGCCGTCATCACCGCGTCAGCCATCGAGTCCTCGATCCGCTGCTCGGCGCGCGAGCCCAGCCACTCGATCCGCAGGGGAAAGGCCTTGCCCTCGCTTTCGATCACCGGCGCAGCTTCGCCGAGCAGACCGGCAAAACGCTCGCCATCGATGGTTGCCGACATCACACAAATGCGTAGATCCTCGCGCAAGATCACGCGGCTTTCGAGCGCGAGCGCCAGACCGAGATCGCTGTCGAGGTGCCGCTCATGCGCTTCGTCAAACAACACCGCGCTGACGCCATCCAGCTCGGCATCCTCGACGATCCGGTTGACGAAAATTGCCTCGGTCATCACCAGAATGCGTGTCTTGGCCGATTGCCTGCTGTCCAGCCGGGTCAGGTAGCCGACGGTTTCCCCGGTGCTCTCACCAAGCACTTCCGCCATCCGGTCCGCCGCTGCGCGGGCAGCAACCCTGCGTGGACTGAGCAGGATAATCTGGCCGGTGCACCATGGCCGGTCGAGCAAAGCCGGTGCAACGGCAGTGGTCTTGCCGGCCCCCGGCGGCGCGATCAGAACCACCGCGCCATCGGCGTCGAGTGCGTCGACCAAATCCGGCAGGACAGCATGGATGGGGAGCCCGGTCACGCGACCGTCTTTCTAGTATCCCCGCGCAACGGCAAAATGCGCGGCCTCGGCCATGGCATGGCGAGCCTTGCTGTCGGGGAAAATCGAGATCGCGTCGACCGCGCGATCGGCAAAATGGCGCGCACGGGCGCGCGTATCCTCGACCGCATCATATTTTGCGATCAGTTCGATGGCCTGTTCGAGCGCCCCGTCGTCCGCCTTCACACCCGAAATCGCTGCTTTCCAGAATTTGCGTTCATCCTCGGTGCCGCGGGTAAAGGCGAGAATCACCGGCAGGGTCATCTTGCCTTCGCGAAAGTCATCCCCCTGATCCTTGCCCATTTCGGCAGCATCGGAATCGTAGTCGATAGCATCATCAACCAGCTGAAATGCGACACCCAGATTGCGACCATAATCGTCGAGCGCCGTTTCCTGAGCTTCGTCACATTCGGCGACGACCGCCGAGATACGGCTGGCAGCTGCGAACAACGCCGCAGTCTTGGCGCCAATGATGTTCAAGTATCGCTCTTCGCTGGTCTCGATCTGGCGCTGAGCGGTCAGCTGGTCGACCTCACCCTCGGCAATCACCGCGCTTGCACCCGACAGGATTTTGAGCACTTTCAGGCTGCCGTCTTCGGTCATCAGCTCGAAAGAGCGGCTAAACAGGAAATCGCCGACCAACACCGTCGCCGGATTGCCGTAAATGATGTTTGCAGCCGCCTTGCCCCGTCGCAGGTCCGAACCGTCAACGACGTCGTCGTGGAGTAGAGTTGCCGTATGAATAAACTCAACCGCAGCCGCCAATTTGTGGTGCCGCGTACCACTGTAACCGACCAACTCCGCTCCAGCGAGCGTCAGCATCGGTCGCAATCTCTTGCCGCCACCGGAAATCAAATGGCCCGCTAGCGCCGGAATGAGCGGAATTTCGCTCTGCATCCGGTCAAGGATCACCGCGTTGACCGAATTCATCCCCTGCGCGGTCAGCGCCAGCATCGGATCGAGCGAGGCCGCGTCGCCGGACCCGCCCTCGGGCCGCTTGCGTGGAAGAGGTACAACTTCGGCGGTCATAGTGAGAACGCACATGGAGGCGTGAAAAGCCATTGGCAAGTGCGAAGCATCGTAGAAAGGTTGCGCGCAGCGTGATAGACTCGCGGTCGATGAGCAACACCGACACCGATCCGCAACTCGCCAGCTTCCGCCGCAGCATCGACAATATTGATGCGGCGCTGATCCATATGCTTGCCGAGCGCTTTCGCATTACGCAGGCGGTCGGCGAGTATAAGACCAAGGCCACGCTTCCCCCGGCCGATCCTGACCGTGAGGCGCGCCAGATTGCCCGGCTGCGCGCACTCGCCGAGGAAGCTCAGCTTGATCCGGAATTTTCCGAGAAATTCCTGCGCTTTATCATCGACGAAGTGATCCGGCACCACGAGCAGGCGCAACAGCGCTGAATTCAAACGACAATCTGCGTTTACCGGAATTTATGGTTTCCGGGCTATTAACCATGCATGGCCAGCATCGCACCAAATGCCAAAGCGCCGCAGGACAGCGCAGTTTCCGGCCCGAACCGCCGACAGGCGGAGCGGCTGCGGGTTCTCATGCCCGCCGCGCTTACTCTGCTCGATGGCGTATTCGACTGCGCTCTCGAAGATATCTCGCAAACGGGCGCGCGCTTTATCGCCGATGCTCCAATGGAGGAAGGTCAGCAAGGTATCTTGCACTGCCAGCCGCTCGAGATGCTGTTCCGAGTGGTCTGGACCGATGGAAAGACTGCCGGCGTTCAATTCGACGAAGAAGCTTCTTTGGGCGTGATCCGGGCTCTGCGCTGGCACAATGACCGTTTCCGCGCGCAGCATGACGCCGAACTGAAGGAACTGGTCCGGGACTGGGCTTCAGGGTCGACCCGCTGACCGGTCAGGCAGCTCTTGGCAGGCTCAGCTTCACAAGCAGTCCGCCCAAATCCTCGCTTTCATCCAGTTCAACATCGCCGCCGTAAATCGCGGCGACGTCGCGCACAATTGCGAGGCCGAGCCCGGTCCCGGGCTTGCCGGTATCAAGCCGCGCACCACGGTCGAAAATCTCGGTGCGTTTGTCTTCGGGAATACCCATTCCGTCATCTTCCACCCAGATAATGCAGTTCGGTGAATCCGGTTCGGCATCGACAGTCACAAACACGCTGCCGCCGCCATATTTCGCGGCGTTCTCGATCAGGTTGCCGAGAATTTCATCGAGATCCTGTCGCTCGATCGCAACCTGCGCATCGCGCTTGCCATCGAGATCGAAGCGAGTGTGTTCGTAAATCCGCGTGACTGCCCGCAACACCGATTCCGCGCTGGGCCAGACGCCGGCCCTGGATAGTCCGGTTGCTCGCCGTCCCACTGCCCTCGCCCGCGCCAGATGGTGGTCGACATGGCGCTGCATGACTCTGGTTTCGCGGAACACCAGACCGGAAAGGTTGGGGTCTTGCGCGGTCGCTGCATTGGTCAGCACGGTCAGCGGTGTCTTCAGCGCGTGGGCAAGATTGCCCGCATGGGTGCGAGCCTCCTCGGCCTGCTTTTCCGAATGTTCGAGCAGCATGTTGAGCTCCTCGACAAGCGGCTGCACTTCGCGCGGCAGCGGGTCGGTCACCCGGTTGGTTCCGGTCGTCCGGATACGCTGGATCGCCATTCGCACACGGCGCAAGGGACGCAGGCCGTAGAATGTCTGCAACGCTGCCATCACAAACAGCCCAAGGCCAAGCACCGCAAACGACCAGATCAGGATCGAGCGGATTCGCGTAAGCTGGAAATCCAGCTCCTCGCGCGCCGAGGCAACGGTAAACGTCCACTCTGTATCGCTGTCGGGCAGCGTAATCGTCCGCTCGACGATCCGCAGCGGTTCGCCGGTGAATTGATCACTGTCATAGAAATGCGGCTCGGTGTCGGTGTGATCGCCTTGCACTTCGAGGCTGCGGTCCCACAGGCTGCGCGAAGGATAGGGCTCGTGCCCCTCGCCGCTGATCTGCCAGTAGAGACCGCTGTTGGGTTCGAGAAACCGCTGGTCGCCCAATGGCCGGTAGTTACGAACCTCGCCATCGAGCCCGATTTCTGCCGTACCGATCAGCGCGGTCTGAACAATTTCCAGCTGCTCGTCGAAATTGTTCTCGACCAGATTGGTCAGAGCGCGATCAAGCGCGAAGCCGCCGGCCGTCAACAGAACCAGGATCCAGCCCGCCGCGATCAGCATCATCCTGCGGGACAGGCTCCCGGTATCGGACATGCCGATATCGATACCGCTGCCGTTGTCGGCAGCAGCAGTGCCGGACGTTTGCGTGTCCAAAGCGCGCCCTTCCGCCGCCGAGGCTTCGGGCGCAGTCACCTTAGGAGGCTCTTGGAGCTTCGTCAGGATCATCCAGGCTGTAGCCGAGACCACGGATCGTGGTGATCACTTCTGCACCAAGCTTCTTGCGAATACGCGTGACGAAAACTTCGATCGTATTTGAATCGCGATCAAAATCCTGATCGTAAATATGCTCAATCAACTCGGTCCGGCTCACCACCTTACCCTTGTGATGCATCAGATAGCTAAGCAGCTTGTATTCCTGCGCGGTCAGCTTGACCGGCTCGCCCTTCAGCGTGACGCGGCCCGAACGTGTGTCGAGCCGGACGTCACCAGCGGTCAGTTCGGACGATGTATTGCCCGATGCACGGCGAATAAGCGCGCGCAGCCGGGCTATCAGCTCTTCGGTCTGGAATGGCTTGGCGAGATAGTCGTCGGCACCCGCGTCAAGACCGGCAACCTTGTCCGACCAGCTGTCGCGCGCGGTCAGGACCAGGACAGGGAATGTCCGCCCTTCCTTGCGCCACATGCCAAGCACGGTCAGGCCGTCAATTTCGGGTAGGCCGAGATCGAGAATAACCGCGTCGTAATCCTCGGTGCTTCCCAGAAAATGTCCGTCTTCACCGTCCATCGACAGATCGACCGCATAGCCGTTTTGTTCGAGTGTGGATTTGAGCTGCTGGCCGAGTGTCGGTTCGTCCTCGACGATCAGGATACGCATAGTGCCTGTTCCCCTGCGATAAATTCGCTTGCTAAGTGGTCTTTTGTGGCAAACGCGTCAACACGCGGGCCGTTTCCGGAAGGGGAAAGTCCATCGCGATCTAGCGGCTGCGACGCAAAACGCGGCCTGACCGCGCATCGACATCGACAAACTTCACTTTTCCATCGCAAATGAATTTCAGGCGATAGGCCATCGCGGTCGAATCGTAAGCCGGGCCGAGATATTCGCCGCACCGCATCGTCGGCAGCACACGGCGCTCGATCTCGCGCAGAGACAGCACATTGCCCGCCTGCATCTCCTTGCGCGCTTCACCCTGATCGTTGCGCGATTGCGCGACTGCGGGAGGCGCGGCAAGGCCGGTGGCCAGCAGCGTCGCAGCAACGGTCGAGGCAAGGATGCGTTTCATCGTGCCTATGTGCCTAAAGCCAAACCATTGAACAAGGTCTGAATGGACAGGTTTCGGGTCGTTAAGCTGAACGAACCCTAATTGGTCATTTCATATTTGACCGTGATCGAAACACCGGTCGAAACCATGCCGGGTTGCACCGGTGTCGATTCTTCCACCGCATCGTTCGCAACCATTGCACGCATCATCGGCTGCGGACGACTAACCGAAACGCTCTCGCTGATTTCCAACAAACGAATGCCCGAATAGCCCGACCAGCTTGCATATTGCATCGCTCGCTCGCGCGCGGTCGTCATCGCTGCTTCGCGGGCCTGTGCCTTGGCCGTCGTATCGTCATCAATGGAAAAATTGGGCCCACCAATATCGGTAGCACCCGCCGCGACCAGCGCATCGAGGACCGGCCCTGTGCGTTCGACCCCGCGCAGCTTCACGCTCACGCGGTTCGACACTGAGTAGCCCCGGAACACCTGGCGCTGCGTCTGGCGGCTGTAGTCGTAGCGCGCATTGAGATTGATGCCGGTGGTCTGGATATCGTCTTCATCGATACCCAGCGCCTTGATGCGGTTAATTACCGAAGTCATTTCGCGAGCGTTGATTTGCAATGCCTCGACGGCTGTGCGCGCTTCCGATGTCACGCCTGCGCTGATCGTGGCAATGTCGGGCTCGGCCTTGACCTGCTCATTGATGGTCAGTTCGACAACAGGACCAGTCGCCTGAATCTGAACCTCGGCTGCCGCGAGCGGGGAAACCATGGCTGTGGCAGCAACAAGTGGGATGGCGAAGCGTAGCATAGAAAATCTCCTTTGCCCGGACATTTAGAGATGCTTGGCTTTCGCCGCTGTGAACCACTTCACACATGTCCCCGGGCGCGTTAGTCACGCGCATTCTCGATGTGGGGTGAGACGCGATGTTCCGAGTATTTCTGGCAGCACTTTTCGCTATCGCTGCGACCGCGGTAAACGCTCAGGCGGTGATGGAACCCGTGCCGGATCGCGGGGCGGATGAAGGCGGCGGCCCCTACCCCACTCTGCTCATTCGCGGTGCAACAATGATCGACGGAACCGGCGCTCCACCCGAGGGACCGGTGGATATCGTGGTCAAAGGCAATCGTATCGATGCAATCGCCAGAGGCTCGGCAAGCGATGACGTGATCGCGTCCGCGACCCGAGTGATCGATGCGCAAGGTATGTATGTGATGCCGGGTTTTGTCGATGTGCACGGCCACAATGGCGATCCCTCGAAAGCGCCCCAACCGTCATACGGATATAAGCTCTGGCTGGCGCATGGCGTGACCACCGTGCGCGGTGTTCCGCTTCATTTCGGGCCCGGAGCGCTCTCCGACGAGCAGCGCAGCGCGAACAACACCATCGTTGCTCCGCGCCTATACCCCTACGGAGTGTTCGGAGTGGGAAGCGGACAGCCTTACCCCGCCACGCCAGTGGCAGCACGCGAATGGGTGCGCTGGGCCAAAGATGCCGGTTTCCATGGAATCAAGTTCTTCAATAATGCTTCGCCCGATGTGCTGGCGGCAGCACTGGACGAAGCGGAGAAACAGAATCTCGGCACCGTTGCGCATCTGGGCCAGCGCGGCGTGGCACAAGTCACCGCACGCAAGGCGGTCGAGCTGGGCCTCGACGGCGTCACCCATTTTTACGGCCATATGGAATCGCTGCTCGATGATGGCGCGCTGGTGAAATATCCCGACGACTACAATTATCTCGACGAGCAATCGCGCTTCGCCTGGGTTGCGCGGCTGGCCGATCAGATTGTCGAACCGGGCAGCGACGAATGGGACGATTATATCGATCACCTGGTCGATAACGAGGTAACGCTCAGCCCTACATTCAATATCTATTCCGCCAGCCGCGATGTGATGCGCGCGCGAACCGCCGAATGGCACGACAATTACACTCTGCCATCGCTGATGAATTTCTATCGACCCAGCCTGACCAATCACGGCAGTTATTATCACGACTGGTCGACCGCCGACGAGATAGCGTGGCGCGACTTCTACAAGCCGTGGATGCGGCTGACCAACGAATTCAAGAACAAGGGCGGCCGCGTCACCGTCGGTTCCGATCCGGGTTACATCTACCAGACATGGGGCTTCGCCTATATTGGCGAATTCGAGATGCTGCAGGAGGCTGGCTTCGACCCGCTAGAGGTCATCCAGGCCGCGACCATGAACGGTGCGGACGAGATTTATGACGCCAAGGGAACCGCTGCCCCGTTCGGCACGATCAAAGTCGGCAAGCTGGCCGATCTGGTGATCGCGCCCGAGAACCCGCTGGCCAATTTCAAAACGCTTTACGGCACCGGCCATGTGCGTCTGAACCGCGAAACCAACCAGCGCGAACGCGTCGGCGGTGTGCGCTGGACGATCAAGGACGGGATTGTTTACGACGCGCATGAACTGCTTGCAGATGTGGCAGCGATGGTCGAGGCGAAGAAGGCCGGTCCACGCTAACCGCTTGCCGCACTGCGCGCATTGACCTAACGCGCGCCACCTATGGCGCAACCACCGATCCTCAGCTGGGAAGGTCTCGGCCTGCAACAGGGCGGGCGCTGGCTGCTGGGCGGACCCGAGCGGGAGAACATCGACCTGCATATTGGCCCGCGCGACCGGCTTGCTCTGATCGGCCGCAACGGTGCAGGCAAAACAACTTTGTTTCGACTGATCAACGACCAGATCGAGGCCGACCGGGGACAGCGAAAGGTCAAACCCGGCACCCGGATCGTCGTGCTGGAGCAGGAGCCCGATTTCAGCGGCTACGAGACGCTGATGGACTTCGCTCTCGACGGTGAGCATCCGCCAGCTGAGCATGAAGTCGAAGCCATCGCCGGACAACTGGGTATCAACATGAGCACCCCGGCATCGGGTGCGAGTGGTGGCGAAAAACGCCGCGCCGCCATATCTCGTGCGCTGGCTCAAGATCCCGACCTGTTGCTGATGGACGAACCGACCAACCATCTCGATCTGTCTGCAATCGACTGGCTGGAGGACTGGCTGACACGCTACAAGGGCGCGTTCATCGTGATCAGCCACGACCGGACATTCCTCAAACGCCTTACACGCTCGACCATCTGGCTCGACCGGGGTATCCTACGGCGCAAGGACGTCGGCTTTGGCGGTTACGAGGCGTGGGAAGAAAAGGTCTATGCCGAGGAAGCGCGCGCCGCCGAACGGCTCGATGCGAAGCTGAAAATCGAGGCGCACTGGCTAGAACGCGGGGTAACCGCACGTCGCAAGCGCAATCAGGGGCGGCTCGAAAAGCTATGGCAGATGCGCGCTCAACGCGCGGCGATGATCAATCCGTCAGGCTCGGCAAAACTCGGCCTCGCAGTCGATGAAGAGAACAAATCCAAATCGGTCATCGTCGCTGAGAAGGTCCACAAGAGCTATGATGATCGCAAGATCATCCGCGATTTCTCGCTACGCATCCAACGCGGCGACCGGATCGGCGTCGTGGGCGCAAACGGCGCGGGCAAGACCACCCTGCTCAAACTGCTCACGGGCGAGCTCGATCCCGATAAGGGATCGGTTACCATCGCCAAGTCGCTGGCCGGGGTGATGATCGACCAACAGCGGGCACTGCTTACGCCCGACAAGACAGTGCGCGAAGTGTTGGCCGAGGGCGGCGACTGGATCGATGTGCGCGGGGTGCGCAAACACGTTCAGGGCTACCTCAAGGAGTTTCTGTTCGATCCGGGCCTGGTCGACACCAAGGTCGGCACGATGTCGGGCGGCGAGCGGTCGCGGTTGCTGCTGGCGCGTGAATTTGCGCGCAAGTCAAACCTGCTGGTGCTGGACGAACCGACCAACGATCTCGATCTCGAAACACTCGACCTGCTGCAGGAAGTGATCGCCGATTATGAAGGCACCGTGCTGATCGTCAGCCATGATCGCGACTTCCTCGACAAGACCGTTACGCTGACACTCGGCCTCGATGGCAGCGGTTTCGTTGATATTGTCGCGGGCGGTTACGAGGACTGGGAGAAGAAGCGGACGGAGCGGAACAAGCAGAAGCGTCGGGCCAACCCGCCTCCTCTCGCAAGCGGGAGGGGAGCGAGACTTGTCGAACCAAAAGGTGAGGCTAGTCGCAGCGGGGTGGGCAAGTCGAAGCTCTCCTACAAAGACCAGCGCGACTACGAATTGCTGCCCGAGCGGATCGAGAAGCTTGAAACTGCAATCCTGCGTGGTGAGGAAATCCTCTCCGATCCCAAACTCTATGCGCAAGATCCGCAAAAATTCGCCGACATCACCAAAGGCCTCGAAAATGCGCGCATCGAAAAGGACGCCGCGGAAGAACGCTGGCTTGAAATTGCCGAGCAGGTCGAGGGATGACCGACCTGCACCGCGAGATCGCCGCTTGCCGGATTTGCGAACCACATTTGGTAGATGGCGTTCGCCCCGTGGTGCAGTTCTCGGAAACCGCCAAGCTGCTGATCATCGGCCAGGCACCGGGCTCGAAAGTTCACGCCAGCGGTATCCCGTGGGACGATGATAGCGGCGACCGGCTGCGCACATGGACCGGCCTTGCGAAGGAGCAGTTCTACGATCCCGCCAAAGTCGCTCTGATGCCGATGGGCTTTTGCTATCCGGGAAAGGCAAGCGGCGGTGACAAACCACCACGCAAGGAATGCGCGCCGCAATGGCATGATCGGGTGATGGAAACACTGCCCAATGACCGGCTGACACTGCTCGTCGGCACCTATGCACAGAGCTATTATCTGCCGGACACGAAGAAGCTCTCGCTGACCGAGAGAGTCCGGCGGTTCGAGGAATTCCTGCCACAATTCCTGCCTCTTCCGCATCCCGCTTGGCGCAGCCGCATCTGGATGGGCAAAAACCCGTGGTTCGAGGAAGATGTGTTGCCGGCGTTGCGCCAGCGAATTTGCTCTATCTGAAGGCAATTCCGTCGGCGACTTTGAGATTCTCCTGTCGCACCATGCCGGGGATCAAGAACAGATCGACAAGCCACCACGCGATAACCGGCAGCCACGTCAGGAAGGCCGTGAACCAGCCGAGCAGCCATAGGATTAACATAGTAATCGCCGTTGGCATCCGCCCGAGGTAGAAGCGGTGTGCGCCCGCACCGCCTAACAGAGCCCACAGAATATATGTAGCACCCGTCGACTTCCGATGTGCGTCATAAAGCATATGCTGCTGCGCTTTTGCGATCTGTGAATTATCGTCCACGAAATTCCCCGGTTGCAGCAGATGGCGCGGCGATCAGGCTCTAACTGATCCGGTAAAAATCCGCCACCCTATCCAGCGCGATTTTCAGCACCAGCTTGCCACTGCGGGCGGGCCATTCAAGTGCCTTTTCTGCGTCGGCGAGCGCCTCGCACCCGCAAACCACGCGCCACAATATATCCGACAACCCCTTGCCCGCTTCGGCTATTGCTCCGTCGCAACGTTGCTTGGCCGCGATCTGACGCTCGGTGGATGACAGGCCAACTGCTCGGTCGTTGCCCCTGATCCGCACCGGCTCCCAGCGCATCGTTACATTTGCACTCAGTTGCGCTCTCTCGAAATCGGAGCGCAGCTGTTCACCCGCGCCGAACAGTCGGTCATCGATATGGCCACGCGCGTGGAGCCAGCCGAGCGGCGATTCTGCGACATTGACCGTTACGCTGCGCCGCCGTTTGCGTTGGCAGCCGCCACGTTTCGGTCCTTCGACTGTCAGTTCACGTTCAACGAGCTGGCGACGCATGGCATTCTCCTTTTTTTGACTAGCGAATCGCCCCTTGCCAAAAAGGGTGATCTGTAGGAAAGAAGAAAACCTATTTGGTTCAATCCTGCTTGAAGGAAGCGTCCGATGATCAACCGTATCCGAGATATTCGCAAAGCCAAGGGCTGGACGCTCGCCGATCTGGCCGAAGCCTGTGACCCGCCGACCACCGCGCAAACCATTGGCCGCCTTGAAACCGGAATGCGCAATCTGTCGATCAAATGGATGGACCGGATCGGCAGCGCGCTCGATATCGATCCACAGTCGCTTGTCCGTTCGGACAACACATCCAATCCCAAGGTTGTTGCCTCGCTTACCGATCAAGGGCCCGAAGCGCTCGCGAAAGAGGCCGATGCCGTCCTGCCAACCGAGCTTGGCGGTGATGCACCGCTTTTGGCACTGGCGATCTCCACAAGCGCGGGCGAGTATCGGGCGGGCGACCAGCTGTGGTTACGTCAGCTTAATCCATCGAATGCCGCGCAAGCGATCAATCGCGATGTTCTGGTTCCGCGCGCTGGAGGCCGATTCGCCTTCGGGCGATTGATCGACCGACAGGGTAGGCTGGTTGGTATCCTTCCCCCTGGTCTCGGGCAGAAGCAGCAGGTCGTTGACGATCCGGCCTGGATAGCGGTCGCGGAAATGCTGGTGCGTCCGCTGTGAGCAACAGCCGCGTCCTGTCGATTTCCACGCTCTATCCCAATTCGCACACACCGCGTTTCGGGACCTTTGTCGCGCGGTCTCTGGAGGCGCTAGCGGCGCGCGATGGATGGGATGTGACCGTGATCAATCCACTGGGTGTTCCGCCCCTTGCATTCGGCAAATACAAGCCGCTCGTTCATGCCGCGCAGGACGGGATCGAGCACGGGGTCGATGTCCGTCGTCCCACCTTCACGCTGATCCCCAACATCGGCACGCGCATCAATCCAGGCGTTATTGCGCGCAAGATATTGCCGCTGGTCGAACGCTTGCACGCGGACAGTCCATTCGACCTTGTCGACGCACAATTCTTCTACCCCGACGGCCCGGCTGCCGTTTGGATCGCCAAACAGCTCGGCCTGCCCTGCTCGATAAAGGCACGCGGTTCGGATATTACCTTCTGGGGTCACAAGAGTTTTGCACTCGAACAGATGCTGCCTGCGGCGGAGGATGCCCAGGGATTGCTGGCTGTTTCAGAGGCTCTCGCGCGCGACATGGCGGCGCTGGGATTGCCATATGAGAAGATCACATTGCACTATACCGGGCTCGACCGCGATCTGTTCAGACCGCTCGAGCATGAGGGCTTGCGAAGCACCCTTGGCCAGACGCTGGGTATAACGCTGCCGGAAAACCGCCCGCTGCTTGTCTCGGTCGGCGCGCTGATCGAGCGCAAGGGACAAGACCTGACCATCGGCACACTTGCCAATTTCCCCGATGCGCAGCTGCTGTTGGTCGGCAAGGGGCCGGACGAGAAACACCTGCGCAACCTCGCGCGCGACATGCGGGTCGAGGACCGGGTGCATTTCCTCGGTTCGGTCGATCACGACCAACTGCCGGTTATCCTCTCGGCCGCCGATATGATGGTGTTGCCATCAGCGGCAGAGGGTCTGGCCAATGCCTGGGTCGAATCGCTCGCTTGCGGTACGCCGATTGTGATCGCCGACGCCGGTGGCGCGCGCGAATTGCTGACCTCGACCGATGGCGGCGTTATCGTCGAGCGGTCGCTGGAATCGGTCACCGCCGGTATCCGGCAGATTCTCGAAAATCCGCGCGCGACACAGCTCGTTACGGCCGCGGTGGCGCAGTTCAGCTGGAAACAAAACGCCGCCAACCTTGCGCACTATTACGAAAGTCTGATCGGCGATTGACCGGCGTCACGAGCTACCCCTCGCCGCGCGCCATTCTTTCCTGCTTGTCCGCGACGCTCTCTTCAGGAACGAAGCTGTTTGAATTGACACCCAACCAGATCAGGATCGGCGCGGCCATATAGACCGAGCTGTAGGTACCCACGAAGAGACCCAGCGTGATCGCAGCGACCATGCCAAACAGGCTTGCCGGTCCGTAAATCAGCAGCGGCACCAGAGCGACCAACAGCGTCAGCGAGGTCATCACCGTACGTGCCAACGTCTCGTTGACCGACAGGTCGAGAAGTTCGGGCAGAGGCATCTTGCGATACTTCTTCAAATTCTCACGAATGCGGTCATAGACAACGATTGTATCGTTGAGCGAGTAACCGATGATAGCAAGGACTGCGGCGATAATCTGCAGACTGAATTCTAGCTGGAACAGCGCGAAAAAGCCCAGCGTCAGCGACACGTCATGGACCAGTGCAAACAGTGCACCGACGCCAAACTGCCACTCGAACCGGATCCAGATATACAGTGCGACCATCATCATCGCGGCGAGCAGGGCCCAGGCGGCATCGTTGCGGAACTCGCCCGAGACTTTGCCCGAAACCGAGTCGACACCATCGATACGAACGTCGGGGTGATTAACCTGCATCGTCTGGGTGATCTGCTCGGTCATCGTATTGGCAAAGCCGGGATCGCCTTCCGCTTCCGCTGGCAGTTTGACACGGATCGAAACCTGATTTTCCGCACCAAAGCGCTGGATCACCGGATCCTCCACCGTATCGAGCGCAGAGATTGTTTCGCGCAGTTCGGCGACGGGAGCCTCGGCCTCACCTACGAACGTCGCGCGAATTTCCTGGCCACCGGCGAAATCAACGCCGTAATTGAGCCCCTGCGTGGCAACGAGACCCCAGCTCGCAATCATCAGCAACACGCTGACAATATAGAAGGGTACGCGCCATTTGAGGAACTTGATGTTCGTGTTGTCGGGGACGAGTTTCAGCAGTCGCATGGTCTTGTCTCCCTTAGATGTTGATCTCTGACGGGCGGCTTTTGCGCAGCCAGCCAGCGACCCACATGCGGGTCAGGAATACGGCGGTGAACACCGAGGTGAACAGACCGATGATGAGCACCACGGCAAAACCGCGGATCGGGCCGGAGCCGAACAGGAACAGCAACACACCGGCGATAAAATTGGTGATGTTCGCATCGTAAATCGCACGGCTTGCCTCTTTGTAGCCGTTCTCGACCGCGGCGATGATGCGCCGTCCTCGCCTTCGTTCTTCGCGTATTCGTTCGTTAATCAGCACGTTGGCATCCACGGCCGCGCCAACAGTCAGCACGAAACCTGCGATACCCGGCAGTGTCAGCGTGGTGTTCATCACCGCCATGATCCCAAGCAGCATCAGCACGTTGAACAGCAGCGCGACTGTCGCATAAACCCCGAACCGGCCATAGCTCGCGATCATCAGTGCAATAACCGCAATCGAACCGATCAGCATCGCGATCATGCCGCGCTTGATCGAGTCTGCGCCCAGGTCAGGTCCAACCGTACGCTCTTCGACAATCGAGAGATCGACCGGCAGCGCGCCTGATTGCAGCGAGATTGCCAAAGCATAGGCTTCATCGGTGGTAAAGTTACCCGAAATCTGCGCCGAGCCGCCCAGGATCGGCTCGTTGAATACTGGTGCCGAAATGACCTCTCCATCGAGAATGATAGCAAAACGCTTATTGACGTTTTCGGTTGAAAGCTTGGCGAATTTCGCACCGCCCTGGCTGTCGAACTGGATATTGACCACGGGCGAATTGTCCTGCGGATCGACGCCCGAACGCGCCTCGGTAAGCGAATCGCCTTGGATCCCGCCCAGCCGCTTGACCGCAATCGCCGCGCCCTGCTCCTGCGCGCTTTCGGCGAAAGGATAAATCCGACTGCCCGGATTGGCGATTCCCGCCTGAATATCGGTAGGCAACGCCTGATCGTCGACCAGTTTGAACTCAAGTTTCGCAGTTTGACCGAGCAGTTCCTTGAGCTGGTCGGGGTCTTGCAGGCCGGGAACCTGAACCACGATCCGCGTATCGCCCTGACGGATGATGGTCGGTTCGCGTGTGCCGAGCGCATCGATACGTTTGCGGACAACTTCGGTCGCGCTGTCCATCGCGTTGGTCACCGCCTGATCCGCCCCGGCCCCCGTCTGGGTCAGCACAAACCGCGTTTCATCGCGAAAATCGAGATTCCATTCGGTAATCACACCGGTGCCCGACATTAGCGGGATCAGAAGTTCGCGCGCGCGGTCCACATCGGCGGCGCTATCAAGCATAAAGCTGAGTTGATTGTTGTTGGTCGAAAAATCCCCGGCGCGGATGCGCGGCTCCGCATTGCGAAACGCATTGCGAACCGCCTCTTCCATATTTTGCAGCCGCTGCGCGGAAACCTGCGCCGGATCGGCTTCGAGCAGGATGTGGCTACCTCCCGCTAGGTCGAGGCCGAGATTGACGGTCGGGTCGGGCAGCGCATCGGGCCATTCGATATTGGCCGAGGACAGCAGCGAGGGCAGCGCGGCGAATACCGCCAGCAGCGTCAGGCCCCACAGCCAGATCTTTTTCCATTGGGGAAATTCAAGCATTGCGCGATCCCGGCCTTATTCCAGTTGGTTCGATCAGTCGTTAGCGGCTTTGCCGGCCGGCGGAACAATGTCGCCGATGGTGCTCTTGACCGCCTTCACACGGACACCCTGTGCGAGTTCAAGGTCGGCATAGTCGTCGTCAACCTTGACCACCTTGCCGATAAGCCCACCGGCAGTGACGACCTTGTCGCCCTTCTTGAGGCTGGCAACCTTCTCGGCATGCTCTTTCTGGCGCTTCATCTGCGGGCGGATGATCAGGAACCAGAAGATCAGGCCCATCAGGATGAAGGGGATAATCCCGGTCCATCCGGGCTGTGAACTTGCGCCAGCGGCGGCGGTTAGAAAATCAAGCATCGAATGAGTCTACACCTAGTTTAGAATTGCCTCTGTCCGAGGATGCGGGCGCGATGTCATCGCTCCTGTTACCTCTCCTCGGCAACAAGTGGGCGCGACTAGCAGCATTGCAAGTACTCGGCAACGCAATGCAAAAGAGTGTGTTATCGGTGCATCAGATATTGCGAAAGGCCGACACGCACACTATAGGCGCGCCTCCACTGATCGGGACGTGGCGCAGTCTGGTAGCGCACTATACTGGGGGTGTAGGGGTCGCTGGTTCGAATCCAGTCGTCCCGACCAGTGGAAAATCTCATACATCGCCGAACCGTAGCCGTTGCGAAGCCCTGCCGCTCCCCCTACTCGCTTGCAGTAAGGAGATTTCACGATGACCACCAAGGCCTCTCTCAAAACCCGCAGCTGGCTGTTCGCGCCGGGCGATAGCGAGAAGAAGATGGGCAAGGCCGCTGACGCCAAAGACGAGCAACGCGCGGACATCGTTCTGCTCGATCTAGAAGACTCGGTGATGCCGGAGAACAAACCCGCCGCGCGCGCGTTGGTGCACGATTTCCTGACAAGCCGCGATGACCGGCACCGGCTATGGGTACGGGTCAATCCGCTATCGAGCGGCGAGATCGAGGCCGATCTTGAAGCCGTGATGCCCGCGGCACCAGGCGGTTTGTTTCTCCCCAAGGCCGAGGGGCGTGAGGACGTTGAAGCGCTCGACGCGATGTTGACTAGGCTCGAGGCAGCACACGGTATCGAGGCCAGAGCGACCAAGGTTGCAGCTCTCGTCACCGAGACCGCAAAAGCGATGTTCCATACCGGCAGCTATGACGGCGCGCCACGATTGATGGCGATGAGCTGGGGTGCCGAAGATCTGTCTTCGGCCCTCGGCGCACGCGTCCAGTTCCGGCCCGATGGCGGTTATATGCCGACTTACGAACTGGCACGCAGCCTGTGCCTGCTCGGAGCGGTTGCAGCCGGGGTTGCACCTATCGAAACAATCCAGTCCGACTTTCGCGACCTCGACGGATTGCGCGAGCGGGCGCTGATGGTGCGCAGCCAGGGCTATCGCGGGATGCTCGCGATCCATCCGGCGCAGGTTCCGGTGATCAACGAGGCATTCACGCCCAGCCAGGAAGAACTGGATCATGCGCGCGCCATTGTCGCCGCGTTCGAAGCCAATCCGGGCGCTGGAACCGTCGGACTGAATGGTGCGATGCTCGACCGCCCGCATCTGGCTCTGGCGCAGGCATTACTCGCCAGCACCGATGACTGACGGTTAGGAAACTTTCCTACACGAACCAATTTGGTTATTCGTGGAGCGAATCACAAAGGAATTCGCTCATGGCCCTACTCGAATCGCTTATCGGACCCGTTGCATCGCTGATCGACAAGATCATTCCCGACAAGGAAGCGCGCGCCAAGGCGAAGCTCGAGCTGATCCGGCTGGAGGGCTCGCAGGAGCTCAAATCCATAGAAGCGCGCCTCTCCGCCATCGTCGCCGAGGCCAATTCCAAAGACCCCTGGACCAGCCGCGCGCGCCCCAGCTTCCTCTATGTGATGTATATCCTGCTACTGACCGCCCTCCCCATGGGCATCCTCGCCGCCTTCAGCCCGGCTACGGCGAGGGATATCGGAACCGGGATGAACACCTATCTCGCGGGCCTACCGGAACCGCTCTACGCGCTGTTCGGCACGGGGTATCTTGGTTACACCGCCGCGCGGCAATGGGGGAAAGTGAAGGGTGTAGATCGGTGAGGTTCACACTTTGCGCGCATTGAAGCGCTGTTCGTCAGCGAACCGAGCCAGACATCAGGGTCGAAGGCTAATACGTAGCCGGGTGATAGCGGAAGTGTAGACCTATCTGGTCCGACTCGGCCCACTCGATCAGCGGCGACGCGAGTACCTTGGACTGAGCTGGTCGATGATTATTGGCCGCGAGAGTGGCTACGGTGCAATCACCGATTTTTGCTTCCCAGCGATGTCCTCGCCCAGCCACCGTAGCAAGGTAGCCCTTGTTGGCCAGGCGCTCCAATGCGTCTCGCAACTGTGCTGTTTTCTTCATTTTGAACGAGTATGGATGGGGTGCGTCGAAATCGTCTCCAGCGGCAACGCTGTCCCGAGTCACGAACACTGTTAGGCCTGTCATTCCAGTTCCTTTGACATGACGCCACTGCCGACAATGGACGCTCTCTCCATTTGGTTGCGGATATCATCCAAACCAATGGCGCTCCAGCCTCTCAGGGTAAATGTGCGCTCCCCACGGCGTAAGACGTCACAGGGTGCCAAAATCCGTCGACACATTAGACCGCGCCAGTCTATGTCCGCCGAATGACCCGAACCATCTACGTCCTCAACGGTCCCAATCTCAATCTGCTTGGCCTGCGTGAGCCGGATATTTACGGCTCCGATACGCTCGACGATATTGCCGGGATGCTGGAGGATCGCGGACGTGAGCTGGGTCTCGAAATCGACATGCGGCAGACCAACCATGAGGGGATGCTGGTCGACTGGCTGCACGAGGCGCAGGCGGAAGGGGCGAAGGCTGTGCTGCTCAATGCCGGGGCCTATACGCACACTTCGATTGCGCTGCTCGATGCCATTCGCGCGATCAAAACACCAGTTGTCGAAGTGCATTTGTCCGACCCCACCAAGCGCGAGGAATTCCGCCACAAATCCTATGTCGGTATAGCTGCTGTCGAGACCGTACAGGGGCTCGGCGCAAAGGGCTATGTCGTCGCGTTGGAAGCCGCTGCGAAGTTCTGAAGCGTGCTGTGGAGCCGGAACGAAAACCCGCATCAACCCTTGCTCTATTAAGCGATGCCGCGCATAGGCACTCGCCTGAAACAATTATGAGGTATTCATGCCCGCTAGTAAGAGCGCTGCCGGTAAGAAGTCCGGTATGAATGTCGATACCAAGCTGGTTCGCGAACTGGCCGAGATGCTGGGTGAAACCGGCCTGACCGAAATCGAAGTCGAAGATGGCGAGCGCAAGGTGCGCGTATCGCGCGGCGGCGGAGTAGCCGCAGCTGCTCCCGCTCCCGTTGCAGCGGCACCCGCAGCGGCTGCACCCGCGCCGACAACCGCTGCTCCGGCAGCCGCCCCGACTGAGGAAGCACCAGCTGGCGGCGATGATCACGCCGGCGCGCTTAAGTCGCCAATGGTCGGCACGGTCTATCTCGCCGCCGAGCCGGGTGCGGATCCGTTCGTCAGTGTCGGCGACAGTGTGAAAGAAGGCGACACTTTGCTGATCGTCGAGGCGATGAAGGTGATGAACCCGATCGCCGCCGACAAATCGGGCACGGTCAAGGCAGTGCTGGTCGATAACGGCCAACCTGTCGAATTCGACCAGCCGCTCGTAGTTATCGGATAATCCGGCGATGGGTATTTCCCGCATATTGATTGCCAATCGCGGCGAGATTGCACTGCGCATTCACCGCGCCGCGCATGAGATGGGTATCGAGACGGTCGCGGTTCACTCGACCGCCGACGCCGATGCGATGCATGTTCGCCTGGCCGATCACGCGGTATGCATCGGCCCGCCCTCCGCAACCGAAAGCTATCTCAACACCGCAGCGATTATTTCCGCTGCCGAAGTGGCGCATTGCGACGCGATCCACCCCGGATATGGTTTCCTCTCCGAGAACGAGAAATTCGCCGAAATCGTCGAAGCACACGATATCAAGTGGATTGGCCCCAAGCCCGAACATATCCGCACAATGGGCGACAAGGTTGCGGCGAAGCAGACTGCGGGCGAGCTAGGCCTGCCGCTGGTCCCCGGGTCCGACGGCGCGATCAACGATGTCGAAGAAGCTGCGAAAATCGCCGAGGAAATCGGCTATCCGGTGATCATCAAGGCCGCGTCTGGCGGCGGCGGTCGCGGGATGAAGGTCTGCGAAAGCCCCGACACGCTCGAAACGCTGATGAAGCAGGCGGGCAGCGAGGCAAAATCGGCTTTCGGCGACGACACCGTATATCTCGAGAAGTATCTCGGCGATCCGCGCCATATCGAATTCCAGGTATTCGGCGACGGTGAAGGCAATGCAATCCATCTGGGCGAACGCGATTGTTCGCTCCAGCGTCGCCATCAGAAGGTCTTCGAAGAAGCACCCAGCCCGGTTCTTTCGACCGAAGAGCGTAACCGTATGGGTGAGGTTTGTGCACAGGCGATGCGCGATATGGGCTATCGCGGCGCGGGCACCATCGAATTCCTGTGGGAAGATGGAGAGTTCTACTTCATCGAAATGAACACCCGCCTGCAGGTTGAGCATCCGGTGACCGAAATGATCACCGGCGTCGATCTGGTGCGCGAACAGATCCGCATCGCCGACGGCAAGCCGCTCTCGGTCAAGCAGGACGAAATCGAGTTCAACGGCCACGCGATCGAATGCCGGATCAACGCCGAGGATCCATTCACCTTCGCGCCCTCGCCCGGCAAGGTCACCCACTATCACCCCGCCGGCGGGATGCATGTGCGCGTCGATAGCGGACTCTATGCCGGCTATGCGATCCCGCCCTATTACGACAGCATGATTGCCAAGCTGATCGTCTATGGCCGCAACCGCGAAGGTTGCATCATGCGCCTGCGCCGCGCGCTCGAAGAAATGGTCATCGAAGGCGTCAAACACTCGGTCCCACTGCACCAGGAACTGATCCGGCAGGAGGATATCCTGAACGGCGACTATTCGATCAAATGGCTCGAGGAATATCTGGCCAAACGCGAGGGCTGAAGTCTGTGAAACGACCGCTTCTGATCCCTGCAACGATGATCATTCTGGTTGGTGTGGTGGTGTTCTTCCTGCCATCGATCATCACCGATGGCCGGGCAAATGCCGAGCTCGTCGAGCGAACCAGCACCATCGGCGGTGCGCTGGTTGGTTTTGGAGTGGCATTTTTCGCAGTCGCAGCGTTCAAGAAGCCGCGCTGATCGAGAGCTATTGGGGCACCGCGAGCGATTTCAGTATCGCATCGATCACGGGGCCGATGGTTTTTGCCGCATCAGCCCGTTCGCCCGGTCTTTGAGCCGCGATCTCGCCGATCATCGCATTGATCAGGCGTGCGGCGACAGCAGGCTTTTCCAGACAAACAGTCCCGGCATCGATCGCCTCGGCCAGTTTGCCTTCGAACAGTTTGAGGCTGATTTCATTCTCGATTTCGATCACCCGCGCCAGACCCAGCGCGTCGGGACCGATCTTCAGGACTATCGCTGCAACCTCTGGCTGATCCATCTGGGCAAGCCACGCAAGGCATGCCTGCTTGAGCTGCTCGACCGGATCGATATTCTCGGGAACTGCGGCCACCGCCCGCCTGATCGCGCCATGGGATTCGGCCCGATAAACGGCCTCGATAATCTCGGCCTTGCTGCGAAAGTGATGGTACATCGCGCCTTTGCTCAGCCCCGTCGCCATCAGCACAGACTCGGTCGTCGTCGCATCCAACCCGTTCTTTAACAACGATTCCCTGAATGCGTCGCAAAGCACCTTCCGGGTGTTTTCGGATCGTTTTTCCTGGGCAACCATTGCCACGCTTTACAACCCTCGCACCTCTTTGTAAAAACAAACCGACGGTCGGTTTATGGAGTAGAACAATGAGCACCGGGTACGAAAGCCTCGAAAAAATGATGCAGATATGGAACTCATCGGATGCCGATGAGATCGAACGGCTCACCGACGAAGCACTCGAGCATAATGTCCATTTCGTAGATCCGACGCACAATATTATCGGGCGTAAAGCCTTTGTCGAAATGGTTCACCGGACGCATAAGCGTATCCCCGGTGCCGTTTATTCACGCGCCAGCGAGGTCGATGCGCAGAACAATTTCTGCCGCTATCACTGGAAGATCGACCTGGACGGAAAGCGGCTCGTCGACGGCTTCGACGTGACCGAAATCAACGATGCCGGAAGGGTTGTGAAGGTAGTGGGCTTCTTCGGCGAATTGCCGGTTGATAGCTAGGCCAAGAACCTAGCCCAACGGCACACCCGGCTCATGCTTCGCCGTGCGGATCGTCAGCGACGTCTTCACGCTGTCCACATTGGGCGCTGGTGTGAGTTTGCTGGTCAAAAACTCCTGAAAACTCTGTAGATCCTTGCTGACGATCTTGAGGATGAAATCGATTTCGCCGTTGAGCATATGCACTTCGCGCACTTCGGGCAGGTCGTTCATATGCTCTTCGAATTCGCGCAGAGCGGCTTCGGCCTGACTTTTCAGGCTGACCATCGCGAACACGGTGATCGCGAAGCCGAGCTGCGAGGCGTCGAGTTCTGCGTGATAGCCCTTGATAACCCCCTCTTCTTCAAGAGCACGCACGCGGCGCAAACAGGGAGGCGCAGTCAGGCCAACGCGCTGGGCGAGATCGACATTTGTCACCCGCCCTTCATTCTGCAATTCGGCGAGCAAGCGCCGGTCGATTTCGTCGAGATTTGCCATCCCTGCAGTCCCCGTTGCTCCAAACCGTTCGCCAAACTCCTCAAGCGCAACGATTCCCGCCTCTTGGGGCGGTTGTGGATAATATTATTATTCTTGCCAGCAATTGTCCCGCTTTGCAACGTTCCAAGCACTGCGCTTCCTTCGCAATTTCCAACTGTTACGGCGTAATGGCCTCGGACTGTTTCCGGGGCCGATAGCCATTTGCTGTCGCGACAGTGAGGACGCACAAGCCGGAAATGCACTTTGATGATCGCCTTGCCACCGTTTTGCGCCACCGCGCATCGGGCGATCGTGCTGCACGCACGCAATTCCGCCAATTGCTCGACCTGCTCGGTAGCCGTGCGGCAAAACGCGACGGCCAGGGCCAACAGGCACGCGACGAGAGCCTGATGGCGGCGGCATGGCTGCGGTTGGGTGCCTTGGGGGAAAGCATTCCGGCAGATGAACGCGCGGCGATGATCCGCGAACCGGGTCTGCGCTTCCGCAACCCGGAACTGGCAGTGCATCTGGCAGAGGACGAGCCCGAAGTCGCCGCAGCGGCATTGTCGCGCGCGCAATTGGGCGACGAGGATTGGGCTGTGCTGATCCCGCGCCTACCCGTGCGCGCTCGCGGCTTCCTGCGCTTGCGGCGCGATTTGTCCGAGCCAACGCAGGAACTGCTTGAACGGCTGGGTGTGCATGATCGCGGGCTTCCCGGGCCGGAGAGCGAGCAAGTCGCCGGGCCAGAGGACGTTCCAAGCCCCGCCCCGCCCGTCGCCGCGAATGACGAGGTCGGACCGGAGGGCGAAGACGCGCCGAGCGATACCGCCATCGGAACGCTGGTCAAACGGATCGAGGCATTCCAGCGCAACCGCTCGCAGCGCGAGGAAACGGTGACCGACGCCCCGCGGCTTCCCCTTGGCGAAGTCGCGCAGGATGATACTGCTCAAGGCGCTGCGAGCTTCTCCTTCACGACCAATGCAGGTCGCCGTATCGACTGGGCAGAAGAACGCTACGCACCGATGCTGATCGGCGCTTCGCTGGCTCATTCGGCGATTGGCAGCACGATGAAGTTCCACCAGCCAATTCGCGGCGGCCGGATTGAACTGGAGGGCGCCCCTGCCATCGCTGGTGAATGGGTGGTCGAGATGCAGCCGCGATTCAGCCAGCCAGGTGGCCGCTTCACGGGCTATGCCGGGCTGGCCCGCCGCGGCGCAGCACCGGCGAGGGACGACCGGGCAGATACGCAGTCACGCGAGGCGGATCGTTTGCGCCAATTGCTCCACGAACTGCGCACACCGGTGAATGCGATCCAGGGTTTTTCCGAGGTTATCCAGCAGCAACTGTTCGGCCCCACGCCCAACGAATATCGCGCCTTGGCCGCAGGCATTGCAGGTGATGCCGCCCGGATGCTCGCCGGGTTTGACGAGCTTGACAGGTTGGCGAAACTCGAAACGGGCGCTCTTGAACTCGATGCAGGCGAAACCGACTTCGCGGCGATCATCGAACGGTTGGTCGAGCAATTGCAGGACGTTCTGAAGGCACGCACCGCAGGGCTCGAATTCACGACCTACGAAAACGGCATTGTTCCCATAGAAACCGACGACGCCGAAGCGCTCGCATGGCGCCTGCTGGCAACTCTCGTCGGCGCAATGGGCGGCGGCGAGCATTTGCAGGTGGAGCTTGCCGCCAAGGGCGATATCCTGCTGCTCAGCTGCGAACTCCCGGCAGTGCTGGCGGGCAAATCGGACATCTTCTCCGCATCGGGTAAACCCGAACAGCGCGCGATCAGCGCGGGCATGTTCGGTACGGGTTTCTCGCTGCGTCTGGCACGGGCCGAGGCGCGCGCCATCGGCGGCGAGCTGGAGCGTGTGGATGACTGGCTGCTGCTTGGCCTGCCGCTCTTGACCGATGTGAACCGCGAACCTAGCTCCTCAAACGCTGGATGATGCGACCGAACGCTCCAGCCTAGCAGGGGAGTTGTCGGCTTTTGGACCGGCCCATTACAGAGCCGCCCGTCAAGGGATCAGAGGCGCAGTTTGCGCCTGATTTCGGCCAGCGCTCGCTCCTCACAGTCGATACTGAGGAAGAATTCGACTGGGACAAGCCTTTCAGCGCGAGCGAGCATGGGCTCGATCATGTGCGCCGCCTGGGCAAGTTCCAGGAGTTCTGCGACGGGATCAACGTCTGCCCGGTCTATCTGATCGACTGGCCCGTCGCGACATCGCCCGTCGCGGCGGAAGTGCTTTCGCCAATGCTCAAGGCGGGCAAGGCAGAGATCGGCATCCAGCTTCACCCATGGGTCAACCCGCCGTTCGAAGAAGAGGTCAACGCGCACAATTCCTATGCGGGCAACCTCCCTCCAACGCTGGAAGAGGAGAAGCTCCGGCGGCTGCGCGACAAAATCGAAGAGAATTTCGGTGTCTCTCCCGCGATATATCGTGCTGGGCGGTACGGTCTGGGCGAATCTTCGGGAGCAATCCTAAAACGAGCGGGCATCGCGATCGACAGCTCGGTCCGGTCCAATTTCGATTACACGCCCGGCGGCGGGCCCGATTACCGCCACCACCCGCTCAAACCCTATTGGGTCGACCGCGAACGCCATTTGCTCGAATTGCCGCTGACGACGGTGTTCTGGGGCATGCTACGCAAACAGGGCTCGGCGTTGTTTTCGCAGCTGGCCAAGGTGCCACGGCTGCATGGTCTGGCGGCCGCAACAGGCATGCTGGAAAGAATTCCGCTGACCCCGGAAGGCGTGACCGCTGATGAAGCATTGCGCGGTATCGATATCGCTATCGATGATGGTCTGCCGCTGCTCGTCCTGTCGTTTCACAGCCCGTCGCTGGTTCCCGGGAACACGCCCTACGTTAGGACCGAGGGCGATCTCGACCGGCTCTATGACTGGTGGAGGCGGATCTATGCCTATCTCGATACGCGCGGCGTGAAACCGACCACCGTCGGTGAAATCATGAAAGCCGTGCAAACCTAAACGACATCTATTTGCAAAGAGTGGCTTGCCACCCGCCGCGCTCGCGGCTAGGCGCGCGAAGCTGTTTGGCATCCATGGGCCTGTAGCTCAGTTGGTTAGAGCTGGCCGCTCATAACGGCTAGGTCGCGGGTTCGAGTCCTGCCGGGCCCACCGGACGCCAACGGAGCCTTTGCCCACCTTCGGGATGGCAGATGCAAACACGGTCGGGAAGTGGCGCAGCCTGGTAGCGCACCTGTTTTGGGTACAGGGGGTCGCTGGTTCGAATCCAGTCTTCCCGACCAGTTTTCCGGGACTCACGAATGTCCGGGGGACATTCGTGGCCGGAAAACTCCCGACCGCAAGGGCGGGAGGAGACAAGCTTCACACAACGATGGCTTCGCGCAGAGACTCCCGAGTGACAGCGCCTAAAGTGTCTTGCCCTTTCATCATTTTCCTACACGGTCGGGCTCTGCTAACGCCACGGCGATGGTTTGGCTGAAGCACCTCCCGAAAAAAGCAAACCGACAAAGTGTCACCTCGTTTCCAACACGAGTTTGCCTTAGTTCCAATACTTTATCGGTGGTGTGTTAGGTGACAGGTGTAACTCTGGACAAGCGCGCCATCTGGGCCATCGCGCTGCCCGCAATGGTCACCAATGTCGCAACCGCGCTGATCGGCCTCGGCGACATATGGATCGTCGGGCGGCTGGGCGATCCGGCGGCACAGGGTGCGGTCGATGTCGGCGCGCGACTGTTCGCAGTGCTGTTCACCGTGATGAACTTCCTCAAGACCGGCACCACCGGGCTGGTCGCGCAGGAAGGCACCCGCGCCGGCGAACAAGCGCAGGTCGCAATGCTGGTGCGCGGGCTGACCGTTGCTTTTGCGATTGCGATGGCGTTGCTGATCGCCAAACCGGTGCTGCAGCCGCTGTTTCTGAGCCTGCTTGGCGCGGAGGGCGAAGTTTTGCAGGCCGCGCGCATCTACGCCGATATCCGGTACTGGAGCGCGCCGGGTGTGATGCTCAATCTCGCGCTGGTCGGCTTTATGGTCGGGCGCAGGCAGATGACCGCCGTGCTGGTGTTCGAGGTTGCCTACAATTTGCTCAATGTCGGGCTTGGCCTGTGGTTTGTGCTTCGGCTGGACATGGGTATTGCAGGAGTCGGCTGGTCGAGCTTTATCGCTGAATATGCCAAGCTGCTCGCCGTGACGCTGTTCGTGTTTCGCGGGCAAGTTATCGCCGACTTTGCAAGAGTGCTGGCAGCGCGCGCTTTCTTGCAGTGGAGCAATCTGCGCCCGTTCCTGACCGTCAATCGCGACCTGTTCCTGCGTACGGTGGTGCTGATGATCGCGCTCGCCGCGCTGACCCGCCTCAGCGCCGAGCGCGGTGCAGTGGTGCTCGCCGCGAACGGGATCATGTATCAGCTGTTCGTCTTCACCGCCCTGCTACTCGACGGGTTTGAGAACGCAGCGCAGGTTCTCAACGGCGAACGCGCGGGCGCCAAGGACCGGCCGGGCTTCACCGCCTACGCAAATGCGATCCTGCTGCGCGGATTGATCGCGGCAGGGTTTGTGTCGCTTGGCTTTTACCTGTTGGCCGGACCGGTGCTCGACAGTTTCGCCGCCACTCAAGAAGTCGCGCGAGCCGCACGCGAGGTGGCGATCTGGCTGGTCGTTATCCCCTTCGCTGGGGTCGCAGGATTCGTGTTTGACGGCATATTTGTCGGTGCCAGCTGGACCCGAGCGTTGCTGGCAACGATGCTTGGCGCTGCGGTTATCTATGCACTCGCCCTATGGCTAAGCTGGCCGCTCGGCAATCACGGAATTTGGTTGAGCTTCACCCTGTTCCTGATCGTGCGGGCATTGCTGCAGGCAGCGCTGATCCCAGGGCTCGTAAAGCGGGAGTTCGCGGGCCCAGCGACAAATTGATACGAAATGTGACCCGCCAGCGATCTGAATTGAGGTAACACCCGCAGCATGAGCGAGATTTCAATTGCCATGAACCGCTTCGGCCTCGGCTATCGCCGGGGGCAGGATGTACCTTCCGCTCCGAGGCGCTGGCTGCTCGGACAACTCGGCAGTTTCGATCCTACACCGCCGGCGCTTGCCGGTCGCCGCACCGACACGGCGATGGTGACCAAGCTGTTTGCGGAAATACAGGGAGCCCGCCGAATGCGGCGACAGGCACGCCAGGCTGGCCCCGAAGGCGAAGAAGATCTCGCAGCCGCAATGAAGACGCTGCGCGGAGGACGTCAGACCTACACCGAGGACGTGGTGATGCGCGGGCAGGTTGCGGCGACCACCGACACGCCGTTCGCCGAGCGGCTGGTGCATTTCTGGGCCAACCATTTCGCTGTTTCGGTGACCAAACCGCAGGCAGCAACTTTGGTCGGACCGCACGAGTTCAACGCGATCCGGCCGCATATTGGCGGCAAGTTCGCCGACCTTCTCAAAGCTGCCGTGCTACATCCCGCCATGCTGGTCTATCTCGACCAGTTCCAGTCGGTTGGCCCCGGCAGTCCCTCCATGCAGCGCAGACGTGGAAGGCAGCGTAGCAACAGACGTGATCGCGGTCTCAACGAGAACCTGGCGCGCGAAATCCTCGAACTGCACACGCTGGGCGTCAAAGGTGGATACTCGCAGGACGATGTGACCGAATTCGCCAAGGCTATGACCGGCTGGACCATATCGGGGCTGCGCAGAGCGCGCCGTTTCAGCGTGGATATGGGAAATGGCACGGCATTCGTGTCGATCGCGCATGAGCCGGGCGCACGAACTGTGATGGGTCGCAAATATGCACAGGACGATCATACGCAAGCGCTGGCGGTGCTTGATGATCTGGCGTCTCACCCCTCCACCGCGGCACATATCGCAACCAAGCTCGCGCGGCACTTTGCCGGAGACGAACCGCCACCTGCGATGGTGGCCCGACTTGAAGCGGCATTTCGGAACAGCGGCGGGGATCTGCCGGCCGTCCATCGCGCATTGATCGACTCGCCCGAGGCATGGACAGCTCAACCAGCCAAATTTCGCCAGCCCTGGGAATGGACCATTGGCATGATGCGTGCCGCTGGTGTCGAGAGGCTGCCCCAGCGTCGCCGCTTCATCGGTATATTGAGCGAACTTGGTCAAGCCCCATGGCGCCCGCCCTCACCCGCCGGGTTCGACGATATCGGTGCAAGCTGGGCCGCTCCCGATGCGCTGGTGCGCCGCGTGGAAGTCGCAGAGCGCGTCGCCGATGCCGTGCCATTATCCGATGTCCGCCAGCTGGCGCAGACGATGTTCCCCGGCTCGCTGAGCTCGTCAACGGAAACCGCCATCCGCCGCGCCGAAAGTAACAGGCAGGCGCTGGCGCTCCTGCTCGTCTCGCCCGAAATGCTCCGGAGATGAATATGCTCGACCGCCGCAAACTTCTGCAATCAACCGCCGCTCTGGGCGCGCTCGGCCTGTTCGCTCCGGGAATGGCCTTCGCCCAGACCGCCGCCACGGCCAAACGGCTGTTCGTCGTGGTCCAGCGCGGCGCGGCCGATGGTCTGGGAACAATCGCGCCCATCGGCGATCCCGGCTTCACACGGCTGCGCGGGCAATGGCTCGACAGTTACTCCGAAGCCCGCAAACTCGACAGCATCTTCGCACTGCATCCCGCATTGAAGCGGATTGGCGCGATGTATGGCAAGGGCGATGCTTTGTTCGCGCATGCGGTTGCCACCACCTATCGCGAACGATCGCATTTCGACGGGCAGAACCTGCTCGAGACGGGCGGGACGCGCGCATATGAGCACGATGACGGCTGGCTCAACCGGCTGCTCGGTTTGCTGCCGCAAGACGACTTCAGCGCTCTCGCGCTCGCTCCGACCGTGCCGATGGCGCTGCGCGGGCCCAACCGCGTCACCAGCTATGCGCCTTCCGCACTGCCCGATGCCAGCTCGCAGCTGATGGAGCGTATCACGATGCTCTATGCTGGGGATGAACAGCTGCACTCGCTATGGGAAAGCGCCCAAGCCACCCGCGAAATGGCGGGCGATACCGGGCTCAGGAACCTGCGCAACGCCAAGGCCACCGGTGAACTGGCTGCCTCGCTGATGCGCGATGATGACGGCGCACGGCTGATGATGTTCGATTCGCCCGGATGGGACAGCCATGCCAACCAGCCAGGCCAACTGAACCGCAACCTGACCACGCTCGATACACTGCTTGGCGCTTATCGCGACGGCATGGGTGAACTATGGAAGGATACGCTCGTTCTCGTCGCGACCGAGTTTGGCCGCACCGCGGCGATCAACGGCACCAATGGCACCGACCACGGCACGGCCAGCGCCGCAATGCTTCTCGGCGGTTCGGTCAGGGGCGGCCGCGTGGTAGCCGACTGGCCGGGGCTGAGGTCACAGGATCTCTATGAAGAGCGCGATCTGATGCCAACGACCTCGCTCGAAGCCGTGCTTGCCAGCAGCGTCGCGGGGCATTTCGGGATCGATCCGGCCCGCGCGCTTCTGGCGCTGTTTCCCGGCCGGACGCTCAAACCGGTCGGTGGGCTGGTCTAAACCGTCACTCGCCCGTCTGAATGTCGCTCGGATAGTTGGCCAGAATTCCCGCGACCTGCGTCCACACCGCAACATTCTGCCTGAGCTGCGCGGGATCGATCTTGTCGAGCGTATCATCGGGCGTGTGATGCAGCTCGAAATAGCGTGTGCCGTCCTGTTGTAGATCGATAATCGCGGTGTTCTGGTCGCGGGCAATATTGATGTCTGCCCCGCCCCTTGCAACGATGGTCGAATTGGCGACGCCGAAGCGCGCGACCGAATTGGCCAGACGTGCATGCAGATCGGGGTTGGTCTCGCGGAAGTTGCTTTCAAAGCGCCAGATGCGGTCGGCTCCGAAGTCGCTTTCAAAGGCGACACCGATCTTCTCGTCGATATGCGCTTTTGAATAAGCGACACTGCCGTGCAGACCGACTTCCTCTGCGCCTGCCATCAACACGCGGATCGTGCGCAGCGGCTGGCCGGTATGCGAGACATGAAGCGCGGCGGCGGCGGCGATCCCGCAACCCGCGCCATCATCGAATGCGCCGGGGGCGTTCCACCAGCTATCGATATGGCAGGCCAGCAGCACCGGCGGCAAGGATGGATCGCGGCCAACAATCTCGCCCACGACATTGCCGCTGGTCGTGGTGCCAAGCCAGCGCGGGTTGAGCGTGAGCTTCATGGTGATCGGACCATCCGCGCGGTCGAACATCCGCTCCAGATTGGCCGCATCGGGCAGGGTCAGCGCGCCCGCAGGGATCGGCGTCACGCCTTCAGGAAATTGGGTCACACCCGTATGCGGATTGCGATGTTCGTCGGTGCCGATCGACTTGATCACGATGGCCACCGCCCCCTTCTGCGCCGCCATCCCCGGCCCGACGAAACGCGCCCCGCCGTAAGCGCCATATTGCGAGCCGTCCTGCGTCGGCGTCATTGCGTGCGTTACATAGGCGATCTTGCCCGCCAGGCTGCCTGCGGGTGCGGACGCAAGTGCGCCCAGATTTTCAAACTCGACCACTTCGGCGGTGATACCGTCGGGCCCGGTCGAAGCGCTTCCGCCCAGCGGCTGGACGACCAGCGGCTGCGGGAACGGGCTGACCACTTCAGCCTTGTGCACGTCGCCGGGAACCCAGGTCGGCATATCGAACGGTTCGTCGGCAACATTCTGGAAGCCACGCTCGGCGAGCCACTTCACGGCCCAATCGCGCCCGCGCTTCTCGGCTTCGGTACCTGCTTGGCGCGGACCAACCTCGGTGGTGATCCCCTCGACGAAATCCCACGCGATGGTGTCACCGCGCCCGGCTCCGTCGGCCATGTCGCGAAGTGAAACCGACCCTGTATCCTGGGAAATTGCTGATACGGGAAGCGAAAGCGCGGCAAGCGCAAGGGTGATTTTTCTCATAGCCGCGCTTGCTATCGGCGCTTCAGGGCCAAGTCCAGCTTGCCCCGCAGCCATTCAGACCTTATCTGCGCCCACAACACCCACTCATCACAGATTCCCGACCGAAGGACCCGCCAAATGGCCGCGCAATACGCATATGTCATGAAGAACATGACCAAGACTTTTCCCGGCGCGAAGAAGCCGGTGCTCAGCAATATCAACCTTCAGTTCTACCAGGGCGCGAAGATCGGCATTGTCGGCCCCAACGGCGCGGGTAAGTCGACGCTGATCAAGATCATGGCGGGCATCGACACCGACATCCAGGGCGAGGCGTGGCCGGGCGAAAACATCACCGTCGGCTATCTGGCGCAGGAGCCCGAGCTGGACGAGAGCAAAACGGTGCTCGAAAACGTCAAGGACGGCGCGCGCGATATTGCCGACAAGGTCGACCGTTTCAACGAGATCACCGGCCTGATGGGCGATCCCGATCGCGACGATTTCGACGATCTGATGGCCGAGATGGGCACGCTGCAGGAAGAGATCGACGCAGTCGACGGGTGGACGCTCGATAACCAGCTCGAAATCGCGATGGAAGCTTTGCGCTGCCCCCCCTCCGAGGCCTCGGTCGAAAACCTCTCGGGCGGTGAGAAACGCCGCGTCGCCCTCACCCGCCTGCTGATCCAGAAACCCAGCATACTGCTACTCGACGAGCCAACCAACCACCTCGATGCCGAAAGCGTCGAATGGCTTGAAAACCATCTGAAAGAATATGCCGGCGCCGTTTTGATGATTACGCACGATCGCTACTTCCTCGACAATGTGGTGGAATGGATTCTCGAGCTCGATCGCGGTTCGTATTATCCGTATGAGGGCAATTACTCGACCTATCTCGAGAAGAAAGCCAAGCGCCTGGCGCAGGAAGAGCGCGAGGATGCAGGCCGCCAGAAAGCGCTTAACGAAGAGCTCGAATGGATCCGGCAGAACCCCAAAGGCCGCCAGACCAAATCGAAAGCGCGCTTGCGCAAATTCGAACAGCTTCAGGAAGCGCAAGCCGACCGCAAACCGGGCAAAGCGCAGATCGTTATCCAGGTCCCCGAACGCCTCGGAAGCAAAGTGATCGAGGCGAAGAACATCTCCAAAGCCTATGGCGACAAGCTGCTGTTCGAAGATCTGAGCTTCACTCTGCCCCCCGGCGGCATCGTCGGCGTGATCGGCCCCAACGGCGCGGGCAAATCAACCCTGTTCAAGATTATCACCGGACAGGAAGAACCCGATAGCGGCAGCATCAGCATCGGCGACACCGTCCATCTCGGCTATGTCGACCAGAGCCGCGATCACCTGAACCCGAAAAACAATGTGTGGCAGGAAGTCAGCGACGAGCTCGACTATATGAAAGTCAACGGCCACGACATGAGCACCCGCGCCTATGTCGGCGCGTTCAACTTCAAGGGGCAGGACCAGCAGAAGGTGGTCGGCAAGCTGTCGGGCGGTGAGCGTAATCGTGTGCATATGGCGAAAATGCTCAAAGAAGGCGGCAACGTCCTCCTGCTCGACGAACCGACCAACGACCTCGACGTGGAAACCCTCCGCGCGCTGGAAGACGCCATCGAAAACTTCGCCGGCTGCGCCGTGGTCATCTCGCACGACCGCTTCTTCCTCGACCGTCTCGCGACGCATATCCTGGCGTTCGAGGGCGACAGCCATGTCGAATGGTTCGAGGGGAACTTCGAGGCGTATGAGGAAGATAAGCGGCGCAGGCTGGGTGATGCGGCGGATCGGCCTACACGGTTGGCTTATAAAAAGCTGACTAGGTGATGCTTAACGATCTGGAAAAGACAGCACTAGATTGGATACGCGGAAGCAACGACGTGGATGCCGTTCGAAAGTTCGCAGCTAACGCAAAAGGCAAGATCACAGAGCATTGAACAGCTGCTTTGCAGCGATTTGCGACCATTCAGGCGTCAGACCGAAACGATCAAGTTACGAAAAACTGCTGGGTGACGATCTTTGCGGTCGAAGAAGAGAGATTGCCGGTTTGATGTTCCTGTTGCCCGGAAAGACCGCATTGATCGCTACGGAACTGCCAAACTTATGAACATTGTAGTTCCGTGGAGAGTTGTCCTTGATGCAATCGGCTTTCAAGACGTACGTCGTTCATGAAAACTTCGTCCATACCTCATAGCACCGCAGAGAATTAATAATCAGAAAGAACACAGAAGCGGCTACGATTATTGGCCCTTTGGACGATAATGATTTTTTATATGGGGCAAGGTAATTGAAAGCCAAAGCAAATCCTGCTTGTATAAAAGGAAATACAAATAGAAAAATATATGTATGCTCAATTTTTGCACCATCCCCTTCCTCATACACTAAATTGTATAAGTCATTTGTCACTGGGGCTACCTGAAGTGCTAAAATTGAGATGCAGGTAGATAGTATTGCTATTGCAAAAAGGGCTGATGAGATTAGCGAAAAAGGACGGATATATTCTTTCAAATTTTTCACCTGTTCCTCTTTGGGTTATTTTATGCGTTTTATTTAGAGTTTATACTTGGCTTCCAAAAAATCACCAAAATTTTGGTTGCTGGATATTTTAGTGTCGAGTCACATGTTTAGCACACATTGTAGCCTGATCGAACTGCCGCGTATCCTCATTTCTGCTAGCATCTAGAGGTTGTACTTGGGCGATGACTGGCCAAAGATCATCACCAGCACCCGCCGCTTCTCCAACCTGTCGAAGCGCTGATACGCCCCGACAACGCCGCTATCAACCACGAGACCAAGCGCAGCTTCCTTCACCTCAAAGGCTGTGTCATTCTGCTCTTCAATCCATGTTCGGAATGAAGCCCGGAACCCATTTTGTCTGGCATCATAGCCATTCTTCCGCATGAGCCGTGGTCAAATGTTGGCTTTAGCGCAGCTATCACTATACCCCCCGGACTTGATCCGGGGCCCAGCTTCTTTTTTGTACAGCGTCAAAGTAAGCGGGATCCCGGCTCGGGGGCCGGGATGACGGTGGAGTACAGAAATCCGTTCATGCTGAGCCCTTCGACAGGCTCAGGGCGAACGGGTGTTGGGTGTCGCACTAGCCGTGGGCGGTCATCGCCACCCCACCACTAACCCCAAATTAACCCTAGTTCCCTAGCGCTTTTCCCAATCATTATGGGAGACCCGCGTGAGCGAGGGTGTTCAGGGACTGCTTACGCCGCTGACGGCGGCTGTATTTGCGATCACGTTCTTCATCATATGGAGCCGTGAACGCTCGCGCCATGCGACGCTCGCAATGGCGCTTGGTTACACCTTTCTGTCGCTCGGCTTCTTTGTTTCGCAGCTTACCCCCGACAGTCTGGGCCGCACCAATGTTGCGCTTACCAACATTCCCTATGCTCTGGGCTGTATCGTGCTGGTCTGGGGCATCCTGGCACGGGTCGACATTCAGGTTCCGATGCGGACGCTGCTGGGCATTGCTGGTATCGGCACCGCGCTCGGTATGGTCTCGCTGCTCTTTGGCGACAGTTTCGAGGCCGATCTCTATATCGCGAACACCACCTATGGCCTGATCTTTGCGGTCGCGGCGTTGCTGCTGTCGCAGAAGGCAAAGACCGACCTGATCGAGACGGTGCTGTTGTGGATCATCGTGATCAATGTGATCCAGATGTTCGTTCGTCCTCCGCTGTCTTTCATGTTCACCGAGGACATTGCCCTCGCCGGCAATTACCGCGACACGGTCTACTACGCGGCGCTCAAGATGGTGATGGCGCTGGGCTCTATGGTGCTCGGCCTGTCGCTGATCGCGGCTTGCATCAAGGACCAGTTCGACGCGGTGCATGACGACTTGGCGAAAGACCGGCTGTCCGGCCTCCTGACCCGCCGCGCGTTCGAGGCGCGTGTACGCGAGACGATCATCGAAGCGCGCAGCGACAATGTTCCGCTGACGCTGATTGTCGGCGATATCGACCACTTCAAGCAGGTCAATGATATCTGGGGCCACCAGGCTGGCGACAGTGCGATCGAAGAATTCGGCGCGCTGGTGCGGCGAACGGTCCGCGACGCCGATATTTGCGGCCGCGTGGGCGGCGAAGAATTCTGCATCCTCGTTTGGGATTCGGATATCCGGATTGCAGAGGCGCTGGCCGAACGGCTGCGGATCGGCGTTACCGGCATGAACATCGCCGGGATGGGCGGTGATACGCATCTGACGGCCAGCTTCGGCACCGCACGCCTGCGTCCCGACGAAGGCTATCGCAAGCTGTTCGCCCGCGCCGACAAGGCGCTGTATCGCGCGAAAGATGCAGGTCGCAATGCGGTCGAGAACGATGCCGATGAGGCAACCCGATCGCGCCGCAAGGATGACAGACGCGCCAATGGTAGCAGGGCCGCCTGAGGCGCGCAGCCAAACCATTTTCCTACATCGTCTGCGCCCACTAGCATGGCGGAATGGCGATTGATGCATCACCTCCCGATAAATCCGTTCATTTCCTGCTGGTTACCGGCGCGGATGGAGACTCCAGACGACATGAGTTTTTTCTCTCAGGACAGTGGTCCATGTGGTCCATGTCTCGCTCAACGGCAGCAAATCGAGCGGTGTCGAGGCGCAGAAGACCGGGCGGTCAGACCCACGCCCCGACTCGGTCAAAACGCCCGCTGCCAACCGACCGTCAGCATCCAGTCGCCGGCCATCTGCGGTCCGTTCAGGTCTTGGTAGATCGGCTTGCCCAGCTCGATGCCGAGGCGATGCCCGGCCAGCGCGCCATGCGTGCCGACGAAGTTGACGCCCGCGAGCAGGTCGACCCGCTCACCGCCCTGAAAGTCGGGATTGGCGGTCTGGACCGGGCCCACGATCACCGGATCGATCCCGTCGACGCGGCCCATGGCCCTCGCCTTCACCCGGCCCGACAGGCTGACCCATTGCGCAGGGCGATAGCTGACCCAGACGGTACCCTCATAGACATCGCCAAAGCTGTAGCCTTCGTCATTGGTGCCGGTGCGGATCGAGGCGCTGCCCTGGATACCAAAGCCCATCGCACCGCGGCGCGCCTTGTAGGTGATCGATGGCTCAAGGTCCCACGTCCCGGTGCCAAGCTGCATCATATAGGGTACGCGCACCGTCGGATTGCCGCCCATCGGCGTCAGGATGTCGTCGGTCTTGGTGGTCGATCCGGTCGGGATACTGACCCCGGCCTTCAGCGTCAGCTCGTCGCGGACATCGTCTTTGGGATCGGGATGGCCGAGCAGCGGGAACAAAGCCGCCGCCTTCACATCGCCGACACCTTTGGGATTGGTGGTGAAGGTGCCGAGCTGGGTGGTGCCCATACCGCCCAGATAGGTGATGTGGCCCATCTCCTTCTCGATGTAGTTGCCCATCACCATCAGCGTGACTGCATCACTGGGCGCATACATCGCTCCCAGCATGTACATGTCGGTGCGCATCTGGGTCGGTACGATCCGCAGCGTTGGCGGCTGACCAGGAGCGCCGAAGAAGCGGTTGGGGATGGTGGTGACGATGGTATCGGGCGACACGGAATTGGTGCCGATCTGGTTACCCTCCATCTCCATATGCATCGCGCGGAAGGAGAACATGACCTCCCCCTTCTTGTGCGCATGGTCTGCCATCACGCCGATTGGCGCGTGGTCATCGGCATAGACGTCGTGGGCGAGCGCTCCGGTTGCGGGCGCCATGACGGAGGCCAGAGCAATCGCGCTGGCCAAGCGGTGTGTTGGTTTCATGGTAAGCTGGTCCTGATTGATCGAATGGCGGGCTTGCAATCGCGCAAACCCGGTGAATCGTATCGTCAGGAAGCGGGCGGCCCGGTTGCAGGCGGAAGGCCCGAGGGGAAGATACCAGTCAGGACGCTTGTACGATTGCCCTCGATCATCGCGCGACCAGCCATGCCGGTTGGTTCGATATCGCCATCGGGCAGAGCGCCGACCGGCGACATACCCGCATGGCAGGCCGAGTTGCCCTCGCTGCGCTCGGTCTCTTCGTTCTCCTCGCCATGGAGCAGGCGATACAGCTCGTATTTGGGATCGTCGGGTGTGATCAGCAGCGTTTCGTTACCGGCCGTGCCGCACAGCTCGATGGTAAACGAACCATCCGCCGCCCGTGCCGCCATGAAGCCGCTCGGGACCAAAGCCGTAAGGACCAACGCGAAGGCGGTCAGGATCGAAACGAGACGGTTCACCACCGCGAGCCATGACCGATGGTGTGGGCAGCCGCAAGTGCGCAATGCGCAAGAACCTTTGCAATTCGTCAACGAATCGCTCCTACACCCTTAGGCAAGACACCAGAGGACACCTGAAAACGTGATTGACGTCGAAATCCAGAACGAAAGCTCGCAAAGAAACGAGCGGGTCAAATTCGCCGTGGTACCGCGCATCGGCGAAGGCGTTCGTTTGCAGGATGAAAACGGCTTCTGGGCGTCCTACGATATCCTCGACCTGTGGTACCAGAAGGCCGAATATGGCGATGTCTGGGTACCTTACCTCCATGTCCGAAAGACAGCGGGTGAAGAAGACGCCCTGCCCCCGGTAGCGGAGCCGCGGCAAGGGGAGGTTGTCCCATTCACAATCTGATCAAACGCAACAGCCTGCCCGATCAGGACAACGAGCCTTCGGACAAGGCGCAAGAATCGCGCACCGCGCCTGCGTCGCTGGAACGTCCTGCAGCCGCAGCCTATGGGCGCGTGGCGGGCGGCCAACCCGCCGCCCCGGTTCGGCAAGCGCGCGAAACGGCGCGGAACTGCCTGATTGTCGATGATTCGCGGATGATCCGTAAAGTCGCGCGCAGGATCATCGAAAAGCGGGGCTTCAGCGTTTCGGAAGCGGAAAACGGGCAGGAGGCGCTGGAGAAATGCGTCATTGCAATGCCCGACTTGATCATTCTCGATTGGGATATGCCGGTGATGTCGGGGATCGAATTCCTCGCCAAACTGCGCGCCAGCGAGGGATCACAGCGTCCACAAGTGGTGTTCTGCACCACACATTCGGGCGCGAAAGACGTCCATCAGGCGGTCCAGCTGGGCGCAGACGAGTTTTGCACCAAACCCTTCGATGAAACAGGGTTGTTGGCCAAACTCGATAGTATCGGCGCACTTGATCGTTCAGACTAAGAGCGCACAACCTTAACGGACGCATTTACAAATTGTTCAGCTTTAGGTCAGCCCAGCTGAACTAGAAGACGACTCATCAACAGGGCCGCATGGTGGGCGCGGCATTCTTTGGAGAGCCGCAATGACTTTGAGAGAACTACTTACAGCCGGAAGCGCGAGCGCCCTCGCCTTCGCGATGGTCTTTGCCGTACCGGCGGGAAGCGCATCCGCTGCCGAAGCAGCATCTGCCAACAGCCAGAGCAAGGAGCCCCGGATAGCCGAACCGCGAGACCGCGCGGAACGACGGGTCGAGCGACGCCAGGCCCGGCAGAATCGTGGCCAGCGACAGGCACGCCAAAATCGCGGCCAGCGACGCGAAGCACGTCAGGCTCGCCAGCGCCCTCAGGTTCGGCCAGAACAGCGCCGTCAGATACGTCAAGGCAACCGCAATGGGCAGGTGCGCCAGCAGCAGCGGGCCCAGCGACGCGACCGGAACGTAAATCGTGCCGGAACTGTCCGCGGCCAGCGCAATATTGACCGGCAGGTAAATGTCACACGCAGTGAGCGTCGCGCGGATCGCAGAGCTGACCGCCGTATGGAGCGCCGGCAGGATCGTCGCGTCGAACGCCGGCAAGACCGCCGTGCCGAACGCAGGGCAGATCGTCGCGCTGAAAGGCGTACTGAGCGGCGCAACAACACCTACACCAATCGCGACCGCAACCGGACTTACCGTGATGGCCGCCGCCAGGGCTACCGCGATGGTCGTCGGGCAGAGCGTCGCGCAGACCGCAGGGCGGATCGCCGTTCCTACCGGCATGGCTATCGTGATGGCCGACGCGCGGACAACCGCCGTTACCGGAATGGTCATCGCTATCGCAACGGGCGTCACCATTACAGACAGCACCGCCGTTGGGATCGCCGCGCTTGGCGCAACAACCACCGGTACAACTGGCACCGGTACCGCAACTACAACCGGCATGTCTTCCGTCTGGGCCGCTATTACGCTCCCTACAGAAACTACCGCTACAACCGCTTGAGCATTGGGTTCTTCCTCGACAGCGTGTTTTTCGGAAGTCGCTACTGGATCAACGATCCATGGACCTACCGCCTGCCCGAAGTCTACGGCCCCTATCGCTGGGTGCGCTATTATGACGACGTGCTGCTGGTGAACACCTACACCGGCGAAGTGGTCGACGTGATCCACGACTTCTTCTGGTAAGCCGCGCTGTCAAACAGGGCGCAAAAAGCCTCGTCGGAGCGATCCGGCGGGGCTTTTTGCTGACACCATTCTCTAGCGCGGCTCTGGTCCGAACGGCAGCATCCGATAGAGATTGCCATCCTTGTCGACAAAGGTGTGCTTGAGCACGCCCAACACGTGGATCACGATCAACGCCAGCAAGACCTTACCGGCTAGGGCATGTTGGTCGAAAATCGCGCTCGCACCCTCCGGATCTGCGGCGACCGGCAAGGGCGGCACAGCAAACAAGTCGAACACGCTGATCGGCGCGCCATATTTCGACATCGCATACCAGCCCGCGAGCGGCATAACGATCAGCAGGACATAAAACGCCGTGTGGGTTACCTTGGCCAACACACGCTCCCAATTGGCCAGATGGTCGGCAAGTGGAGGTGGTGGACTCACAAACCGCCAGATCAGCCGAAGCAATACCAGGCCAAAGATAATCACCCCGATCGAGAAGTGATTGGACATTATCTCGCTTTTTGCTTCTTGCGTCGCTGCATGCTCTCCAGCTTCGGCAATCCGCCAATTGGCAATCACCGCGATAAACAACAGCCAGTGGATTAGCATCGCCACACCCGAATAGCGCTTTCCCGAAGTTTCGGACATCAACTTTCTCCTCGATTTCCCATGATGCCAATACCCGCATCAGGTACAGCGGCAAACAACTATCCCGTCGCCGAGCTTGAAGGACTGCGCTGCGCTGCTAAAAAACGCGCATGACGAAGACGCAAACCATTCCCGACAAAGACGCGTTAAAGCGCGTCGGCGATACGGTTCGCAAGCACCTCGATGCGAACCCGAATGCGCAGAAACTCCCCACCGATAAGGCTGAAATTTACGCAGTAAGCTACTTCCTGACAGCACCTGAGTGCCAAAAGCTGCTCCATATGATCGACGCCACGGCGCAACCAAGCATCGCCTACGACACCGACTATTCGAGTGGCTTCAGGACGTCCTATTCGGGCAACCTCAACCCGCATGATCCGTTCGTAAAGAGCCTTTCGAGCCGGATAGACGAGACGCTCGGCCTTAAGGCGCCGCTAGGAGAGTCAATCCAGGGTCAACGCTACACACCCGGGCAGGAATTTAAACCGCATCAGGACTATTTCCATACCGGACAGGAATACTGGAAGAAGGAACGCAAGAACGGCGGACAGCGGAGCTGGACCGCGATGGCATTTCTCAATCAGGTCAAGGTCGGCGGCGCGACCGAGTTTCCCGAGTTGAAGTTGAAGATTGCGCCGCAACCGGGCGTTCTGCTCACCTGGAACAACTCGCTACCCGATGGAACGCCGAATGAAGATACGTTGCACGCCGGTACGCCCGTCCTTGACGGAGTAAAATACGTCATAACCAAATGGTATCGAACCCGAAAATGGGGTTAGCTGCGCTCTAGGGCCTGGGCGATCAATGTGCGCGAATTCTCGATACCATAGAGAGCAATGAAGCTACCCATCCGCGGACCCTGCGAAGAACCAAGCAAAGTTTCGTAGAGAGCCCGAAACCAGTCGCGCAAATTCTCGAAGGCGAACTCGTCGCGCTTGCCGATTTCATAAACGATAGTCTGCAAATCCTCGGCTGAGGTATCTGCGGGAACGCTGGCCAACTCGGTATCCAACGAACGCAGAGCGGCAGCTTCGTTTGATGCCGGAGCACGCTTCTCCAAAGTCGGCGCAATGAAGTCGCGATTATACGCCAGCGCCGCCTCAACCATGCGATCAACTGCTGGATGCTTCGCAGGCTCGGCTTCCTCTACGTAATTTGCGAGATACGACCATACCTGCTCACGGCTGGCTTCTGCGCCAAGCACACCCACCAGATTGAGCAGCAGGCCGAAGGTCACTGGAACTGTATCGCTCGCGCCGGGTGCGCCGGGACCATCAATCTTCTGGTTCGCACGAAGCAAATGCCAAACAGGGTTGCCCAGTTGCTTGTCGAGCGGCTGGTCGGCCAATCGCTCGCGAAACTGCCAATAATCGTCGACCGCGCGCGGGATCACTCCGACATGCAGCTGCTTGGCGCTTTTGGGATTCGGGAAAATGTAGAAGCCCAGGCTCTCTTCGGTCCCATATTCGAGCCATTGCTCGATTGTCAGGCCGTTGCCCTTGGACTTGGAGATCTTCTCGCCCTTCTCGTCGAGAAAAAGTTCGTAGATCAGCCCATCGGGCTTTCTGCCACCCAGCACTTTAGCAATCTTGCCCGATTGCACACCAGTGTCGGTTAGATCCTTGCCATACATCTCGTAGTCGACGCCAAGCGCTACCCAGCGCATCGCGAAATCGACCTTCCATTGCAGTTTGGATTGCCCACCCAGCGCGCTTTGCTCAACGATTGATCCATCCTCGTCGGCAAAACGGATCATGCCCGCGTCGGCATCAATGACCTCTACCGGAACCTGCAACACGGCCCCCGTAGTCGGACTGACGGGCATGATCGGTGAGTAAGTTGCAGCGCGTTCGGCGCGCAAAGTCGGCAGCATGATGTCGAGGATGGCCTGATTGTTACGCAGCACATTCTTGAGAGCGTCATCGAAAACGCCTGAATTATAGCGGTCGGAGGAAGCGACAAATTCGTACTCAAAACCGAAGCGGTCGAGGAATTCGCGCAGCATCGCATTGTTATGGGCCGCGAAGCTCTCATACTTCTCGAACGGATCGGGGATGCGGCTGAGCGGCTTGCCCAGATTTTCGGTCAACATGGCCTGATTGGGCAGGTTCTCGGGCACTTTGCGAAGGCCATCCATGTCGTCGCTGAAAGCCACCAGACGTGTCGGCGCGCCCCCGGTCAGCGCCTCGAATGCGCGGCGGACAAACGTCGTGCGCAGCACTTCCTGGAATGTCCCGATATGCGGAAGGCCAGAAGGTCCATAGCCGGTCTCGAACAGCACCGGCGAGCCGTCCGGCTTGGTGCCGTCGGGGTAGCGTTTGAGCAGGCGCTGTGCTTCCTGAAAAGGCCATGCCTTGGAATCGCGTGCGGTCTGGATCAAAGTGCTGTCAGTCATGGAGGCGCTTTTGCGCTTCCTTGGCCGTTTCGCAAGCGCGAAATACCCATCATATCAAAGGAGAGAGTGCATAGCTTACGCTGATCGGTGCGATATTTCTTGCTGCAGTGCAAAATAGAAATTTGCAATTTTAGCATTTTGCGGCCAAGAGGCACCGAAATTTCGCCAAATAAAACAATGAAACTTCGTCCCTCCCTCCTGATTTTGCTCTTGGCAGCTGCGACATCCGTTGCGCTTCCCCAAGCTGTGTCTGCCCAGGACGACGAGACGCTTCGCTACAATCGGATAGCTATTGCAGATATTCCGACCGGTACAGGAAGCGCCGGGATCGCCGCGGCCGTGCGCCGGACAGTGCGTTCAATGGTCGACTATACGAAATGGCCGGATCAGGATCGACCGCGAATATTGTGCCATGTCGGCCCGTCGCGCTTTGCGGGCAATCTCGACAATCTGAATCTGATCAACGGCCAGCGTGTTCGAGCTATCCAGAAGAACGTCGCATCGACCGACCTCGGGAACTGCGATATCATCTATCTTGGCCAGATCGAGATGGCGGAAATGAGATCCGTAGCCGAGAAGGTCAAAGGGCTTGCAGTGCTCACCATTGCCGAGAACGACCCCGAGTGTCGCAGCCGGGCAATCTTCTGTCTGTTGTTCGGCGACGCGACGATGAGTTTTCGGCTCAATGTCGATAGTATCGCGAGGTCCAGGGTCCGCGTCGACCCGCGTGTTCTGAGATTGGCGAAGGAGGGTTGATCGGCATGACCGAACCGAGATCAGACCAGCTCCCAACGCTCAGAGACATTCTCGCAAGTGCCCATCTGCGGCTTATCTTGTTGGCGGTTGCCCTGGCGGCAATAAGCCTCGTGATCAGCGGGACATTGGTCATTCGCGGATATGTCCAGCGCAATCTCGAACTTACCGCGCAGACCGTCAATTACACCGTCGAACCGGCAATCGTGTTCAACGATGTTGAAGCCATGGGCGAAGGCATAGCTTCGATTGCCGAGCATGAGAGCATCTCCGAGATAGAGATCCTCCGACCTGACGGACAATCGCTTGCCAAATGGACAAAGCCGAACTCGGGTTGGGAGGCAGCGGTCGAACCGGCAGTCAACAGCTTCCTGTGGCCCGCCCCCGCCGTGTCAGAGGTACGGCGCGGTGAGGAGTTGCTCGCGACCATACTGGTCTATGGCAGCGCGTCGGCGATCCTCAGCTATGCGCTTTCGGGCATAATCATCGCGCTGTGTTGCCTGGGCTTGACGGTGATTGCCACCCGGATGCTTGCCCGCAGACTACAGAACGACGTGATCGATCCGCTCGACAGGGTGGCGGAAGTTGCCCACTCGGTTCGCAAGAAACGCGCCTTCTCTGAACGTGTGCCCGATGCCGGAATCGCCGAGATCGACCGCTTCACAAGTGATTTCAACGCATTGCTGGCGGAACTGGAAGGATGGCACGAAGGCCTGACCACCGAAAATGCCGAGCTGGCACGGCGCGCAACGCGTGACGAATTGACTGGCCTGGGCAATCGAGCGCTTTTCGAACAGCATCTCAATGAATCGGTAGCCGACTGTCTGAACGGCGGAAAATCGCTGGCTGTGCTCTATCTTGACGCCGATGATTTCAAGGCCATCAATGACCGGTATGGGCACGAAGCGGGAGATACTGCTTTGATGGACGTGGCGCATCGTCTTGCAGAAAGCGTTCGCAGCGCCGATCAGGCCTATCGCCTTGGCGGCGACGAGTTTGCCCTTCTGGTCCATCCGCTGGGCCACGAAAGCCATCTGTTTCTGATCGAGCAGCGTCTGAAGGAAGCGATGCTGAAGCCATGTATTCTGCCCGACGGGAACGCGATCCGACTTTCGATGAGTATCGGTGCAGCGGTGTTCCCCGATGACGGCAACTCGCCGCAATCGCTGTTGCGTCATGCCGATGCTGCTATGTATCGCGGAAAGCGAGATCGTAACCGGGCAAGAATTGAGGAAGTCAAACATGCGTAACCGTGCCGGCACCAGTGCGAGGCTAGCTGCATCTCTCATAGGTATAGCTGCGCTGGCCGCCTGCCAGACGATGCCCGAGCAATCTGGCTTCAACCAGCAGCAGATTGCCGTGCTGACCAACAACGGCTTTGTTGCCGAGGGCGACAATTACGAGCTGGGCCTGGCCAGCAAGGTGTTGTTCGATTTCGACAGCAGCGATCTCAAAAGCGAGACGAAGGTGACTATTGCTCAGCTGACCCGTGCCTTGACTGATGTGGGCATTGGCGGGGCGACCATCGAAGGTCATACCGACTCCGAAGGCGAAGAAGATTACAATCGCGAGCTGTCGGAGCGCCGCGCCGAAACCGTAAAGGCCGCTTTTATCGCCGGGGGCATGGACGCCGCCTTGGTGCGAACCATCGGCTACGGAGAAAGCGATCCGATCGAAGACAACTCCACCGAAGAGGGCCGCGCAGAAAACCGCCGGGTTGTTATCGTTGTATCGCTGAGCGACGTGATCCGATACTAGTGATGAACGCGCCCGATCGCCTGGGCCGCTCGCGACACTTGCCATTTGTTCGAGCTTCGTTCTAGTCACTGACCAGTGACGTCCCCTCTCGCTCTTCCCGCCTTGCATGCGTCACATGCCGGTACCTGGTTGCGTTCCACCGGTGCAACACGCGGCGTCTCCAAAGGCGACGCGATCATGGCCGCAGCCGACACGCCCGTCCTTCTGCTAAATGCCCCGCTGGTGGCGACGAGGCTGGGCTATCCCGATCTTTCGGGGCTGGATTTGCTTGAGTTGTTTGCCTTTGTTTTTCCGGCCCGGTTCTGTGTGCCAACACCGAAGGGGATAGCCGCCACGCTGGAGCTTGAGCCCCCCGAAAACGACGATGCCGTTCCGGCTCTGTTGCAGCAGGCCGCCGCGGTGATGCTCGAAAACTGCGCGAGTGAGGATTGGGCCTATCGGGATGGAGCGTGGTCGTCTTTGCAATCGCTTACCCGGATGCGATGGCCTTGGGCGCAACTGCTCGCACCGCATGTTGCCAAGCCCGAACGGGCGGAAAAATGGCTCTTCTCCAAACTACCCGAATGGGAAGAAGCACCCGAACGTCCGCAGCCCGCACAGATCGAAATCGAAGACGCCCAAATCGAGGCGCAGCTCGATCATCTGACCGGCGCGGGGGCTGAAAGGCGCGAAGGCCAACGGGCCTATGCAAGAGCAACGGGTAAAGTGTTCGCGCCGCGCGCCGCGCAACGTTTGCCGCATGTCTTGCTGGCGCAGGCGGGAACCGGAATCGGTAAAACTCTCGGCTATTTGGCTCCCGCGTCGCTTTGGACTGCTGCGTCTCAAGGCACTGTATGGGTCTCGACCTTCACCAAGAACCTGCAGCGGCAATTGCGCAGCGAGAGTCACAGGGCATGGCCCGAACAACGCGCAGACGGCACACGGCCGGTCGTCGTGCGGAAAGGGCGCGAAAACTATCTCTGTTTGCTCAATCTTGAAGACGCAATGCAAGGCGGTTTTGGCGGGCGTGCCGCTATCCTCGCGCAGCTCGTCGCGCGGTGGGCAGCGTTTTCGCGCGACGGCGATATGATCGGGGGCGACTTGCCCGGCTGGCTCGGGACGCTGTTCCGCAAACGCGCGATCACCTCGCTGACCGACCAGCGCGGCGAATGCGTCTATGCCGGGTGTCCGCATTACCGGAAGTGCTTTATCGAGCGGTCTGCGCGCGCATCAGCGCAGGCCGATCTGGTGATCGCCAACCACGCATTGGTTATGATCAATGCCGCGCGCGGGCGGGATCATGCACAGCGCCCGTCGCGAATTATCTTCGACGAGGGCCATCACGTTTTCCAGGCAGCGGATTCGACATTTGCGGCAACGCTGAGCGGGCAGGAATCCATTGAACTCAGGCGCTGGATCATTGGGCCAGAGCGAAAATCGAAAGGTCGTCGGCGCGGTTTGGCAGCGAGGCTCGCCGACGTTGCGAGCTATGACGAGGCTGGCGGCGAGGCTGTAGAAGAGGCGATCCGCGCGGCGCAGGCGCTACCCTCCGATGGCTGGCTGCAGCGACTCAGCGACGGCGAGCCATATGGTCCGCTCGAAAACCTGCTCTCTGCCGTGCGCGCGCTGACCTACGCCCGCGACGAAAGCGGCGGGCAAGAGGCAGGCTACGGCATCGAGACAGAGGCCGCGCAACTTCCGGGCAATTTCGTGCAGCTGGCCGGAGAGGCGGAAGCTGCACTGAGCGCGATCCGGCATCCATTGGTCAAGCTGCGCGTAAGGCTGGAAGCGGTGATCGAAGATGCACCCGACTGGCTTGATGCGCAGGGCCGTGCGCGGATCGAAGGCGCGCGCCACTCGCTGGGCTGGCGGATCGACCTGATCGTCGCATGGGAATCTCTGCTCAACCGGATGGGGGGCCCGAGCGATCCCGAATTTGTCGACTGGCTGGCGGTCGACCGGTCCGATGCGCGCGAGTTCGACGTCGCTATCCACCGCCGCTGGCTCGATCCGATGAAACCGTTCGCCGGGGTCGTGCTTGAGCCCTCACACGGGGTAATGTTGACTTCAGCGACCCTGCGAGATGGCGACGACTGGGACAGCGCCATCGCCACGAGCGGCGCGCGGCATATCGATGTCCAGCCGCAATTGTCAGCCGCCGATAGTCCGTTCGACTACGCCAATCACGCCGAAGTGCTGATCGTGACCGATATAAAAAAGGGTGATCTGCCGGGCCTGGCGGGGGGATATGCGCGGTTGATAGAGGCTGCTGGCGGCGGCGTGCTTGGACTGTTCACGGCTATCCGCCGGTTGCGAGCGGTCTATGGAAGGATTGCCGACCGTCTCGCGCGCGACGGGCTGCCGCTTTACGCGCAGCATGTCGATCCCATCGATACCGGCACACTTGTCGATATTTTTCGCGACGATCCGCGCGCTTCGCTGCTGGGCACCGATGCCTTGCGCGACGGCGTCGATGTGCCTGGCGAGTCGCTGCGCTGCGTCGTTATGGAGGCGGTTCCGTGGCCGAAGCCGAGTATCCTGCACCGCGCCCGCCGGGCCGCGAATGGTGGAAGCTCGTATGATGACCGGATCATCCGCGCCCGACTGGCCCAGGCATTCGGCCGCCTGATCCGCAACAAGGAAGACAAGGGGCACTTCGTTGCGCTGTCCGCAGCATTCCCCAGTCGACTGCTGAGCGCCTTCCCCAAAGGTACGCCGGTCATACGCCTGACATTGGACGAGGCTTTACAACGCGTCTCGGAAGGTGTTTCGAGTAGATCTCCATTTGTGGCCGGGCCTGCGGTCGATATCGACGAGGACAACATCCCCTTCTGACTATGGTTATTTTGTGAAGATTCTCGGTCTCCTCCGCCATGCCAAGTCCGACTGGGACGATATCGGCGCGCGCGACTTTGATCGCGGCCTGAACGATCGCGGACGCAGGGGTGCGCGCCTGATCGGACGGCATATCGAAGAGCACGGGATCGCCTGGGATTGCCTGCTAGCCAGTTCGGCGGAACGGGTTCAGCGAACCTTGGAAGCAGCCCTGCCCGATATGGAGCCCGTATTGGACAAACGGCTTTACCTCGCGAGCGTCGAAACGATCACAGAGGTGATCCAGGATCATGCCGGAAACGCTGACGCTGTTCTCGTCGCAGGGCACAATCCCGGCCTGCAGGAAATGCTCTATATGTTGGTGCCGCCGTCGGCTGAAAACGCCCTGTTCGACGAAGCGTCGATCAAGTTCCCAACCGCAACATTTGCCGTGTTCGAGCTTGATATCGACGAGTGGGCCGATCTGAAGCCCGATTGCGGAAAGCTGGTCCATTTCAAGCGTCCGCGTGACCTGGATCCTGCCCTCGGCCCGCAATAATTCTATGGCAACACCCGGCGCGGGCCCGGGCCAGCCGCTGCGGCCTCGTCATCAGGATTGTAGAGCGCGCAGTTCTTCAGGCTCAGGCAACCACACCCGATGCATCCATCCAGCCGGTCGCGCGTCCGCTCGAGCAGGGCGATTTTCGCATCTATCTGGCTACGGATCGCCCGACTGATTTTTCGCCAGTCACGCGCATTCGGCGTGCGCCCTTGCGGAAGCAGCGCAAGCTGTTCTTCGATCTCAGCCAGCGCAAGACCGAGGCGCTGCGCGATGATGATGAAGCTCAACCGGCGGATGTCCGACCGCAGGAACCGGCGCTGGTTGCCTCCGGTTCGCATCGACTGGACTAGTCCCTTCTCTTCGTAAAACCGGATGGCAGAGACCGCCAGGCCGGTTCGCCGCGAGAGTTCACCAATGGACAGAAAGTCACTTTTTTTCAGTTTCATGTCGCCCTCATGGCATTTCCGAGATTTTCGCTTGACCTCAACTTAGCTTGAGGTTGCAGATTGTGCCAGTCAACCGATTCGAAACAGACAAACAAAGGAGAATTTCATGTCTATTGCCCAGATAGAGCACGCCAATCTTACGGTCACCGATCCGGCGCGATCAGCCGCGCTTTTCGAGAAATTGTTCGGCTGGAAAATCCGCTGGCGGGGTCCGGCGATGATGGGCGGCGAGACGATCCATGTCGGTAGCGAAAGCAGCTACCTCGCGCTCTACACCAACGACCAGGCCGGTGGCGGATACTCCAAGGGGCAGCCGCTGAACCATGTTGGTATACAGGTCGCCGACCTTGATGCCGCCGAGGCGATTGTGAAGGAAGCCGGGTTGGAACCTTTCAGCCACAGCGATTATGATCCCGGACCGCGCTCGTTTTACTTCTTCGACTGGGACGGAATCGAATTCGAGGTGGTCAGCTATGAATGAGCCTGTCCTGCGTCGTCCGATGTTCGGTGTGCCGCCCCGCCGCCCGACTCGTAGCAAAGCAGCGGTTCCGCAAAAGTCCGATCCGCCTGTCTTTGCGCTCTGGAGGTTACTCGTAGGTAACGGTCAGGTCGAACGTACCTGAATAGACGCCGGCCGCCTGATCGGTGGCAACGTTCAGGCGGCCGCCGAAACCGATGTTCATCGTTCCACTATTCGGTATCCGGTACCGCCGCGGAAGCGATCGCTGGCCGCCATTGTTGCGGTTCACACGCAGACGGTTGATCGTCATCGCGTTCCCCGGTCCGGTCAAAGTGATCGTCGGGCTCGAGGTTGTGAGGTTCACGAAACGGCGACGTTCACCTGTCACCGTGAACTCGGCGCGGCTGAAACCCGTCGTCCCGACAAGGGTAACATTCGCATTGCCGGTTCGGGCACCAGTACGGGCATTGATGATGACCCGCCCGTTGCCTGTGCCATTGGGAATGATCTGTCCGAAATCGAGATCGGCGGTTTTGACGATCTGCACGGGTTCGACAACCGAAGAGGCTGCCGTCCCCTGAACGGTGTCGTCAGCCTGTGCATGCACGGGCGCACTGGTCAGCGCCAAACACGTGGCCATACCAACCGGCAAAGCCGATCTGATGCAATTCCCCTGGTCCATGCCGCCCGAATAGGGGGAACTACTTGGACACTGGTTGAAGAGCTTGGTTAACATGAGTTAACCGTCGTTTGGACAAATGCGGCTTCAGGCACCTGCATTGCCGACGACGAAGCATGCTGCGGCCATCAATGCTCCGGCCCAGCGATTCGAACGAAAGCGCTCAAGCGGGTTGTGTGCATTCCCGGAATCAAGCGTCGCCACTTGCCAGCAGAGGTGCAGCGCGACGGGAACAAGCGTCAGCAAGGCGATCCAGTCTGCGCGCAGCAACCAAAATGCGAGCGTCCACAGCGCGATTGCTCCGGTGTAAAACAGCGCCACCCCGCCCCGAACGCCGCTGCCCAAACGCAGCGCGGAGGATTTGATACCGACCATGGCGTCATCCTCGCGATCCTGAAGCGCGTAAATTGTGTCATATCCGATTACCCACAAGGCCGACCCCGCATACAGCGCGGCCAATGCATCGAGGTGATCGGAGCGGATGGCGAACCATCCCACCAGCGCCCCCCATGTAAAGACCATGCCCAGCCACGCCTGGGGCCACCAAGTGATACGCTTCATAAACGGATAGGCAGCCACGAGCACCAGACTGGCCAGCGCAACCAGCTGCGCCTCCCACCGCAATTGCAGCAGCACAATCAGGCCGATTGCACACAGCGCCAACAGCCACACCCACGCAACCGTCTTGCTGATCCGGCCACTCGCGACCGGGCGAACCGCTGTGCGCGCAACCTTCCGGTCGAGATCGGCATCGACGATGTCGTTGTAGACACAACCCGCACCGCGCATGGCTATGCTGCCGAGCAGGAACCAGCCAAGCAGCGCCCACTGGAACCCCTGCCCCGCCAGCCAAAGCCCCCAGGCGCAGGGCCAGAACAGCAGCCACCAGCCAATCGGACGGTCAAACCGCGCGAGCTGCGCAAGATCGCGCGGCAATTGCGGCAGGCGCGCGACCAGGCCGCGATGCTCGCTGTCGGGGACAATCTGCTCGCTCATTCCGGCGCAACTCTCCAGCCATGCCAGCATAAACCCAGCATGATCACATTGCCGGCAAAGTCGAGCAAGCCGACCTCGCTCAGCACCGGAACTTTAAAGTAGAAGTACCAGTTGAAGACGAAGAACGGCAGCAGCGCGATGCCGTAAACAATGAAGGTCAAACGCGTGAAGCGCGCGGTAAAGGCGACCAGCGCGAACAGGCAGGCCTGCGCGCCAAAACAGGCCAGCGCAAATTTGGCAAGAAAGTCATCGCTGCGAAATTCGGGGCGGATTGCGAGATCCATCACAGATTGTGGATGCAGCAATGCCCATCCACCAAGAACGAGGAAAACGACCCCGATAAGGTGTTGTGTCGTCCGTGCAGTCATTGCGGCGGTTGACACATGGTTGACAAAGTTGACACCGTGTCAACCGGGAGCGATTCGTGTTTATCTATATTTTTCAGCCTGTTGGCGAACATTCGATCAGCAGACCATGCAGGGGAGCCCCCCGGGGCTATCCCCAAATTTCCGCCACTGAGTTGATCCGGGACAAGCATGCATCCTGCGCTGCCAGAATATCTGCCTGTAGGAAAGTTTTGTCTTGGTGGATGACGCGGGCGCGCCGATTTTGTAGCGCATCTCCATGCCCGCGACCCCCGCCTGGCCCCCGCGAAGCGCACCGCGCCTGTTCGTCGAAAACGAGCTGGGCGAGGGACAGATTTTGGTCATCGGGGGAAATCAGGCGCATTACCTGTCGCGGGTGATGCGCGTTGCCGAAGGCGACACGCTTGTCCTGTGCGACGATGTCACCGGCGAATGGGCAGCAAGCGTCGGACAGGTCGGGAAGCGCAGGATCGACGCCAAAGTGGTCGAGAAGCTGCGCGAGCGCGAGCAGGTGCCCGATTTCTGGCTCTGCCCCGCGCTGCTCAAGAAGGACCGCTTCGATCTCGTGCTCGAAAAAGCCACCGAACTCGGCGTCCGTGCGATCAAACCCGTTGTGATGCGCAGGTGCGTCGCCGACAAACTCAACGCCGATCGCGCCCAGACAATCGTGACCGAGGCGGCCGAGCAATGCGCCCGCACGGCGCTACCTGACGTGGATATCCCCGCCAAACTCGAAGCGTTGCTAAATGCGTGGCCGGAGGACCGGACGCTGTTCTTCGCCGACGAACAGGGTGGAAAGCCAGCGGCGGAAGTATTCCGCACGGTCGCAGGTCCAGCTGCATTGTTGCTCGGCCCCGAAGGCGGTTTCGACGAGGCGGAGCGAAAAATGCTGCTCAACCACCCGCAAGTGAAACCGATCACACTCGGCCCGCGAATACTGCGCGGAGAAACCGCCGCGATTGCAGCGACGGCGGTGTGGATGGCGGTTGCAGGGGATTGGCAGCAATGACGGCAAGTATCGAACGAAACGGCGCGCGCAATAAAATTTCTGGCCAGCTCGCCCTCGGTTGCGTAACGAAACCGATATGAGCACGCGCGACGACTCCGGGGCAGCCGATCCCGTCATCGAGAGCCGCGACCAGCTGGTCGCTCCGATGCAGGCTGGCGAAAAACCAAAGCAGGACTGGCGGATCGGCACCGAGCACGAGAAGCTCGTCTACAAAACCGACGATTTCCGCGCCCCTTCTTATGATGAAGAGGGCGGCATCCGCGACATATTGCTCAGCCTGCGCGAGTTCGGGTGGGAGCCGATCGAGGAAAACGGCAAGGTCATCGCCATGCGCGGCGCCGACGGCACCGTCAGCCTGGAACCGGCGGGACAGCTCGAATTGTCAGGCGCGCCGCTCGAATGCCTGCATGACACCTGCAACGAGACGGGGCGCCATCTCGAGCAGGTAAAGGCCATCAGCGAGAAATATGGCATCGGGTTTATCGGCCTCGGCATGTGGCCCGACAAGACGCGCGAAGAACTGCCGATCATGCCCAAGGGGCGTTACGGCATCATGCTGCGCCATATGCCGACGGTCGGCAATCTCGGCCTCGACATGATGCTGCGCACCTGCACCATCCAGGTCAACCTCGACTACTCCTCCGAAGAGGATATGGCGAAGAAGTTCCGCGTCGGCCTTGCGCTCCAGCCGCTGGCCACCGCGCTCTTTGCCAACTCGCCATTCACCGAGGGCAAGCCCAACGGCTTCCTGTCCTATCGCAGCCATATCTGGTCGGATACCGACCCGCATCGCACCGGCATGCTGCCTTTCGTGTTCGAGGACGGCTTCGGTTACGAGCGCTGGGTCGACTATATGCTCGATGTGCCGATGTATTTCGTGTTCCGCGATGGCCGCTATATCGACGCCGCCGGTCACAGTTTCCGCGACTTTATGAAGGGCGAACTGGCTGTCCTCCCCGGCGAAAAGCCGCGCGAGGGCGACTGGTGGGACCATCTTTCGACCGCTTTCCCCGAAGTGCGTCTGAAGAGCTTCCTCGAAATGCGCGGGCCGATGGCGGACCGTGGAGCCGGATTTGCGCCCTCCCCGCTTTCTGGGTCGGCCTGATGTATGAACAATCCTCGCTCGATGCAGCATGGGATCTGGTCAAGGGCTGGACAGTTGGGGAGCGGGAGGATTTGCGCAATACGGTGCCGAAGCGCGCTCTCGATGCACCGATACCGGGCGGACGAAAATTGCAGGATCTGGCGAAAGAAGTTTTGGCCATTTCGCGCGCCGGACTGGCCGCGCGAGGTCGTCTCAACGTCAGCGGCGATAACGAAACCGGTTTCCTCGAAACACTCGATGAAATCGTTGCGACCGGGAAGGTTCCTGCGCAGCGCCTGCTCGACCGGTATGACGGCGAATGGGACGGCGATATCGGGCGCGTGTACAAATACAGCTTCTAGGCGGAGACAGATGACATGATCCAGATCAACGGAACCATTACCCTTGCCCCCGGGACGATTGCGAATAGTCCGGACACCGTCGATGCGATAAAGACAATGGTTGCCGCGAGCCGCGCAGAAGATGGCTGCTACGACTACACCTTCGCGCAGGATCTCTCCGATCCCGATACGCTGATCATCTATGAACGCTGGCGCGATCAGGAAGCACTCGCCGCGCACGGCCAGAGCGCGCATATGGCCGAATTCCAGAAAGTGATGGCCGAAAATCCACCGGCCGAGCGCGACCTGCGGATCTACGAAACCGACGACGGCCAGCCGCTTTAGGAGCGCTTACTCCGCAGGCTGCTGGTGCATTGCCGGTCCGCGCGGGCGGATCAGCCTCTTGAGACGGGCGAGCGGACGCGTCAGCAGGCCGTTTTCTTCCATCCACGCATGGTATTCGCGATACTTCGCGTCCTCCTGCAACAGGTGCGCCTCTTCGGTTTTCGCGCGCCAGTAATAGATGGCGCTGACCACACCGAGGAAGAAGGTGTTGCGCACCATGTCGACCATGGAATCGCTGCTGACCAGAAATGGCAGGGTGCCGAGCCACCAGAACAGGTTCTTCGACAGATAAGCCGGGTGGCGCGTGAAACGATACGGCCCGTTGGTCAGCACCCCGCGATAGGTCAGGTTGGAAAAGCGCAAACCGAAGACGAATGTCGCCCAGGCGTAAATCGCGGTCAGGAACACCAGCAAACCGCCCCACAGATAGAGCATCGCGGTGCTGTCGGCGAACCAATGCGCCCAGCCCGGCGTGTTCACCTCATAGGCGATCATCCCCAACTGTCCGTTGATATTGCCCATGAAGGCAAACACCAGCGGTGGATAGCAGATCAGCGCGGCGAGCCAGCCGGCGAGAAACGGGTTGCCGCTGCGAATATGCGCGTCCAACGGACGCAGAGTGACAAGATAGCCCACCGTGCCGATCTGCACGTCGATGACGAACAACAGGGCAAACAGCGTAAAGGCGAACCGCACCGGATCGCCAACAATGCCGGTCAGATCGGCGTTTACGACCTCGTTGAATCCGGCAGGCAGGATCGAGATCATAAAGGCGCCGAAAAACGCTTTGATGATCCATGCGCGCCAGTGCTTCTTCACTTCCTCGGGGTCGTATGCCCGGCCGAGCAGCATCGCGCCGAAATGCCACGCGTGATCGCGCGGGTTGACCATGATCCGGTCGATCCACAGCACATAGGGAATGGCGAGCAGGAACATCGGGATCGCAGCCGCACCGATGACTTCCATCGCGAACAGATATTGCCCCGACCAGTACCAGCGCGCGACGCAATAGAGAAAGCCGATGATCGCCCAGGTGGCGTACAGTCCGGCAAGCTTGACGAAGGACACATCCACAATCTGGGAAACAGGGCGCGGATTGTCCCAGTCGATCCCGGTCGATGCGCGGCGATGCACCTTGTCGACAAAAACCGACCACAGCACCATCGGTCCGCAGGAAAAGACCATCGCGGCCAGAGCGGCGTAAGGGCCGGACATCCGTTCTCTCGGGCCGGTTCAGTTCGAGATAACCGGCGATCTGCGGGTAGTTTCGGCAGAAGG
>CBDCXY010000002.1:0-30781 GCA_965223995.1 Pontixanthobacter sp. | reverse complement strand
GTACTTTCTTGTTCCTCCCGCGGATAATCCGCGAGGACTTGGCAGTGATGCTAACGATCATGCGGCTATTGGGCAAGTTAGTTGCAGCGCGATGGGATTGATCCAGCCTTGACCTGCGGCTGCACTGAAACTATCTGCGCCCCTCGCATCCGACCGGTCAGGGCCGTGAGTCGATTGCGATGATGCCCCGTCGTCTAATGGTAAGACTGCGGACTCTGACTCCGTCAATTGAGGTTCGAATCCTCACGGGGCATCCAGTCCTTCTTCTGCCGACCGAATACCCTCCTCGTCGAACGCACTGGCAAATTGTGTGCTCTTGCCTAGAACGTGTGCGATCTGATTTCGCATTGAGGGGATGCCACATGAAACTGCCAACATTGCTGCTGGGCGCGAGCTTGCTTGCTTTCCAATCGACCGCAGCGTTTGCCCAGGATGATGAGGCGGAGGACGCGAAGTGGGATGTCGAAGCGCCCAAAGGCGCGAATATCAAACAGGTTCCGATCCAGACCGACGAAGGCACCTGGATGGATGTCGACGTATCGCCCGACGGCAGCCGGATTGCCTTTTCGCTGCTCGGTGACATTTACACCATGCCCGCATCGGGTGGCACACCGACGCGCATTTCCGAAGGGCTCTCATGGGAAGTACAGCCGCGTTTTTCCCCCGACGGCAGCAAGATCGCATTTACCTCGGATCGCGGCGGGGCGGACAATATCTGGATCATGGATGCTGACGGTTCGGACAAGGCGCAAGTAACCAAGGAGAAGTTCCGCCTGATGCACCAGCCCAGTTGGAGCCCCGACGGGCAGTTTATCGCGGCGAAAAAGCACTTCACGACCGGACGTTCGCTCGGAACGGGTGAGATCTGGGTCTATCATGTTTCGGGCGGTGGCGGCGTCAAGCTGGTCGCGCGGCCCAACGAAACGCACCAGAAGGAGCTGGGCGAGCCGGTCTATGCCCCCGACGGCAAATCGATCTATTTCACCCGCAACACCACGCCGGGCGCGACGTTCCAGTATGCGCAGGATTCAACCCAGGGCATTTTCGCAATCGAGCGCTACGATATCGAAACGGGCGAAACGACCACTGCAGTCGACGGGTTTGGCGGTGCGGTGCGACCTGCTCCGTCGCCCGATGGCAAGAGCATGGCATTCGTCCGCCGAGATAAGGATCAATCGCAGCTCTGGGTGAAGGATATCGCCTCGGGCCGCGAGCGGATGGTCTATGGCGATCTCGACCTTGACGTGCAGGAAACATGGGCCGTCACCGGCGTCTATCCCAATATGGACTGGACGCCCGATAGCAGTGCGATTGTCTTTTGGGCAGGCGGCAAGATCCGTCGGGTTGGTGCAGATGGCTCCGGCGCAATTGTCGTCCCGTTTGCCATCGACGATACACGCGGCGTGGCCGATGCACCGCATCCGGTGATCGAAGTTGCGCCCGACAGTTTTACCACCAGCATTCCCAAATTTGCCACTGTCTCACCCGACGGGCGGCGTGTTGTGTTCGAGACTCTGGGCAAGCTCTATGTCAAACCGGCCAGCGGTGGTTCGGCACGGCGGTTTACTTCGGGCAATGACGGTTCGGTTGAAGCCTTCCCGACGTGGTCGCGCGATGGATCGCGTGTTGCCTTTGTGCGCTGGACCGATGAAGGCCTCGGCCACATTGTAGTGCGCGACGCCAATGGCGGAAGCGAGCGCGTGGTAACCAGCCAGCCGGGCCACTACGCCGAACCCCGCTTCTCGCCAGATGGCCGGACCATCGCTTTTGAAAAGCGCGGCGGCGGGTTCCTGACTTCGCCCGAATGGTCCGAAAATCCCGGCGTTTACACCGTATCTGCCAGCGGCGGCACGCCTCAGCTGGTGTCGCGCGGGATGGGCAATCCGCAGTTTGGAGCGGACAATGACCGCATGTTTATGGTCGGAAACGAAGGCGGCGATCTGGCGCTGGTCTCGACCGACCTCAATGGCGAAAGCAAACGCGTCCATGCCAAGGGCGAACTGGTGAATGCCGTTTCGGTCGCGCCGAACGGCAAATTCTTCGCTTTCCGCCAGAACTACGAAGTGTTCGCGATGCCGCTGATGCCAGGCAACCAGACTGTGTCGGTTAGTTCCGGGGCCAGTGCGCTTCCGGTGGTCAAGGCAAGCTCTGGCGGAGCCGACTATATCGGCTGGTCGCGCGGCGGTGATACGCTCAATTGGAGCATGGGGCCGATGCTCTATTCTGCTTCGATCAGCTCTATGTTCCCCTCGGCTCCGGGCGATGAGACCGGCTTCGAGCCGCCCAAGACCGGCACTTCGCTGGCGATGACGCAGCGCGCGGCCAAGCCGACAGGGACGGTAGCGTTGACCGGTGCGCGTATCTTGACAATGGCCGGAGATGGCGCGGGCACAATCGAGAATGGCACGGTGGTGATCGAGGGCGACCGGATCGTCGCGGTCGGCGCGGCTGGCGAGGTTAACGTTCCTTCGGGCGCTACCACCGTCGATATGGCCGGTAAGGTGATCATGCCCGGCCTCGTCGATGCCCATGCGCACGGACCGCAGGGGACGGGCGATCTCGTCCCGCAGCAGAACTGGGCGCTGGTCCAGAATCTTGCACTCGGCACAACGACAATCCACGACCCGTCCTCCAGCGCGAGCATGATCTTTTCCGCCGCCGAACGGCAGCAAGCAGGCATGCTGTTGGCGCCGCGCATCTTCTCGACCGGAGAGATCATCTATGGGGCGAAGGCACCAAGCGTCTATGCTGAGATCAACGGCTATGACGATGCGCTGGCGCATGTCCGCCGGATCAAGGCGCAGGGCGGTGTTTCGGTCAAGAACTACAACCAGCCGCGCCGTGAGCAGCGCCAACAGGTCGTCAGTGCCGCAGCGGCAGAGAACATGCTGGTCGTGGCGGAGGGCGGTTCGCTGTTCGGCATGGACATGAACCTGGTTGCCGATGGCAATTCGACCGTCGAGCACAATGTCCCGGTCGATGTGATGTATGAGGACGTGCTGCAGTTCTTCGGCCAGAGCCAGACCAATTACACGCCGACATTGACCGTAACCTATGGCGGCCTCGCGGGCGATCCCTATTGGCGGCAGGCGACCGATGTTTTCGACAATCCGCTGCTCGTTCATACCCCGCCCAAAATCCTGCTCGCGCAGACAGCTCGGCGCATAAAGGCTCCTGACTGGGCATTTGTCGACGACAATGCTGCGCGCGAGGCCAAGAAGCTGGCCGGGCGCGGGGTCAAGGTATCCATCGGTGCGCATGGCCAGCAGGCCGGGATCGCTGCGCATTGGGAGCTGTGGAGCTTCGTACGCGGCGGGATGACTCCCATCGAGGCTTTGCGCGCGGGGACGATAGTGCCCGCTCAGTCGCTTGGTATGGAACGCGACATTGGCAGTATCGAGGAAGGCAAGCTCGCTGATCTGGTGGTGCTCGATGCCGATCCCAGCGTCGATATCCGCAATTCGGATAAGATCGACGCGGTTATGCTCGGCGGCCGGCTGTATGATGCAAAGACCATGAATGAGCGCGACACCGGCAATGCACAACGCCTGCCCTACTGGTGGGAATAGGGCGTTTGGAGAGATGCGGGCGGGGGCAATAAGTCCGCTTGCCCGCATCGGCTGCGCCCACTAGTGCGGGACCAATGACAGACAAAGACAACGAACACGATATCGCCGCGCGCCGTTTCTACCGCGCGCAGGAAGAAGCCAGGTTTTCCGACGAGGCACCCGACCAGACACCGCAGACTTCGCATCCGGCCTACAAGCTGGCGTTTCGCGACACCGACTTCATGCTGCGCGACGAGCTGCGTCCGGTGCGTTTCCAGCTGGAATTGCTCAAGCCGGAAATGCTGCTCGATGAGGCTGGGGTCGGCTCGACCCTCGTGATGTATGGCTCGGCGCGTATTCCCTCGCCGGAAAAGGCGGACGAGCTGGTTGCAAATGCAACGCCCGAGAAGAAGGCGGTCGCCGAACGGCTGGCGGCCAAGGCAAAATATTATCAGGAGGCCTACGATCTCGCCAAGATGGTCAGCGAGAAAGCGATCATCGAGGATGGGCAGCGGCAATTCGTGGTCTGTTCGGGCGGCGGTCCGTCGATCATGGAGGCCGCCAATCGCGGCGCTTCGGATGCAGGATCGGAGTCGATTGGTCTCAATATCATCCTGCCTCACGAGCAAGCGCCCAATGCCTATGTGACCCCGTATCTGTCGCTCAACTTTCACTATTTCGCATTACGCAAAATGCACTTCCTGTTGCGTGCACGGGCGGTGGCGGTGTTCCCCGGCGGTTTCGGGACATTCGACGAGTTCTTCGAGCTGCTCACACTGATCCAGACCGGCAAGATGAAGCCGATCCCGATCATGCTGTTCGGCAAGGATTTCTGGAATAAGGTCGTTGATCTCGAAGCGCTCGCCGATGAGGGCACGATCAATCATGACGATTTGAAACTGTTCCATTGGTGCGAGACCGCGGAAGAGGCATGGAACCATATCGCCGACTTTTACGAGTTGGAGCACTAGGGCGACACTTGGTTGACAGAGTTGACACCGTGTCAACCGGCGTTGCCCCTGGCAAACCTTTGATACAAAACACTTTACTTTGAGTGCGCCGTGTTTGGGCCTCGGGGGTAGCCCCCGGGGGGCGCGAGAGAGCTTTTAAGGACCGCAACACTGTTGCACAGGTTGAGGTCTGTAGGACAGCGGAAAATTCAGTCTTCAGGTCGCATCGCTTGATGGCTAAGCGGCCCACCGCCCGCGCCGAAGCCGGGTGCAGACTCGATTGCCCGCCGGACGAATTCTCTGGCGTGTTTGGCAGATTCTTCCAGCGAATGGCCTTGGGCAAGCAGCGTCGCGATCGCCGATGAAAGCGTGCAACCGGTCCCATGTGTGTGCCGGGTATCAATCTTGGCTGCGGTCCATTCGACAACGGGCTCACCGGGTCGCACCAGCCGGTCGGTCACCGTGGTGCCCTCGGTATCGCCACCTTTCGCGAGGTAGGTGACGTCGCGCTCTGCCATCGCCTGGCCGCCGCCCAATGCAGCGAGTTCGGCAACATTGGGCGTGGTCAGCGTTGCCAGCCTCATCAGTTTTTCGAAAGCCGCGATGGTCGGATTGTCGGCAAGCACCGACCCGCTGGTTGCAACCATCACGGGGTCGAACACTATCGGGCCGTCGAAGTTCAAAAGCCGGTCGGCAACGACATTCGCAATTTCGGCCGAACCCAACATGCCAACTTTTACAGCATCGGCACCGATATCGGACAGGCAGCTGTCGATCTGTGCGGCGACAAATTTCGCCGAATGCGTTTCTGCCGCCTGCACGCCCAGCGTATTTTGCGCTGTGACTGCCGTGATTGCGGTCATCGCATAGCCGCCGAGCATGGTTATCGTCTTGATATCGGCCTGAATCCCAGCGCCGCCCGAACTGTCCGAGCCGGCGATGGAAAGCACACGCGGTGGAGCTTCGGTCATTCCCGGTATTTTCGCTCGGTGCTGGCCGGAAATTTCTCCAGCAGTTTCTTCGAACGGGTTGGGCGATCCATCAATTCGCCGCCGCAATTGGGGCAGATATCGTCCATTTCGTCCGCGCATTCAGCGCAAAAAGTGCATTCGAAGCTGCAGATGAAGGCACCCGGCTTGTCGGCGGGCGTGTCAGCACCGCAGCGCTCGCAATCGGGGCGCATCTCAAGCACTACGCCGCATCCTTCACTGCATCGCAGATCCGGTCGACGACGCGCTCGACCTGTGCCTTGTCGTCGCCCTCTGCCATCACGCGAATCACCGGCTCGGTTCCCGATGGACGTATGACCAGTCGGCCGACGCCTTCCAGTTCCTGCTCGGCTTCGGCGATGACTGCCTTGACCGTCTCGTCATCAAGCGGCGCACCGCCATCGTAGCGAACGTTCTTGAGCAGTTGCGGCACGGGGTCGAACAGATGCATTACTTCGCTCGCCGGTTTCCCCGATTTGACCAGGCTGGCAAGCACGCGCAGCGCAGTGGTCGTCCCGTCACCGGTTGTCGCGTAGTCGAGCAGGATCATATGGCCCGATTGCTCACCGCCGACATTGAACCCGCCTTCGCGCATCTTTTCGAGCACGTAGCGGTCGCCAACTTTTGCCCGTTCCAGTTTCAGGCCTTGTGATTCAAGGTAGCGCTCAAGGCCCAGATTGGACATCACCGTCGCGACTATGCCGCCGCCGAGCAGTTCGTCTTTTTCTGCCATACGCGTCGCGACCAGCGCCATGATCTGGTCGCCATCGACCGTTTGTCCCTTCTCGTCAATCACGATCAGTCGGTCGGCATCGCCATCGAGAGCGATGCCGATATCGGCGCCTTCTTCAATCACCTTGGCCTTGATCGCATCGAGCGCGGTCGAACCGACACCATCATTGATATTGAGGCCATTGGGGGAAACGCCGAGTGTGATCACCTCTGCGCCCAGTTCCCAGATTGCAGAGGGCGCGACTTCATAAGCGGCACCGTTGGCACAATCGACGACGACTTTCAGGCCATCGAAACGCGTATCGTCGGACACTGATTGTTTGACCGCGTGGATATAGCGTCCGCGCGCATCTTCGATCCGTCGCGCTCGTCCGATCTTGTCCGAAGGCGCGAGCTCTTGCCCGCCCTCGATCGCCCGTTCGATGGCTAGTTCGTCCTCGTCGGAGAGTTTGAACCCGTCGGGTCCGAACAGCTTGATGCCGTTATCCTCGAACTTGTTGTGGCTGGCCGAGATCATCACCCCCATATCGGCGCGCATTTCGCGGGTGAGGAGGGCAATGGCGGGAGTTGGCAGCGGTCCGGTCATGATCACGTCCATACCCACGCTGGTGAAGCCCGCGACCAATGCGCTTTCCATCATGTAGCCCGACAGCCGTGTGTCCTTGCCGATCACCACCCGGTGACGATGGTCGCCGCGCATGAAATGACGCCCGGCGGCCTGGCCAACGCGCATCGCCGTCTCGGCGGTCATCACGCCTTTGTTGGTGCGTCCGCGAATACCGTCGGTTCCGAAAAACTTGCGTCCCATAAGCTTCGTTCAGTTCCTAAAAACTTGCCCAAAATGCGATGGGCCGATTGCCACCGGCTTCTGGCGCGATTAGGCCGGAAAGGGAAGGGCTACAGGCCGATATTCAGCGTTTGAGGGGCAGGAGTTGAACGACACCACCACAGAGCCGGTCGAATTGGTCACGATCAAACTGCCCGTGTGGTGGACTTTTGGCGGACTGATTGCTGGTCTTCTGGTCGGGTTGGCGCTGGCCGACAGCTCGATCCTCGAAACTGCGGGCAAGCCCGTCGCGCTTGTCGGCGCTTTGTGGCTGCGCGCGCTGCAGATGACGATTATCCCGCTCGTCGCAGCGCTGCTGGTACTCGGTATCTCGCAAATGGCGCAGGCAGCGCGCGCGGGAGCTACAGCGCGGCGTATGCTGGTGCTGGTGTTTGCAGCGCTGATCTTTAGCGGGGTCGTGTCTGCGATCTTCATGCCGATGCTGCTTGCCGCCTTTCCGATACCCGAGGCGGCGTCGGCAATGCTGTCGGCGGATAGCGTAGGAGAGCAACAGGTGCCCGAGATCTGGGAGTTTCTCGGCTCGCTGATCGCACCCAATATGATCGCTGCCGCCGCCGAGACAGCGATGCTGCCGCTGACGCTGTTCTTCGCCTTGTTTGCGGTAGCCATATCGCGTTTGCCAGAGGGCCAGAAGGCGACACTGATCGGCTTCTTCCACGCTCTTGCCAACGCAATGCTGACGATTATCGGCTGGGTGCTGTGGCTGGCCCCGGTTGGCGTGTTTGCTTTGGCGATTGGCGTTGCCGCGCGCAGCGGCGGCGGGGCATTTGCGACGCTGATCCACTATATTCTGGCGGTTTCGGCGATGGGTGCCTGTGTGCTTGTCGGGGCGTATCTGCTGGCGATTTTCGGCGCGCGTATGTCGCCGCTGAAGTTTGCGCGCGAGATGGTTCCGTCACAGGCAGTGGCCGTTTCGACCCAAAGTTCGCTTGCCAGCCTTCCGGCAATGCTCGCCAGCGCGCGGCGGATGGATATTCGGGAGACGACGGCCGATTTCGTCCTGCCGCTGGCGGTCGCGATTTTCCGCGCGACCAGCCCGGCGATGAACATGGCAGTGGCGATCTATGTCGCGACGCTTGCGGGGATCGAGCTGACCCCGGCGCTGCTAATCGCCGGCATCGCGGTGGCTCTGATCATCAGCGTTGGTTCGGTCAGCCTGCCAGGTTCGATCAGCTTTGTCGTTTCCATCGGCCCGATAGCACTGGCAATGGGGGTTCCGGTCGAACCATTGGCGATTTTGGTCGCTGTCGAAATGCTACCCGACATCATGCGCACATTGGCGAATGTGACGATGAATGTCGCCGTTACCGCCACCGTCGACCGAAGGGGCGAATAGCGCCTTCGCAGGTCAGGTGAAAAATTTGCAACCGTTTCGCTCGTAAAGCGTTACTATTGGGAATCATCGAATCCAGCCGAATACCCAAGGGAGATATCATGGCTTTTTCACTACCCGCTCTGCCTTATGCAGACACTGCTCTTGAACCGGCGATCTCAGCTGAGACGCTTTCGTTCCACCACGGCAAGCACCATCAGGCCTATATCGACAAGACCAATGATGTGGTTGATGGCGATCAGGCGCTCGAAGAGGTGATTGCCGGTGCGCGCTGCTCTAACCAGGGGTTGTTCAACAACGCAGCGCAAAGCTGGAACCACGCGTTCTATTGGAATTCGATGGCGGAAAGCAGCACGTCTGCTTCGGATGAGCTGCTTGCGATGATCGACGCGGCATTCGGTTCGATGGACGAACTCAAGAACCAGCTTGCGAGCCGCGGTCTGGGGCACTTCGCCAGCGGTTGGGTGTGGCTGGCCGAAAAGGACGGCAAGCTGTCGATCGAGGAAACGCATGATGGCGACACGCTGGCCGACAGCGATTTCAACCCGCTGCTGACCATCGATGTGTGGGAACACGCCTATTACCTCGACCACCAGAACAAGCGACCTGCCTATCTCGATGCAGTGATCAACGGGAAACTCAACTGGGCTTTCGCGTCCGAGAATCTCGCGCGTGGATCGACCTGGACTTTCCCGGGCTGATCCGGACCTCTGATCAAGTTGAAAGCCCGCTCTGACAATATCGCCAGGGCGGGTTTTTCTATGGCAGGTTGGCCTCCGGGGTGTTCTCTTCAAGGCCGAGCGCCATCCAGTTATTCGCAAACAGCGGCTCGCCGAAGATAAAGCCGATCAGGTTGGGTTTCCCGACATGGTCGAAGAAGGCCGTCAACATCAGCAGGATCGGCACCGAAAGCAGCGCGCCGAACACACCCCAGATCCACGAGAAATAGCTCAGCGCGATCAAGATCATGACCGGGTTCATGGTAAAGCGGGCTCCCAGGATCGAAGGCGTGATCACATTTGATTCCACCGTGTGCAGCGCGAGATAGGCCGCAGCCGGGATGAAGCCGAGCACCAGCGTATCGGCGGTTCCGATTCCGAACAGGGTGAGCAGGGCGGTCATTATCAGCGGCCCGATATAGGGCAGGAAGTTGAGGAGCGCGGCAAGGCCTCCCCACATTACCGGAGCCTCGACGCCCAACATCCATGCGCCGAGCGCGACAACGACGCCGACGCAGCCATTGATCCACGCGACCGTGAGAATATAGGCCGCCACACGGTCCTGCACCTCACGCATAACGCGGGCGGCTTTGATGCTGGTACCGAACGACGCACGGTCGAACAGCAGATGGCGCCGCAGGCGGACGCGGGCTTCGACCATGAAGAAGGCCATCAGGAAGGTCAGCAGAACTTCGATCAGCACGCTGGGCGTTGCAAAGGCGAGCTGCTGGATGACCGAAGGGCTGGCCAGCACGACCTCTTCGGCTCCCGATTGTCCCATGACCTTGGACAATTGCTCGTTCGCCATGGCCAGCCAGGCAAATTCGTCGCGCAGCTGCGAAAAACGCTCGCCGACGGTTTCCGCCATCGCCGGGACGCTGTCGAACAAATCGACCGCCGGCTGGAGGATCAACGTTAACGCGAGCAACAGGATCGCGAAAAAGGTCAGCAGCGCAATCAGCGATGCGAGCACATTGGGTATGCCCCAACCGGCCAACCTGTCGGCCAGCGGCGAAAGGATGATCGTCAACACAATCGCGGTGGTCAGGGGCAGGAACACCACCGATCCGATCGACAGGACGAAAGGCAGAGCCAGAAACAGCCCGAGCCCAAGCAGAAGCACGAGCGCGGAAATGAGCCTGAGTTCCTGCTGCGCGAACGCCATCCTGCGGCCACGGCGCGGCTGCGTTTGCTTGGTTTCGGGCGGATGGCTGCTCATGCCTATGTTAGTGCCGTTAACCCCCTAGGATGACAAGGATGTTGCAGGTTTCCCGCAACGGTGTGGCTAGTTCGCCACTTCACCACCTGAGGCGACCTCGTCCAACTCTTCGAGAATGGCGCGGTGTGCGGTGTCGTCATCGAGCGAGCGCCGGGGGATATCGCCATCGGCGAGCATCGAATTGAGAGCCGCGCGCGCGCGCCCGACACGGCTCTTTATGGTGCCTACTGCGCAGCCGCAAATGCTGGCAGCCTCCTCGTAGGAAAAGCCGCCAGCGCCTACCAGTAACAATGCTTCGCGGCGTTCGGGAGGCAGGGTAAGCAATGCGCGGTGCATATCGGAAAGATGCAGCGGCTGTTCCTGCCCTGCGGGTGCGGTCAGGATACGCTCCGCGACGCCTTCGTCATAGTCGCCGCGAAAGCGGTTGCGGCGCATATCCGTCAGGTAAGCATTGCGCAGGATCACGAAGGTCCAGGCGCGCATTGACGTACCGGGCTCAAACCGCTCCTGTGCCGTCCACGCCTTGAGCATGGTCTCCTGCACCAGGTCATCGGCCATATCGGGGCGACCGCATAGCCCACGCGCGAAAGCACGGAGGTGAGGTACCACTTCCGTCAATTCGCGCTTGAAGGCAGCCTTCTCAGCCGCCGTGCGCTTCGGTTTTTCCTTGCTCATTGGGACGGACGACTATCAGATTCATCGAGCTTCGACAGCAAGTCTTTGAAACTGTCGGGCAGTGGCTCATCGACTACCGAGTCGTAAAGCTGACGCAAGCCATCTGCCCATTCGGGCGATTTGCCTGACTTTTCTTTCGGGGATTCATTGCGGCTGTTGTCGCCCATCAAATGCCTCTGTTCCGCTGGGTCTCTGTGATCCGGGCGGTTGGATGTTGTGTATCGATTGAATTTGGAACGAAGCGCCGACTGTTTGGTTCCAAGCAATGGGCCGAGTGAAGAAAGAGGCAGTTTGGCGCAAGATAATTTCCGCTTACGCCGCTCGCGGCGACTGTTGGTGAAGTACCCGCGGGCGATACCCGTGGCCATCTTCGTGTTGATCGCGGCTATCACGCTGCTGAGCGTGTATTCGATCGAGAGTGGTGCAAAATCGCGCGAACGGGCGCAGCTGAATGCACGGGCCCAAGCGGTCGCATCTGCGCTCGAACGCCGCAGCGCAACGATATCATCCTACTTGCGCGCGGGCGCGGCGCTGTTCGGTACGGTTGGCGAGATCACGCCGGGCCTCTTCAACAGGTTCGTCAGTAATTTACAGGTCGATGCGAGCGAGCGCGGCACCGACGGTATCGGTTGGGCTCCGGGTTTGCGGCCCGAGCAGGCCGACGCCTATGCTCGCAGATATCGCGAAATGACGGGTTATCCGATTGACGTATTCCCTCAGGTCAACGCCGATGCCGACCGCGTTGTGCCGGTCACTTTCATGCGCCCCGACAACGAGCGGAACATGCGTTCGATCGGGTTCGATTTTCACTCCGACGAAGCTGCGCGCATGGCGATGGGTGAAGCGGTCGAACTGGGCGATCCGGTTTCAACAGGCAAAATGTTGTTGCAACAGGAGGGGGCGGGAAACAATCCCGGCTTCGTCATCTTCATGCCCGTTTTCGAGCCGGGACGGACACCCCAGAGGGTAAAGGGCTACATATTTGCCCCGTTCGACGCGCGTGAATTCGTGGATTCGGCGCTGCTGCTTGAAACACGCGGAGAGCGGGGCCTGCGCCTTTATGATCGCGAGAAAGCTCCCGACCGGCTGATGGTCGAAATTCCTCCAACCGAGGAAACCGGGGTCGTTGTGACCAAGCCCGTCACAATCGGCAATCACGAGATGGTTCTCGAAGTCGAATCCGCTCACGGAAATTCGCTGTCTCCCTTGTCGCTGGTCACAACCCTGTTCGGCATCCTTGTCGCCAGCTTGCTTATGGTGCTGGTCCGCCTCTTGACCAAACAGGCGTTTGAAGACCGGATGGCGCTCGATTGGCTCGAAGAACAAAGCTCGATCCGCGATACATTGACGCGCGAACTTAATCACCGGGTGAAGAACACGCTTGCAAACGTGCTGTCGATCATAGCTCTCACCCGCAGGCGTGCCTCATCGCTTGGCGAGTTTGCCGACAGCCTCGATGGCCGGATACGCGCTTTGTCGGCCACGCACGATCTGCTGACCCAGTCTGACTGGGGTGCAACGCCGATCCGGGCGCTGATCGAAGCCGAACTTGCGCCCTACGCACGGGAAAGCGAAGCCATGCTAGAGATCGAGGGTCCTGACCTGGAAATCGCGCCTAACGATGCGCTTTCGCTCGGTCTGGCAATACATGAGTTATCGACCAACGCCGCGAAATACGGGGCGCTCAGCCAGTCTGGCGGCAAGGTCAGCGTAAACTGGGAGAAAGTCAGCGACGAATTCGCCCGGGTTGACTGGGCCGAGAGCGGAGGGCCGGTGGTCGATTGTGAACGCAAGGCGGGGTTCGGATTGAATCTGATCGAGAAGATCGTCGCGAGGGAGCTGCGCAATCCGGTCAAACTGGAATTTGAACCGACCGGTGTGACTTGCACTGTGACAGTGCCACTACGAAAGCCGAGTGACTTTGCCATCCGCGCCAAACGCGTTGTCCGATAGAACTTAATCGAGCGGGTTGCTGGAATCGAAGAACAACGCCTGACTTACTGCAGTGCGGACCGTCGATTCCTGAAATGGTTTGGTCACCAGATAGGTCGGCTCGGGACGATCTCCGGTCAGCAAGCGTTCCGGATAGGCGGTGATGAAGATCACAGGGACGCTGTTGGTCGCAAGGATATCGTCGACCGCATCGAGACCCGAAGAGCCATCGGCGAGCTGGATATCGGCAAGCACCAGTCCCGGAGCTTGCTCGGCAACCAGATCCGCAGCCTGTGAACGTGTAGCTGCGGTGCCGAAAATGTCGTGGCCGAGCGAAGTGATGAGGTCTTCCAGCTGCATCGAGATCAGCGGCTCGTCTTCGATGATCAGGACGCTTGTTCTGGTCTCGCGGTCGATTTCGGAAATGGCTTCCTGCACCAGTTTCTCAACATCAGCGGGAGAGATTTCCATGATTTCGGCGGTGTCCGCCACGCTGAAGTCTTCCAGCGTCGTGAGCAGCAGAGCCTGACGGTTGAGCGGTGTTACTTGGCGTAACTTGCCCTGCGCTGCATTTTCATGGGTACTGTCGACATTCGCATTGGGATCGGATTCGAGATAGGCACTCGACCAGACCTTGTTGAAAGCGCGATACAGCGGGACGCGTCCCTCATCGAGGCTGGCTTTCAAAGCGTTGTCAGCAATCGCTGCCTCGAGTGTGGTACGAACGAAGGCATCGCCCGTTTTCTGCGAACCGGTAAGTGCACGGGCGTAGCGCCGCAGGAATGGTAGATTGTCGGCAACTTGCTGTCCAAGAGACATGGAGACCCTTCCGTATAATTCGCTCGTCTAACGTTCGCTTGCGGCGTTGGTTCCATGCGGGTCGAGCTGGCTCTGGCATGGCCTGGTGGATGTGGTGTTTGATGCGACTACTGGCCGTCAAGCGCGAGGTTTGGCTTCAGATGTATCAAATATTCAATTGGAACCATCCGATTGCAGAAAAATGGCACTTTTTCATCACGGGAAGGGAACCACCGCCCGAGCTGAGCATTTTAGGTAATATCACCGCCGAGACCCCCTCCCGTCCAAACCGGCAGGTGATACGATCCCGAAAGGCCTTCACTCTCTCCAGGGTGAAGGCCTTTTAACGGAAGGTCAGAGCGCCTTTTCATAGATCGCATATTCGCGGTTAACCTTGCTTTCGATGGCATCGGCAATTGCGATCATTCCTTGATTATCGTCCAGTATCCAGCCGATCTCGGCGCGCTGCGTTTGAAACGCATCATGGGCTTCGCGGCGGATCGCATCGATCATCATAAATGCAAGCTGGCTGGCAAGCCGCGTATTGTGATGTTCGCGGCGTACACCCATTAGCGGCACACGCATGTCGCTGTACATCGGCTTGCGCGCCCACAGCAGCAGCTTGATCCACCCGAAAGGCAGCATTTTGCCATCGATTTTTGCCAGCACGCTGTTGACGTCGGGCAGGGTGAGCATGAATGCGGCAGGCTCGCCGTCAAGCTCCACTATCTTGACCAGCTCGGGAAAGACCAACGGCTTGAGCTTCTTTGCCGCATAGGCGATCTCGCGGTCGGTGAAGGGTACGAAGCCCCAATTGTCCGACCACGCATCATTGAGGATTTCGAGGATAATCTCGACTTCCGCAGCGAAATTTTTCTTGTCCGCTGGCCGCATCTTTATGCGCTTGTTTCGCTCACCGGTCTTTACGATCCGCCGGATAAGTGGCGGGAAGTCATGTGTCACGTCGAGATCGTAGGTCAGCAGTTTCTTGGCTAGTGTGTAGCCATCACCTTCGATCCAGCCCCGATAGTGTGCCGGATGGTGCCCCATCATAATCGTGGGTGAATGGTCGTGACCATAGATCAACAGGCCGGGTTCTTCCCAAACCGACATGGAAATGGGCCCAAGGACGCGTGTCATGCCCCGGTCGCGTAACCAGTCTTCCGCTTTAGCGAGCAGTATCTTTCCGACCGCTTCGTTTTCGGCATCGAAATAGCCGAACATGCCCGTACCCGGTCCAAAGCCCTGTTCCACCGGGAGTTCGAGCGCCAACTCGTCAATATGTGCCGAAATGCGACCAACGGGCTCGCCGTCGCGATAGGCGAGATAGAGTTGCACTTGTGCATGGCCAAAAAAGGGGTTCTTCTCGGGATTGATCAGTTCGAGCAACTCGCTCCGCAGTTGCGGCACGCTATGCGGCGTTTCCGCTGCGAAGCGCCGCCCCAGATCGACAAACGCTGCGCGCCCGGCTTTGTCGGTCACCGGCCTGATGGTGATTTCCGCTTTGGACATCCTTGCTTCCAATACCTTTGCGCCGCCTCTGAACGCGCGGCTGTACAGCTTGAGTTAGCCCTGTCGGTGCTTGGTGTGGAATGTCAAGAAAGCGCGCCTATATTGTTGATCCAGCGCAAAGCAATTTCCTCTCACACCTATCAAGGTTTGGCCTTGGGACTGTCGCCATCGCCGAAAACTCGATATGGGACGCTACGGATAGCAAATATGAATGTTCAACCCGCCATCGATACTCCAGCGCAGGAACCCGCCGTCAGGCTGCAGTCAATCGCTGACGACAAGGACATGCTGCGCGCAGCACGCGATCTGACAAAAGACCTTGCCGCTGCCAAGCCGTCTGTATTCTGGCCCGATATGCTGATTTCGGCGGGTGTCGGCTATTGCACGCTGGCCGGAGCGATCTTGGTCGAGAATACGCTTCTGGCTGCTGCACTCGGATTGCTATCGGCTTTGACGCTTTACCGTGCCCTGCTGTTCATTCACGAATTGTCACATATCCGCAAAGGCGCGCTGCCGGGCTTTCGTTTGGCGTGGAACCTGCTGGTCGGGATCCCGATGCTGACGCCGTCTTTCATGTATGAAGGCGTCCATGTGATCCATCATAAACGCACACAGTATGGCACTATCGAGGATCCGGAGTATCTCCCGCTGGCTTTGATGAAGCCGTGGTCGTTGCCGCTATTTGTATTGATCGCATTGCTGGCTCCTGTCGCGCTGCTGTTTCGCTTTGCAGTGCTTGTCCCACTCGGCGCGATCATTCCCCCGATCCGCAAGCTCGTTTGGCAAAGGGCCTCGGCGCTATCGATCAATCCCGACTTCCGTCGCCGCCCGCCTGAAGGCGATCTTAGGCCGCGCGTATTCTGGCAGGAGTTGGGCGGTTCGATCTGGGCCATCGCGTTGCTCGCCAGCACACAGTTCATCGGCTGGCGTCCGCTGCTGATTGCGTTGGCGATTGTTTCGCTGACTGCTGTCCTCAACCAGTTGCGCACCCTGGTCGCGCATCTATGGGAAAATGAAGGCGAACCGATGACGGTCACCGCGCAGTTCCTTGACAGTGTCAATGTTCCACCGCCGGGTCTGGTGGCCGAAATCTGGGCACCTGTCGGTTTGCGCTATCATGCGCTGCACCATCTGATGCCGTCGATGCCGTATCATTCGCTTCCCGAGGCGCATCGTCGCCTCAATCGGGAGCTGGGTGATGCATCGACCTATCAGGGTGCCAACCATCCAGGCATGTGGTCGCTAGTGAGCCGCATCGCCCGCAGCACCATGATCAAGCGTTAGGGTTCGGGCGCTAGTCCTGATCGAGAAAACGGATCATCGCACAGCGTCGTTCGCGCGGCATGCCGAGGGCGACCGCGCCCTCTAGCGATTCCGCCAGATGCGGGCGGCCTTCGAAATTCTCGACTTCGACGAACCCGTGCCGGGCATAGAACGGTGCGTTCCACGGGATGTCGCGATAGGTGTTGAGCGTGATCGCACGAAATCCGCTATTGCCTGCGTCGACCGCCAGGGCTTCCAAAAGAGCGGCCCCGATACCTTTGCCCTGATGCGAGCGCGACACGCTGATTTCGTCGAGGTGCAGTTCGCGTCCGACCGGCCGTGCCGCTGCAAATCCTATGACCTGCCCATTGAGTGTTGCGCTCAGACAATGGCCTTTGCCGATTAGAATGTGATAGTCCGCCGCGCTGGTCGACGGTGGAACGGGAATACCCTGCAGCGAAGGTTCTTGCCGGAGCAGGTCCGCCGCATCCTCCTCGACCGTATGAAATGCCCCGGCGTCTTCCGCCCGCGCAAGCCGCAGCGACCAGTCGCTCATTCTTCGGTCCTGATCAGCACGGTCTCGCCGATCAGCGCGAAAAGGAAGAAGGGAGCCCAGGCGGCAAGGAAGGGCGGGTATCCGCCGAAGCTCCCCATCGCAAGCGCCGCATTGTCGACCACGAAATAGGCGAAGCCGAGCGCCATGCCGATAATCGCCCGCACGAACAATTGTCCCGACCTTGCGAGGCCGAAGGCGGCAATCGATCCGAGCAGAGGCATCAGAAAAGCGGAAAGTGGCCCCGAAAGCTTGTGCCACCATTTGGCGCGGAGCTCGCTCGTCCGGCGTCCGACCGCTTCATAGGCATCTATCGAGCGCCAGAGTTGGAAGAAATTCTGGGTATCGGCATCGACGCTATCAAGCTCGATCTGGGCGATGGTCAATCCTTCTCCAACGACCAGGGTATTCTGGGCTTGGGTGTCGGCGGTCGAGACATCGAAGCGTTCGGCATTTTCGAGCGTCCAGCCAGGATTGGCGAAGGTCGCGCGCTCGGCCCGGATCTGCTCCGACAGCACACCCGCCTCGTTGCGGCTGTACCACGTTACGTCCTCCATGCGGATTGCTTCACCCGAACCGGTCAGTTGCCGCGCCGTCAGAATGCTGGCTCCGTCGGTCAGATAGACGTTGGAGCGCACTCCGGACTCGGTCGGGACCGGACCAAATTCCGCGCCTTCCCACGCTTTGAGTGTGGCCGTGGCACGGGTCACGACGGTCTCGTTGAAGGTGAAGCTCAGCCCCGAGACGACCAGCGCTGTCAGCAGCAGCGGCGCGAGCACTTGATGTGCAGACAGTCCGGCGGCTTTCATCGCAACAACCTCGCTATTCTGGTTCAGCGTAACCAGGCTGATCAGCGTTGCGAGCAGGACCGAATAGGGCAGGAAACGCGCGATCAGCTGCGGTATTCTCAGCGAGACATAGGTCAAGAGCTCGGCCTGTCCGTTGCCTTCGACCGCCAAAATCTCGCCGCTGCTGCCAAGCAGGTCGAGCGCCATCAGCACCAGCACCAGCACCGCCAGCATCGCGATGATGCGGAAAATGAACATCTTCGCCAGATAAAGCGTCAGCGTCTTCGAAGGGAAAAAGTCGAGCTGCATGGCGGTCTATTCGGCCGGAGCCAATTCTCCGCCTGGCCGATTGCGTTTGCGCTTGATACCAAACAGCTTGCGGATGCGCTTACCCGCTTTGGCGAAGGCGGTTTCGAGCGCACCGATTGCCTGTCCGCCCGGGACGAACGCCACACGGTAGTACATCCACAGGATAAGGGCGGCAAAGATCACAAATGGCCCCCACAGGGCAATGATCGGATCAACTCTGCCAAGCGCGGCGACATCTTCGCCGTACTGGTTCACCTTGTGATAGGCGACGACCATCACGATGGATACGAACACCCCGAGCGCCGAGGACGACCTTTTCGGCGGTATGGCCAGTGCAACCGCCAGCAGCGGCATAAGCGCCATCATGATTACTTCGACCAGCCGGTAATTGAAGCTCGCCTGGCTGGCGTCGCGTTTTTCCTGCGTTTCCGCTTCGGACCAGCCGATGCTGAGCAGCTCGGGCAATATGTATTCGCGCTCGGCATCGCCGCGGGCACGGAATTCCTCGATCCGCGGCAAGTCGATGGGTAGATCGTGGCGGGTGAAGCTGAGTACGCGGGGAGTCTGGCTTTCATTGTCGGTGTCCTGGACGATGGTGCCTTCGCTCAGTCGCAAGATGATCGTGTCGGGGCTGTCGCTGGTGGCCAGAAAATTGCCCTCGCGAGCGGAGATCGACAGCACCTGCCCCTTGCTGTTTGCAACGCGCGCGAAGATGCCTTGCAGTCGGCGCCCCTCATCCTCACTTGCATCGATCCGCAGCGCCATACGGTCCTTTAGCGTGGTGAATTCGCCTACCTTGATTGATGCGCCAAGCGCGCCGGAGCGCAGCTCATACTCGAGCTGCTCATAGTAGTAGCGGCTGACCGGCTGGATGTAGAATACCAACGCAACGTTCACCGCCATCAATAGCGCGGTGATGATGTAAGGCACGCGCAGCAGACGGCCATAGCCCATGCCGACAGCGCGGAAGACATCGAGTTCGCTGGTGGTTGCAAGCTTGCGGAAAGCGAGAAGGATGCCGAGCAGCAGGCCGAGCGGGATCGCGAGACTGGCATATTCGGGGATCAGGCTGGCGAGCATCTTGAACACGACAGCCACCGGTCCGCCCTCGGTCGCGACGAAATCGAACAGGCGCAGCATTTTGTCGAGCAGCAGCAGCGATGCGGCGAGCGCGAACACGCCCAGCATCGGCATCAGGACCAGCCGGAAAATATAACGGTCGACGGATGGAATGAAGTTGAACACGCTTGCGCGACTTGGCCCGCTGAAATTGATGGTCAAATGGCTCTAGCGCGAATTTCCCCGGCGGTCATGCCCCAAGATAGTCGTGCAGTTCAGGCCTTTTCCAGCGTGCATTGCAGCGGGTGCTGGTTCTGCTTGGCGAAATCCATAACCTGGTTCACCTTGGTCTCGGCAACTTCGTAGGGGAAGATACCGCAGACACCGACCCCCTTTTGATGGACATGGAGCATAACGCGGGTGGCCTGTTCCAGGTCCATTTTGAAGAAGCGTTTGAGAATCATCACGACAAACTCCATCGGCGTGTAGTCGTCGTTGAGCAGCAAGACCTTGTACTGGCTTGGTTTCTTCGGCTTGGTCTGCGTCTTGGTCGCGACACCAACCTGCCCTTCTCCCTCATCATCGCCGCCCGCCGGATCGTTGTCGGCGGCAAGAGTGATGTGCTTGGGTAAATCACCGGTGATGCGTAGCGAAGTCATGGAATGGCCAATATCGTAAGCTCTTTGCGGAGTGCAAGGGGTGCGAGGTCAGATAGCGTTTGAACACTTAACACGCGGCAAACGCCCATCAATCGCGCAAGAAAAAACGGGCCGGAGGGCGATGCCCGTCCGACCCGTCTAATAGTCCCGCCGGCTAAGGGAGAGGAGGGTGCCGGCGAAAGCTCTCAGGTCCATCGACCTGAAATCTCAATTGGTTCAGGCTTGCTCCAATCAGGCAGCTTTGCGGACCTTGTCCATGGCAATGCTTGCGCGGTTCGAGATCGGCGCGAAAGCATCGTTGGCAAGCTTGACCCAGGCTTCGGTGTTCTTCGAAACCGCAGCAACGGTTGCGTCGAAGTTGCGCGAAGCGAACTTGGTCTGAAGCTGAACGAATTCGGTCGGCGACTTGACGGCAGCGACTTCCTTGACGTCTGCGGTCATGGTTTCGACAGCGCCCTTCACGTCTTCGACATAGACCTTGCCCATGTCCTGCATGCCAGCGGCGAGGATCTTGCCCGATTCAACAACTGCTTCGACGTTGCCCTTGGTGAATTCGCCCATGTCAGCGGCGATTTCCTGGCCCTTGTCGTAAGCGGTCTTGGCGCGGGTCTGCAGGTCGGCGAAGCCTTCCTTGACCTGTGCGGTGTAGTCGGTCGCTTTGTTCTGTGCTTTGGTCATAATGGTTTCCTTTGCGGGAGATTTGGTTGCTTTTTTCGCTGCAGGCTTCTTCTTGGCAGGAGCCTTCTTCGCGGTCTTCTTGACGGTCGTCTTCTTTGCAGCGGCCTTCTTCGGGGCCGCTTTCTTGACGGCTACCTTCTTGGCAGCGGTTTTCTTTTTGGCAGGAGCCTTCTTCGCCTTCTTCGCAGGCTTGGCCTCGTCCGCTTCGACGGCCTTGGCGATTGCTTTGACGCTTACATCGTTTTTGGCGCCGCTCTTGGCGTCGGCTTTCTTTGCGGCTGCTTCGGCATAGGCCTTCTCAGCTGCTGCATCGATTTTGCTGGCGTTGGTTGCCATGATAAATACCTCTTGCTTCGCGGGTGCAATACCCTTGATGTTGCAGTGCACAAAATAGGCATTGCAGCTGCGAAGTCAAGTATTTTTTGTGCAGCGCACAATATTTTTACAAGAGATTGAAAACTATCGGGTTTTCACGTATCGACCGGGTGCGTCTTCGATCACCTTGTCGCCTTTCCCACCGGGTTTGCGCTTGCCAGAGGCCTTAACTGTGGTGTCATCCTGGTCACGAAGCCACTCGATCCAGTCGGGCCACCAGCTGCCGGGCGTCTCGATCGCGCCTTCCTTGAACTCTTCGAGCGAGCCGACCTCATTCTCGTTGGTCCAATACTGGTATTTCCCCGAATCGGGCGGGTTGACCACGCCAGCGATGTGACCCGATCCGGCGAGCACGAAGCGCAGCGGGCCGCTGAAATGATCGGTTATCTTCCACACGCTTTCCGCAGGGGCGATATGATCTTCCTTGCCCGCTTGAACATAGGTGGGTGTTTCGACGAGCTTGATATCGATTGGCGTCCCATCAGCTTCCATCGCGTCGGGTTCGACCAGTTTGTTGTCGCGATAAAGGTCACGCAGGTAATTCTGATGCCACGTAGCGGGCAGGTTGGTCACGTCGCCGTTCCAGTGCAGCAGATCGAAGGCGGGGTAGTCCTCACCAAGCAGGTAATTGTTGACCCAGTAATTCCAGATCAGGTCGGTCCCGCGCAGCATGTTGAAAGCGGCGGCCATGTAACGCCCGTCGAGATAGCCTTCGCCCGAGAGCTGTTCGATCCCCGCCAGCTGCTGGTCGTCGATAAAGTGGAGCAGCTCGCCCGCGTTCTCGAAATCGACCTGTGCGGTGAAAAAGGTCGCACTTTTGACCTTGTCCTGTTCATCGCGCCGGTGCAGCAGCGCAAGCGTTGCAGCGAGCGTGGTCCCTGCCACGCAATAGCCGATGGTGTGAACCGAAGGCACTTTCAGCCGTTCGCGGACGTGATCAATGGCTTCGATCTGCCCGCGAATATAGTCATCCCACACGACGTCTTTCATGCTCGCATCTGCCGATTTCCAGCTGACGACGAAAGTGGTGATACCCTGCTCGACAGCCCAGCGGATGAAGCTCTTCTTAGGGTTTAGATCGAGGATGTAGAAGCGGTTGATCCACGGCGGGAAGATCACCAGCGGGACTTCCAGCACCTCGCCGGTCGTTGGGCTGTATTGGATCAGCTGGAACAGGTCGGTTTCGTACACCACCTTGCCCGGCGTGACCGCGATGTTTTTGCCCAGCTCGAAAGCGTCGGGGTCGACATGCGTTAGCTGACCCTTCTTCAGGTCGGTCGTGAGATGCTCCATCCCCTTGATCAGGTTCTGGCCTTTGGTTTCCAGTGTGCGTTCGAGCACGATGGGGTTCATCATCGGGAAATTGGCCGGGCTCATCGCCTCGATCATCGCCTTGGTCGCAAAGCGCAGCTGCTCGCGCTTGTCGTCGGGGATCCCCTCGATCTCGTCGACCATGCCGCCCAGCCGCTCGGCCACCAGAAGATATGTCTGGTGGATCAGTGCAAAGGCCGGCTGGTCGCTCCAGCGGCGGTCGGCAAAGCGGCGATCCTTGCGCGGCAGCTCGCGTTCTTCGTCGGTTACGGCTTCGGGTCCGATCCCGTAGCGACCGAGCACGGTGGTCCAAAGCTGGAGGCTCTCCTCCCATAGCTGCTTCTGCGTGCCTGGTTCCGATAGCGGCATCTGGCGATACCAGTTCTGCATTGCGCCCATCCACTGCATCGGATCGACCACGGCAAGCTGCGGTTCGTTCGATTGCGCTTGAGTCGCCTGATAGTCGAGCCACATCTTCTGCAGTTTCGCGCTGACATCGGCCCAATCGCCCATGTCCTGCGATCCCGGCGCATCCATTGGGGTCATGCCAGGCATGAATTGCTGCAGCATATTCTGCATCATCCGTGTGGGATCCTGCATCATATTGGTAAAAGCGGCGGTGGGATCATCTTTTTCGGTCATAGGTGTCCTGATTGTTACGCGATCCAGCTAGGAAAGTTCCGTTGCATTTCGATTGCGTCTTGCGCGTTTTACCCGCAGCTATGATAGGTCACAATGATCAAGCCGCCAATGGTGCGATCTGCGAATTCGAATTCCAACAGAGGAACCTGCCGGGTAATATAATGAACACCGACTTCTACCGCATGAAACGCTTGCCGCCTTACGTCATCGCAGAAGTGAATGCGATGCGAGCGGCCGCGCGGCAGGAGGGGCGTGACATTATCGATCTTGGCATGGGCAACCCCGATCAGCCGCCGCCGCAGCATGTGATCGACAAACTATGCGAAGTGGCACAGAAACCCGATGCGCATGGCTATTCGCAGTCAAAGGGCATACCGGGGCTGCGCAAGGCTCAGGCCAACTATTACGGCACCCGTTTCGGTGTTGATCTCGATCCGGAGAGCGAGGTCATCGTGACGATGGGATCGAAAGAGGGGCTGGGCAGCCTTGCCAATGCGATCACTGCACCGGGCGACGTGATTCTCGCGCCCAACCCGTCCTACCCGATCCATACGTTCGGCTTTATCATTGCAGGTGCGACCATTCGCGCTGTGCCAACGACGCCCGACGAGGAATATTGGCGGGCGCTCGACAATGCGATGGCATTCACTGTTCCTCGACCCAGCGTGTTGGTGGTGAACTACCCGTCGAACCCGACCGCCGAAGTGGTCGATCTTGAGTTCTACGAACGATTGGTTGCCTGGGCCAAGGAGAATGAGGTCTGGCTCTTGTCCGACCTTGCTTATTCCGAGCTCTATTACGACGATAAGCCGACACCCTCGATCATGCAGGTGAAAGGAGCAAAGGATGTCGCGGTTGAATTTACCTCGATGTCTAAGACCTATTCGATGGCCGGTTGGAGAATGGGCTTTGCGGTTGGCAACAAGCAGTTGATTGCAGCTCTGACGCGGGTGAAATCCTATCTCGACTACGGTGCGTTCACCCCGATCCAGGCTGCGGCCTGTGCAGCGCTTAACGGCCCGCAGGACATCGTCGAGACCAATCGCCGACTGTACCAGAAGCGGCGCGATGTGATGGTCCAAGCCTTCGGGCGGGCTGGTTGGGATATTCCTCCCCCACCCGCATCGATGTTCGCCTGGGCGCCGCTGCCGCCAGCCCTCAAGGACATGGGCAGTCTCGAATTTTCCAAGCAGTTACTGACTCATGCCGAGGTCGCTGTTGCCCCTGGTGTCGGATATGGCGAGGAAGGCGAAGGATTCGTACGTATCGCCATGGTCGAAAACGAGCAGCGGCTGCGTCAGGCAGCCCGAAACGTGAAGCGCTATCTCGCTTCGCTGGGCGTCAATACCAGCTAGGCAAACACACCGGCATTGGACCTAACTCTTGGCTCACGCGTTGATTCGTCACCAGTGATAACATACCCTACCTGTCGATGAGGCACAGGAGGCACCCATGAGCGTAGTCGATACGCCGAAGCTGACAGAACGTCAGCGCGACGTGCTGGAACGAATCGACAGGCGCGTACCGATCAAGGTTATTGCAGGTGATCTTGGTGTTTCGGAGGCGCGGATTAACCAGCATATTCGTGCGCTGAAGGACAAGTTTTCGGTCGACAGCATGAGCGAACTCGTCGAACGGTACCGCGCGCTCGATACGTCTAAAAATCAAGAAAAAACAGATATTTCAGCTCAAGCGCGGCGAGCCGGACAGCCGGGCGAGACCCCCTATAGAAAATCTATATACAGAAAATCTCAGCTGCCGAACGGGCCGGAAACCGGCGATCTGGGTTCTCGGGCCGACCCCGGAGAGATCGTTCTTTCTGATGCGCATCACGTCCTCATCGATGCGCCTTGGACCGAACCCCGGGAACCGGTGGTCGTCCCACCCAAACTCGATGGCCAATTTGCCGTCTTGTACCGTCTCGGCGCGATGATTGGCATTGCGTTCGGTGTCGTGGCAGCCGTGATTCTCGTGGTCGCAGCTGCTGTGACGGTAAGCGAGGTACTGGAGGGTAAAGCGTCCATCCGTCTTAACGAAGATGGCTCGCCGGTGAAAACGTCAGCGAGCCGGTAGCTCGCGGAGGTTTTCATGCCCGATACAATCTCAGACGATTTTCACACGATCCGGAAACTAATTCGGGAGGTCGAGGCGCTTTCTGATGAGGCGCTTATGGCTTGCTCCAAACTGAAGCTGGCAATGGTTAAGGCCCGGCAAAATCCCAAAGTTTCGCTCGATGCTGGTCAACGCGCGATGCTACGCCTGACCCAAGCGGAAGCACAGGCAATGTCGATGTCGACCAGCCTGTTGCGTGTCCACGATGAACTTTCGAAAGTCGGGCGTGAATATGCCGGCAAGGATACCGGGGATTTGACCGACATCGAACCCAGCGCGATCATCAGCAATATCCCCGCCGATGATTTGAATCGCGTGAGTTAGGGGCGCCATCTGACCGCGATCGAAATCTGGAACCTGTATCGAGCAGATGCCCAGGAAGTTTTGCTCATTCTGACCTTCTGCGCCGCGTTTCTATGGGGTGCGGGACCAGAGCGAGGTATGGCGCTGGCTATGGGCTGGATGTTTGGTTCCAGCGTCATTTACCACATGATCGCTGGAGAGAGCTCGCACGTTCTATCGGTAGATTATGCGAATGCGCTTATCGATACGACGACCTGTGTTGCGATGGTGCTGATCGCACTGAAGGCGAACCGGAACTACACATTATGGATGGCAGGGTTTCAGATTATTGCGTTTTTCGCCCATGTGGCGCGCGCCGTTGCGGACAATGTCTCGCCCATCGCCTATCTGGTGCTGAGTGTAGGCCCGTCCTATTTTCAGATCATAATTCTGGGCTTCGGGATCTGGTTCCATCACCGCCGCGTGAAGCGCCACGGCAATTACAGGTCATGGCAGAACTCCTCAGCCCGTTCGCCGGCGGAGATGCGCTAGAGTTGGCTCGAACGCTACGTGGCCAGTTCGGTTCTTTGGGTCGCGCCATGCGTGCGCCTGAGCAACATTTGCTCCAAGCCGGCGTTGATTTCCCTGAGGCGATAAGGGGTATCCTTGCAGCTCGCGCGCTGATGGACACCGCCCGACGCGAGCGAATAGTCGGGACTAAAGTGATCGTAAGCGACGAAAACCTGCTCGACTATCTAAAAACGCGGCTGTGCAGGAATGCCGGTGAACGGCTCCTCATCATTTTTTGCGATCAAGCGCGCCAGTATATCATCGATGAAGAGATGGGTCTTGGTTCTGCGAACACGGTTCGGCTCGATAGCGCGGATCTTATCCGGCGCGCTCTTACGCTTGGCGCTTCGGCCATTCTGCTTGCGCATAACCACCCGTCTGGCCGCTGCGAGCCGAGCGAACAGGACATTGCAGCAACCGGCTATCTAGAGCGCGTCGCCCATGCATATGGCATCGATATTATCGACCATCTGGTTGTCACGTCCGATGCGGTGTTTTCGATGCGGATTGCCGGATTGCTGCGATCATAGCCAGATGGCGGCCATGTCTTCGCCGCATGTATTCAAGATCGCTTCGCCGACCGAAACCGATCCCGATCCTCACATGGTGGTTATCCATGGCAACCGAAGCGGTGCGACAAACACAGCGCGTATTAGTTTCTCTGGACAGCCCTCCGAGGTTGGGCGACGATGGCGAATAGCACAGGCAGATAGGTGACTCGCATGGCATTCCAGGAAAATGAACGTGTTTCGGTTGAGCTGGGCGAAGACGGCGTCGCGCAAGTCCGGCTGACGCGCCCCGACAAGATGAACGCGCTCGATCCCGAAATGTTCGAGCGGATTATTATGGCGGGTAGGGCTTTGCATGAGATGGAGGGTGTGCGTGCAGTGGTCTTGTCGGGCGAGGGTAAGAGTTTCTGCGCAGGACTAGACACATCAACCTTTGGCCGCGAACCTTCGGGTGATGAGCCTGCGCTAACCGAACGCACCTATGGCGATTCCAACAAATTCCAACAGGTCGCAACGCAGTGGCGCAAACTCCCCGTGCCTGTGATCTGCGCGATCCATGGTGTGTGCTTTGGCGGGGGCATGCAGATCGCCAGCGGGGCGGATATTCGGGTGACTGCGCCCGATGCACGCATGGCGATCATGGAAATGAAATGGGGTCTGGTCCCTGATATGGGCGGATACACGCTTTGGCGCGGGTTGGTGCGAGATGATATTCTCCGCGAGCTGGTTTACACCAATCGCGAATTTACGGGCGAAGAGGCGCAGCGGTTCGGCTTGGCTACACATGTCGATACTGATCCGCACGCGCGTGCTACCGCAATCGCAACCGAAATCGCCAATCGCAATCCGCATGCGATCCGCGGAGCCAAGCGGCTGTCAAACAAGATGGCCGATAAGGACAACGACACGATCCTGATGGAAGAAAGCATCGAGCAGCATGCGGTTATGCGTACCAAAAACCAGATCGAGGCGGTGATGGCTGGAATGGCCAAACGCAAGCCCGTTTTCGAGGACGTTTGACCAACCGCTCGTTCATCCGAAAATGGCCACAGCCTGGATGCCAGATAACATCTGTTTACCGTCGGTATTCCAAAGCCTAAGCCGCTCGCTTGAATAGCCTTGATTGGCATGGTCGCTTGCCGTTTCTGCCAACCACCAGCCGTCGGTAGTCCTTGGTTCGGGATCGAGTACGTTGAACGACCAGTTGATCGAGCTGATCGGACCTCGTCGCTGCATGATCCGCGCTGCCGATGGCGGTAGCGTATCGCCCATCAGGATTAACTCGGAAATCGGATCAATCCCCGAAGGTTCCTTCAGGCGCGTCCAGCGCCGGATTACCGGCTCGCCCTCGCTGCGGCGCTCGTTTGTGTAGTGCACGTCGAAGTTGTTCTTCAGGAACTCCGGTGCGCGTGAGGTATCGGCTGGTTTCGTGTTCTCTGGTTTGCCGGGATCTGGCATCGGGCGGGGAGAAGGGTGCACCGCGTTTGGCTCGCGCGCCGTACCGAACAGCCAGAATGCGGTCAGTGCAACCTTGCCGTCCGACACGATTTCGCTGCGGATTTGCGAGACGTTACGGCCTTGCCGGACGATCTCGCTCTTGAGCGCGAAACTCTCGCCCACAGGTGCGACAAAACCGATCTGTCCCGCACGGAGCGGCGGCAAATCGGTGAATGCCCGCGTCGCTGCAGTGTAAGCAATCAGGGCAGAGGCACCGCCGTATAGGGTACGTCCCTGCATCCAGCATTCCGCATTTTTCAGGGCGACTGCCCCGCCCGCTGCCGTAATCGGCTCGATCAGATTCCTGACGCTCATAGAATACGAGCTTTAGCCGAAGAGCATCGCGATGGCAGCCCCGCAAATTGGCGTTTTTATCGGCACAAGAATCACATTGCCTTGCGCCGGTCGAGGCGCTACTTGCGCGCTTCCATCCGCGCAGACCATGCGTTTGCGGGAATCGAGGCCCGATGGCGGAGTGGTGACGCAGCGGATTGCAAATCCGTGTACGCCGGTTCGATTCCGGCTCGGGCCTCCACATCTCAGAAATGAGAATGTGCCGCTTTAGCTCAGTTGGTAGAGCACATCATTCGTAATGATGGGGTCACAGGTTCGAATCCTGTAAGCGGCACCGCCACTTTCAGTAACGGCTAAATCACGTAATCGAGTATCTCGCTTACCCGCTGGTCGCGATTGGTGACCATGCGGTCGTGCAGTTGGGTCACCTGCTTGCTGCCTGTTTTGACAAACAGAAACGGGAAGATTCCGTGTAACAAGCAAGCAATACCGGCAAGCACCAGCCGGGTGCCAAAGGATGCAGCGTGTTTGAAGTGCTGGAAGTATGTCTCGCCCACCGAAGCGGGGTGTTTGGTAAAAGGCGACAGAATCACGTGGCCATTCCTCCTGAATGGGCGCGCGTTAGCAAGGTGCGGGTCATGCAATCAACATCATTGCGACGAGAAGGGCCGCGACAAAGGAGACAAGGCTGGCGCTGATGACCGGGATCATCGGTTTCCAGCCTGCGTCAAGAAGAAGATCCATGCGAGATCGCATTGCGGTGGCGGTGACCGCAAGCAGCAGCATGGTCTTGGAAATAGTCAGGCCGTGTTCTCGTACCGGCCCGGGCATATCGATGGCGCTGTTGATCAGAACGACCGCAAGGAAGGCCAGGATGAAAGGCGGCAGCGCCAGTCGCTTCCAGCCCGACGCTTGCTCTCCTGTCGCTCCCGAGCCAATCCAGAGTGCGACCATGCCGACAACCGGTGCAAGCAATGCCACCCGGGTGAGCTTGACGATGGTTGCCTGCGCGCCGGCCTCCGGCGAGATCGCATAACCGCCGCCTATGGCCTGTCCCGCATCGTGAATCGATGCACCGATCAGGTATCCTGCCTGAATATCGTTGAGGCCAAGCAACGCTGCCAGCGCCGGATAGAATGACAGCGCAATCGCGCTCGCAAGGGCAACGCCCATAAGCACCACGGTAAAGCGCGCCTGATCGAGCCGGTCTTTACCGATCACGCTATAGAGCGCGAGTGCGGCGGAGGCACCGCAGATCGCTGTTGCTCCTCCCGCGAGAATACCGGCGTAGCGGCTCTGCCCGGAGAACTGTGCTCCCGCAACGCCTGCTCCAAAGCTGACTGCCATTATCGCGAACAGGCCGAGGAAAGGCAGCCATCCGACCTCGCCGATCTGCATCAGCGTTATCTGCAAACCAAGCAGGATAATTCCGGCGCGCAGGAAGTGCTTCGAGGCAAAATCGAGGCCGGCGCCGGTGCGCGGGTGATCCGAAAGGAAATTAAGCGCAAGCCCTATGAGCAGACCGAGCAGGATGGCTGGGAAACTATACTGATCGGCCAGCCAAAGCGCTGCGAGCGCCGCCGTTCCGCAGACCAGCAAACCGGGGATCAGCGCCCATGGCGAGGCTTTGGGTGGTGTTTGGTTGACCTCGGCCTGATAGATCTCGCCGAACAGGTCGCCCGCATACCACTCCGTGTTGGCGCGGTTGGGTTTCATTACACCTCTAATCTTTAACCGTCACTGTCAGTTCGCCAGAGGGCATCTGGAACATGCCTGCGACTTCGTGCGGAATGTATGGTTTCTCGAGCGATGTGATTTCGTCTTTCGACAGCGCGACATCGAGGGCTGCCACCGCATCCGCGATATGTTTGGGCTTTGTTGCGCCAATAATCGGCGTGGTGACTTCGGGCTTGTGGAGCAGCCAGGCCAAGGCGATCTGTGCCATCGGGAGGCCGCGCTTTTCGGCCAGCGCAGCAACCGCATCGACGACCGCGCGATCGCTTTCATCGGCGTTTGAATAGAGCGCTTTGCCGACCAGATCGGTCTTCGAGCGTTCGGTTTCGACATCCCATGGGCGGGTGAGTTTGCCGCGCGCGAGCGGGCTCCACGGCATTACCGCAACGCCCTGATCCGCGCACAATGGCAGCATTTCGCGCTCTTCCTCGCGGTAGAGCAGGTTCACGTAATTCTGCATCGAGACGAAGCGCTTGAGCCCGTTCATCTCGCTGATATGCAGCATTTTCATAAACTGCCACGCATACATCGAAGACGCGCCGATATAGCGAACCTTGCCCGAGCGGACGATGGCATCGAGCGTTTCGAGCGTCTCTTCCATGGGAGTTGTCGGATCGAGCCGGTGGATCTGGTACAGGTCGATATAGTCGGTTCCCAAGCGGCGCAGGCTGTCATCGACCGCATGCATCAGTGCCTTGGCCGATTGTCCGCCAGTATTGGGCGCACGGCGCCAGGGGAAATGCGCCTTGGTTGCGATCACGATCTCATCGCGATTGGCCATTTCCCTGAGCAGCTTGCCGGTGATCTCTTCGGAGGTTCCACCCGAATAGACATTGGCGATATCGAAGAAGTTGATACCCGCTTCCAGCGCCTGCCGGATCATCGGTCGCGA
>CBDCXY010000001.1:0-11642 GCA_965223995.1 Pontixanthobacter sp. | reverse complement strand
GACGAACTCAGGCCCATCTGCTCGTCAAATTCATGCCGTCCCAAATGGGAAGCCGGCCCGATCAGTGGCTCATCCCAATCCCAGCCATCCCCGTCAACGGTGGTATAGTTCGACAGTAATATCCGCATCCAGGTGCTTCCTGATTTGGGATAGGATACGAGCCAGACAAAACTCATTCTAGTGAAGACCGAGCGTTGGTTCGTGCGCTGCGGTGATGTTCAGTTCGGACATTACCTTGTCGACAAGCTCGTCCAGCAAAAATGGAGTATCAGGTCGGCGGATCCGGCATACCGGAACCGCCTCAACCAACTTGGATATTGCATCGAAATGGAAATGTCGCATTTCCATTCCATCGTAGAAGCGTTTCCGAAACGTGAAAAAGGATGTCGCTTGAAACGCCTCGCTGCGACTCAGTGCCTTCAGTTCGATTTCGGGGCTCGGTGACATTTCCAGCACAACAATTCGGTCGATCTCGACCTTCGACCGTCCCGTCAGGCGGAGCGGATAAGCGTATTTCTCTATTTCAGCTCGCAGCATTGGATAATCGTGTGTTTGCAATCCCAGCTGCACCAATGAACGGGCGGTCAGTTTTCCTCCAGCGAAGCTCGGGACAATTCTGGGAGTGCCGTCAGCAGCAAAATTTACAGCGGCAACATCATCGGTGATCATATCAAAGCCGCGATCATGCATAGCTGCAAGGGTTGTCGATTTCCCGACGCCGGAATGACCGATAAACAGAACCGCACCCGTATCCGTTGCAATAGCACTTGCGTGGAGCGTCAGAAATCTACGCTGCTGCAGTAGCACCGCAAAAGCCGAACCCATTAAAAAGGCAGTGACATCCTCCGGCTCTGCGCCCCGCTCCAGTCGAATGCCGATCCGTTTTCCATCGCGGACATAAAACTGCGCCACATCCTTTACCGACAAAAGGAAACGCCCGGGAGATGCCTTCCAGTTTGCGAACTGATTCTCGAACGATTCATCTTCGAATTCTTGGTTCGAAGATAACTCAGCGATTTCGATCTGACATGCTTGCGCCTCACACTCCGTCAGGTTTGGAATGCGAAAGTGAGACCCAAGGATCAAGCCATATGCTCTGTAGAAATACAATCTTGATCCCATTTCAATACTGTCTGGTCTTGCAGACAAACGAACCGGCAACGCGATTTGCAATTGGCGAGACCGATTGCTCCAAGGCGCTTACGAATTGTAAGTGGCTACCGGCGCAATAGTTGGATAGTATAATGGACAAAGCAGCGTTGAACAATCGCGCTGTATCGACCGGACGGCCACCCATGCGAACATCTGACAAATTGTCGCTCAACTGGACGCCGCATATTTCAGACGGTTTGAACCGGCGCCGTGCACTGCAGGGGCTTTTTCGAGCGGGTATAGAATCGAAACTCGACCCACGAAAGCTCTGCCTGATCGCAGCCGACATAACGCAAATCTCTGCCCATGACGCGGATGAAGTTCAGGCCCTGGCTGATGCTCTACTCGAATATGCGCCGCAATCTGCTTCGGTCCACTACTTCAGAGCGCAATCGCTACGGTTGGCAAAAAGGGGCGAAGAAACGATTATCGCATGCGAGCAGGCACTTGCACTAGATCGAGATCATGTCGAAGCGACGGTTCTGTTGGGCAAGCAGCTCGTACAATCAGGCCAGTATGAACGGGCGGAAGTGTTACTGCGAAAAGCTGCTCACGATGTCCCCGGACAAACGGTCGTTGCTTTGTACGAATGTCTACTCAAACTGGGCAAATATGACGAAGCGGCGAAGCTCGTTTCCGAGTTTGACGATCAGAACGGAACGCCGGCCGGCCTAATTGCTTTGGAGTGCGCACACAGCCTGATCTGCGGTGATCGAGATCATCTGGACCGACTGCACGACGAAGCTCTCATATCGGTCAACAGCGGCCCCGTGGAGAGCGATCCAACCGAGCTAGCCACACTTTGTGAGAATCTTGCTGCAAGCATCAAGGGCAACCGCGCACTGGTAGAAGAACCTGCGAGCACAACGACAATGCTCGGAGCGCAGGCTTTTCTGCACGACCTTCTCGCACCATCTCTATTGTCCGAGATTGTCGTGCTGATTCAGCGACGCGTCGAAACCTATCTTCGCGACAATTCGTCGCACCCATATCTGCGTCATCTGCCGGACCGACTGCGACTGACAAGCTGGGCTGTTAACCTGCGGCAAGGCGGCTTTCAGGATTCACATTGCCACCCTGGGGGGAAGTTAAGCGGTGTTTTTTATGTCGACGTGGACAAAGCTTCGAATACTTGCGGCGACGACGGGGCAATCGAATTTTGGCAGCCCCCAAGCGAACTGGTCGGCAATCTCAAGGCAGATACGAAACTGATCCATCCGGGGAATCACATGATGCTGATTTTCCCGTCCTACTACTATCACCGCACCATCCCACACAAAGGCATGGGTGGTCGAGTCAGCATAGCTTTCGACGTTGCCTGAGATCAGAATTGAAACCGTGAAATTGATCGATAGGCATCAGATGCGCCGAGCCTTTTTGCCCACATAACTTCTTCCGCAGAGATCTCGTCATGCTTTACGCGGTAAAGTGCCGGCGAGATATCGGAAACCGCAGCGACGACTTGTTCCGCTTGTGGCCGGAGACCAGCCAAATCACACAACCGTTTTACGTAGATCTCGGGATCCCTCGCCTCGGAAAAATCGATCAGGCACATTTTTGTAGCAAGGGCACGCATCGACCCCTCCATCAATTCTTGGATAGCACAGACGATTTTCGCGTAATCAGCGAGGAAATTCGAAACGAAGGCAAACTTCATTTTTGTTGATGACAAGTCTTCCGGCCTGCCTGTGGCGAGCAATTCGGAATGAGCTTGTTCGGACGGATCCCGAATTGAAATAATCAGACGAGAAATGCCGGGGGCTGCCGAATCCCATTCGGGCAACTGTTGTTCATCAACCAGATTCCGCAGATCCATTTTGCAAGCCTTGCGTCCTGCGCTCGACAAAAGATGTCGCCTGAAGATCTCTGAACGTGGTCCGCCGTAATAGATTTCGGGTTCTTCAAAATAGCCGAACGGGTTCAAATCCATATGCCGGTTCTGAACCTCCGGGTCGCGGTGATCATCGAACTTGCGACCGATGATCTCGCAGCCGAGCGTACCCAGCGTTCGCATCACGAGGGACGAACCGGATCTTCCCAGCGTAAGAACAACGATCAAAAGACCCCCTCATCGTTACAAGATTGCACCATGACGATTTATCAATCTTTTGCATGAAGGCAGTCGTATCACCGCAATTTCACGCAGGCAAAAGGCAGTATCAATTATTTCGAACAGCGACACAGTTTAATCACAAAATTTGATTTCGCATTGTCGATCTGTTGTTTTGTGTTACACCCGTCCCCGTCGGGGTCGCGCAAATGCATTCATAGGGGGAATACCAATGAAGAAACTGACTTTGTGTGCCGCCAGCGCCGTCGCGCTAGCATCGACAACACTTGCGCCGCAACCGGTCAAAGCGCAATCCGACCCACTCCTCGCGCAGCTAATGCTGTTTGGTGGTAACTTCTGCCCACGCGGATGGGCCGGCGCCGAAGGTCAGCTGCTGGCCATCAGCCAGAACCAAGCACTGTTTTCGCTTTTGGGCACGATGTATGGTGGTGACGGTCGGACGACTTTCGGTCTCCCAGATCTGCGCGGTCGCGCGCCGATCAGTGTCGGGCAAGGGGCCGGATTGCCAAACTACCCGAACCAAGGTGCCAAGGGCGGTACAGTCAGTTTCACGTTGACCACTGCGACCATGCCCAGCCACAGCCATACGGGCACGATGCGCGCAAGCAACCAGCAGGGTAACGCTGCCAACCCCAACAATAACGTTCTGGCTATCAATCCCGGCGGCGACCAGATGTACCATGTCGACAATTCGACCAACAACATGGCCGCAGATTCGCTGGCCATCAACAACAATGGCGGCGGCCAGTCGGTCAACAAGTTGTCACCATTTCAGGTGCTACGCTGGTGTATCGCAACGCAGGGCATCTTTCCTTCACGCAATTGAGCAGAACCTCCGGAATTCTGCGATATTCGATGAATGTGAAAGGAACATGATATGAAACTCTTGAAAACACTAGCTATCGCCGGTGGATGCGCAGCTTCTGCACTAGCACTAACGCCCACGGCGAAGGCGCAAGCCGGAACGGAATTTGTCGGACAGGTTTCCCTGTTCGGCATGAATTTCTGCCCGCGTGGTTGGACTTCAGCCGACGGCCAATTGCTGCCGATCGCACAGCATACTGCGTTGTTCTCGCTCTACGGCACGACCTATGGCGGAGATGGACGGACCACATTCGGCCTTCCCGACCTTCGCGGTCGGCGGGCGATCGGCCAAGGCAATGGCCCGGGCATCGGGAACTATCCACTGGGGCAAAAGGGTGGTAGTGCGAGCTTCACGTTGACCCTCGCAAACTTGCCATCGCATAACCACACCGGAACGATGCGAGCCAGCAACCAGCAGGGCAACACCGCCAACCCGAACAACAACGTGCTCGCAATCGATAAAGATGGTGTGCAAATCTATCACAATGCCGGCTCGACCAACAATATGGCGGCTGACTCGCTCGTCATAAACAACAATGGCGGAAATCAGGCAGTCGACAAGGTATCACCCTATCAAGTGCTGCGCTGGTGCGTCGCGCTGACGGGAGTTTATCCGTCGCGAAACTAATTCGCCGGGTTCACCTGAAGGAACGAAGGAAGGAGCGGGCTTCGGTCCGCTCTTTTCGTTTGTTCCACGCCAGCATCTAGGCGGCGGCATCAAAGTGCTCGAAGATCAGATGCACCCTGTGGACATCACCGTCGTTACGCGCAGCATGTCGAACGATATTGTTCACCTCGTAAGCACGGCCAACCTCGAGATGCCGCTCATCACCTTCAATCGTGAAGGTAGCCCCCGGGCCAGAAATCAGCGGGACATGAACCTTGTGCGTGTAGAGGTTTGATCCGGCGCCATCAAAATGCTGATCGATCTCACAACCGGCGAGAAGCCGCGCGAGCATAATCTTGGAATACCGGCGTTCTTTGTGCGCGTATTGCGCCGTTATTGCATCCATCAAAGGCCGCAAACGTTCACGCCAAACTGCCCATATCGGATTGGTGTAGTATTCGGTATGGTCCCTGTTGCCCGGTGGGAAGCGGAAGATGATATGCTGGGTGTGATGAAAGACATCGAAACGGTTTTCTTTCCGATCGTCTTCGATTGCCCACAAACTATCGGGCAATCTTGCGACAAGATCGACCAGTTCTGCCACATCGTACTTCCCCAAATCGCGATAGGTTTGCGGCTTCATGATCTTTTTCATCCGTGCCCCCTAGGGGATAGCAACTCGTATCCAAAACTATGTAGTAGCGGTTCGTGCTCGGAAAACGTGCGGTTGATGATCCCAAAATCGCGGTCGGACAATCTGCCAATCTGGTCCGCATTCATGTTGCGAAGCGGCTCATCGTAAATACCTTTAACCGCCAGTTTTTGATCAAAGTTCAGGTCATCGAGCTCGGGCACGAGCTTCTTGGTCAATTTCGCCGCTTTGACGGGATTTCCGCATAATTGCTCATAGGTAAAGAAGGTGCTTTCATCGGCGTGCCGGGCAATGTTTCGCCGCTGTATCTCGAAACAGCGCATAATATGCCGAGACGCCGTCTGCAGCGCCGTTTCACGATCGGGAAAGCGCTTTGCAGTGTACCGGCAAATCGCCTCAACCACGGCATAGGGGTTGCGCACCAGAAAGATAAACCGGGCCTTGTCGAACGCGTCATTGATCTGATCGAGCACAGCCAAAAAGGGCGGCGCCTTGGTAAGAAAAACGCTGGCATCGGGCTTGTGAGCCTTGGCCTGAAAATACCATATTCGCTGTGCGCGTGGCCAATCATACAGCGCCGGATCGCGCAGGGCCTCCAAATAGGGTTCGGACGACGCCCAGATCAGTTCTTGCTTGTCTCCCAGAAGGTCCGGCCCCTTATAGCCCAGCATATGTTGGCCTTCTCTTGGTAAACGCCACACTTCTCGACATGTCTCAATTGCACGGGTGACGAAGGTTGACCCGCTGTTGTTGGGGCTGATCACGAAGAGATGGGTGCCGACAACAGCAGCTGGGTCGGATTGTGCACCCAGAACTTCCCGGTTCGCCATCTTGTCTTGCTGCTCGCCAGTCAAAGCGATCCCCCACTTGCCGTTCGAGGCCTCGACAGTATCAATCACGATATCGCGCTGGCAGGCAACCAGAAACTACGCAATGGATTCAAAGATACGGCGAAAACCCGGCTCTCGAAATCACACAGGCGCAGTGCTAGGCCTTTTCAATGCTAACGCTATTCCCAGCCTATGTTCGGTCCTTCGTGGGATATGCACAAGGCAGATTGACACGTGCTTTCCTGTTGGTTGCGCTCGCGGCTTTGCTGGAGGGCATAGGGCTTCTCGCGATCCTGCCTTTCCTCGAGCTCTTTTTCGACCAGCAGCAAAGCGGGGTAACTCAAATTGTCGCATCGATACTTGTATCTGCCGGTGCGGCGGATCGCCAATCCCAGATAGTGGCAATACTCGCTGGTTTCCTAGGCCTCGTCGCGTTGCGCAACCTGGTCGTTTGGGTGCGCAATAAGGAAATGGTCGCGATTGGTCAGGGTTACGTAGATGCAATGCGCACACGGATTTTCGCTGCGATGGCTCACGCGGACTGGCTCAAAACGCGCGAACTCGAAATGCACGAAGGCGTCCATGCCATTACCGCCGATGTGCAACGGTTATCCGCAGGTACAACACAGATTTTGAAAAGCATTGTCACAGTCACGCTATTGAGTGTTCAGTTGATAGCCGCTTTCTTGATTGCACCCGAACTGGCATTTGGGATCGTACTGCTGGTTCTACTCGCGATCGCGGTGGCGCCGATGGTTATGTCCCGCGCCAACCGGCTGGGTCAGCGCCGCACCACCTTTGGAAAACGAATGTATGCCGGCCTCCTCAACTTCATCAGCATGATGAAGCTCGCGAAAGTCCAGCGCAACGAGTCGGTTTTTCTGTCGGATTTCGAAGAGGATGTTCGGCAAATGCGGATCGAAGCCTTGCGGATGACCTCGGAGCAGTCCGCACTCTCAGGATGGTTCCAGCTCCTCATCGCTGCGGCGATATGTGCCGTAATATATGTCGGCATATTCGCGCTTGATATTGACATGATCCCGCTCGCAGCCTTGCTTGCTATCCTTGCACGGTCCAGCGGTCCGTTGATTGCCCTCCTGCAGGGAGCACAGCACATAGCCAATCTTCTCCCCGCGTTCGAACAACTGATCAAGATCGAGAAACAGTTGGCAAGTGACCAGGGCGGGACAGCAGCGGCGACAGCGCGGGCCGGACAGGTGAGAAATGCGCGGATGGCGCGCGGGCCACTTGCCGTGACATTCGAAGGCGTCAGCTTCAGATATCCGGAGCAGACCAGCTTGCTCTTGCGGAACCTTTCGTGGCGTGTTGAGGCGGGCCAAATGATCGCATTGGACGGACGCTCGGGAGGCGGGAAGACCACACTTTTCGATCTACTCACCGGACTATTGTCGCCACTTCAGGGAGAAATCGTACTCGATGGCGACCAATCGCCATCGAGCATCGATCCCGGCCAGTTTGCCTACTGCCCTCAGGATCCGGTTCTGCTGGATCGTACGGTCGAGGCAAACTTGCGCTGGACGAACCCCGATATTTCTAGGCGCGAGATATCCGAAGCCCTGCGGCTCTGTGAAGCCGATGGCTTCATTGACGCTATGCCGGAAAAGCTGAACAGCCGCGTTGGCGATAGGGGGCAGACGCTGTCAGGAGGCGAGCGCCAACGAATTTGTCTGGCAAGAGCGCTCCTTCGCAAACCGGCGCTCCTCATCCTTGACGAAGCGACAAGCGCGATCGACGGCCCGACAGAGGCAATCATCCTGAACAACCTGAAGCAATTGTCCGCAGAAACGACGATCATTGTCGCAACCCATCGCAAGGTCGACGCAGAGTGTTTTGATACCGTGTTTTCTCTTCGCGATGGACAGATCGAACGCGCCTAGGACACCCTTGTCGCTTCCTTGGTGAAACTTCGGAACTCTTCGACTTCTTTGACGCCGGTTAAGCAGTCTTCGCCGCACATCAGCCAAGCATGCATCTCCGACCGGCTGTTCTCCTTGCCCCGTCTCGCACCGAAAAACAGCGTGGTGGCGATGCCGCGGCGGTTCAACATCCATCGCGCCGCCATCGCCTGCGGCAGACAGACGGCCTTAAATGGCATATGCCGCGCACATCTGCGCACGCGCTCACCGATCATTCTGGCGATTTTTCTCTGCTCCGGCGTGGCGGTTGAGATGACAGGTGCGCCATCCGTTTCGATCTGTCCGACTGTGCGCCGCCACATGGAGAACGGCAAGAACTTGATCAAAAAACGCGCCCACGCAAGCGTCAGCGCGGTTTCTAGTGCCTTCGAGGCCCAAAATAGCCTAGACAGCACCGACCGCATCCCGGATTGCACCAATATGCTTCATTGCCCAACTGGACTGCCACCCATGCCCGGGATCTGTCAACCGACCCCGCGCCATGTCGCTCCTCCCGGATTCGCGACCAATGACTAGCCGACCGGCCATCAGCGACAAGGGCAAGCGCGCTTTCGATCTGCTGGTCGCCTGTGCGGACTGGCCCAGAAGCGAAAACCGCAATGCGGGTGTCCGTGAGGCGGTTGCTGTGCTTGATGGTCAATGGGACGCCATCGTCCCCATGGCGCAGCGACACAGGATGATTCCCCTGGCGGTCGACGGCCTTCTATCCGCAGGCATCAAACCGCCAACCGAACTTATCGCGCGCGCGGCGAAGCAGCGCCAGAACACGCATGCTGCAACAGTAGAAGCCGTGCGGCTTCAAACACTCTTGGCAAACCATGAGATCGACAGTCTGGTCTTAAAGGGCCCCGCTCTCAGCCAACAGCTGTATGGTGATCCAGCCATGCGGTTTTCGATCGACCTCGACCTGTTGGTCGATTGGGACGATTTTCAACAGACCCAAAGCCTACTGCGGAACGAAGGATACGAACTGGTTGGCCCCGCCCCCCCTTGGGGTAAGCCGCTCATGGGACTTTGGCGCAAGGGCGCCAAGGACATCACACTTGTCGACGGCAGCACCGGAATCAGGTTGGAACTGCACCACCGGCTAAAGAATCCCGCGCTTCTCCTGAGCAGCCTCGGGCTGGCAACACCGCGTACTTCATACCGGATTGGCGATTTCCGTTTTCAGTCTTTCCGCGAAGACGACCTCTTCACCTATCTGGTTGTCCACGAGGCAACGAGCCTTTGGCACCGGCTGAAATGGCTGGCCGATTTGCGCGCCATGCTATCAACAAGAACCGCCGAAGAAATCAGTCAGCTGCGGGCTCATGCCATTGCGGCTGGTGCGGGCCGCTGCCCCGATCTCGCGTTATTGCTTTGCCATGACCTTTGGCAGCAGGATGTGCCAGGCGAAACGCTGGACTGCGCAAAGAAGGACAAGCCGCTCGCGTCGCTATTCAGGCATTCCAAGCGACTGCTCTTGAACGAGCATTGGTCTGGTGACGAGCCGACGACCGACGTTACGCGTTCCACATTCAACCTTCGCAAAGATTGGCAATATAAACAGGCATTTGCCGTTTCCGCCGTTCTGACACCGAACTTCCTCGCTCGCTTGCCACTGCCGAAACCACTTTGGCCTTTCTATCTGATCGCGCGGCCGCTTCTCTGGATAGCCGACCGGTTCGCCCGATAGTTTTAGCGTCCTGACAGGATACGCCTCACCAACAGAGCGGCGCTCTTTGCGGTGACGTGCTGTGGATCGTTGGGCGGTGATAGTTCGACGACGTCGGCCAACGGACAAGGACAGCCCAGCTGGCGGCATGTGCTCAAGACATGAGCAACCAGATGCTCGATGGTGGGCAGTCCGACACCTCTTGCTGCCGGGGCGCTGACGCCGGGAGCCTGATAATGCGGCAGGACATCAATATCGATTGTCAGGTAAATAGCATCGGACCGCGCGATGATATCGGCAATCTCGCGATCAGCCGCTTTCTTGTTTGCTATCAGCGCGTGGTCGTCGACGATATTCACGCCCCAGCCTTGTGCTCTCTGCATCAGTGCCTGGGTATTCGATTCCTCAGCGACACCTAAGCAGAGATAGTCGAAACCTTGCGGGTTCAACGCTCTGATTTGCGCAAACGGTGTGCCCGATGATGGTCCGTTCTCGCCCACCAATCGCAAATCCAAATGCGCATCAAGATTGATGATGCCGATTTGCTTGTCTGGATAGCGCGCGGCAATTCCGCAGTAGCTGCCAAACGCTGTTTCATGGCCGCCGCCCAGCACGACAAGCCGATCATGATCGCCCAAGGCGCTGGCCACACGGTCGCTAAGCGCGGCTTGCCCTTCTTCCAGATCGTCTCCGGTTACTTCCACGTCGCCGAGGTCGGAGAACGGGGCCGCGTCAGGCGGAGCTGCCATGTTTGCAAGCGCATTACGCAATGATGCCGGACCCAGCGAAGCCCCTTTCCGGCCCTTGTTGCGGACGACGCCTGCTTCGCTCGCAAAGCCGAGCACAGCCCTATTTGCCTCACCTGCAACGAGGTGATGCATACGCACGGCCCCTGCTCCATCCTCCGGGTCGGAGCGACCGTGCCATGGATCTGCAGGAACAATGCGAACAGGCATGCCGGTATTCTAACCCACCCCTGCGATGCCGGGCAAATCGAGCCCATGTTCCTGCGCGCAGGCGATAGCATCATCATACCCCGCATCGGCGTGGCGCATCACGCCGGTTGCCGGATCGTTCCACAAGACGTTGGCGATCCGGCGATCCGCATCTTCGGTGCCATCGCAGCAGATGACCATGCCGCTATGCTGGGAGAAGCCCATACCGACGCCGCCGCCATGGTGCAGGCTGACCCAAGTCGCACCGCTAGCGGTGTTGAGCAGCGCATTGAGCAACGGCCAGTCCGAGACAGCATCGCTGCCATCTTTCATGGCCTCGGTTTCGCGGTTCGGTGACGCGACCGAGCCACTGTCCAGATGGTCACGGCCGATAACCACCGGGGCGCTCAGCTCGCCGCTGCGGACCATCTCGTTAAAGGCGAGGCCCAGCCTATGTCTCTGTCCCAGGCCGACCCAGCAGATCCGGGCTGGCAGACCCTGAAAACTGATCCGCTCGCGCGCCATATCCAGCCAATTGTGCAAATGCGGATCATCGGAATGATCTCTTTTACCTTGGCATCGGTCTTGTAGATGTCTTCGGGATCTCCCGAAAGCGCGCACCACGGAACGGGCCGACCCCGCGGCAAAACAGTGGGCGAATATAGGCGGGAACAAACCCCGGAAACGCGAAAGCATCCTCGAGCCCCTCCTCCATTGCAACCTGCCTGATATTGTTGCCGTAATCGACCGTCGGCACACCCGAATTGTGATAGTCGACCATCGCACGGACATGTTCTTTCATTGCCGCTCGTGCAGCCTTTTCGACCGCCTTGGGGTCGCTTTCCTGCTTGGCGCGCCATTCGGCAACGCTCCAGCCAATCGGCAGATAGCCATGCACCGGATCGTGCGCGCTGGTCTGGTCCGTGACGATGTCGGGCCG